>DVDX01000030.1 GCA_015295985.1 Synechococcus sp. M44_DOE_062 | reverse complement strand
AACTGTTGTATTTTATCTAGTCAGTACTGATGGAAAACGATACCGACTCACTATACCAAGACTACTTCTGAACCAAAGTAGCCTTCCTCCTCCTCCTGGTTGGCAAAATCGAACTGTTGTCCTTAGGAACAGCCAGCCAGATGATCAGCTTAAGATAACTGTTAGTAAGATTGAGCAAGTTGTTATAGTGGACTAGACTTCAGCTGACTAGACTTCAGCTGGGTAGCTTGATCCTGCAGCCTCAATAGCTCCGCCATCTCTGCCGCATAGTCCTGCACCTCTGCCGCAACATCGAGATCGCCACTGCGCTGCACACCCTGCCGACACCACAAACAGAGGGCGGGTGAGCATCATCAGCAGATCATCGCGCGAGTCGTTGAGCCAATTGTTACTTAGTGACTGCCAGCGAGGCTACTAGGGCCGGCCATAATGGGGAAACGCCATCCTGGCTGTGGCGGAATCCTTTGCGATAGCTTGCCTGCATCCATGCTGGAACACGACATCGTCATCATTGGGGGAGGGCTGGCCGGTTGCCGGGCGGCTTTGGAGGCTATGCGATGGGATCCCAGCCTCGACCTGGCCTTGGTATCCAAAACCCATCCCATTCGCAGCCACTCGGTGGCAGCCCAAGGGGGTATTGCCGCCGCCCTACAAAATGTTGATCCACAAGATTCCTGGGAAGCCCATGCCTTCGATACCGTCAAGGGATCCGATTACTTGGCGGATCAAGATGCGGTGGAGATTCTGGCCCGGGAAGCCCCTGAGGTGATCATCGACCTGGAACACCTGGGGGTCTTGTTCTCCCGCCTGCCGGATGGCCGCATTGCCCAGCGGGCCTTTGGGGGACACAGCCACCCGCGCACCTGTTATGCCGCCGACAAAACCGGGCATGCCATTTTGCACGAGTTGGTGAGCAACCTCAAGCGTTTTGGGGTCAAGCTCTACAGCGAATGGTATGTGCTGGATCTGATCCTGGAAGAAAATCAAGCCCAGGGCGTGGTGATGTTGGAGCAGGCCAGCGGACGGCTGGAGGTGGTGCGGGCCAAGGCGGTTATGTTGGCTACGGGCGGCTATGGGCGCATCTACAACTCCACGTCCAACGACTTTGCTTCCACCGGCGATGGCATGGCGATGGTGGCGCGGGCCGGCCTGCCTCTGCAAGATATGGAGTTTGTGCAGTTTCATCCCACGGGCCTGTATCCGGTGGGGGTGTTGATCTCAGAAGCGGTGCGGGGGGAGGGAGCCTATCTGATCAATGGGAAGGGAGAGCGCTTCATGGCCGCCTATGCCCCCAGCCAAATGGAGTTGGCCCCGCGGGACATCACATCGCGGGCAATTGTTACGGAGGTGCGGGCCGGGCGCGGTATCGACGGCAAAGATTTTGTCTACTTAGATCTGCGGCATCTGGGGGCAGAAAAGATCCACACTCGGCTGCCCTTCTGTTGGGAGGAGGCCCATCGCCACTTGGGCATCGATGCGGTTGTCGATCCCATTCCGGTGCGACCGACGGTGCACTACTGCATGGGCGGGATCCCGGTGACGGTGGATGGGCAGGTGCTGCGGGATGCCCAAACCCGCGTGGAAGGGCTGTTCGCTGCCGGTGAAACAGCCTGTGTTTCGGTGCATGGGGCCAACCGGCTGGGCAGCAACTCTCTCTTGGAGTGCATTGTTTTTGGGCGGCGCACAGGGGCAGCTATGGTAGAAGCCATCAGAGATCGGGCCTTGCCGAAAGTGGACGAGGGATCCCTACTCAAACAGGCTGCCGGGCGGCTCACCGGGCTGCTGGAACGATCAGGGAAGAGCCGCATTGATCAGGTGCGGCGGCAGTTTCAAGATTGCATGACCGAGCATTGTGGGGTCTATCGCACCGAATCGCTTCTCCAGGAAGGGATCCAAAAATGGCAGCAGATCCACCAGCGTTACGAGCAGGATTTGCGTTTGGATGATCGGGGCAAAGTGTGGAACACCGAGCTGATCGAAGCGCTGGAGCTGGACAACCTCATGACAGTGGGGGCTCTGATCCTCGCCAGTGCCCTGGAACGGCGGGAAAGCCGTGGCTCCCATGCGCGGGAAGATTACCCCCAACGGGATGATCAACGGTTTTTACAACACACCTTGGCCGCTTTTCGGGAGGGATCCCCGCAGATCAGCTACCGCCCCGTGGTGATCACTCGCTTTCTCCCTCAGGAGCGGAAATACTAACTTCCCAGAGGCAGCCCAAGCCAATTAGGATTGCCCTAGCATTCCTGTTAGCAGGACGGAGCCCCTTTCTAATTATCTAAATCTGCTTTCCAGCAATTATCCAAATCTAAAGATCCCATCTTTGCCAGCTTGAAATCTCATTTACTGCTGGAGGGCCAGCCATGCAAGAAACCCTGGAGAAAGCAGCCGTCGCTCTGCAAGCGGAGCTGAATCTGGAGCCTTTTTGGATGCCCTTTACGGCCAATCGGCAATTTAAGGCCAACCCACGCCTGTTGGTGGCCGCCCGAGACATGTATTACACCAGCCACGATGGACGCCAAATCCTGGATGGGACTGCCGGGCTGTGGTGTGTGAATGCCGGCCACTGTCGCCCCCCAATTGTGGAAGCGATCCAACAGCAGGTGGCCCAACTGGACTACGCCCCAGCTTTTCAGATGGGCCATCCCAAAGCCTTTCAACTGGCGGAGCAGCTCATCCAGCTCACCCCTGCCGGACTGGATCACGTTTTTTTCACCAACTCTGGCTCCGAGGCGGTGGATACGGCCTTGAAAATGGCCATCGCTTACCACCGGATACGCGGACAGGGATCCCGGCAGCGGCTGATTGGCCGAGAACGGGGCTACCACGGCGTTGGCTTTGGGGGCACCTCGGTCGGGGGCATCTCCAACAACCGCAAGTTTTTCGGCAGCCTCATTCCCGGAGTGGATCACCTGCCCCACACCCACAACCTGGAGCAAAACGCCTTTAGCCGCGGCCTGCCCCGCTGGGGATCCCACTTGGCAGAAGACTTGGAGCGGATCGTCGCTCTCCACGATGCCAGCACGATTGCAGCGGTGATTGTAGAGCCGGTTGCCGGTTCAACGGGGGTGTTGCTGCCGCCGGTGGGCTATTTGGAAAAGCTGCGGGCCATTTGCGACAAGTACGGCATTCTCCTCATCTTCGACGAGGTGATCACCGGCTTTGGGCGGCTGGGATCCCCTTTTGCGGCCAACTATTTCGGAGTGGTGCCGGATCTGATTTGCTGTGCCAAGGGCCTCACCAATGGCACCATCCCAATGGGCGCGGTGATTGTTAAGCAAGAGATCTACACCGCCTTCATGGAGGCTGCCGGTTCCGTTGATGACCTGCACCGTCCAGAGGACAACAGCAGGACACTCTCCTGGAGCCCCATCGAGTTTTTCCACGGCTACACCTACTCCGGCCACCCGGTTGCCAGTGCCGCCGGCTTGGCCACCCTGAACCTGTATCGAGAAGAAGGCCTGTTCGAGCGGGCTGCCAGCCTTGCCCCCCTCTGGGAAGAGGCTCTCCATTCCCTGCGCGGCTTGCCTCATGTCATCGATGTACGCAACCTCGGCTTGGTGGGGGCAATTGAATTGGAAGGGATCCCTGGCCGACCGACAGCGCGGGCTTTTGAAGCGTTTTTGCGCTGCTACGAGCGGGGGGTATTGATTCGCACCACAGGCGATATCATCGCTCTCTCCCCACCTTTGATTATCGAGGAAGCTCACATTGAACACCTGGTCACCACCTTGAAGCAAGTTCTTCAAGAGCTACCTTAACCTTGAGATTGACAAGAGGAACCCACTGAGGGAGTAGTCAGGAGCTTCTTGGGCTGGGTGTCGGCGAAGGACTGGGGGTAGGACTGGG
>DVDX01000071.1 GCA_015295985.1 Synechococcus sp. M44_DOE_062 | reverse complement strand
AGATAAAGACTTCATCTGTTCTACAGCCCAAGGCAGGCTGAAGAGCGGCTGAGCATGCCCTCACTCCCGTCCGCTACGGGCAAGCTATGAACTTATATCGCTCGCTTCTCTGTTTGCGGGTCTGGTGAGGCCCCTGTCCTACCCAAGTTGGGTTTTGGTATTTCGGGTTCGTGCTGTTTGGGCAGCCCAAGTTTTGGCTGTGCCCGCAAGTTTTTTGGGTTCCGTTTTCCCCTCCTTTTGACCCCGAGTGAGTAGTTGGACTATGAGTTCTCACAGCGTCAGCATTTTGAGTGAAATTCCTGAGGAGCTGCATGACACTCTCCAGAACTACCTCTCTCGTCATCCCGACTGGGATCAGGATCGGGTGGTGACGGCAGCGCTCTCGTTATTCCTGCTCCAAAGTGGGGAGAGCGACCGGCGGGCAGCGCGCATCTACCTGGACAGCCTGTTTCGCCGCAACTGAGCCCCAAGGATGGCCCGTGAAAACTGGGGCAATGGAAACCTTTTGTTAGCCTGAGTAGGGATCCTATCCCACCGTTGCCATTTGGACACCGGGGGGAGGGCGCTATGAAGTGAAAAGGATCTCAAAAGAGGCAAAGACGTGCCACGGGGCTTTGGGCGAGGGAAAAACAACCGGCAAGCGGCTGGGTCACAGAATCCAGAGCGGGGATCCGAGATCCCATCCCCAGAGGCGGCTCTGACGTGGGTTCAGCGCTATCGACAGGCAGGGGATCTGCAGGCTGCTCTGCACCTCTGCCGGCAGCTTACCCGCACCCATCCGCATCTGTTTGCCGCTCAGGCGTTGCTGGGATCCCTTTATCTGCAGATGGGGGATCCCTGCCAAGCTTTGACCCCCTTGCAACTGGCTCTGCACCTGCGGGGAGACTGGGCACCAGCCTGGCAGGATCTGGGCGATGCCTGGATGCAGCTCGGCAACCCTGAGGAAGCGGCGCGGGCCTATAAACAGGGGCTGGCCTTTGCCCCCGGTGATGGGGAATTGCTTTTCCGGTTGGGCAGTTGTTGGCTCACCCTAGGAAAATTGGCCCAGGCAATTGAGGTGTTGCGGCAGGCAGCAGCAGCCCAGCCTCCCCAGGTTTATGCCTTGGCAGCTTTGGGGAATGCCCTGATGCTCGATGGCCAAGCTGGGGAAGCCGAAAGCTGGTTTCGCCAAGCTCTTACCCTTGCACCCCAGGAGGGGCGAATTCTCGTTAACCTCGGCCATTGCCTGCACCTGCAGGATCGCCTGGAAGAGGCCGCCGATTGTCTGCAACGGGCCATCTTGCTGCTGCCGAGGGATGCCCAGCCCCACAACAACTTGGGCACCCTCTTGCAAGAACAAAACCGGCTGGAAGCGGCCATTGAGGCATATCGGCGCGGCTTGCAACTGGCCCCCCACTGGCCGGAGATCCACTACAACCTGGGCACGGCTTTGCTCACCCTGGGCCGCTACGAGGAGGGGTGGCGGGAATACGAATGGCGGCTGCAGCGACAAGGGGCAGCCTACCCGCGTTTTCTTTCGCCTCTGTGGACGGGATCTCCCCTGGGCCGTCAGACCCTGCTGCTCCACGCCGAACAAGGGTTGGGGGACACGATTCAGTTTGTGCGCTACCTGCCGCTGCTGGCCGAGGCCCATCCCCAAGCGCAAATCTACCTCCGCTGCCAGGGATCCCTTGTTGAGCTGTTGAGAGGGTGCTTCCCCCTTCCCCAGGTGCAGGTGATCTCGGAAACGGATCCCTTGCCCTCTTTTGATTGCCATCTGCCCTTGCTTAGCTTGCCGCAGCGGTTGGGCACCACCCTGGAGACAATCCCCGCCCGCATCCCTTATCTTGTCTATCCCGTTCGTGCCGACGGCCCGCAGACTTCTTTAAGCCTCTCCTGGCCGGAGCTTTCTCAGGAGCGGATGAAAGTGGGGCTGGTGTGGGCCAGTGGTCGGCGTGCCCATCCTGAGCTCAACCGCGTACAAAGGCTGAAAAGTTGCCCTCTGAATCTGTTGCTCCAACACTTGCATGGGCCTTCCATCCAGTGGATTAGTCTGCAGGTGGGGGAAGATCTGTTCGCGCCACTCGAATCGAGTCCTCACCCGGTGGGAGCCCTATTGGAGCAGTACCAGGTGGTGGAGCTGGGATCCCGTTTCCGCAGTTTTGTAGATACAGCCGCAGCCGTTGCCCAGTTGGATCTGGTGATTAGCGTTGATACAGCCGTTGCTCATTTGGCCGGGGCAATGGGCAAGCCAGTATGGGTGCTGCTGCCCTTTGCTGCCGATTGGCGCTGGCTTCTCCATCGAGAAGATAGCCCCTGGTACCCTGGGGTGATGCGCTTGTTTCGACAAGACACACCAGGGGACTGGGTTGGCGTGTTGAGGCGGGTGCAGGTCGCTCTCGAAGAGAGGTTGCAAGGGATCCCTTCTCAAGACCGTGCCTGTTCCTCTCCCTGAACGATGCGCTGAAACAGATAGCCGGTGCCTCGGGCCGTCAGGATCAGCTCTGGGTTGCTGGGGTCATCCTCCAGCTTGGCCCGCAGCCGCGAAATGTGGACATCCACCACCCGCGTATCCACATGGCGCTCCGGGGTGTAGCCCCACACCTCTTGCAGAATCTCGGAGCGGGAAAAAGGCTCCCCCGACCGACTGACCAGCAGCTCCAGCAGACTAAACTCCATCCCTGTCAGGCGAATGCGCTCGTCCCGTTTGTAGACCTGCCGCTTGTTGGTGTCGATGCGGATATCCCCCACTTGAATCACCCCAGAACTGGGGATCCCATCGTGGGCCGACCGCGCCACCCGTCGCAACACCGACCGAATGCGAGCTTCCAGCTCCTTGGGGGAAAAGGGCTTGACCACATAGTCGTCTGCTCCCAGCTCCAGCCCTGTGATACGGTCAGCTACATCTCCCAGCGCCGTCAGCATGATGATGGGGATGTCCGATTCTTTGCGCAGCTCCTGGCAAACCCCATAGCCATCCAGCTTCGGCATCATCACATCCAGCACCACCAAATCGGGATCCTGCTTGTGGAAAACCTGCAGCGCCTCCTCGCCGTCCGAAGCTGTGACCACGTCGTACCCAATCATGGACAGACGGGTTTCTAAAATGCGCCGAATGCTGGCCTCATCATCGACCACCAGAATCCGTTCCTTACGCTGTGCTTCCACGGTGCTGCAACTCCTGAACTTCTAACGGTACTCGGTAAAAGAGAAATCTGAAAAAGAACTGAGGTGGGCGCTAACTTGAGTTGGGCGGATGCAGGAACCTCAGGGGCTGCTCCTCAGTTGGGCAGACTTACCCGGCGAATAGGGAACACTCACAAGCAATCATCTGCAACTAACCAAAGCCGCACCCCAGGGATGCAGCTCCGGGAAACAAGCACCAAATAGAAGGCCCTCTCAGCAGTGGATTCAATCTTGTTAAAAGCTCCAACTTCAATCCCACCTGATTATGCTGTCCAGTACCTGGTGCAAGGCACTCCTCCCCCCCAACCATTGCTCAAACCTGAGAGGCCTTCGTAAGAAGTTACTTTCCATAAGCTAACTTATCATCCGAAACCGGCTGCCAACCCGCCTTGATGCTCTATTTTGCGGCTATTGGGCCAGACTTGATACATACCTTCACAACTTTTTCAGGCCGATGCCCACTCTTTGGAATGTCCCTCAGGAAAAGCTGGGGAGCCCTGGCCGTTTGCCGTGGGAACAGCATAGCAACTGGCCAATAACTCCGCCGAACGGATCTCTCGATCCGTATGATGCTCCAAAACGCGCCGTAACAGACGCTCTGCCTCCAGCCAAGCAGCCAAAGGCAGCGAATCCTCAGGCAGAGGCAATGTCGAGTTGGGCAGGGATCCCAAGGCACATAAGGCAGAAGCAGAGACCCAAGCAATGGGGCCGGGCCGCTGGGCCACCCGGCAGGGATCACAGACCAAGCCCCCCCACTGGGGGCTGAAAAAAACGCTGTCGACCAACTCTCCTTGACAGAAGTAACAGGCATTAACTTGAGGAGCAAACCCTGCCAACGCCAGGAGGTGATACAAGCCGTGGGTGAGCAAAGGCAAAACAGCCCGTTCCGAAGCGGCCCGCTCGATGCGTTCCAAGTGTTCGACCAACACCACAAACAGCTCTTCCTGAGCTTGATCGGGCAAGGCCAACAGCAGAGCCACCTCCGCCAAGTACTGCGCTGCTGTAAGATGGGCCAAACTGCGGCTGAGACGCGGAAAAGTCTGTAGGGTTTCCGCTTGGACGATGCGCTGTAGACGCTGGGAAGTCTCTGTTTGAGCAGACCAGCGCCCCTGCACAATCAGCAAATCGTTGACCACGAAAGGCTCCATCCGCCCCCCCAGCTTGGAAGGCTGCTTACGGGATCCCTTGGCCACTGCCCGGATCAACCCTCGCTCGCGGGTCAAGATGGTCACAATCCGATCCGCTTCCCCCAGTGGGATCCCTTTTAGGTTAATACCCGTAACCCGATAGGTGCGGCCACTCATGAGGTTCCTCTGGCTCGCAGCTCTTGCATCAGCTCCAGCCCCCAAGAGGTACCGATACGGCTAGCCCCCGCCTGGATCATGGCCTCTGCTTGAGCCACTGTGCGGATGCCCCCCGACGCTTTCACCCCCACTTTACCGCGGCTAAGCTGCCACAACAGTTGCACATCTGCCGGCGTCGCCCCCCCCATCCAGCCGGTGGAAGTCATCAGAAAAGCCGCCCCCGCATCGATACAAATCTCCCCGGCCAGCTTTTTCTCCTCCTCAGTCAGCAAAGCCGTTTCCAAAATGGCCTTGACGCAGACCCCCGTTTCTTCCACCAGTTGGGCAATCTCGGCATGGAGGCGATCCAGCTCCCCCGCCTTGAGCCAAGCCAAGTTGATGCGGACATCCAGCTCCTGGCACCCCTGCTCCACCGCCAGTTGAGCCTCGTAGAGCTTGGCCTCTGCAGTGGTTGTGCCCAGGGGAAACCCCACCACCGTGCTCACCTTGACCGGGGATCCATGCAGCCGCTCCACCACCCGCGGCACGTAGCAGGGAGGAACGCAAAAAGTGGGGAAACGATAGCGCAAGGCAATCTCACACCCCTGGTCGATCTGTTCTGGAGTAACCATCGGCAACAGCAGCGTGTGGTCGATGTACTCCGCCAAATTGATTGAGCCATCCGCTATGCCCTTGCGCTCCAGAGAGAGCATTGGTCGATCCCCCAGCACCCATCTTTACTCTAGCCTCAGCTTTCACCTACAGGGATCCACAAAGAGGGCTGAGCCTCTGCCTTTGTGGCCGTGGAGCGGAGGAGTAGGGTTTGACTGCACTCAGGCACAAATGCGGGGCAAAGGGGCGGGTGCCGAGGTCACCTGCAGCAATCGGGGAATGCGGCTGCTGTCGTAGATGCGAAATTCCTTTTCCAAGATGGCTTTTTCGTCGCGCACCGCCTGGTTCAACACAATGGATCCCTCTGGATCCGAGACGGAACGGTGAAAAGTGCCGGGAGGAATGCGCAAAATGCCCCGGTTTGCTTCTAGGCGTACAATATGGAAGGGATCCCGCCAGCTAAAATTCACTAGGTAAAACGTCCGTCCCCCCCATAGAGCCAGCAAGTTGTCCTCCTGGTGTGGATGCATATAAAACTGCCAATAGCCCTGCGGATTGTTGGGGGGACTGATGGCGGGCCCATCGTGGTAAACCAAATCGCGGGCGTTGGATCGCGCAACCGTGATGTCGAAAAAGCGCACGCCGGGAGTATCTCGAAACTGATGGAAAGGCAATAGAGCAAACATGGATCTTGACATGGGGACACTTGACCAATGACAGGGAGATAAGGAGATTTTCACACTGTTTCCCGCTGTTTCGCAGTGTGAAGAAGGGGTTATGTCGTAGTCTAGTCAGGTACGGCGAAGGGTTCAAACCTGAGATAGCATCACATCTATGCGCAGATCGAATAGATGGGATCTATGAACATCTCGCAACTGCAAACCTTAGTGGCTGTGGTGGAGCGGGGGAATTTCAGCGATGCCGCCCTACAACTGCACATTTCCCAGTCGGCGGTGAGCCGGGCCATTGCTAGCCTGGAGGAAGAACTGGGGGTGACTCTACTGGTGCGCGGTCGCTTTGGGGCACGCCTAACCCCGGTGGGAGAGCGGCTGCTGCGCCATGTGCGCAAAATGCTGCAACTGCGGGAACAAATGGATTATGAGGCCAACCTGGAAAAAGGGTTGCGGGGGGGAAGTGTGCGGGTTGCCGCTTTTCGCAGTGCTGCAACCCATTTGCTGCCACCGGTGATTGCCCGCTTCCGCCAACAATTTCCGCAGATTACCCTCACCCTTACGGAAGAAGATCCAGCCACTGTCGAACATCTGTTGCGATCGGGCCAGGTGGATATTGGTCTATTGCCTCTGCCGCGGGCTGCTGAGGATCTACAGACGTGGGAGATTGCCCGTGATGAGTTCATTGTGTTGGTTCCACTCAGTTTTGGGCCTCTACCGGAAACCCTGACCTGGGAGGATCTTTCGCGTTTTTCCTACATTCTCTACAACTACGCCGAATGCACCACGGCGGTGCGGAACCACTGGGAAGCTGCTCACCAAACCCTCAAGGTGGCCTACTTGGTGAAGGAAGACTCCACCATTGTGAACATGGTGGCACAGGGTCTGGGGGCTGCCATTTTACCTCGCTTGGCCGCCATTCCCATTCCCGAAGGAATCCAGATCCGCCGGCTGCCGATCCCACTGGAGCGGGTGATCGGGGCTGCCGTCTTGGCCTCTGCGTTGCATCCACCTGCAGTATTTGCCTTCCTGGAAGCCTTGCGGGGAAACCCGTCTCAGTTGCCAAGTCAAGCTCGGAACTGACCGCATTCGGGATGACCTTAAACTTCTCTTAAATGCTGTTTTATGGATAACTGCTAGCATGAGGCCAACTTCACTCCCACCCCCCGGAAAGGAAGGCCTCTATGAACTGGCTGACGCTGCTTGGGCTGCTTTGTCTTCCTGGCTCTCTGTTTTCATTATTTGCGCTCCCAAAGGTTGGTTCAACAGCTCTCTACAACTCGGCTGCTCAAGGTAGCCGAGCTTCGCAATCTCGGTCAGACCAGTCCCCAGGCAAAAGGAGCAAACTTGGCCCAAGTTTATGGCAGGGTTGTGTCTATTACAAGTCCGAGATCTCTTGGGAGTATGATGAAGTCGAATGCTATCGAAAGTATTTGAATAGCGAAGGCGATGTAACCTACAGCGAACGGATCAGCGAAGGGGAATACCAGAACGCTCTGCGTCTGGGATCCCGGACAAAATCCTATCCGGGGAGAATGGCCGGAAAAAAGCCCAGCTTGGGCTACTCTGACTCCAGTTCTTTCCAGAAAAGGGTTGATCCCGGCTACTCCGATTCTTTCCCACAAAAGTCCAACCCTGGCTACTTCGGCGCGGCATCCTTTCCGCAAAAGCCCGGCTCCGGCTACCCCGGTTCAGATTCTTTCCAGAAAAAGCCTGGTTACCCCGATTACCCACAAAAGCTTGGCTCTCCAGCCTATCCCGAAAAATCACCGTTTTCTGAGGCAGGCTCTCCTCAAAAGGACTACAACAACGTGTACTTCGATCCAAGTACAGGTCGGGAATACCTCCTGGAGAGAGAGACGAGAACGAGAAATGAAACCCTTCACTCGGTGGTTCGCCAGATCCCTTTTTTCATCGAGGACGAAACCGGAAGGGTGAGGGTGGATCCCACGGGTGCGGAGGTAGAGGCCATGGCGGTTGTGGATGAGCATGTTTTTCCCGGAAAAGGCCCCAGCCGGTTCAACTTCGATCTCAAGCGCTACTTTTCCCAGGTGAGAACAGAAAATCGCTCCACTCGATCTTTCATCTATAAAGAATGGGTGATTCCCGCGGATGCAATGGCCTTTGCCATGGGGCAGGCGCGCTTTGAGGCAGGGGATCCCGTGATCCGAAAACCCCTTTCTGGGGGAAGGTTTATGATTGCGCCCAAGTCCCCTGAAACCCTCTTGGAAGAGCAGCGCTCCAATGCCAGCAGCTACCTAGTGGGAGCCATCGTCCTGCTGGGTATCGGCGTTTTCACCGTGCTCCACCTGCTGCAATCTCTGCAGCCCCATCGCTAGTTCCTGTCCAGGGGGAAACCTTGGACTACCGTCATCAGACTCATCTACTCTACAAAGACATCTACAAAGACAGGCCCAGCTTGAGCCCGAACAGGGCATGGGCAAACAGCACGCACAGGATGAGGCTGCCCACATAGGCATGGGTGGTGCGCAGAGCCTCGCGATTGCCCCCAAAGCCACTGAGAGACAAAGCTCCATTCACCGCCAACAACAGCAACACCAGGGATCCCGTCCAAAAATGGGGACTGCTCAACAGCGGCTTCCCTTGCATCACCAGGGAGAGGATGCCGCCCGTGTAGCCCAGGGCGATGAAGGTGGCCATCCAGGGGGCCAGTTTGCGGTGATCCAGCAGAGGCTTTTGGGCCGATTCTGGCAGGGATCCCTCTGAGGTTGTGGAGGCGGCTGCCAGACGCAAGGCCCGCCCTCGCCACCCGGTTAAGCCGACAAAGCTGCCCATCACCACCACCACGATCCCCATCATCAAGGGGTGACCCCACTGCACAATGGGCTGGGGCAAGTTAAGGTCAGCAAAAAACTGAGCTACGGGCTGCAAGGCAGCAGTCAACCGATCCGAAGCTGCCGACAGATCTGGCAAGGCCAAGCTCAACAGGTTCATGGGGATCCCTTTTCCTCTGCGACGAATCTACAACTGCTTAACAAATCTACAACACTCTGACTTTAGCTGATCCCTGCCCGCGGGAAGTTTCTGGTGGGCACCTGGCAACGGTAGAATGTCTGACGATAAAGCTGTGGTTGTGGGCGGCTCTCCCGCCACCGAATGCTGAGCAAAACGGAGTTGTTGAGATGGCCAAGTTGTTGTTGGGGGATCAAGCCTTTGAGGTCGAGCTGCTGACAGATACGCCCACCAATTGGCCGGGAATTAAAGTCATGTCCAAGGGGGCCAAGCTGGATATTCCGGCTGGAACTGTGGTGAAGGTGGAGTCTGAGGATGACCACGTGACCGGGTCCTACAGAGTGGTCTATCGTCTGGCCCCCGCCTATCCCCGCAGTTGGCGGCTGCTCCTAGAGCGGGAGAGCGTTGCTACTGCGCCTCAAGAGGTTGGGTCTCAGGCAACATCGGCTCCAGAACCACAAGTTACTCAGGCCAGCAGCTCAGAAAGCGGGCTACCCAATAGCGATAAAATCTTCACCATCAAGGTATCCGGCCTCGTGGGAGGCGGTGTGCGCAGAAGTGTTGTCGAGTACAAAGTGCCCTTCAGCCGCCTTTCCCAAGAAGTGAAGCGGATCACCCAAAGGGGAGGCAAGATCGTCGGCATTGCCGAATCCAATCTGTTAAGCAACCTTGAGTAGCGGGTAGTTTCCTGAAAAGCTCTGGGTTCTTTTGCCAAAGCCGCCAATTCAAACTCTTTCAACCAAAACTCTCTTGCTTGGACAGCCCAAGGGCTCCCCGTAGTTTTTTAACAAGTGGCGATTTCTCGTGTATCCCCAACTTGAGGATGGGGTGGTAGGCTAGCGTTGGCTTTGCCGTTGTCTGGAAGGCTGCCTTTTCCTGCTGCCCTAGGGGTGGGCTGTTGCTGAGAAAAGGCGTTCCGGCGAGGGCTAAGCCTTTGCCATTGGAAGTGGGGAGTGAGGTCATGACAGCTCGGCGACATCCAACGCGCTTGGGAGGGTCGATGCCCCAAGGCTACTCAGGCTCTGGGTCAACAAAGGGATCCCAGCCATACTCCTCGCCCACTCCACGACAAATCTCTTCTCATCCCCCTCAACGTCCGTCGGCGAAGTCTCGCCTTAGGTTACTCCACCTTCTAAGCTTGCTGGTGATCCTGCTGGGGTTTGGGACTGGAGCCCTGGTAGCCTGGGCAACTGCTCATCCCGATTGGGTCAGCCGCCTGCCAGGGCTATCGCTGCCTGTAGCCGAGATACCCGCCCCCCGCGCCAAGGCTAAAGCGGCTCAACAGCGCTTGCCCATCTCCCCAGAACCCCAACTGGAACGGGATCCCTTTGCTTTGGATCCCTTGGCCAGTCTTTCCTATGTGCCCGCCATCATGTACCACGACGTGGTGGCTGGTCGCAAACAGGTCTGGTTTGACACCACGGTGGCGGAGCTGCGGCAACACTTTGAGGCCATTAAACAAGCAGGAGTTACCCCCATCCACATCGACCAGCTCTACAAACACCTGCGGGACGGGGATCCCTTGCCGGAGAAAGCCATTTTGCTCACTTTTGATGACGCTTACCTGGGCCTGTACGAGAACGCCTACCCGCTCCTGAAGGAGTACAACTACCCCGCCGCCTATTTTGTGCAAACCGGGTTTGTCGGCGTGCCCACCAGCAAGGATCACTTTACCTGGGATCAAATGCGGGAGATGGATGCCAGCGGGCTAATCGACTTTGCTGCCCACACCGTCAACCATCCCCCCGATCTGCGGGTGCTAGACGATGCCCGTCTGCGGCGGGAAGTGTTCGACTGCAAGACCAAGCTGGAGCAGGAGCTGGGCCACCCCATCCACTACTTCGCCTATCCCGAAGGCAATCGAGACGAGCGGGTAAAGCAATACCTGGCCGATGCCGGTTACTGGATGTCTTTTACGATGGATCCCGGTTTTACAGGACAATCGCCCAACTTGCTGGAGGTGCGGCGGTTTAACCAGTTTCGCATCACCGAAGCCATCGTTGGCGCCCGCACCTTTAGCCTTAGCCGCAGCCCCGACTACTGGCTGGATGTAACCCAACCGTTGGCCTTGACCGACGAAGTGATCGACCAAGTGCGTGTCCTCACCCTTCGCGGCGGACGGGCGGCTACGGTGCATGCGGAGCGACGCTACGAGGTTAGCACCCTGGCCCAGCGCTACCAGGCTGATGCCGGCATCAATGGCAGCTTCTTCTCCATCCCTTGGATCAACTCTGCCAGCAATGTCATGGTGGGGCCGGTGATGGCTGCCAACCACAAGACCTTCATCCCCGGTCGCCCCGAAGACGACAAGGTGGTGCGCGGTCGCCCCTTGGTGCTGCTGGGCAGGGATCGCATCCGCTTTGTGCCCTTCGACCCCGATACGATGACCCGCTTGGAGAACATCCGCCAGTTGATGCCGGATGTCACGGATCTGTTTGTGGCCGGTCTGTGGCTGGTCAAGGATGGTCATGCCCTCTCTCAGGCGGAGATCGATTCTTTCCGTCTTTCCAGCGCCGCTGAGTTCCGCCCCAGGGCTTTCTTTGGTGTGGATGACCGAGATCAGGTGGTGATCGGAGTTACCAAAACCCATGTCAACGCCGCCACCCTGGCCCGTATTTTGCCCAAAACCGGGATCCGCGAAGCCGTGCTGCTGGACTCTGGCTTTAGCACGTCGCTGGTCTACCGGGGGCAGATTTTGGCCACCGGCCATGCCGGCCCCCAACAACCCAGCCGTCCTGTGCCCCATGCCATTTTGCTCTACGACATGAACCGCCTCTGGGCCAGGGATCCCCATCCAGAGACTGAGGCTGGCTCTGAGGGAGATCGGCTGGAGGGGCTGGTGCAACTTTTGCCCGGCAGCGAGCAAGAGGCGGCCAAAGCCCAACTCAAGAGCATTCTGGCCGGCCAACGCACGCTGAGGCGGGGGGATCGGGGGGCAGCGGTGGTAGCTGTGCAACTGGGGTTAAGCCGCTTGGCCGCCCAGCAGGGACGGCTGGATCTGCTCCCCTCTGGCCCCGATGGGGTGTATGGTCAAGAGGTGGCCCAGGCAATGGCGGAATTGGTGCTAAAAGATCCCAGCGATGGGTCAGAACCTCTTGCTGGGGGATCCCCTCTTCAGGCCACCCCTACTCCCCTGGTGGCCGGAACAGCGACAGCCTCCCGCCGTGTGGACATCATTGATGCTCAACTGCTGCAGCGCCTGCTGGAGCGTGTTCACTGGGCTTCTCCCTCGGTACTGGTGGATACGCGCTTGGAACGGTCAGCCTTGTCCCTGGAGCGCAAGCCAGAGCGTAAGCTGCTGCCCAGCGCTTCTGGCCAACCCCGCACGGGTGCTCCCGGCCCGACTTCCGGGTTAAGTTGGTGATCTGCGATACAGCCATTCCTCAACAGAGTGTCTATCCTGGCCAGAAAAGTCCGGTTTGACTCTAGCCCTAGCGCCTGAGTTTACTTTTTATCCTGCCGGTGGTGCTTAGGAGAGGTGATGGTGAGGGAGATCATGGCATCTGCTGCCGAAGGGAAAGCCGAGAACCCTGGGGCGACCTGGGTAATGGAGAAGCGGATCCCCGGTAACCCAGCTCTTGAGTTGGAAAGGGATCCCCTGCGGTCGGCTGCCCAGCTCGAGCCGGGCATGGGGGTACGAGTGTTGTATCCTCCCTCTGTTAAGGGGAGGCTGGGGATCATCCTCGCCCGTGAAAACCGCGACCGCTGGCTGGTGACTCTGGCCGGTGAGGGAGAAGGGATAGTCCTGTCCCTGGCGGCACGGGAATTGGTACCCCTTGGCTGAGGTTGTCAAGGATATCTTGGCGAGGGCTGGTTCTGTTATTCTGCTCTCAATGCGGTTTTTCAGGTTGCTGCTCTATGGTTGCTGCCCCGGCCTTCAACCCTTCCTCGGATCCCCCTCGATCCCTCCTACCTGAGGAGATCACCTGGCTGGGCAGCCTCAGCTACAACGAACAGGGCCTGATCCCAGCCATTGTGCAGGACTACCTGGATGGAACGGTGCTGATGATGGCCTGGATGAACCGGGAGTCGCTGCAGAAAACTTTGGAAACGGGCCGCACCTGGTTCTGGAGCCGGTCTCGCCAGGCCCTGTGGCCCAAGGGAGAAACTTCCGGTCATGTGCAGTGGGTCAGGCAAATCCGCTACGACTGCGACGGCGACGCGCTGGTGATCTTGGTGGAGCAGGTGGGAGAGGCGGCTTGCCACACGGGGGCGCGCAGTTGCTTCTTCCGCCCAATGCCAGGGGATCAAAGGGATCCCATCCCGGCAGCGGATACCCTGTCCCAGGTGTTTGCTGTGGTGAAGGTCCGCCAGGCAGATCCCCGCCCTGACTCTTACACCAGCAGCTTGCTGGCCAAGGGAGAGAACGCCATTCTCAAGAAACTCGGCGAGGAGACGGCTGAGGTGGTGATGGCGGCCAAGGATCAAGACCGCGCTGCCCTGGCCCGTGAGATGGCCGATCTCTGGTACCACTGTCTCGTGGCTCTTGCTCATTATCAGGTGGATATTAAGGATGTCTATCGCCAGCTCCAAGCCCGCCGTTCCGCCAAGTGAGGGGGCCATGTCCCCCGAAGGCGGCGTCCCTGATCTTCTGGATCCCTCTCTGGACAAAGCCCACCTGGATTTGCGAGCCACACGGTGTGGACAAGTGGATCTGGAGACGGATCGGGAGACCTTGGCCCGCTACCTAAGAGGCCACGCCCAGTGGATTCAGCGGTGCTTTAGGCCGTTGCAGGTGGAAGCTTTGTCCGCAGAGACCTACCGGCTGCAGTTTTTTCGCATGGGTGGCCTTGGGTTTGAGCTGGAGCCCAGTTTTGGGGTGAGGATCTGGCCGGATGAAGATTACCGGTTTCGCCTGACCTCGATTGAGTTGCCCGGCGATGAGGGAATGCCTTACCGGGTTAACTGCCAAGCCGATTTCCGGCTGGAGGAGCTACAGGGATCCCTAAAAGACCTGCCCACCACCCGTGTTCACTGGGCTCTTCATCTGGAGATCTGGCTGGCTTTGCCCAGGTTTTTGCAGGTTCTGCCCCGCAAGTTGGTTTATCGAGTGGCCCATCAAGTGGTTCAGCAGGTAACCCGGAGTATGAGTGACCGCCTCACCCACAATGTGTGCAGCGATTTCTATCGCTCCATTGGATGTCCCGATCACCCCTATCGCCCAATTGCAGTGGAAGACAAAGCATGATACCTTAGGTGCCAAGTGAGTTGCCGGTCAGCTTTCGAGTAATGCTCCGGCAACCGGTGATGGAGTTCACCGCAACCGCCTCACTTGGAATTTTCCAAGAGGGTTTTAACCTCGAACATTGGGGCTGATGACTCCTACACTTCTGGGCAAGTCCAGGGGGTAGGAGTCTTCAGCTTTGTTTGAGGCCCCACCCTGCGGACGCGATGGTGCTCCCACTCCTGACGCGGATGGCTTTTTCTCCCTGGGCTGCCCTTCGACACCCTGACGGCAAGGAGATGAGGATCTGGTGATGCTGGGCAGTTGGCTGTGGATCTTGGTGATGGGCTTTTTTGTCGGCCAAATCGTGGGTCGGCTGGGGATGCCCCCTCTGCTGGGGATGATCCTCGTGGGGATCCTGCTGAGAGATGTCCTGTCCCCCCAGGTGCTGGCAGCGGCAGGGGATCTGCGGGTGGTGGCCGTAATGATCATTTTGATGAAGGCGGGCCTGGGGCTGGATCGGGAGAAGCTGGCCCAGCAGGGATCCGTGGCGTTGCGGCTGGGTTTTTTGCCGGCGGCCTGCGAGGCGGTGGCAGTGGCCCTGTTGAGCACCTGGATCCTGGGGTTGGACTGGCCTACCGGTTTGCTGTTGGGCTGCGTGATTGGGGCGGAGTCCCCAGCCGTGATCGTGCCGGGGATGTTGCGCCTCAAGAGTTTGGGCTGGGGGGTGGCCAAAGGGATCCCGGATGCCATTTTGACCGGCAGTGCCCTTTCCGATGTGCTGCTGCTCTTAGGGTTTAGCCTGTTGCTCAGCTTTTTGGGCCAGGGATCCGCCGAGGGCATTCGCCTGCTGGGCCTGGAGCTGTCGCCGCTGCAGTGGCTGCCGTTCCAAGTGGGGATGGAGATTCTGCTGGGCGTGGCCATAGGCTACCTGGGGGCGCGGCTTCTGGTGTCGCTGCTAACCCAACAAAACTGGACCCGTAACAGCGTGCAGGAAGTGCTGCTGGCTGCCTGTATGGCCCTAGGGCTGGTGCTGGCACCCCAAGTGTGGCCCTATTTCTCCGGCTATCTGGCGGTGATGGCCATGGGATTTTTTCTGATTGAGCTGGATGCCCCTTTGGCGCGGCGGCTGCGGAGTGGGTTCGATGCCCTCTGGACGGTGGCGGAGATCGTGTTGTTTGTGCTAATGGGAGCGTCACTGGATCTGGGGGTGCTGGGATCCGTGTTTTGGCCGGGCTTGCTGCTTTTGACCCTGAGCCTGCTGCTGGGGCGGGGACTGGGCTGGTGGCTTTCCACCCTGGGGAGCAACTGGACTTGGCGGGAGCGGCTGTTTTTGTTGCCGGGCAACATGGCCAAGGCGACAGTGCAGGCGGCCATTGGTGGGATCCCTTTGGCCCAAGGGATCCCCGGTGGGGAGATCATTTTGGCCTTAGCGGCTTTGTCGATTTTGGCTACAGCCCCCCTAGGCGCTTGGCTAACCCAGGTGTGTGCTCCCCGGCTTTTGGAAAAGGGAGAGGTGGATCCCACCAAGGTGGGCAGCCAGGGTAAGGTAAGCTTTTTGGCAGCAGTGGACACCTCCCCTTTGGCCGAAGCCGTGCTGCGCAAGGTGGCCGATCTGGCGCGGCGGGTGGATGGGGAAGTGATTGTGTTGCATGTTACCGACGAGCCGCAGGGGAAAGAGGTGGAACCGTTGCGGCAACTCACCCAGCGACTTTTGGCCGATATTCGCCACCAGTTTTGCTTGGCCTCGGGGCCCTTGGCAGAGACCATCGTAACCCTAGCTCAGGAGCGACAGGTAACCGACATAGTCATGGGCAAGCGTGGCCACCGTGGCTGGGAGCAAGTGTTGGTGGGATCCACCTCCCAAGCAGTGCTGGAAACCAGCCCGATTCCGGTGATTTTGGTAGAGGAAGAGGATTTTGGAAAGAGAGGGATCCCCGTTCTCGAAGGCGAAAAAAGCTGAGGATCCTCCTTTTTCTCTGGCTGATAATCTTTGTTCTCTATGGATTCATTGGTTCACAATTTCATTGGAATAACTGCAATACTACATAGTATCGACCGGGTAGGCACGAATGGCTGCATCCACTGTTGCAATGGTCAATCCATTTTGTAGAGCTTGGCAAATAAGGATTCTGTCGAACGGTTCACGGTGTAGTAGCGGAAGCTTAGCTAGTTGAGCTACGCTATCCTCATCAAGGTCAAGACTGGCAATTTGATGTGGGTTTCTTTGTCTGGGTAAATAAGTTGCGGGATGCTCCGGCAAAGGTAGCTTGCCCAACTGGTGCTTAAAAGTGGCTTCCCAGATTGAGATTACGCTCAGATAAACCTGGTTTTCTGGATCGCGAATTGCGTCTCGAAGATGCTCTGACAGTCGGGTGCTGCCGCTGATAAACCATAAGCTGATAAACCATAAAAAGATGTGTGTATCTAGAAGAATTCTCATTGGCTCTCAAATGCGTTGAGAACATCTTCTGGCAAAGGAGCGTCGAAATCATCTGGAACGACAAATTCACCCGCACACAGACCAAACGGGCGTAACCGCTGACTACTGGAGATAGGTCTGAGCTCAGCAATAGGCTTGCCCGACTTAACAATGACAAGAGTTTTACCCATCTCCACCTGATGAAGGTACTTTAGGGGATCACGTTGAATTTCATCAACAGTTACAATTGACATCAACCTAACTCATCTAACTCACTATACTCAAGATACTCACAGCAATAGCCTAGATCTGACTCAACGCCGAGGAGCTGGTTATGCCCGATTCCCCTTCTGCCTGGCGCTTTATTGTTCTGCTGGGGATCGTCAGCCTCTGCGCCGATGCTACCTATGAAGGGGCACGCAGCATTGCTGGGGCTTTTTTGGGATCCCTAGGAGCCAGCGGCACAGTGGTGGGCTTGGTGGCAGGCGGGGGAGAACTGCTGGCCTATGGTTTGCGTCTGGGGATTGGGGTTTTGAGCGATCGCACTGGGCGCTACTGGCAGCTCACCACCCTGGGTTATGGCATCAATACACTGGTGATCCCCGCTCTGGCTTGGGTGGGCCATTGGCCTTTGGCGGCCTTGCTGTTGTTGACGGAACGAACTGGCAAAGGGATCCGCACTCCGCCGCGGGATGTGTTGCTTTCTCATGCTGCTACGCAGGTGGGGCGGGGCCTGGGATTTGGTCTGCACGAGGCAATGGATCAAATTGGGGCTGTAGGGGGACCGCTGTTGGTGGCAGTGATGATTTGGGCCGGGCAAGGGTTTCGCGGTGGGTTCTTGGTACTCGGAATCCCGGCCTTGATGGGGTTGGGGGTATTGCTGCTGGGACAACAGATCTATCCCAATCCGAGAAAGTTTGAATCAGATCCCCCACCTGCTAAAGGTCAAGAGCTGCCAAGACTGTTCTGGATCTATCTGCTCGCTGCCGCCTGTATAGCGATGGGCTTTGCGGATTTCCTCTTGATTGCTTTGCATTTGCAGCAGGTCAATGGGCAGGGAAGCGGTGGTGTAGAAATCCCGCTGCTGTATGCCCTGGCTATGGGGGTGGATGCCCTGGCTGCCTTAGGATGTGGCTGGCTGTTCGACCGCGTGGGGCTGTGGAGCTTGCTGGGGGTGGTGGTGGTATCGGCTGGATTTGCGCCGCTGGCCTTTTCCGGTACCTATGCTCTGACGGTGCTGGGCATGGTGCTCTGGGGGATTGGTTTGGGGGCCCAAGAATCCATCATGAAGGCGGCGGTGGCCGGTATGGTAGCTCCTGAGACGAGGGGCTTTGCCTTTGGTCTATTCACCAGTGTCTATGGATTGGCTTGGTTTGTGGGCAGCGCCCTGATGGGGGTGCTTTACGATTTCTCCCTGACTGGCTTAGTGCTCTTTTCGGTAGTCACCCAAGGGCTAGGAGCGACTATCCTGCTGGCCTTGATGTCAAGGGGGCGGGTTGGGGTGGGCTGATGAGAAACCCCTGCACCAGATTAACTCCTTGCTCTTGAGCCCACCGCAGCTCTTCAGGGGTCTCGATCCCCTCCGCCACAGTAGTGATCCCCAGGTTTTGGGCCACTTCTAGGAGCTTTTGGGCAATGACCGCCTTGTAGGGATCCCGATCCACTCCTCGGATCAGCTCCACATCCAGCTTGATCACGTCCGGCTGCAATTGGTGCAAGAGGTTTAGGGATCCATAGCCAGCGCCAAGATCATCAAGGGCCATGCGGAAGCCCGCCTGCCGGTAAAACTGCAAAATCCTCTGCAAATGGCCGATGTCGGGGCTGCGATCCGACTCGTTTACCTCAAACACCACCCGTTCCGGCGGGATCCCGGCGCGGCTGATAGCCCAAACGGTGGAGCGCAGGCAAAAGGCCGGATCGTGAATGGCTGTGGGGCTGAAGTTGATGAACAGGTCCCCTTCTAGGCGGTGCTGAATGGCAGCTTCAATAGCAGTGCGGCGGGCAGACAGGTCCAACGGGCAGAGCAGGCGGGCTTCACGGGCCATGTCAAGGAGAAGACCGGGGCTAATCAGCTTCCCATCGGCATCGATCCCCCGCATCAGAGCTTCGTGGGCCACCACCTGACTGGGATCCCGAGCTGAGACGATGGGCTGAAAATAGGCAGTGAGCCGGTTTTCCGCCAATACTTGGATCAGCAACTCTGCCCGAGCACGGTGGAGCACCTGCAGCAAGGACTCCACCCGCCCACAATCCTGCCAGCGGGGATCCGCATCCCCCTCTAAAAACAAAGCTCGGCTGGAGCGCATCTCCTCTGTAGAAAGGAGCCCGGCAATTTGTTCCAGTGTCCTCCTAAGGGTGCCCTCGGGGATGGAGATGACCAGACCAAGATCTTCTAAAGGCTGAACTTGGGTTGGGATAAAAAGCTGAGGCTCAGTTGCCAGAGCTTGCAACACTTTGCTGCGGGTATGGAGAATCGGCAGCCAGAGAAACAACCGTCCTGACCCTTGCAGAGGGTCTGGCAAGGCTGCACAATTGGAGCAAGGCATAGGGCATCGGGAGATTGCTGAGCACTCACGCTGAAGCTGTGTATCTCATTTTTTACCAGTATGCTTCGGTTCCCAAGGGAAACTTTGGGGAAATAACTTTAAGGTTTGGTTAAGTTCCCTCCGCAAAAGTTTATGCCTAAAGGGTGAGGTGTCATCGAGACGTTAGAACGAGATTTTTAGAATTGATCCTTCATGCCACGTAGGCGAGCAAAGACTCGCACCGGATCCTGGAGCCCGGTGGCAGCTTGCAGAGCCGACTGATCCCAGCGCAGGAACGGGTTAGTGCGCCGCTCCTCGCCGATAGTACTGGGGACGGTAGGTGATCCCGATTGGCGCAGGGCGGCCACCTTTTGATAACGGGCCCGCAAGTCGGGATTTTCCCCATCCACTGTCAGGGCAAACCTGAGGTTGTTGAGGGTGTACTCGTGGGCACACCACACCCGCGTTGGTTCAGGTAACCGGCGCAGCTGATCCAGGGATCCCACCATTTGTTCCGGAGTGCCCTCAAACAGTCGCCCGCATCCCCCAGCAAACAGAGTATCGCCACAGAAGAGATCCCCGCTATCGGGAAAGTAATACGCAATGTGGCCGCGGGTATGGCCGGGCACAAACAGCACCGTTGCCCGCTGGTCCCCAAAGACCACAGTCTCTCCCGCCTTTAGCCCCACCGTCTGGCCAGGGATCCGCCCCCAATCCGCCTCGCCGGCATAGACGGCAGCCTGAGGATAGCGAGCCAAAAGCTGCCGGTTACCCCCCACGTGGTCGTGATGGTGGTGGGTGTTGAAAATGGCCACCAACTCCGCCCCCAGCTCGGTCAGCTTTTCCAGCACCGGCTCGGCCACCGCCGGATCCACCACGGCTGCTGTTGCAGTGTCAGGGTCGTAGAGCAGGTAGATATAGTTATCGCGCAGGGCGGGCAACTGCAGGACGCGCATGGCTTGGCTAGCTCTCAAAAATGGCCTGTTCTACGTCTTGCCGGCTGAGGGAATAGGGAAAAGATAAAGTTTTGGTGTTGCCGTCTGGGTAGGTGTATCGCACCCAAATGCTGGTTTCTTCCAGGCGCAAAATGGCTTTCCAGCCAGGCCGTTCGCAAAACCACTGCTCCACATCTTGCGGGTCGCGGGTACAGCCCTGATCCTCCAGCCAGCGTTCGATGATGTGGAGAGGGTGATTGTACAGGGGCGTAGTTGCGGGGGGCAAAGGCATGGCGAGATTCGAGAGAGGCAATCAAACCCTAGAGTCAATGGGCTATGTTCATTCAAGCACTCCTGATGCAGAACCTGAGAACTCTGTCCCGGTGAGGTACCGAAGAGGGCGGGGAGTGCCCACAAAATCAGCTTGCCCCACTTTCTCGCAGCCAGGCGAGAACACCTGCCAACACCAAACACACAACCAGGGTGGATCCCATCAGCAGCAGAGCACACAGCTCGCCAGCGGAAAGTGGGCGGGTTTCCATGCGCAGCTCCAGAGAATCCCCGTTGAGGGATCCCGTCATGCCCAGAGATCCTGTGTTGGCAGTCACCGCCCGTAAACTGGCATCGTAGATGGCCCGTTTCGCCGGGTTGCTGAGGACAAGATAGGCCTCCTGCAACTCTTGAAAGCAGCGAATGGCCACTTCCGGAGCTAGGGGAGAAGTATCGGGATGGTAGCGTTTGCTCAACTGCCGATAGGCCCGCCGGATGGCCTCAGGAGATGCCCCTGGAGACAGGCCCAACCGTTGGTAGTAGGTGAGAGAGGTCAACGAGCGCATGCAGGCTAATGGATAAGCGAGACGGTAGGGTCAGCAGAGCGCTTCTCCAGGGAGCTAGACCTTAATCCAGTGTATTACTCGTGCAGCCGCCGGGATCCCCGCGGCAAGCCTCAATAGAGCTTTATTCTTCTTCCTCTTCTTCGGACTTGGCTTTGGGGTAGTAGAAGCCGGTGTTGCGACCGCTCAAAATCGAGCGCCCAATGGTCATGGCTCGTTGGGCCTGTAGCTTTGCTTTACCAAGCCAGACGGCGTAGCGCCTGCGACTGCGGGCTTTAGAGGTTTTCTTCTTGGGAACAGGCATAGCTGGTACAGGAATACAGCCTTACTAGGGTAGCACTGATCGCGTCAGCGGCGGAGTCCTAGCTTGCACCGCCGATCCCAGCTTTATTCAGGCCAGTGGCCTATCAGCGCTTGACTGAAAGAGGGCGAGCATCCCGGCTCAATAGAGTTGAGATCTGTCAACTCTTCTGTGCAAATCTTCTCAATCCATTTTCCCAACAGGCCTGTGGCCGCTAGAGTATGGGACATCTGCTGGGAACGGGCGATGCCGGGATCCTTAACCCCTAGCCGCCAGGTGATATCGGTCACCGCCCTGCAGCTCTTTTGGATGCAGGCTGTGAGTGAAATGTGGCCCCCCTCAGATTTAGGAGATCGCTCAACCATGCGCAACCTCTCTTCCGTTTTGCTGTTCGGAATCCCTCTGGTGAGCCTCAGTTGGACAGGGATCCCGGCAGTGGCCCAATCCGCCAATTCGGCCCTCTGTCAGCAATTTCCCCAGGACATTCGCTGCACTCTCTCTGCCCCCAGCCAGGTGGGACAAGCGCCGCAGCCCGTATCCCGTCCTCGGATTGCGGTCTTGGACTTTGATTTCAGCAGCCTCAGCAATCCCTACAGCATCCGCGAGGCTTCGCGGGGGGTGAGCGATCTGTTGGTGGATCGGCCGGTGAAAGATGGCACCTTTTCCGTCATCGAGCGCTCGCGGCTAGACGCGATCTTGGCCGAGCAGAACCTAGGGCTATCCGGGCGGCTGGATGCCAATACCGCTGCTCAGGTAGGCCGGATCCTGGGGGTCGATGCTGTGATCCTCGGCAGTGTGACGCAGTTTGATGTGTCGGTGCGTCGTTCCGGGGGTGGGGCGCCGGTCTTGACCCCCTTTGGCAGCTTCCCGCTAGCAGTGGGGGCTGAGTCGGTGGATGCGGATGCCAACGTACAGTTAAACGCTCGCTTGGTGAGCACCAGTACTGCCGAGATCTTGGCTGTGGTCGAGGGCCGGGGCAATGTCAGCCAATCCGATAGCACGGTCACGGTCGCCGGCTTTGGGGGGGGATCCGCCACCAGCAACGAAGAGAAGCTGTTGGTTTTGGCAACCCAACAGGCGGTGGAGCAAATTGCCGGACAGCTGGTGGGGTTTGCCGGACGCTTGGCGGCTCAGCCCCGCTCTTTGCCAACGGTGGATGCCTTGGTGGCGGATGTCTACGGCAACCAGGTGATCCTGAACAAGGGCAGCCGTGATGGCTATCGGGTGGGATTGATTCTTGCTGTGGAGCGCGTTGTCCGCGAGGTCAAGGATCCAGCCACAGGGGCCGTCTTGCGCAAATTGACTGAGCCAGCCGGACAGATCCAACTGACGGAAGTGGATGACAGCTCCGGCGTGGGACGTATCCTCAGTGGGGCAGGCTTCAAGGTTGGGGATGTCGCCAAGCCTCTCCAATAAACCCCTGAGCCGCCCCTCCCAAACTCGATCCTCAGGATCCCTGGAGGGGAGCAAAGCCCTGCCGTTGTGTGTTTTCGGTTACGGTGCGGGGTTCTAAAAATTGCAGCAGGTAGTCGGGGCCACCGGCTTTGGATCCCACGCCGGAGAGCTTGAAGCCGCCGAAGGGCTGCCGCTCCACCAGCGCCCCGGTAATCTCGCGGTTGATGTAGAGGTTGCCGACGGCAAAATCCTGGCGAGCCTGCTGAATGTGAGAAGGGGTGCGGCTGTAGAGGCCGCCGGTGAGGGCGTAGGGAGTGGCATTGGCTATCTGCAGAGCAGAGGAAAAGTCCGGCGCTGAAATCACCGCCAGAACCGGGCCAAACAGCTCCCGCTGTGCCAGCTCCGACCGGGGATCCACCTGGCTGAACACAGTGGGGCCGACGAAGTAGCCTTTTTCCGGCACGGGCAGGCTGAGGTCAAGACGGGCATAGGCTTGGGCCGATTGAATGGCCTGTTGCAGGCGGGCTTGGGCTTCTGCATCGATGACCGGGCCAACTTGGGTGCCGGGGTGGGCCGGATCCCCTACATTCAAAGAGCGCACTGCCTCGATGAGCCGTCCCAAGAACAGATCGTGAATGGACTGCAAAACAATCGCCCGCGAGCAGGCGGAGCATTTCTGGCCGCTGTAGCCAAAGGCAGAGTTGACCACCCCTTTGACCGCCTGATCCAGGTCGGCGCTTTCGTCCACAATGATGGCGTTTTTGCCCCCCATCTCGGCAATGACCCGCTTGATGTGGTGCTGGCCCGGCTGCAGTTGTGCGGCTTGGGCAAGGATTTGGCAGCCCACCGCCTGGGATCCGGTGAAGGCAATCAGGTGCACCCGCCGGTCTTGAACCAGCAGAGGGCCAATGTCTTCGCCCACCCCTGGCAGGAATTGAAAAACACCCTCCAGGATCCCGGCTTCCTCCAGCGCCTTGAGGACAAAGCCCGCCAGCTTGGCCGCAATCAGCGAGGATTGTTCTGCCGGTTTAAGCAGCACACAATTCCCGGCCACCAGAGCTGCAACCGTCATGCCACAGGGGATGGAGAGGGGAAAGTTCCAAGGGGCAATCACCACCGCCACACCGCGGGGCTGGTAGTGGTAATGGTTGGTTTCGCCGGGCAGGTTGCACTCCCGTCCTCGATCCAGGGCCTCCATCTGTTGGGCGTAGTAGCGGCAAAAATCGATGGCCTCAGAAATTTCCCCATCGGCCTGGGCGATGGGCTTGCCCACCTCCAGCACCATCCAAGCAGCCAGCTCCGCCCGCTGGGCTTCCATTTGCTCCGCCACCCGCCGCAGGATCCCGGCCCTCACGGCCACAGGGGTGCGTCTCCAGATGGGAAAACTGGCCTGGGCTGCTGCCAAGGCTTGCTCCACCTGTTCCAGATTGGTTAACCCGATTTCCGCTACCACCTGTTGGGGATCCGCAGGGTTGAGGGAGAGCATCGCTTGTCGGGTGGGGCGATATTCTCCGGCAATCCAGGGCTGAACCCTCTGACCCAATTGAGGCCGAATCTTGTCCAATGCCTGAAAGAAGGGATCCCGCTGCTGAGGCTGGCTGAAATCGGTGTCGGGAGCGGCGGCAAACGAGAGGGAAGGAGCTGGAAAAACGGATCCCTCCTCCAAGACCGGTGGGGCCAACAGTTGCTCGGGGTTGTAGCCCTGAAGGCTTTGCCGCAGAAAAGAGGTGTTGGCGGTGTTTTCCAGCAAGCGCCGGATCAAGTAGGCCATACCCGGCAGCAGCTCCCCGTAGGGGCAGTACACCCGCACCCGCTGTCCCTTCTGCACCAGAGCCTTGGCCAGGGGATCGGCCATGCCGTAGAGCACCTGCAGTTCAAAAGCAGACTGGGGGATCCCCAGCGCTTGGGCAATGGCAATGGCTTTGGCCTGAGAGCGCACATTGTGGCTGGCGATAGCAGCGCGGAGATGGGTGTGGTGCTCCAACAAAAGCTGGGTCATGCGCTCAAAGTTGGCGTCGGTAGCAGACTTGCTGTTGTAAACCGGCTGTGGCCAGTGCTTTTGCGCCGCCAGGATGGTCTCTTGATCCCAGTAGGCCCCCTTGACCAAGCGCACCGTCACCGGGGATCCCCGCTCTTTGGCCCAGGCGATCAGGTTTTGCAGATCGGTGTAGCTATCCCGCAGGTAGGCTTGCAGCGTCAGGCCAACGTCGGTGCGGCTTTTGAACTCCGGCTCCAGCAGCAGCTCCTGCAAAATGGCCAGGGTGAGGGATTTGTAGCGGTACTGCTCCATATCAAAATGGATCCCGACTCCCAGAGCTTCTGCCCGGCGCAAGAGGACGCGAATCCGTTCCCCCACTTTGGCTTTGGCCCCCAGGGGATCGATGGGATCGAACTGGGAATAGAAAGCTGTCAGCTTCACCGACACTTGCGGCACAGGCTGCGGTTGTGGCCAGGTTTTGACCATCTTTGCCAAATGCTCCATCACCTGCAGATAGCGATCCAGATAGGATTGGGCTTCCGCTTCGGTGATGACGGCTTCCCCCAGCAAATCCAGGGTGAAAGTCATACCCTGCCGGTGCAGAGCTTCCAGAGTTTTGCTGACCTGCTGCAGGGTTTCTCCGGCAATGTAGCGACGGGCCAAGGCTTCCACGGCAGCGGTTAGGGTGGTGGCAGCCAACTGTCCTGGCAGGGAGTCGGGGTCTGCAAAGTTGAGCAGGCTCTTCAGCATCCCTGGCAATTCCACCGCGGGATCCAAGAGATACTCCTGCAAATGGCGGGCCACCTCAGCCTTGCTTTTCAAGCTGGGCAGGACATCGATCAAGCGGAACAACTGGGTGCGCAAGTGGGGGTTTTCCATTGCCCAAGCCAGCAGCTTGTCCTCCCAGCGCAGTTGCTCTCGCCACTGGGCCAGCAGGGATCTCTTCTCTCCCCAAAAAGAAGCCAACAGAGATTGGGCAAGAGCTTGGGTTTGAGTCTCGTAGGCAGTAGGAGCAGCTTGGGCAACCATCTGATGCACTGGGGCGCGGGATCCCTACCATCCTGTCATGGAAAGGAGGAAACCTGAGGCCGATTTTGGGAAGATAATGGCTGATGGGGCCACTGCAAATCCTCAAATAGCTACACCGCGTATAAACAGCTTTGCAGGAGAAACTTATGCAGGCTTTTGTTGCAGGAGCTACGGGAGAAACCGGACGCCGCATCGTCAAAGAGTTGGTGGGCCGTGGCATCCAAGTGCGAGCGCTGGTGCGCAGCCGTGAGCTGGCCGCTCGAGTTCTGCCCCCAGAGGCTGAAGTGGTGGTGGGGGATGTGCTGGATCCGGCCACGCTGGAGACAGGCATGGAAGGATGCACGGTGGTGTTCTGTGCCACTGGGGCCAGGCCCAGTTGGGATCCCTTGCAGCCCTACCGAGTGGATTATGAAGGCACCAAGAACCTGGTAGAGGTGGCTAAAGCCAAAGGGATCCAACACTTTGTTTTGATTTCTTCTCTGTGCGTGTCCCAGTTGTTCCACCCCCTCAATTTGTTTTGGCTGATTCTGGTGTGGAAAAAACGGGCAGAAGAATACCTGCAAAAAAGCGGCCTCACCTACACCATCGTTCGACCGGGGGGCCTAAAAAACCAAGACAACGACGATGGCATTGTCTTGTCCAAGGCGGATACCCTCTTTGACGGCAGCATCCCCCGCACGAAAGTAGCCCAAGTAGCCGTCGAAAGTTTATTCCAGCCCGCCGCCCAAAATCGCATCCTTGAGATCATTGCTAAGCCCGGCGTTCCCAACCGCGACTGGAGTGCCCTCTTTGCCATGGCAGGATAGGCTGTTTGCGCCAGGCTTGCCCTCAACTCTCCTCTACCTTGGAATCAGCAGACTTCGCCAACTGCTGCAAACGATTCAAGATCTGCGTCTCAGTGTCAGCATCGTGAAGTCGCAACGTCAGGCGGGGCACCCGCAATGAAGCCGTAATCCGGCCTGAGGGCAGATCCAGCCACACCAGTTGCCCTTGAAAACAGCGACAAGCAGCCCCCCACTCCTGGGCCAGAGCTTCTACCTCTGACCAGACAAGGCAACGTGGTAGCAGCAGATCGGTGGCCCACCCCGCTCCACATTCCCGCCGCCTGAGGATGCGCACCTGCATGGATCCCTACACCCGCAAGGACTCCGTCCCGCTGACGCGAGCGGCGTAGAACTCGCACCAGGGATCCCCTTGCTCTCTGGCCTTGGTCTCCTTGCCGCGGAAGAGCCCACCCCGTTGGAAGAGGCGGTTGTAGAAGACTTGATCCAAAACCGGCTTTTGCTGAATGTTGCCGCTGTAAACCAGATTCATCAGCGCCGGCACCGCCCCTTGAGCAAAGTAGCAGGCAGGATCCTCTGCTCGTGGGTAGGAAGCCAAAAAGTAGTTGGCTTCGTAGTTACCGTCAATGGCTACCCGGCAAGACTCGCCGCTTACCACCTCCAAAGCCTGCCAGCGACCCCACCCTAGACTGCTGGCCACCGCATAACCACCGTGGATCCAGTCGGTGTCCTTCTCCAACATCGGCCCCACAAGGGTTTCCCACTCCACCGATTCCATGATGTTGCCAAAGGTGTAGAAAACACAGACATGCCCTGACTCGCGGATGAGGGCTTCCCCCACCCCCATCAGCTCAGCCTGCACCGCCTTCAGCTCCTGCAAAAAGCGATACTGAATGCGGTTGTAGTAGTTGGCGGGCATGCGTGTTAGCAACACGTTAAACGCACGAATCTGCCCCCGCTCATCTCCAGCCAAAGGCAAGCCCCACAGAGCTTCGTTGACCGCGTCATAGTCCACTGCCGTTACGGGCTGCGGGAACTGGGTTGGCTGCTCAATAAGCTTGCCCATGCCTGGACTGGGAGTCAGCGACTGAGGCTTTGGCAGCCGAGTGGCTTGGATCACGCAGTGATCCTTGCGCGTAACGGCCATACACTCCGTTTCTTCTGCCGCGTAGCTTCCCAGCTCGCCAAAAGTGGCATCCAAAGCTGCCGCCACATAGCCCACCGCCAAGTGGTCAATCGGGCGCGTGCGGCTGACCTGCTCTCCGTACTTGCTCAGCCAACCTTCTGCATAGTGAGAATGGGTAAGTTGCACTTCCCCGCCTGAAGGTGTCACCTCAAACGCCAGCCGCCCAAATCCTAAAAAGCTGAAGATCTGAGCTGCCACTGCCAGGCGCTCTTGGGTCTCCTGAACGCCAAGAGCCTTGAAAGCTCCGTACAGAAGACTGTAGAAGATCTCCTGAGCTGCTGTGCGCAGGATCCCTACTCCATCAATCCAGTCGGGATCTTCGATAGTCTGCTGCAGGAAGAGGTTGTAGTGATGGCAGTGGAAGATAACCGGCTCTCCAAACAAGGAGATAAGCTTACGCTCGCGGTCGAGATGCAGATGTTCAAGCATGGGCCAGTGAATTCAGATGGGTAAAGTAAATAAAGAGATCCGCAGGCGCAGCAACTACCCTCAGACGAATCTCGCCAGCTATTCTCGACTACTCAAACCGGCATGGCAATAGGCAGGCGCTCTCGGCCCAAAAGATCGGCTACCGCTTTGTAGAGAATGCGCAGCTCCTGCCGACTCAGGGTGCCCTTTTCCAGGCGGTTGCGGTCTAGACCCGTTTTCAAAGACAGGCGCAGAGCCACAAAGTTGGGATCCGGAGCGTAGCGCTTGGCGTAGCTTATCAGAGCCTGAGCAGTGGATGTAGTGGTGTCCTGAACAGGGGGCAGCAGTGGTTTTCCGTCAATGAGGATGGCTTTAACCCGCTCTGAAATTGCCCTGAGGTCGGTGGTGGAGCGGGTCAGAAACAGGACAAAGTAGGGGCTTTGGGGAAAGGCTTTGATGACAACCCGCAACCCCGAAGTACCTGCCAAAAGATAGTCCGCCTCTTGGTCAGGGCTTGCCGACTGGCAGAGGCGATTGTTGGCCTGTATCAAGTCAGCCGCGTAGTTGCCCAACTGTTCCAGAGAGATTTCCTCCTGCACATCGTTGGTGTACGCAACCCTAGCCACTGCAACGCCATCGGTTACTCGCCCCACCAAAGCCGCGATCAAACCCGGAAGACCGGCAATGTGCTGCTCAACCACGCTGACAAGGGTACGTATGGTCATCAGCTTGCCTCCAGATAGAGATTGGTGAGTATTGAAAGAAACGACATGCTCCCCACCCTCAGCCTTTAGGCCGGGAGATGAGCCTCAGGTCACAGTCGAGATGCAAGTGTTTAAGCAGTGACATACTCCCGGCCCTATTGCTACGCGACGCTCACGCGACCGTCCTACGGACAGAGGACAGGCTTCTCGCTTCATCGGGGAGCTATCGCAAGAACCCTCCCCGTTCGGCGAAGCCGTGCCGTAGGCACGCAGACACGGGATGTCCCACCGCGTAGCTGTACCAGATTCCGGCAATGCCGTTTTGTACAGCCAAGTTGATTATAGAAGAACGACCACCTCTCACCCCGACCCTCATGCTAACGCAAAGCGCTCCGCGCCGCTAAAGCGAGAGAGGACGGGACTTCCCGGCGGTGTGGCTAACAGATAAAGCAAATGAAATGAACTTAAAGTAAACTTAAAATAAACTTAAAAAAGCCTCCCAGTGTAGCACCTACCTCTGGGCAAAGCTTGCTACCTATTTTGAACTACTCAAACCGGCATGGCAATAGGCAGGCGCTCTCGGCCCAAAAGATCGGCTACCGCTTTGTAGAGAATGCGCAGCTCCTGCCGACTCAGGGTGCCCTTTTCCAGGCGGTTGCGGTCTAGACCCGTTTTCAAAGACAGGCGCAGAGCCACAAAGTTGGGATCCGGAGCGTAGCGCTTGGCATAGTCCATCAAAGCCTGAGCTACAGACATAGTGCTGTCTTGCACAGGGGGCAGCAGCGGTTTTCCGTCGATCAGGATGGCCTTAATCCGGTCTGAAATCGCTTTCAAGTCGGTGATGGAACGGGTCAGAAACAAGACAAAGTAGGGGCTTTGGGGAAAGGCTTTGATGACAACCCGCAGCGCCGGAGTACCTGCCAAAAGGTAGTCCGCCTCTTGGTCGGGGCTGACAGTTTGACAAAGGCGGCTATTGGCCTGCAACAAGTCGCCGGCGTAGGTGCCCAAAAGTTCTAGGGCTTGCTCCTCTTGGGAATCGCTGGCGTAGGTTACTTTGGCCACCGTAGCACCGTCGGTGGCTCGCCCTATCAAAACAGCAATCAAGCCCGGAAGGCCGGCAATGTACTGTTCAATCACGCTGCTGAGGGTTCGGATGGTCATTGGATCTGACTCCTTCCTGGAACTGCGTGGGATAGCCTAAGTATATACACGGTCTATCTCATATGCATATTGTACCAAAGCAGATCGGGAATTTACAGGAATTTACAGAGAAATCTCTCAGCCAGCCTAGCTCCAGGGATCCCAGTGCTCATGAAATTGGCCTTCCAAGATGGCCTGACGCATCTTCTGGGTGTAGCGCATCAGCTCCGTGATGTTGTGGATGGAGAGCAAGGTATAGCCCAGGATCTCTTGGGCGCGGATGAGATGACACAAGTAGGCCCGGCTGAAGTGGCGGCAGGTGTAGCAGGGACAGTCGGGATCGATGGGATCCAGGCTGCGGCGGTGTTCGGCATTTTTGATGTTCCAGCGTTTGCCCCGGCTGATCACTGTGCCATGGCGGGCATAGCGGGTGGGGATCACGCAGTCAAACAAATCCACTCCGGCGGCCACGGCGGCCCGCATCTCTGCATAGGTGCCCACCCCCATGAGATAACGGGGGCGATCTGCCGGCAATAGAGGGGCTGTTTGCCGCACAACGGCGTGCATAAACTCGACCGGCTCCCCCACACTCACTCCGCCAATGGCATAGCCCGGCAGATCCAACCGACAAACCTCTTCCACTGCCCGTTGGCGCAGCTCAGGGTAAACTCCCCCCTGCACGATGCCAAACAAAGCCTGATCTGAGCGGCGATGGGCCTCCACACACCGTTTCAGCCATTGGGTGGTTCGCCGCACCGCTGCTTCCACTGCCTCAGGGCTGGCAGGGTAGGGCGGGCACTCGTCAAAGGCCATGATCACATCGGCACCCAAGGCGTTTTGAATTTGGATGGACAGCTCTGGGGTGAAGTGAATGATGCGGCCATCGTGAGGAGAACGGAATGTCACTCCCTCCTCGTCGATTTGGCGAATGGCGCTGAGACTGAAGACCTGGAAGCCCCCTGAGTCAGTAAGGATGGGGCCCGACCAGCCCATAAAGCGGTGTAGCCCCCCTGCTGCTTGAATGATGCTTTCGCCAGGTTGCAGGTGGAGATGATAGGTGTTGCTGAGGATGATGTGGGCGCCTGTCTCCTTGAGCTGGGCCGGGGTGAGGGTTTTCACGTTGGCCAAAGTTCCCACCGGCATAAAGCAAGGGGTTGGGATCCCACCGTGGGGGGTAACGAAGTATCCAGCCCGCGCTTGGGTGTGGGGGCAGGTGCCCTCGCAGATGAAGGTAAAGTCGGCCAAGGTCAGGGTTATCGGCTTTCATCTCGTGCGCAGCAGAGCTTAGCACAGATAGAGCCGCCGACGAGGGATCCCCTCTTCCCAACACTCCAAACCTCTCATGAACCTTGACAGGGATCCCCTGCTTTGGGCAGACTTGTAGATCGCCGCGGAACTGGCGGAATGGTAGACGCGCTAGATTCAGGTTCTAGTGGCAGCAATGCCTTCGGGGTTCAAGTCCCCGGTTCCGCACTCTCTTTCTTTCAACACTTAGGTTGAGATACGCCGGCATGCCCTGTCGGCCAGGGATAGGCGTTGGGAGTGTAGCTCCACGGCCAAATTAGACTCCCTGCTCGCCGTGATGCTTCATCTCTTTCAAGTTGCCCTTAGAGGGTCAATTCGCTCTCAATTTGACTGAGTTTAATGCGGGCAAGAGCTAAGTTCCCTTTTTCTCGGTCTAAGACTAGGTAGAAAAATAGGCCGTTTATGGTTTTAAGCGTACGCATTAGATGGTACTGAGTTTCCAGGATGATTAAAATCTCTTCGATTCTGTCGGTGAGCTTAAGTGACTCCGCGACTCGCATCTTAGCGCGAATCACTTCTGTGTTTCCGGCGATTGCCAGCTCCAAGTTAGCTTCAGGAAAAGCGGGGCTGTTGGTGCCCTTATATCCCAAGCACATCCCAGTTTTCCAATCCCCCAGCGCTACCCCCAGTGCTCCATCGATGCTCAGGGCTTTCACCAAACTGTCTTGGAGTTTTTGCATGACTGAGAGTATTCCCCCTTTACAAAGCTCGTCGCTCTATAGTAAGCCTTTCGTTGAGAAATTTCAACTCAAAGCTTGCTTAAAAAAAATGTTAGGATTTGATTATTTATAGGGTAAGTGAAACCAAATGCATCAGACGAAGCGTATTGAGCTTTCTCATCTTTGACATCAGTATAAATACTGAAACTGGGATCCGGTCAGTCTTTTTCCCTTCTGCCCGCGGCGGCTCCAGACGGGCTACGGCTTAGACCCTCATTCTGGCTCGTTTGCAGGAGCTAGAGTAGCTGACGCAGGCGTGGTGAAAATGTAGCGAACTGATCCAACGGGAAGCTGGTTTGGGGATCGGATCCCTGTAGCTTTCGACGATGAGGTCTGGAAGTTATGCTGGGGTTACCTCTTTTACCTTAGGACTATAGACCTCCGAGATCGGTAGGTCGGGCTCCTTTCCTCTTCGCTTAGTTTGACCTATGCCTAAGGCCCCCCTCCCCCTCAACGAGGAGCAGCGGCTGGCTGCCCTGCGGCAGTATCAGATTCTGGACACCGCCCCTGAGGCCAGCTTTGACGATTTGGTACGGCTGGCTGCCCACATCTGCGGCACGCCCATTGCTCTGGTCAGCCTCATCGACGAACACCGCCAGTGGTTTAAAGCCAAATTCGGCATCGATGTGCAGGAGACCCCACGGGATGTGGCCTTCTGCGCCCACGCCATCTTGTCGCCTAAAGAGCCGCTGGTGGTGCCCGATGCCACTCAGGATCCCCGCTTTGCTGATAACCCGCTTGTCGCTCAAGAGCCCCACATTCGCTTTTACGCTGGCATCCCCTTGGTAACTCCAGAAGGGCAGGCCCTGGGCACGCTTTGCGTTGTCGATTATCAGCCTCGGCACCTGACCCCAGAACAACTGGAGCAATTGCAAGCTCTGGCCCATCAGGTGGTGGCCCAACTGGAGCTGCGCCGGACTTTGAGGGAACTGGCTCAGGCCCCTCTGCTGCCGAAGTCAGGGGATACTAAACCTGCCCGCAAAAACCGCTTTCTTCTCAAAGTTACCGCCGGTTTTGGCCTGGCTGCCCTGATCTTGGGCGGGATCACCTACTCAGCTCAGCGGAATGCCTCTCAACTGCCGCAGCTTACAGACCGAGTGGCCCACACTCTAAAAGTGATCCAAAACTTAGAAGGATTGTTGGCGGAAACCCGCGCCGCCGAGGCCGGTAAACGCGGCTATCTTCTGACCGATAATCCTCGCTACCTCGGTGAGTACCAAGACAGCCTTGAAGCAATCTCTACCCGTCTGCGCCTGCTGAAAGAGCTAACCTCTGACAACCCCCTGCAACAGGAGCGTCTGAAGCGCCTAGAGCTGCTGCTGGAGCAACGGCTGCGAGTCATCCAAGACTTGATCCGGCTGAGGGAGCAAGAGGGGCTACTCGCCACCCAGGAAGCTTTGGAAAGCAGTGAAGGGCCAAGGTTGGTGGAGCAAATTGCCGATTTGATCCAGGTGCTCCAACAGGAGGAGAATCGCCTTCTGCAGCAGCGCAGCCAAGAATTTCAGTTTGCCTGGGTTAGAACCAATCTTATTGCTTTTGGCGGGATCCTTTTTACTTACCTGGTTTTGGCCTCGGTTTACTTCCTCATCCGCCGGGAGACTGCCGAGCGGGAAGAGGCAGAACGATCCCTTAAGCAAGAGCGGGATTTTACCAACGCGGTTATCGATACGGCAGGGGCGTTGGTGGTGGTCATGGATCCAGAAGGGCGTATCCTGCGCTTCAACCGCGCTGCCGAGCAGCTCTCCGGCTACTCGCTGGCAGAGGTGAAGAACCGGCTGCTGTGGGATTTGGGCCTGATCCCACCGGAAGATGTGCCTGGTGTGAAGCAAGCTTTTGAACAGCTCAAGAGCAATTATTCCCTCTTTTTGAATCGCCATGAGAATTTTTGGCGCACCAAGCAGGGGGCACTGCGGCTCATCTCTTGGTCCAACACTGCCCTAATCAATGCTGCCGGCGAGGTGGAGTTTGTCATGGGTACCGGCATCGACATCACCGACCGCAAGCTGGCGGAGCTGGCCCTGAAAGAAAGCGAAGAGCGCTACCGGGATCTCTTCGAAAATGCCACCGACCTTATCCAAAGCGTGGATGCCGAAGGGCACTTTTTGTATGTCAACCGCGCTTGGAAAGAGACCCTGGGCTACGACGAAGCTCAGGTCTATCGAATGACTGTCTTCGACGTTCTCCATCCTGACTGCCGGGAGCACTGCCAGGCTTTTTTCCAGAAGCTTCTATCGGGGGAGACAGTAGAGAGAGTAGAGACAGCCTTCCTCACGGCCAGGGGTGAAACCGTTTGGGTGGAGGGCAATGTCAACTGCCGCTTTGAAGATGGGGTGATGGTAGCTACGCGGGGCATCTTCCGCAACATTACCGAGCAGAAGAAAGCGGCAGAAGAACTGGAGCGGCAAAACCGCCGGGCTCAGTTGCTGGCCAATCTCAGCCTCAAAATCCGCGAGTCCCTGGATATTGCCGAGATTTTAGAAACTGCAGTGGCAGAGATCCAAGCTTTGCTCAAGGCCGACCGGGTTTTGGTCTACCGCTTCCAGCCGGATGGCTCTGGGATCATCTGCAACGAGAAAACTCAGCTAGGGATCCCCTCGCTGGCAGGACAGGTGATTGAGGATCCCTGTTTTCAGGAGAAATACGCCGAGCTCTACAACCAGGGCCGGATTCAAGCGGTTAGCGACATTTACGCCGAAAATCTGGAGCCCTGCTACGTGGAGCTGCTGGAAAAGATGCAGGTCAGGGCCAACTTGGTGGTGCCGCTGTTTTTGGAGCAGCAGTTGTGGGGGTTGTTGCTGACCCACCAGTGCTCCGGGCCGCGTCAGTGGCAACCCTTTGAGATGGAGCTGCTATCGCAGTTGGCCAGCCAAATTGGCATTGCCCTCACCCAGGCAGCCCTTTTGGAGCGGGAGAGAAAGCGCAGCCTCGAGCTAGAACAAGCCCGCAAAGCAGCAGAGCAGGCTGCTCAGGCCAAAAGCAGCTTCTTGGCCACCATGAGCCACGAGATCCGCACCCCGATGAACGCGGTGTTGGGGATGACGAGCCTGCTGCTGGAGACCCCCCTCAACGCGGAACAGCGGGACTTTGTAGAGACCATTCGCGTTAGCGGCGATGCGCTGCTCACTCTCATCAACGACATCCTGGACTTCTCCAAATTGGAGGCCGGGGAAATGGAGCTGGAGATCCTGGATTTCGATCTTCGCTCGTGTCTGGAAGAGGTGGCCGATCTGTTTGCTCCCACTGCCCACGCCAAAGGATTGGAGCTGGCGGTGCTCATGCCGCCAGAAGTGCCCCGCTACCTGCGGGGAGATGCCTCTCGACTGCGGCAAATTCTCAACAATTTGGTGAGCAATGCCATTAAGTTCACCCACCAAGGGGAGGTGGTGATCCAGGCGGAGGCGCTGCAAGAAACCGCTACCCATGTCCACCTCAAGCTCTCGGTGCGAGACACCGGGATTGGGATCCCGGCGGCGGCCCAAAGCAAGCTGTTTCAACCCTTCAGCCAGGTGGATGCCTCTACCACCCGCAAATACGGAGGTACAGGACTGGGCTTGGCCATCTGCAAACAACTGACAGAACTGATGGGGGGATCCATCTCGGTGCAAAGCCAAGAGGGGCAGGGCAGCACCTTCAGCGTTGAGCTGACCCTGGAGCGGCAGCCCTATGCCCAGCAGCTTTCCCAGCCTTCTGCTCGCGTCCCGGTGGATCTGCAGGGCAAGCGGCTGTTGGTGGTGGACGACAATGCCACCAATCGCAAGATCCTGCGCTGCCAGGCCACGGCTTGGGGAATGGTGGTAGAAGAGGCCGAAAATGCCTATCGGGCTATGGACAAGCTACGCCAAGCCGTTCGCGAGGGCAAACCCTTCCCCCTGGCCGTTTTGGACATGCAAATGCCGGAGGTGGATGGGGAAACCTTGGGTCGTTGGATCAAGGCAGATCCGCAACTGACGGAGACGCAACTGGTGATGATGACCTCGCTGGGATTGGGGGAGCACTCCCGTCGCGCTGCCGAGATTGGTTTTGCCGCCTACTTGGTCAAGCCGGTGAAACAAAGCCGTCTGCAGGAGGCGTTGGTTATGGCGCTGGGGAAATCTTCCGGTCTCTCCACCTCTCTTTTGGGCCTTGGTTCCCCTCTCTCTCAAACGACGCCTATGGCTGACCGACCCCAGCAATCCCTGCGCGTTTTGCTGGCAGAGGATAACCCTATCAACCAAAAGGTGGCTTTGCGCCAGCTCCAGAGCTTGGGCTACATGGCCGATGTGGTGGCCAATGGTCAGGAGGTGTTGGATCTCCTGCAGAAGGTCAGCTACGACCTCATCCTCATGGATTGTCAAATGCCGGTGATGGATGGCTACGAGGCCACCCGCCGTATCCGCCAGCAGGAAAGACTGGAAAAAGGATCCCGCCGTCGCGCCGTCATCATTGCCATCACGGCCAACGCCATGCAGGAGGATCGGGAGCGCTGCTTGCAGGCAGGCATGGACGACTACCTCAGCAAGCCGGTGCTGAAGGAAGATTTGGAAAGGGTGCTCAACCACTGGAGCCAGATGATTGCTCAGTCTGCAGCAGGATCCTCCAACGGATCCGCTTCTGGAGCAGCTTCTCCAACTTCCCCCGGTGGGGACAGGGATCCCTCTTCTCCCACCCAGCCCTACCCCATCGACTCTGCCTATCTGGATCAGGTTTCCGGCGGGGATCGGGGGTTCCAGCGGGAGCTGCTGCAGGTGTTCATTCAAGATTGCGAGACCCAGCTTCCGCAACTGCGCCAAGCCATTGCCGGTTACGACGCAGAAAGAATGCGGCGGCTCGCCCACCGCCTCAAAGGGGCCAGCTCCAACGTAGGAGCTAATGCTTTTTGCCAAGTGGTTCGCGAGCTGGAGCACTTGGGAGTAGCGCTAGCCCAGCAGGGATCCCAAGGTGGTCATGAATGGACACGCGCTCTGCAGGCCCCAGAAGAGCTAGAACGCATCTTGGCCGATATCCGCCAATACTTGCAGGATCTGGAAGAGTAGATCCCTAGGGATCCCATCTGTCTGTTTTGCACTGCTAGCTCTTACTCCCGGCCTCTCCCCTGGCAGGAGAGAAGGGTCAGCAGTCAACGCGAGGTGGGAAAAGCTCAACTGGACTGTTTGCGCTTGCCCTTCATCCAGGTACAGATAGATACAGATCAAAAAGCAATGCAATAGCCTGGCTGCTTGCAGAGAGTGGAAACTACAGCCAGGCAAGCAAGGATCTACAGCAGTGTCTTAGGTGTGCTGGGATTACATTAGGCCAATTTGGGAGAGGATCCCTTGACCGGTCAGCAACTCGGTCGCAACGCCGATCACAAACCCCAGCATCGCCAAACGGCCATTCCATTTTTCGGCAAAGGTGGTAAAGCCGAACTTAGCTTCTTGGTTTTCCATGGTTTTAGCTCCATCAACGGGTGACATCTTTAATGTGGCTCAGATATTAAAAAGTGTCAAGTTTTGTGTCGAGAGCTAACAAGATTGTCCCTTAGCATCAGCACCTTTGGTGTTACCGGTCGCCAAGTAGGCTCCTCCGTTCCTCGTCACTGAGGGGTTGCTCGGGGGAACGGCACACCTCTGCTAGCAGTTGCAAGCCCTTCTGCACGGCGGGACAGGCTTCGATGGCTGCCAACCAGCGTTTGAGATTGGGAAATGGCTCGATGTCCAACCCTTGCCACTCATAGCTCCGCATCTCTACCCCGCTGACGCAGCAGTTGAGGGAAAGGGATCCCTAGCTGCTTTTCACCGTTGTCCAGAGGGCGTCGATGAGGCGCAGCTCTTCCCCTGACAGCACTTTAAGGTAGGTGAGTTTGGCGAGGGCCTCTTCGTCGGGGTAGATGGCCGGGTTCTGCAGATCTTCCGGGTTGATCATGGGCAGCGCCGCAGCGTTGGGGGTGGCAAAGCGGTTGTGGTTGCTCAGTTGAGCGCCGACTTCGGCATCCAGAATGAAGTTGATGAAGCGATTGGCCAGCTCAGGGTTGGGGGCCTGGGCAGGGATGGCCATCACATCCAGCCAAATGTGGGCACCCTCGCGGGGGACAAAATAGCCGATGTTGGGGTTTTCTTCGGCAGCTTGCAGGGCATCGCCGCTGTAAACGATGGCTACATTGGCCGTTCCAGAAACCAGTTGGTTTTTGCCCCCCACACCCCCAATTAGGCCAGCACTGCGGCGCTTGGTGTCGATCAAAAGCTGCTGGATCTGCTGCAGCTCAGAGCGAACGGTGGTATTCATATCAAAGCCCAGGTAAACGGCAGCGGCGCCAATCATGGAGCGCATCTCATCAATCATCACAAAGGGGCCATACTGCTGCTGCGGGTCGAAAATCAGTCCCCAAGAGCGTTCAAAGTTTTCGGGCAGGCGGTCTTTGCGGTAGCCAATGCCGGTAGTGCCCCACTGATAGGCGGCAGTGTAGGTGTTTTCTGGGTCGAAGGGCAGACCGACAAATTTTTCGCCCAGGTTGCTCAGGTTGGGGATCAATTCTTTATTGAGAGGCTGCAGCAGGCCCAGCTCCAACATGTTGGGCACAATGTAGTCGGTAGGAACAACAATGTCGTACTGACTGGTGCCACCCCCTCGCAGTTTGGCCACCATGTCTTCATTGGATTCGTACACGCTGACCACCACGCGGCTGTTGGTGGCTTTTTCAAAGGCAGTGAGGATATCGGGATCGATGTATTCCGACCAGATGTAGAGGTTGAGGGTCTGCCTTTGGGCAGAGGTAACGTGGGGCCAAAACAGAACCAGGACAAGCACACAGCAGAGTAGGCTTGTAGCCGAGGCAATCCACGTTTTCATGGGACTTCTCCAAACTGCACCCACTATACCCTCAGCCAGATAACTCCTTCAGGCAGTTGCAGGAATCCGGATCCCGATGTTTCGGAAAGAACACCAAAATGGTATCAACGCCTCTGCGAGCATCGCGCCAAATCCCGCAAAGGCTCATTCTTTCGTCGGATCCCTCGACGCCTTGTGCCACAAGGCTTTCCGGCCCCAAA
>DVDX01000083.1 GCA_015295985.1 Synechococcus sp. M44_DOE_062 | reverse complement strand
AGGACTGGGGCTAGGCGAAGGCGATACCGAGGGAAAGGGATTGGGGGTGCCAGTCGGCGTTGGCGAAGGGGAGGGGCTGGGCGCAGGCAGCACCCGTAAAGGAGCTTTGGCGGAAGCGATTCGGCCCTGGGTATCCGCTACCATTGCCGTCACTTCATAATCCCCGGTGGGAGCAGAAGCAGGAATGGTAATGGGGATGGTGCCAATGCAGGTTTTGCTGTTGGGCTGACAGCCGACGGCAGCGGCGGTGAAATCAAAGGTGAGGGTGAGGGGGCTTTGTCGGATTTCCACCCGGAAGCTAATGCCAGCCCCCAAGCCTGCAGGAGTTGTAACGGCCACCAGCACGTTGAAGGGTACTGTCTGTCGCGCATCCGTCAGGGCCACCACGGCAATCGAAGGCGGCTCCGCCGCAAAGGAAGCAGTGGGAGAGGGGCTGGGAGTGGGGAAAGGATTAAAGAGGGGAGTAGGGGTCGGGGTAGGCAGAGGAGTAGGCGGCGGCGTAGGGACAGGACTGGGGATGAGGAAAGGAGTGGGCGTTGGGGCCACCACCGAGATCGGCGTGATGGTAACCGCAGGCTGTTCGCGAGCATCTTCTTGGCAGGCCACCAGTGACAACGACAGAAGAGCGGCCACACTGGTTTTGATCACAGGGGCTGCCAACGTCCAGCTCTGACGGAACCTATGGGGCTGCTGTCTCATGGGCTTTGACTCCTCACAACACAAAGCTTTGGGATCCTGCCGGTTCTAGGAGAGCCGAGCTTCGGTGGCATTCAACTCAAAAACCCGGCCAACCTGCTTCCTCAGCCGCAAAAGCAGGAGCGTCTCACACGCTGCTAACACTATAGATAGAGTCTCAATTTTTTGCAAACCCCATCCGTGGAATCTCCTTCGAAGGTGAGGCCAGACAGAGGGGAACGACCTGGGCCGAGTTAAACTGATAGGCGTGACAGCAAGAGGGGATCCATGTCAGCAAAGGCGGGAGCAGAACCATCTTCTGGCTGTGAAAAAGCAGAGGGGCAGACTGCCGTTGGCGTTGAGGCTCCGCACCGTTCAAAGGACGTCCGCGGGACGGAGTGTGCCCAGGAAGGGCCGCAGGAAGCTTGCGGAGTGTTTGGCATTCTGGCCCCAGGAGAGGAGGTGGCCAAGCTGGCCTACTTTGGCCTATTTGCCTTGCAGCATCGTGGTCAAGAATCGGCAGGGATCGCCACTTTTGAGGGAGCCTTTTGCCGGGTTCACAAAGCGATGGGCTTGGTCTCTCAGGTCTTCGACGAGGTGAACTTGGCCCAACTCACCGGGGATCTGGCAGTTGGTCACACCCGCTACTCCACCACCGGATCCAGCCGCGTGGCCAATGCTCAGCCGGTTATCGTGGAGACTCGCCTGGGGCCGCTGGCTCTGGCCCACAACGGCAATTTGGTCAATGCTGAGGAGCTGCGGAAGGAACTGGAGGCCGCCGACCGGCATCTGACCAGCAGCACCGACTCCGAGTGTATTGCCCATGCCATTGCCCAAGCAGTGAACCAAGGTCAGGACTGGATTGCGGCCACCTGCCAAGCTTTGCGCCGCTGTCAGGGAGCTTTCAGTCTGGTGATCGGCACGCCAGAGGGCCTGATCGGGGCACGGGATCCCTATGGGGTGCGCCCGCTGGTGTTGGGGCTTTTGAGCAGCAACCCTGCTTTGGATGAGCTGCTGCAGCCGCAGATGCTGGAGATCATCTGTAGCGACGGCACCCTCAGCCACCCCGAGGCCGAGCCGCTGCATTATGTATTGGCTTCAGAAACCTGTGCTTTGGATATCATCGGGGCCGATCCTCTGCGGCAGGTGGAGCCGGGAGAGTTGGTGTGGATCAGCCGTCGGGGGCTGCAATCGGTGCGTTGGGCGGAGGCTACTCCCAAGCTGTGCATCTTCGAGATGATCTACTTCGCTCGCCCCGACAGTTGGATGTATGAGGAAAGCCTCTACTCCTACCGGGTGCGTTTGGGGGAACAACTGGCCAAGGAGGCCCCGGCAGAAGCTGATTGGGTGATCTCCGTTCCCGATTCCGGCACGCCGGCAGCCATTGGCTATGCTCGCCAGTTGGGGATCCCTTACACGGAAGGGCTGATTAAAAATCGCTATGTGGGCCGCACCTTTATTCAGCCCACCCAATCCATGCGGGAGCGGGGCATTCGTATGAAGCTCAACCCCTTGGAGGATGTGCTGCGGGGGAAGCGGATCGTCATTGTGGACGACTCGATTGTGCGGGGCACCACCAGCCAGAAAATCGTCAAAGCCCTGCGCCAGGCGGGGGCTACCCAAGTCCACATGCGCATTTCCAGCCCCCCGGTCACCCATCCCTGCTTCTACGGCATCGATACCGACAGCCAAGACCAGTTAATTGCTGCCAAGCATTCCGTAGAGGAAATTGCCGAGAAGATTGGCGTGGATTCTTTGGCCTACCTGAGCTGGGAAGGCATGCTGGCTGCCACAGGCCGGGATCCCAACTCGTTCTGCTCCGCTTGCTTTACCGGCCACTACCCCATCCCCATCCCGGAAGGGCTGAAGCGCTCCAAGCTGGCCCTGGAACTGGCGGCTACCGGCAAGAGCCGCTAGGCTGCTCAGGGATCCCCGCTAGACTGAGAAGAAGAATCACCTGGGGCAAGCCATGACTTTTTGCCTACGCCAACTGGGGGATCCCATCCTGACGCAAGTGGCCGAGCCAGTGACGCAGTTCAAAACGCCGGCCTTGCAAGATCTTATAGAAGGTATGCTGGCTACCCTGAAAGAGGCGCAGGGGGTAGGCTTGGCTGCTCCTCAGGTGGGATCCCTGCTCCAAGTGCTGATCGTGGCCTCTCGTCCCAATCCCCGCTATCCCGATGCACCGCAGATGCAACCTTTGGTGATGGTTAACCCCCGTCTGCTGGCTTGCAGTGCTGAACAGGTGTTGGGGTGGGAAGGCTGCTTGAGTGTGCCCAATTGCCGCGGTCTGGTGGCCCGCTCCCGGGAAGTGGAGGTGGAGTATTACACTCCAGAAGGCGTTCAGCAAAGGGTGGTCTGGCAGGATTTTCCGGCGCGCATCTTTCAGCACGAATACGATCACCTCATGGGTCGGGTGTTCCTGCAGCGGCAGCCTCAGCAATTGCTTACCGAAGCCCAGTACCAAGCCCAGATTTTGGGTCGGCCCGCCTAAGGGATCCCACCATGCCCTACTTGGTCATCTACGACGGCCTCTGCAACCTCTGTGCCACCGGCGTTCAGCTCTTGGAGCGACTGGATCGCGGACAGCAGTTTTGCTATGCCCCCATGCAAGATACCTCTACCCTAGCCCAATCGGGGATCCCACCCGAGCAGGTGGAGCTGGGAATGATTCTTATCGATCTGGAGCACCCGGAGCGCCGTTGGCAGGGATCCGCCGCCGTTGAACAAATTGCCGCCCTTTTGCCGAGCGGGGAGCTGTGGCTGGCTTTGTACCGCAACTTCCCCGGCTTGAAGTTTCTGGGGGAGCGAGGCTACGAACAGATCCGGGATCACCGCTACGAGTGGTTTGGCCGCCGTAACACCCTCTACTTATCGGCTTACCCTGCCTGTGTTTCCTGCCGGGATCCCCTAGCTGACAACCCATGATACTGGCCCCCATCCGGCAACTGAACTGCGGGGAGCTAATAGGAGAGGTACTGTACTTAAGGGATCCCTTGACGAGGGATACATCACTCTTTAGCCTTTAATAATTTTTAACTCGCCTCATTGATAACCTGGATTATTTGTGTATCGGAAACATCTTTTCAGCCTTAAGAAAGCTGAGCTAGGATAAGGCTGTATCTCTTTGCTGAGGGATCCGACTGTGCCATGCTTCGCTGCTGTTAAAGTCCAGTTTAAAGAATGAAAAAATCTTTAAGCGCTCGCTCCTCGACCAAAGTCATCGGTTACTCAGAGGACTGGAGAATACTGGGGATCGAGCACGACTAGGCAATTCATCACCACACAAGCTCTTGACTTCTTCTGTAGATTGATCAGCTTGGCCAAAAAGCGAAGATGGTGTACAGCTAAATCGGGAGAATAG
>DVDX01000086.1 GCA_015295985.1 Synechococcus sp. M44_DOE_062 | reverse complement strand
TGAGGAGCTGTTTGCCCAGTTCTTGGGAGGAGGCCCCTTGGAGACCGTCGGATGCAATTCCGGCACCGATGCCTTGGTGCTGGCTTTGCAGGCTTTGGGCATCCAGGCGGGGGATGAGGTGCTCACCAGTGCTTTCAGTTTTTTTGCCTCGGCTGCTGCCATCAGCCGGGTGGGGGCGCGTCCGGTGTTTGTGGATGTGGATCCTGGCAGCTTCAACCTGGATCCGCGGCTTCTGGCAGAGCGGGTTTCCCCCCGCACCAAGGCGGTGGTGGTGGTGCATTTGTTTGGGCAAGCGGCCAACATGACGGAGATTGTGGCGGTGGCCCGCCGGCATGGGTTGGCGGTGGTGGAAGATTGTGCCCAGGCAGTGGGGGCCTGTTGGGGGGGCAGGCCGGTGGGCACGTGGGGAGAGGTGGGCTGTTTCAGCTTTTTTCCCACCAAGAATCTGGGAGCGGCTGGGGATGGGGGGGCGGTGGTGACGCGGGATCCCCAACTGGCCAGCCGGGTGCGGGCGCTCCGGGAGCATGGGCAGACCCGTCCGTACCACCACGAGCATCTGGGTCTCAACAGCCGTTTGGATGCGCTGCAGGCGGTGATCCTCTCGGTCAAGTTACCCCATCTGCGGGAGTGGAACTGGCGGCGGCAGGGAGTGGCAGAGTGCTATCAGCGGCTGTTGCAAGGGATCCCGGGCTTGATTCTGCCTCAGGTGGGGGTGGGGGGCAGTTCGGTGTGGCATCAGTACACAGTGCGGGTGGTGGGTTCTGAGCCGTTGGATTCACAGCGGCGAGACTATTTGCAGCAGCGTCTGAAGGAGCGGGGCATTGGCAGTCGGGTTTACTATCCTCTGCCGTTGCCGCTGCAGCCGGTGTACCAGGCACTGGGCTACCGGCGGGGAGATGTGCCCAATGCAGAGCTGTGTGCGGCTCAGGTGTTGTCTTTGCCGTGTTTCCCTGAGTTGACCCTCTGTCAGCAAGAGCGGGTGGCTGCTGCCATCACAGACATTCTCTCAGAAAAAACCTGCCCATAGTACTCAGTCTCTATGGTCATTTCGATTCAAACTAGGACACTACGCCCACACCCAGACTTTCCACGCCTTGGGTGTCGTTGAACCATGTCTATGGAGCTTAGCGGACTTGAACCGCTGACCCCTTCAATGCCATTGAAGTGCTCTACCAACTGAGCTAAAGCCCCAATCTACTTTGCTTCAAGCTGAGACTCACTCCCTATCCCAGTTTACACTTGCAGCCTGTAGAAGCTGCCTTACCGGTAAAAAATACTGGAACCCCATCATAGATGAGCGGATGCTCTTTGTCAATGGTCTGGATGGCTCAACCGAGGTGAAACCATAAGGGGGTTTGCTGGGTTCTCCGTCTTTTGTTGCCGGACATTCCGAGAAGCTCAGGGGGTGATAGAACGGAGTCAGTGGCAATTGAGGGATCTGTGACACAAGAAACTCTGCTTAACCGCATTTTGGCGGCTTCTTTGTTGGTCGTCTGCCTTATTGCAGCCATTGTTGGGGGCACGCGCCCTGCCCCAGAGTCTACCCGAGGCGGGGTCGGTATAGAGGCTGCACGGGGAGTGGCTCGCATCGAGGTGGTCACCTTGGAAGGAACCATAGGCGGCCCACGTGGCTCGGCTTTGGTGAGTTTGCCCGCTTCCCCTTTGGATCAGTTGCGGGACGCAGCACAGGATCCCTCTGTCAAGGCTGTACTGCTGCGCATCAACAGCCCCGGCGGAGCTGTGGGATCCAGCCAGGAACTTTACCGCGCCGTAACTGCTCTGCACGAAGCAGATAAACCGGTGATTGCCATCCTAGAGGATATTGCTGCCAGTGGGGGGTACTACGTGGCCAGTGCTGCCGACAAAATCTATGCCAACCCCGGCACCCTGACCGGCAGCATAGGGGTCATCATCAGCGGCCTCAGCTTTGGCAAGTTGCTGGAGAACTATGGCATAGAGCCGCAGACCTTCAAAACTGGCGAGTACAAAGACCTTCTCTCTCCTTTCCGCAGTGCCACTCCTCAAGAGCAGCGCCTTCTGCAAAGCTTGGTGGAAGATACCCTCGAGCAGTTCATTCGCGATGTGGCCCGAGGACGCCAGCACTTGCCAGAAAAGGCAGATGAGGTGCTGGAGGCGGAGATAATCGCGCGGCGGCAGAGCTTGGATGAAGACCGGGTGCGACAGTTAGCCGATGGGCGCATCTTCACTGGCGCACAAGCTGTGGAGGTGGGCTTAGTGGATGCTTTGGGAGGTTACACCGAAGCGGTGGAGGATCTGCGGCGCATGACCGGGGATCCCTCTTTGTCACCGGCGGGGGAGAGAGAGGGTTTCCAACGAGTCCTGCGACGACTGCTAAGCCAGGGACTGTCCTCACAAAGGCAAGCTGCTTGGCTGGGCCGGCTGTTGGAGAGCAACGAGACTGTCGGGATCCCAGACGTGCCGCTGCTGTGGATGGCGCCGGAGTGGACTTTGCGCTAAACCTAAATCTAATCAGGACGGGTTTTGGGTGTGGGGGGTGAACGGTGAATCGGGAACCGGTCGCGCCGGCGGCGCAGGGCACTTTGGCGACGAGTGCAGCTCTGGGGGTGCAGGAGAATACCTTAGGAGAGGGATCCCAGGGGGCAAATCCCTCAGCGGAGCTGGATTGTGCAATCGACCTGGAGCTGTTGACCAGTCGGGCCTGGGTGGAAATTGACGCGGCCCAGTTGCGGGAAAATCTGCGGCTGTTGCAGGCCCGCCTGTCGCCGGATACGGAAATCTGGGCGGTGGTGAAGGCCAATGCCTATGGACATGGGGCACAGTTGGTGGCTCCCGTGGCTGTTGCGGCTGGGGCCAAGGGGCTATGTGTAGCCACCCTAGCCGAAGGGATCGAGTTGCGGCAAACGGGGCTGCAGGCTCCGATTCTGGTGTTGGGGGCTTTGAATACTTGGGCAGAGCTACAGCAGGCCATGGCCGCCCGGCTGGAAGTCAGCCTCACCTCTGCAGAACAAATCCCACTGATGCGTCAGGTGGCCCATTGGGCCGGACGACCCATCCCGGTGCATGTCAATGTGGATACGGGTATGACCCGTTTGGGGATCCCCTGGAAGGAAGCGGCAGCCGTGTGGGGGCAGATCTGTCGGATCCCGGAGCTAGAGGGCTGTAGCTTGTTTTCCCATTTGGCGACGGCGGACGAGCCCCATTCTCCGGTCATGGAACAGCAGCACGCCCGCTTTGCCCAGGTGGTGGAACAGATCCGTCAAGCCGGGGATCCCTTACCGGCACTGCATCTGGATAACTCAGCCGGCGCTTTAACCCATCTCCACTACTCCCGTGTGCGTTTGGGGTTGGCTCTTTATGGCTTGTCCCCTGCCCCCCACTTGCAACTGCCGGGTCTGCAGCCGATTCTGCGGCTCAAGGCGCGGCTGACCCACATCCAAACTGTGCCTGCTCAAACCGGAGTGAGCTATGGACATCGCTACATCACCTCTCGCCCCAGTCGCATTGCCACTCTGGCCATCGGCTATGCGGACGGGATCCCACGGCGGCTTTCCGGCTGGCTGCGAGGATGGGTGCGCGGCGGCCTAATCCAACAGGTGGGTACGATCACGATGGATCAGTGCATGTGGGATGTAACCGAGAGGCCGGATATCCAGGTGGGGGATGTGGTGGAGCTGCTGGGCCCCAATCTGGGGAATGTGGGTTTATCGGTGCAAGATTGGGCCGATCAGTTGGGTACTATTCCCTATGAGTTGCTCTGTGGACTTTCTGCCCGTCTGCCGAGAGTGTTGGTTAATTCTCTGGGTTTTGATGGTGCCTGACACGACAGATTGGATTGCTTCAGCACACCCCGATACCTCAAGCCCAGATAGGAGCGGGCCAGTGGCTGTCCGCGTCAGCAGCAGGGAGCTTGACTTGACTTGTCAATAGAGAATAGAGCAGCATCGAAGGTAATTGAGAGCACTCCTACTCATTGAAAGACAGGGGCTTGGCGGTGGGTCCAGTTCACATTAGGTCGTGTTGATCTTATGTAAGATAGAGAAGATGCTTTATGGAGGAGAGAGGA
>DVDX01000036.1 GCA_015295985.1 Synechococcus sp. M44_DOE_062 | reverse complement strand
CCGCAACGCTGACGCGAGGACGCGACCAACGTTTTAGGTGTGGGTGCAGTGTCTTAGTTTGAATCGAAATGACCATATCCATTGAGTGGCAGGTTCATCGAACCAGATCGAGGAGCCAAGCAAAGTAGAAGCGGCTACGAATGGTTTGTCGCTGCTGCACTTTCCAGCCCCATTCGGTTAATTGGCTCACCAAGATCGCCTCTCGGTGTTGATAGGCGCGGGTGGTTTTGCTGGAGCCGGGGAAGAACTCCCCCACTTTCTTCAGCAGCGTTAGCCAGGGGGTTTTGGGGGCAAAACTGAAGATCAGGCGGGATCGAGCCAGGCGGGTCAGGTGCCTTAACATGCGCAGGGCATCGGCTTCAGGGTAGTGGATCATCACATCGAGGCAGATAACGACATCATATTCCCCCGTCAATTCCTCCAGATCCGAGACCCAAAATTGCGGGTTGTCTGTGGATCCCAGCTCTATTTGCTGACGGCGGCGCGCTTCACTCACCATTTGTTCCGAGATGTCGCTGGCGAACACCTGCGCCCCTCTGGCGGCTAAGGGCAAACTGAGGCTGCCTACCCCACATCCGGCATCACAAATGCGTAAACCTGAGGGATCCCCCAACCACTGCAACACCGTCTCTACCGTGCGAGCATGGCCAAGGCGGATGTCTTTTTGGACGAAATTGACTTCTTCTTCGCCATAGATGCGCCGCCAGCGCTCGAAGCCAACGGAGTTGAAGTAATCGCGGACAATGGTTTTTTCCTGCATAGAACTTCCGGCTAGGGATCCGGCGAGAGAAAAGATGAACGCCCTGCTCTGTTAAGGCCCGCCACTTCTTCGCCAATGCGCATCCTATTCTACCCCGAGGCCCCGTAACCCTCTGCATCGTTGTCCTAGAATTGTATTAGAATTAACCCGCGTACCCTGGATGCTGCCCCATGACCGAAGCTGAGATTGCCCAAACGTTGCAGGCTCGGTTGGCTGCCCCGGTCAAAATTGCGGTCAAACGCCGCCAAGGTCATCTACACGTCCTCCTGAATCGGCCCTCCCCAGCTCGAGTGGACTACCCCCATCTCATGGAACGGGTGCAGGCGGAGCTTAGAGCATTGGGCTTGCCCGGCTTGGAGCAGGTTACAGTGTACGGGCGTGAGTCGGGACATTCCGAATACGAGTGGGAGCAAACAGCTTCTCTGTTGAACCCGCTGCTGGCCTCAGAAGAAACCACGGTTCTGTTGGAAAAAAAAGGCGATTTCCTGTTGCAGGATCTAACAGTTGTTGCCCCGGATGCGGTCAACTCAAAGCCTGAACCTGCGCCGGAAAATCCTGTCAGGAAACCCAACAAAAGCGGCAGCTCCCGCATCTCCTGGGTGTGGCTGGGGGGAGCTGTGCTGATTGTTGGAGCTGGGGTGGTTCTTTTGCTGGTTGCCCTTCTCTGAGAGAGCAAAAACTGGGGTAGAGGCTCTTGTCTTGGGAAAAGCCTCAGGGAGCGTTGCCGAGAGTCGCCGATGGACTTTGAGAACGCCGGGATCCGGTCAAGCTTACTTTTCGCAGGGCATCCTGCAGCATCCGCTCCACCAACTCAGTGAATGTCCACCCCAGAGCCGCCGCTGCATCGGGACAGAGGGAAGTGGGGGTCATGCCGGGCAGCGTATTGACCTCCAATACCCAGGGATTTTCCTCGGGATCCACCCGCAGATCCACCCGTGCCAAGCCTTCGCACCCCAACACCCGATAAGCCTCTAGACCTGCTGCCTCACAGCGGGCCAATCCTGCTGGGCTGAGGGAACAGGGGATCAGATGCCGCGAGCCACCGGGCGCGTACTTGGCTTCGTAGTCGTAAAAGTCGCCTTGGGTGGGGATGATCTCAATGGCCGGAAGAACTTGGCCGGACAAGATTGAGAGGGTGATTTCCTTGCCGGGAACATAGCGCTCCAGAAAAATCCGCGACGAGACCGAGCGAGCCAACTCCAGCCCCTGAGCCAATGACTGCTCATCCCGGACAATGCTGATGCCCACCGTCGAGCCGTTGTTGCTGGGCTTAACCACCAGTGGGGATCCCAACTCTGCCGCACAGTCGGCCCAAGTGAGGGGGCTTTGGTCATCCCAAACCCGCCAATCGGGGGTAGGGATCCCTGCGGCGCGAAAGATCTGCTTGGAGATCAGCTTGTCCATGGCTAGAGCACTGGCCAGCGGCCCGGATCCCTGATAGGGCAGGCCCAGCCAGTCCAGCATCCCCTGCACCACCCCATCTTCGCCGCCAGGGCCATGCAAGGCAATCCAAACAAAGTCGCAGCCGGCTTGCCGTTCCTGCCAAAGGCGCAGAGGCAGATCCTCCTCTGGGTCGATCACCTTCACCCGATGACCCAGATCCTCCAAAGCCCGTTTGCAGGCTTTACCCGTTACCCAAGAAACCTGACGTTCTGCCGAACGACCTCCTGCCAAGACAACAATGTTCATGGCTTAAAAGCACTCCCCACCCTCAACAACTGGCACCAAGACACCAGCATTCCTTGACTCTACCCTACGAAGGGGGCCGGCGGCGGCGCAAAAACTCAGGAATATCTAAGCCACCCGACACTGGAGGTTCAGGCTCCGGAGGCTGTCGAGGCGGCAGCTCAGGGCCTGGAGGAGGGGGCTTACGACCCCCTAACTTGCTGGAGGCAGAGACTTTGGTTGCAGCAGAGATGGCGGCTGGACGGGCTTTTTCTTGGAAACCGGTGGCAATGACGGTGATGCGCACTTCCCCCTGCATGCGCTCATCTTGGACGGTGCCGAAGATGATGTTGGCCTCGGGATCCACAGCTTCGGCGATGATCTCGGCAGCCACCGTGACTTCATGCAAGGACAAATCCGGGCCACCGGTAATGTTAAAGAGAACCCCTTTGGCCCCTTCGATGGAGGTTTCCAAAAGCGGCGAAGATACAGCGGTAATGGCGGCTTCGCGGGCGCGGGATTTGCCGGATCCCATGCCAATCCCCATCAAGGCAGAACCGGCATCGGCCATCACGCTGCGCACATCGGCAAAATCCACGTTGATCATGCCGGGGATGAGAATGATATCCGAGATGCCCTGCACCCCCTGACGCAGCACATCATCGGCAACGCGAAAAGCCTCTTGGACAGGGGTTTGCTCTGTGATCACCGAAAGCAACCTATCATTGGGAATTACAATCAGGGTATCGACTGCCTCTTGCAGCGCTTGGATCCCTTCCTCGGCCTGCTTGCTGCGGCGCTTGCCCTCAAAAGAAAAGGGCCGCGTTACCACTCCCACCGTCAGGGCACCACTGGCTTTGGCAATTTGGGCAATGACAGGTGCTCCACCCGTGCCCGTGCCTCCCCCCATACCGGCGGCAATGAAGACCAGATCTGCCCCCTTGATGGCGGCTGATATTTCTTCGCTGGATTCTTCTGCGGCTTTCTGGCCAATAGCTGGGTTACCACCTGCCCCCAAGCCCCGAGTCAGCTTCTGCCCAATTTGCAAGCGGTTCACTGTTGAGGACTGGGCAAGGGCCTGCGCATCGGTGTTGACGCTCCAAAACTCGACGCCCACGAGGTTACTGGCCGCCATCCGACTGACCGCGTTGCCACCCCCACCCCCCACGCCTACAACCTTAATCTTTGCGGCATTGCTCGGCATGATCTCCTCTGGACGATCCGCCGCTCTGGTCTGAGATCCGTTCCTCTCATACTCGGCGTGAGAGCCTTCTCCCCTGTAGCCCTCATTCCAACGAGAAGGCGTTGACTGAGTTTGATCGAGCCCTTGCCCAGGATTGCGAGGATGGATGTCTGACCAATTGGATGGCATGTCAGCTCTCACGATAACTTAAATTCTGGCAAATATCGAACATGCTAGCTGATTTAATATAAGGCAACTCTCTTCAGATGCCAACTTGGCAGACGTTTGTGAATCTTCCGGTTGGGTACGGCTCTCCAAATAGAGATCCGTCAGCAGAATCTAGGCAGCCTTCTGTCTCGTACTTTGCTTGTGAATCCTCCCTTGCGCAGGGGCATTTCTCTCTGAACTTGTCTCAAAGCTCTTCGCTGGGTGGATAGGTGTTCTCGAATACTTAGACAAAATTTGGATGGGTCAAGCTGCTGCCGAGATGGCCCGAGATGGCAGCCCTTCCGTCGTTCACCTGCACAAGA
>DVDX01000042.1 GCA_015295985.1 Synechococcus sp. M44_DOE_062 | reverse complement strand
AGCGGTTGTTGAAGCGTCAAGAATCCCTGCCCTTTAGGGTAGGGAGTATGTCAACCCTCCGCTCCAAGAAGACAGCTTGAGACGTTCTCCAGCACTCCAAGCCGCCTCTCCGACCCCCCTAACTCCGGATGAGATGGGTGTTTATAGTCATTTCGATTCAAACTAAGACACTGCGCCTATACCTAAAACGTTGGATGCAGGACGCCAGAAGGCTTTTCAAGGACTCCGTCCCGCTGGCGCGGTCGCGGCAGCGTTGCGTAGCAACACAGTGGCCCAAGCGTCTCATCCTAACCTGAAACGACTATAGGACTACAGCTTTTTCTGGCAACTACCGATCCCAGCAATACGGATGCCTCCCTTGAACGAAGCATGAAGTCAGAAAAGGTAGAGTTGAGGTCTGGCGTTTGTTTGAAGAGAACCGCAATCCCTCATCGAAGCCAGCAGTCCTCACGCAAACTATCCCCCTCAGATCTTCAGACTTTGCAACCACTCTTCCAGGGCGCGGATGGGAGCCGGATCTCGGTAAACGCGCTCCTGCCGAGCCTTCACCTGCTGGCTCATTGCTTCTCGCCACTCTGGATCCAAACCCAACCGGCTGGCAATCTGCACGTACTCATCAAGGTTGTGAGCGATGGTATCCAGGATCCCCATCTGCTGCAGGATGGCATAGGTATGGCGGCCTCGCATCAGGGATCCCGGCAGGGTGACGATGGGCAGCCCGTGGGGCAGGGCTTCCAGGGTGGTGTTGCCCCCTGACCAGCCGAGGCTATCCAGGTAAATATCCCCCAGGGCGTTGTAGGCCGCATATTCTGCGGGGGAGAGTTCTGGTAAGAGCACCACATACTCTTCAGCGGCCAGGTCATAGGCTTGAAAGGCCCGCCGCATCCGTTGCCAAAAGCGCTCGCGGATCCCTTGGGAGAAGCGGCCTCGTAAAAACAGAAATTGACACTTCCCCACTTTCCGGGCGATGCAAGGGAACACCTCGTCGTGCTGGGGCAGGTATTTGAACAGGGATTGGGCGCAGAGATAGAGCACCCTATCGGGATCCACCCCCCAAGCTCGCCAATCCACCGGGGCCGGGAGAATATCCAGGGGAACATAGTAGGTGCCGATTCCGGGCAGGGTAAGCAGCCGTTCGCAGTAGTGGCTGGTCCCTTCTGGCGGCTCCATGAGCTCACTGCTCAGGAAAACATCGATGGTGGGCAGCCCAGAGGTTTGTGGATGTCCCCAGGCCATGGCCTGCACGGGGGCCAAACGCAAGGCGGCCAACTGGGCGCAGACGGGATCGATCCCCACTTCGGGATACAGGATCACATCCAACTGGGCTTCCCGAATGGCCGCTTGCCATTCCTCCAAGCTGCGGGATCCGGCCACAAAGCGCTCGAAATAGGGGGGTAAGGATTGGGTGATTTCATCGTGAACGGGAGAGGTGTGGAAGCCGTAGAGAGCCACTTGGGAGCGATCCAAAGCTTCTACCCAGCCGCGAGTCAGGATCTTCCAAACAGAGTGATCCCGAAACAGGCCGGAGACAATGCCCACCCGCAGCTTGTCGGCGCGTTGCTTGAGCAGCAGAGGGGGGTGGGGGTAGCGGGCTGCCATGACCTCACAGACCAGGGATCCGTAGAGCTGCTGCAGATCGCGGTCGTTCTGGCCTTGGTAGGGCAAAAAGAAGGGCTGGACGGAGCCGATCCCGCCAGCCGCTTGCTCCAGGGTTATCGGATCCCGCGGCAGTTGTTCCCAGCGGGCCTTTACCTGTTGTAGGGCTTGGCGGTAGCGCTCCCGGGCCACGGGAACTTGGTCTGCCGAGGCGTACAGCAAGGGCAACTGGCTCACACACCACCCCAGGGCAGCGGCCAAGTCGGCAGGATCGGCCTGCCAAAGGCGGTAAAACAGCTCCGCCGCTTTTTCCTCTTGGCCACAATCCCGCAGCACAATGGCCAAGGTGTAGGCAGCATCGGCAAAGTCCGGCTGCAGCTCCAGGGCCTGTCCTAAGGGGACGAGGGCCGCCTCCAAATCCCCCTGCTGCCGCAGCACCAGCCCTAACTGGTAGAAGACTTCTGGATCCGGCCCCCCCTGCTCTAGGGCCAGTTGCAGGTGAGTTTTCGCCTCCGCCAGCCGCCCCGCCTGCTTGAGGGCAATCCCCAGGTTAAAGTGGGCATCGGGGAACCAAGGCTGTTGGACAAGGGCCTGCCGGATCAGGGCAATTGCTTCCTCTGGGGATCCCTGCTGCTGCCGACAGACCCCTAAGAGGTGCAGCGCCTCCGGGTGGGTGGGCTGGGCCTGTAGCACCTGCTGGTAAAGTGAGACGGCCTGTGGCCACTGCCCTGCTTGGTGATGGCGAACGGCCTGAGCCAACAAACGCTGCAGACGCTCTCCTCTGTCTTTTCCAGCTCTGCTTGGGCCAAAGCCTTTCCCCGGTCTAGGCATGGATGGCGGTGAGCTCCTCGCGCGGGCAGATCCTGAGCCTATGCTCCATCAGCCGTTGGGGAAATTGAGAAAGCCCGCCAAAGCCGGAGCAATGGGCAACAGGGTCATCACCATCAAAAAGAGAGCCAGCAAAGCCAACGCATCCCGCTGCCCATCGGTCTCGGTGATTTCATCCTGAGGGGGACGCTCTGGCTCGCGAGCAATGAACAGGATCAGCAGCGCCCAGTAGAGGGCCAACACGTTGCTGAAGGAAGCGACCGCCAGGGCAATGAGGGTGATGAAGGTGGCGCGGGCCGCTGTCTTCCGCCCGTACACTGCCTGCACAATGCGACCCCCGTCCAACTGGCCGGCAGGCAGCAGGCTCAAGGCTGTTATCGCCAGGCCAATCCAGCCCACGGCGACGAAAGGATGAATGGGGATCAGCTCCGACTGAAACTCGGATCCCAGCACCAGCCGGGCCAGAGTGCCCACCAGGATGGAGCTGCGGAATATCTCGGTAGGCACATACAGCCCCCCTGAGCCAGACAGCTTCAGGCCAGCCAAGAGCACCAGTAGCGACAGGATCCCACCCGCTGCCGGGCCGGCAAAGGCAATGTCAAACAACGCCTTGCGGTTGGGCACTGGCGATTGGATGCGGTTCAGGGATCCCAGCGTGCCAATGCCCAAGCTGGGGATAACAAAGGCAGGGCTGAGGCGCACCCCGTACTTGCCCGCCATCCAGCGGTGTCCGGTCTCGTGCACCAGCAAGATGGCGAAGATCCCGGCTGCCACCGGCAGGGCTTCCACCCAGCGCCCCGGCGCATCCAACAGCCGGAAGCCCAAGAGATTGGCCCCCACCTCCAACGTGGCGACGAAGCTGAAGACCAGCAACGCCCCCGCCAGGATCTGCGCCCCCACGGAAGCGCGGTAATTGACGATGGGATCCGGCAAAACCACCACCGCCGGCTTTTCCGCCGGATCCTCCACCAAAAAGAGCTGATAGCGGCTGCCCACCTGCTCTTTGAGCTTCTCCACCAGTAGGGGCACCACCACCTCCGCCTCCTGGCGCAGGTTGCCCTTAAAAATTGCCCCTTCCCCATAGGGGACGGTCTCGGTGACGAAAAAGGTATCGAGGCCAAAAATAGACTGAATGGCCTGCAGATCCTCAGCCGAGATCCGCTGCAGAACCTCAGGTGATTGCGAAGGCACCTCCCCCACCGAAGGGGCTTCCCCCTGCTGCTCCAGACGAGCCAACTGCTCGCGACGGGCCTGCAGCTCCTGCTGGGCCAACTGGCGGGTCTTGCGCCCCACGGCGATATAAAGCCCTGTAAAGACCAGCAGCAACACCAGGAAGCCCGCAAAATTGAGGTAGATCCCCAGCAGCAGCAGCCCCAGGAAAACCACCCACGGCAACAAGAGCAGGGATCCCTGCAACCACACCCAGACGGCCAGGGATCCCCGTCGGCGAGCCCGCCAAAATCCCCAACCCAAAAAGGCCAGCGTTCCCAGCAAAAAGAGGGGAGTAATCTCGGTGGCGATGTTCATGGTCTACCTGTGATGGCCTACCTGCAAGAGTGCTCCACACCGCTGACGCGACTGAGACGAGGCAGCAGACAGCTTAAGCAGAAACAGCCGCTCCCTCAAAACGGGGCTCAGGCTGCTCCCACAAGTAGAAGCCGGCACGGCGGGGCTTGAGCAGAAACAGCCGCAAAAACTGATAGAAGTTATTCAGGTAGAGGGGCAGCTTGCGCAAACCCTTGAAGGGGCCGGATCCCCGGGCAATCTCTCTCAGCTTGGCATTGTTGGCCACGCACTTCTGCAGTCGGCGCACAAACTCAGGGTTTTCCACATCCAACACCACTGGAAACACCTTGGCCGCCTCGCGGTTGGTTTTGTAGATCACCTCCATGTCGTAAGCATGGGGATCCAAGCCGATGAGGCGGTAGAAATCGGGGCGCTCTCCCACATCATTGAGGTACATGGTGGCGAACACCGACAGCAAGAAGAAGCGGCACCACAGCCTGGCCACCCACCCCTGCAGCAGCCTGGGCTGGCTCAGAAGCATCAGCGCGAAGAAATCGCCGTGGCGGTTCTCGTCCTGGCACCAGTTCTTGAAGAAGTTGAAGATTGGGTAAACGCGATCCTCAGGGTGGGCCTCCAGGTGGCGGTAGATGAGAATGTAGCGCCAGTAGCCGATCTTCTCCGAGAGATAGGTGGCATAGAAGATGAAACGCGGCGCGAAATAGGTGTAAGACTTGTGCTTGGTGAGAAAGCTCAGGTCGAAGGCCATGTTAAAGTCGCCCATGGCGCGGTTCAGAAAGCCGGCATGACGGGCCTCATCGCGGCTCATCAGGGCAAAGCACTCGGCCAAAACGGGGTTGGTCTCTTTCAGCTTGCGCGACAGCTCCTTGTAGAGGAGAAAGCCGGAGAACTCGGCTGTGCAGGAGCGCTCCAAGAACTCCACAAACAGCCGGCGCGCCTGCGGATCCAGGCGGCTTTCCCAGTCTTGGTTGAACTCCTCGCCCCGAACGAAGTGATGGCGGTTGTAGTCGGCGCGAAACTCCTGCAGGATGGCTCGGAAATCGGCCTCTCGATCCCCTAAGCCCATTTTGCCGATGGCCTCGAAATCGGTGGTGTAGAAGCGCGGCGTCAGGATGGTCTCGGTGGGCACTCGCGCTTGAGTTTGAGCAGCTTGCAAACTGGGACTCATAGTGATTTAGAGCGGATGAAAAGGCCAGGTATACTCTCGCAGTTTACCAGCCTCTCTGGCCGCCGTGGGGATAAGAAGTGTTACCGACAGGCTCTGAGAGATCCCTAAGACTCCACTGCCAGCGGCTGGGATCGCAAGGGATCCGTCAGCTCGCTGCCCTCCTCCGAGGGCGGGATCACCTGCCAAAACAGGGGCAAGTAGGATTCCCAATTTTGTAGAATGCGCTCCGCTTTGGGGGAATGGGTGCGGCGATAGTGCTCCTGGATCAGGCTCTTTAGTTGTGCCTCTGCTGCTGCCGTCTGTACCCGCTGAATGCGCACGATCTCCCCGTTGACCTTGGCGGGAAAGTTGCCCTCCTCATCCAGCACATAGGCCAGGCCTCCGGTCATCCCAGCCCCCAGGTTGCGGCCCACCCGCCCCAGCACCACCACCACACCACCGGTCATGTACTCGCAGCAGTGGTCGCCGGATCCCTCGATCACCGCCTGCGCTCCCGAGTTGCGCACTGCAAAGCGTTCCCCTGCCTGGCCGTTGGCGAATAGGTAACCCCCGGTGGCCCCGTACAGGCAGGTATTGCCCAAGATCACGTTTTCCGTGGGATCCCGTGGCGCATCGCCGGGAGCCAAGATGACGATCTCACCCCCGCACATGCTCTTGCCCACGTAGTCATTGGCTTCTCCTGTCAGAGTCAGGCGCATCCCCGCCAGTGTAAAAGCGCCAAAGCTCTGGCCAGCGCTGCCGACAAAGCGCAGATCCAACTGCCCCCCCTGTTGGGCAAAGCCGGTATCTCCATACAAGCGGGCCAAGGTTCCGGCAATGCGCCCGCCCACGCAGCGATCCGTGTTGGCGATAGGGATCTCCACCGTGGCCGTACCGCAGGTCTCCACTGCCTTCAGCACCTCCGGCTGAGCCAGGAGCTGCTCATCCAGCACCGGGCCGTTGGCATGAACCGGCTCATGCTCCAACCAGTCGGGCAGGGTGTTGGGATCAAAGCCGGGGGGAGTTCGCAGCAGACACTCCAAGTTCAAGGATTGGGTTTTCTGCAGAACCACATCGGCGCGCGGGCAGAGCAGATCCACTCGCCCGATCACCTCCTTCAGAGAGCGGTAGCCCAGTTGGGCTAGGACTTGGCGCACCTCCTCCGCCACAAACGTGAAGAAAGTCACCACGTGATCCGGTGTGCCGGGGAAGCGCTTGCGCAGCTCTTCCTTCTGGCTGGTTACCCCCACCGGGCAATTGTTGGTATGGCATACCCGCGCCATGATGCACCCCTCCGCAATCATGGCCACAGTGCCAAAGCCAAACTCTTCTGCCCCCAGCATGGCTGCCATCACCACTTCCCAGCCGGTGCGAATGCCGCCGTCCACCCGCAGGATGGAGCGCTGCCGCAGGCCATTTTCCAGTAGGGCATGATGTACCTCCACCAGGCCCAGCTCCCAAGGTGCCCCGGCATGTTTGATGGAACTCAGAGGGGAAGCCCCGGTGCCCCCTTCATGCCCTGAGATTTGAATGATGTCGGCGTTGGCCTTGGCCACCCCTGCTGCCACCGTGCCAATGCCCACTTCCGAGACCAGCTTCACCGACACCTGGGCTTGGGGGTTGACCTGGTGCAAGTCGAAGATCAACTGCGCCAGATCTTCAATGGAATAGATGTCGTGGTGGGGCGGCGGCGAGATCAAGGTCACCCCCGGCTTAGATCGGCGCAGCTTGGCAATGTAGGGACTCACCTTTTTGCCCGGCAGTTGTCCTCCCTCGCCTGGCTTGGCCCCCTGGGCTATCTTGATCTCGATTTGCTGGGCGTTGAGCAAATACTCCGGTGTCACGCCAAAACGCCCCGAGGCCACCTGTTTGACGGCTGAGCTGGCGTTGTCCCCCATACGCAGCCCCTTCAGGTGGGGAAAGCGGGCCGAGGTGCCATCCGGGGCCACATCGGTGATGGGGGCATATCGCTCCGGATCTTCGCCCCCTTCTCCCGAGTTGGACTTGCCGCCGATGCGGTTCATGGCGATGGCCAGGGTCTCGTGGGCTTCGCGGCTGAGGGCCCCCAGGGACATCCCGCCTGTGGCAAAGCGTTTGAAAATCTCCGACGCCGGCTCCACTTCCTCCAGGGGGATGGGATCCCGGTCGCTGCGGAAATCCAGCAGGTCTCGCAGCGCGGTGGGGGTGCGGCTGCGCAGGTGGGCTCTGTAGATCTCATAGTGGGCAGGCTGACCCGATTCAATGGCCTTGTGCAGCAGCTTGGCCATTTCCGGGCTGTTGATGTGGTACTCGCCTTTGGGCCGCGCCTGGATAAAGCCAAAGTTCTCCAGCTTTTTCGAGGTGAGTTCGGGGAAAGCCCGCTGGTGATTCACCATGCCCTCGCGGGCCAGATCCGCCAGCGTCATGCCCCCTACCCGCGACACCGTGCCGCGGAAGGCCAGGTTGATCACCTCTTGGCTCAAACCAATGGCCTCGAAAATCTGCGCCCCATGGTAGCTGGAGAGCAGCGAAATGCCCATTTTGGAGAGAATCTTGAGCAGCCCTGCCTCAATGGCGGCGCGGTACTTCAGTTGCACCTCGGCCAGGGAAAGCTGGGGCAACTTGCCGGTGGCCATCTGGGTTTGCGTCTTGGGCTTGTGCCACCACTGCCGCACAGCTTCATAGGCCAGATAAGGACAAACGGCGCTGGCCCCGTAGCCGATCAGACAGGCAAAGTGATGGGTGCTCCAGCATTGGGCAGTCTCCACCACCAGAGAGGTCTGCAGGCGTAACCCTTCCTGGATGAGGTGATGGTGGATAGCGCCCACTGCCAACAGAGGTGGGATCAGAGCTTGCTCGGCATTGAGGCCGCGATCCGAGAGAATCAAAATCTCAGCTCCCCCCCGCACCGCCTGAGCCGCCTGCTGGCAGAGGGCCCGCACTTGGGCTTCCAGTCCTTCTGGGCCAGCAGCCACCGGATAGAGAATCGGAAGTGTGTGGCAGGGAAAAGGAGTGTGCTGCAGGGCAGCCAGCTCCGCTTCGTTAAGCACCGGGCTGCGCAACTGCAATAGGCGGGCATGCTCAGGCCGGATCTCCAGCAGGTTGCCCTTGGATCCCAGATACACATCCAAAGACATCACCAAGCTCTCCCGCAGGGGATCGATGGCGGGGTTGGTGACCTGGGCAAAGCGCTGCTTGAAATAGTCGTAGAGGGGATGGGGCTGGGTGGACAGCACAGCCAGCGGCGCATCATCCCCCATGCTGAAGGTGGGCTCCTTGCCCGTAGCTGCCATCTCCTCGATGATCATCTCCACATCTTCCGAGGAGTAGCCGAAGGCAGTTTGGGCTTGGAGCAGTTGTTCTTCCGAGAGGTGAGGGGTATTTTCAAAGCCTTGGGTGCTGAGCTGAACGCGATGGGCTTTGAGCCACTCGCCGTAGGGGTGTTGGGCGGCCACCTGGGTTTTGATCTCCCAGTTCTTGCAGATGCGCCCGCTCTGCAGATCCACCGTCAGCATTTGCCCCGGGCCTAGCCGCCCTTTTTCCAAAATGTCGGTCTCCGGCAGGGCAACCACCCCGGCTTCTGAGCCCACCGCCAGCAGTCCATCGCGGGTGATCGCATAGCGGGCGGGACGCAATCCATTCCGATCTAGGGTGGCGCCGATGGTTTTGCCATCGCAGAAAACCACCATCGCCGGGCCATCCCAGGGCTCTTGCAGGCCGCCGAAGAACTCGTAGAAATCCACCACCTCCGGGTGATCCTGAAGCTCCGGCTGGTTGCGATAGGCTTCCGGGATCAGCACCATCATCGCCTGCTGAGTGGAGTAGCCGGACTGAATCAACAGCTCAAACACGGCGTCCAGGCCCGCCGAGTCGCTGGTGCCGGGATCAATAATCGGCTTCAGATCCTCGACCGCCGTACCCCAGCGGGGATGGGAGAGGGTTTGTTCGCGGGCGGCCATCCAGTTGACATTGCCCAGGTAGGTGTTGATCTCGCCGTTGTGGCAAAGGTAACGAAAAGGCTGGGCCAGGGACCAACGCGGCAGAGTGTTGGTGCTGAAGCGGCGATGGTAAGTGGCGTAGGCGGTGGTGTAGAGGGGGTTTTGCAGATCTCGATAAAACCGGCCCAGAACCGCCGATTGCACCATGCCTTTGTAAACGATGACCCGGCAGGACAAAGAGGCAAAGTACAGGGCATAAAAGCCAAACTGAGCCTCCACCCGCCGCCGAATGCGCCGCCGCAACAGATAAAGCTGCTGCTCCAGGGTATCTCCGCTCAGGCTGGGATGAGCAAGGATCAACTGCCAGATAGAGGGCATGGTCTGCCGCGCCATCGGCCCCAGGCAATCGGGATTGACCGGCACCTGCCGCCAAGCCACCCGCTGCCAGTCGGTGGTGGCCAAGTATTCATCGATCACCTGCTGCACCGCCTGGCACTCAGCGGGATCCTGAGGCAGAAAGACCATCCCCACCGCGCTGTGAGCGGGATCCAAAGCTCGAATTTCTTCCCTTTCTGCTTGCAGCAGCGACCAGGGGATCGCCGTCGCAATGCCCGCCCCATCGCCGCTCTGGCCGTCGCCGCCACAGCCACCCCTATGTTCCATGCAGGTGAGGGCCTGAAGGGTTTTCTGCAAGAGGTCGTGGCTGGCTCTCCCCCGCTGATCTACCAAAAAGCCGACCCCGCAAGCATCCCGCTCTTGAAAGTGCCAGTTTTCCTGCAGGATAGGAACCGAGACCTGAGAGCGATGGGGATTCATAGGAGTCAAAACGGTTTGGAATAAATCACGCTTTTAGAGGTGGAAAACCAGCATATCGCACTCCAATCCGACAGGAAAAGGGGGCAGCCGCAAGTCAGGGCTGAATTTTGCCAGTAGGGCAACCATTGGGGCAAAAGCTCTACCATCCGCTTCGCGAGCGGATAGGCAAAGAAGGACAAAAAAGCTCGTCATGAACAGATTATTCGAGCTTCTTCTGCCAACTCTTCCGGCGAACTTTGGACGATCTGAGAGAACCAGGGCGTATGTGCCAGCTCACGACCAACTGGCTGTATGGAGAACTGCAATCAATCGCTATCTGAAAAAGTCAGAAAATGTATCCCGCAGATCCGAAAGCCGATCGTTGAAGCAGGTGAGCCGATCCCCGGCGGAGTTCACCAGCGTCAGATCTGCCCGACCGGTTGCCCCTTCGGATCCCAGCAGAGGAACACTCATGCGGCTGGGATCAGCCGGATTTTGGGAAACGCGGATCACGGCTTGATCGCGGTTAAATTGATAAGCCTCGGCCACATAGCGGATGGGCTCGCTCAGGGTGGGATCCACCGGCAGCCCTGGGGCTGGCAGGAGATCCACCAGCTCGGTAAATGTGCCACTCCGCAAGCCCACCACGGCAGCGGCTCCCAACTGGTTACAAATGGCAATGAGAACCGGCTCTTGGGCAGTGGCGGTGAGGTTGGCCAAGGTAACTGTGACCGTGGCACGGCTGGCTGCTGGCAGATAGGTGATCTCAAAGGTGCGGGCAAAAGCATTGCCCAGTTCGTCACGGGCGCGAAAGCGAAGCTGCCCGGTGTAGGGCAGGATGGAAGAAAAATAGATGCCAAAGCGGTCGCTGGGGCCCCGTCCGGGGATATTGGCCTGTCCGGGAACATAGGCAAGGGCAGCCCGACTTTGCCACTGATTGGGCGGGGCGTAGGGCAGCAGCGGGCCACTGGTGAAGCTGGGGGGTTCTTTGGGGGGCAGATCCGGCTGGCCATCTCTGTTCAGATCCAGCCCATTGCCCAAAAAGGCCACCGAGCGCTGTAAGAGGATGGGACGGTTTTGGTTGTCCAGAGGGGGATTCCGCCTTTCTGCCAGCCCGGCATTGTCCACATAGACATTGAGGGGGCGATTTAGGATTTGGTTATCCCGTTGCCGCCGCATGTTGAACTGTAGGTAAGGCCCCACCGCGCCTGCGGCCGGGGATCCCCCTGTTATTTCAAAATCATCCGCCCGCAGAAAGACATTTTCCAGAGGGCCTAGAGGAGTTGTTCCCTCGCCGCAACCGACCAGGCTGAGCGCCAAGAGCGCCAAAGTTACATAAGCTACAGCAGGGCAACCTTTTGCGGTGGGGGAATCCGAGCCCTCACAAGAGGCACGCTTTGGCTTCAGCATTCATCTCCTCTCCACAGATCCACAACAAACACCTTGGTGAGGGTTCGACCCAACCGGACTGAGCTGAAGGATGGGCGCGGATCCCCCACCGGATTCGCCTGACCCACTATAACTTGAGCCTCAGTTCGGCTCCCACCATCCTTATGGGGTTGGCGGCAAGGGGCGAGAAATGGGGGCGAGCGCCACCCCTCATCTTCTGTACAGGCTTGGTAGCCTAGAGGAAGCGAAATGTGGATGCCCATGTCAAGTACTCCCGCAGTCTTGGTACAGCAACTTCAGAAGCGCTACGGATCCACAGTGGCCGTGGCGGATGTCTCGTTTCAGGTGGAACCCGGCCAGATCTACGGCATTCTCGGCCCCAATGGAGCGGGCAAGACCACCACTTTGCATTGCCTCTGCACCTTGCTCCGTCCCGACTCAGGCCGGATAGAGGTGTACGGGATCCCGGCCAGCGAAAACCCCAAAGCGGTACGAGAAAAACTGGGGTTTGTTGCCCAAGAGGTGGCCTTGGATAAGGTGCTGACCGGGCGAGAATTGTTGCAGTTGCAGGCCGATCTCTACCACCTGCCGCGCCCCCTGGCCCAAGAGCGAATCGCTGCCGTCCTGGAGCTGCTGGGGCTGACCGACCGTGCCGACCAGCGCATCGGTACTTACTCCGGCGGGCTGCGCAAACGCTTGGATCTGGCGGCAGGACTGCTCCACCAACCCCAGGTGCTGGTCTTGGACGAGCCCACGGTGGGCCTGGACATTCCCAGTCGGTTGGCCATCTGGGATTTTCTGCGCCAACTCAAGAACACAGGGATCACGGTGGTGCTCAGCAGCCATTACCTGGAGGAGATCGACCTGCTGGCGGATCGGGTGGCCATCATCGACCAGGGTAAGGTAATCGCCGAGGGAACCCCAGAGGAACTCAAAGCCCGTGTTGGAGGAGAGCGCATCACCGTCAAGCTGCAGGAATTTGCCCCGGCGGAACTGGCCCAGCGGGGTGCCCAACTGCTGGGATCCCTGCCCTTTGTCCAGAAGGTGGTGATCAACAGTGCCCAGGGCAATGCCCTAAACCTGGTGGTGCAGCGGAATGGAGAGGATCCCCTCAGCCAGATCCGCGCTCACTTGCAGGCTCATGGGCTGGAGGTGTTCAGCAGCACCCAATCTCGTCCCAGCTTGGATGATGTGTATTTGGCGGCAACCGGGCAAACCCTCATGGACGCGGAGCTGGCGGCTGCCGAGGCCAACCTGGGCAAAAAGAAAAAGTAACTCCGTCACCTCATGATTGAGCCCTATTGATCCCTGTACAAATACCTATCGAGATATTATTCATGAGTTGATGGATTGAACATTGCATTGATTGAATTGATTGATTGCAGCAACTCTACAGGAGCTTGGGTATGACCTCTGCCTCTTCCCCGGTTCAATCCAACCCGATCCCCCTTTTGACGGCTGATTTTTGGCAGGAGACCTTTGCCCTCACCCGCCGCTTGTTTATCCAACTGAAGCGTCGCCCCACAACCTTGCTGGTCGGCATTATCCAGCCGTTGCTCTGGCTGATTTTGTTTGGGGCCTTGTTTCAGAATGCTCCTGCCGGCATTTTTGGGGCCGGACAAAACTACACCCAGTTTTTGGGTGCGGGGGTTATTGTGTTTACGGCTTTTGGTGGAGCCTTGAATGCCGGGGTGCCGGTGATTTTCGACCGAGAATTTGGCTTTCTGAATCGATTGCTGGTGGCTCCCCTCACCTCTCGCTTTTCCATTGTTCTTGCTTCCAGCCTGTTCATCGTCAGTTTGGCGCTGCTGCAGACGGCGGTGATTGTGGGGGCAGACTATGCCCTGGGGGCTGGGATCCCTGACGGATCAGGCTTGGCGGTGGTGGCCTTGATTGTGAGCCTGCTGGTCTTGGGCTTTACGGCGCTGAGCTTGGGCTTGGCTTTTGCCATGCCGGGGCACCAACAATTGCTGGCTTTCATCTTTTTGGTGAACTTGCCCCTGATCTTTTCCAGCACGGCCTTGGCTCCCCTGAGCTTTATGCCCACCTGGCTGCGTTGGGTGGCCAGCCTCAACCCCCTCACCTTTGCCATCGAGCCCATTCGCCATGTCTACCGCAGCGATAACTGGAGCTGGGCCGATGTGGTGCTGCAGGCTCCCTGGGGCGATCTCACCCTGGCGGGATCCCTGGGCCTCTTGGCGGGGTTTGTCGTAGTGTCAGTTCTGCTGGTGCAGGGGGTGTTGCGCAAAAGTTTGGCCTGAGTATCTTTGCCCGGGCTGTGCCGCTCAAAGCCACTGGCGGGAAGCGGACTTCTCCATAGCCGCCTGGGCCCGCTGCACCAGAGCTAGGGGGCTGTCCTGAGCTGGAGAAACGCTTAGAGCAGGGGTAAGGCTGCGAGCCTGCAGGGCCATGTGGAGCTGCAGTTCGGTTACGTACTCCCGCAGGCCAAAGCCGGACTCAGCAGAAGAATGAGCCGTCGAAGAGGGGTAAGACGCAGACATCACGGCAAAGGGTTCCTCGCGAAATTGCCACCGTTGCTCTGCTAAGCTATCACGCCTGCCCCCTTTCTGAAGGCTGCGAAATGTTAGCTTTGATTAAGCTTTGAAACCATTTGGCCATGGTGGTGCTTGAGGATTGGCAGCGCTCCAAGTTGGATCCCAGCGACGATGCCCTCTTTTACCAAAGACCTTGGGTCTAAAGCCCCGCCCTTCCAGGGCGGCTTTTATTCAGCCAACTTTGTGATAAAATTATGCTCATCCGAGAAGCCAAACTCTTAAACGTTAAACGGCACCCCAGAGCAGTACCAAGCTCTGGATGAGGCAATTCGCACGATGCAGTTTGTGCGAAATAAATGCTTGCGCTATTGGATGGATAATCAAGGGGTAGGGAAGAAGCAACTCTACGCTCTGTGTAAAGATTTAGCGAAAGAATTTGCCTTTGCCAATCAGCTTAACTCAGCGGCACGGCAAGCCAGTGCAGAATAGGCTTGGTCTGCAATTTCTAACTTCTATCGCCGCTGCAAAAACGGGGAGAAGAAAAAGGGATACCCCAAATTCAAAAAGCATTGCCGTTCAGTAGAATACAAACAATCCGGGTGGAAGCTATCTGCCGATGGCATGAGCATCACCTTCACGGATGGTTTCGGGGCGGGCACCTTCTCCCTCTACTGCAATGGAGAAGCACGGCAAGACATTCTCCAGCACAAAATTAACCGAGTGCGGGTTATTCGCAGAGCCGACGGCTACTATGCTCAGTTTTGTTTGGATGTCGAGCACAAAGAGCCGGGGAAGTACACGGGGCAGGTGATTGGTATTGATTTAGGACTGGTTCACTTCTATACTGACCAGAACGGTAACAAGGTAGATTGTCCCAAGTTTTTGAGACGTAGCGAAAGGAGGATAAAACAACATCAACGGAGGTTAAGCAGGAAGTTCAGGAAAGGGATCAAGCCCCAATCCCAGAACTACCACAAGCAAAGGAAAAGGCTAGGAAAAGTGCATCTCAAAGTCCAACGCCAGCGTAGGGACTGGGTGATCAAGTTAGCCCGGTGCGTGGTGATGTCTCACGACATCGTGGTGTACGAGAACTTGCAGGTGCATAACCTAGTCCGAAATCATCATCTGGCTAAGTCGATTCACGATGCCAGTTGGAGTTTGTTTACCCGGTGGCTGGACTACTACGGCAAGGTGTTCGACAAGGTGGTGATAGCCGTACCCCCGCAGTACACCAGCCAAGACTGCTCCGGCTGTGGCTATTGGGTGCAGAAAACTCTCTCTACTCGTACCCACCAATGCCCCAGATGTGGGATAGTGCTCTGTTGCGACGTTAATGCCGCAAGGGTCATCCTAATCCGGGGTCTGGAGATGTTGGGGATCGAGTGGAACAACGGTACCTTAGGGCATAAGGGAACCGCCTCGGTGCCTAGCACTGAGGGAACGCTTGGGGAGATGAGCACCGCTGTCGTGGATGGGCAACCCGACACGGTAAGTGCTGTCGCTGAACCAAGAACAAGAATCCCCTGCCCTTAGGCAGGGGAGCATGTCAAAGCTATCCTCGCTTTGTAACCCATGTGGACTCTGGCTTTATTGGCCAGCTCACCGATCTGTACCGCGAGTACCTGCGGCCTCAGACCTGCATTCTCGATCTGATGAGCAGTTGGGTCTCCCATTTGCCACCTGAGATGGAGTTTGCCCACGTGGAAGGGCACGGGATGAACCCTGAGGAACTGGCGGCCAACCCTCGGCTCAATCACTTCTTCATCCAGAACTTGAACCAAAACCCAGTTCTGCTTTTCCCCGATCAATCCTTCGAGGCAGTGCTGAATACGGTTTCGGTGCAATATCTGCAGCAGCCGGAGCAGGTGTTTGCCGAGGTGTATCGCATCCTAAAGCCCCAGGGCCTGTTCATCGTCAGCTTCTCCAATCGCATGTTTTTCCAGAAGGCAATCCAGGCTTGGCGGGACAACTCCGAGGCGGGGCGGGTGGAGTTGGTCAGGCGCTATTTTGAGTCAGTGCCGGGGTTTGAGGTGGTGAAAGTGATCCAGCGGCCTGCCCCTATGGGTTGGCTGGGCTTTTGGGCAGGCGGAGGCGGGGATCCCTTCTATGCCCTGATTGGACAGCGGACGGCGGGGTAGAATTCTCTAGCTTGCCTGTGGCGTGCAGGCGGGATCCATAGGAAACATCCAACAAGAATCCAGGATCCACCCAATCTTTTAGCTTTGTTATCCTTGCTACCCTCAGAGGGCTGTTTTGTTCTCCGGTCTTCCTCACAGTTCTTCCCCACAAAAGAACGATCCTTCCCCCCTACTCATCTCGGCAATTGGGGAGGCGGGGCTGCTGCAGATCGTGCAGCGCTACTGTCCGGCCCAGGTGGTAGGAGACGATGCGGCGGTGTTGGCTGCTCCGGAGGGGCAGTTGGTGGTGACAACCGATGTGTTGGTGGAGGGAGTTCACTTCAGCGACTTGACAACTCCGCCCCATGCGGTGGGCTGGCGCGCGGTGGCTGCCAATCTGTCAGATCTGGCCGCGATGGGATCCCGTCCACAGGCGTTGGTGGTGGGTTTGGGCTTGCCGGGATCCACACCGGTCGTTTGGGTGGAGGAGCTCTATCAAGGGATGCAAGCCTGTTGCGCCCGCTGGGGATGCCCACTGGTGGGAGGGGATCTGTGTCGGTCGCCGCATCGGTTTGTGGCAATCACGGCTTTGGGAACGGTGCAGCCAGGGCGGGCTATTCAGCGCAGACGGGCTCAACCCGGCGATTGGCTGGTGGTGACAGGGCCGCACGGAGATGCGCGGGCAGGCTTGGAACTGCTTCTCCATCCTGAACAGGGATCCTCAGCCACGGCAGCCGAGCGCGAGCAGTTGATCAGAGCTCACCAATACCCGCGCCCGCGACTGGATCTGGTGTCCCTCTTGGACAGGATCCCGGATCCCTTGCGCATTGCCGGTATGGACACCAGCGATGGCTTGGCGGATGCCCTGGTGCAGGTATGTCAGGCCAGTGGGGTGGAGGCGAGGATTGAGGTGGAGCGGATCCCGATTTCAGAAGCTTTGCGGCAGGCTTTTCCGGCCCAAGCCTTGGAGTGGGCGCTCTATGGAGGCGAAGATTTTGAGCTGCTCCTCAGTGCCGAGGTGTCGCTGGCCAAGCATCTGTTGGAAAGATTGCCGGGGGCGGTTTGGATTGGAGAAGTGACGGGCTGGGATCCGCAGGGAACCGTTTGGCTGAAGGACGGGCAAGCCCTCAGTCGTCAGCAAGCCTTCCAGCATTTCTAACCAGCATTTCTAATAAGAGGCGTTGTGCTGCAGGATGGTCACCCAAACTGCCAACAGTTGAAGACAAATCTACTGGTGGGGGAAAACAAGCTTCAGGAAGGATTCGGTAACCTAGAAGTGGAGAGAAGTTGAGATAAGGAAGCAAATTGACCTGGAACAGCTTCAGGCAACTGCTCAGAACTCTGCAGAACTTGGAGAAGCATTGGAGACTCTACTCATGAAAGCTATCTTAACAGCAGCCCTTATTGGCCTGGCCGGGATCCCTGCGTTGGCCCCTCTGCCAAGTTCGGCTCAGCCGCTATTTGAATTGGGTGCCTACCGTCTTGAACAGGGGACAATCATCCCGGTCGGCAGCCTGAGCAGCGAAGGGCCGCAATACTTTTATCCCGACACCGTCTATCCTCTGGAAGTGGCTGTTACTCAGAACATTTTTGACAGCCAGGGGCGCTTGGTGATCCCGGCGGGTAGCCGCGTTTTTGGACAGATGGAACCTGCAGCGGGCGGATCCCGCTTTGTCGGTACTTCTATTGTTCTCGGCGGTCGTACCTACAGCCTACGAGCTTCCTCCAACATCCTCCACGATGAAAAGGATCCCCGTCAGTATTCGGCTGAGGCCATTGCTCAAGATGCAGCCATTGGGGCAGCCGCAGGGGCCATTTTGGGGGCGATCACGGGCGGGGTCTCGGTGGGCAATGTCTTAGGAGGCGCCGTGACCGGAGTGGCGGTGGGCAATGTTACCGCTCCGCAGGTGGTGGTGCTGCGCCCTGGCCAATCTTTCAATCTGACCTTGGAAGCTCCGCTGACGCTGTGAGATTCCATTTGGGGGTGTTGATGGCCGGCGACTTGTGATTCACTGGGGATCAAGTTGCCGATCCCTGTTTTCATTTCATGGCTACTGAATCCAAGCCCACTCCCCCCCTCTCCTCCACTGAGCACAGGTTTACGGCTGGAGAGGAGAGCTTCACCTACCGAGCGCTGGCCGGTTGGCAGACCCTTTTTCAGCGGGAAAAGCCGGTGGCCGAGATCTTTCACGTCGCCTATCTGAAGCAAGACTCCGCTGCGCAGCACCGCCCTCTCACTTTTGTATTCAACGGCGGGCCTGGCGCGGCCTCTGCCTACCTACACATGGGAGCCCTGGGGCCCAAACGGATTGGCTTCGGGCCCAATGGCAGTTTGCCTCCCTCTCCGGTGCGGCTGGTGGACAATGCCGAAAGTTGGCTGCCCTTTTCCGACCTGGTCTTTGTCGATCCGGTGGGGACGGGGTTCAGCCGCGCCCTGCCCAAGGATTCTCAAGATGCCAAAGATTCCCGGGAGAAATCCGATTCGGCGGCCAAGCCCCCCCAACCGGATGCTAAGGCGGAGGATCCCCCTAAGGAAGCTCCCTTCTGGGATGTGGAACGGGATTTGCAATCCTTGGGCGAGTTCATTCAGGGCTTCCTTTCCCGATACAAACGCTGGCTTTCCCCCATTTTCATTGCCGGCGAGAGCTACGGTGGGTTTCGGGTAGCGCGGCTGGCCAAGGAGCTGCAATCCAAGTTTGGCGTGGGCTTGTCTGGGGCCATTCTCATCTCCCCTGCACTTGAGTTTGGGTTGCTGGAGACCAACGACTATAACCTCAGCACCTGGGCAACGCTTTTCCCTTCCTACGTGGCCACAGCAGCTCATCATGGACGGTGTGGCTGGGGGAAGGATTTGCAGATCCTGCTGCCCAAAGCAGAACGCTTTGCCCGGCAACGTCTGCTGCCCCTCTTGGCTATGGGGGAGGCGATGCCAGAGGCAGAACGGCAAGCGGTGTATCAGGAGATGGCGGCAGGGATCGGCTTATCTCCAGAGTATGTGGCCCACAAAGGCGGGCGGATCGATATCGCCAGTTTTGCCCGCGAGCTGTTGCGGTCGCAGCGACTGGTGCTGGGGCTTTACGATGCTTCTGTAACCACGGTGGATCCCTTTCCGGATCGGCCTACCTTTGAGGGATCCGATCCCACCTTGGATGGGCTAGATCGCTTGTTCACGGCGGCCATCAACAGCCACTTGCGGGAGACCTTGCAAGTAGAAACGGAGTTGACCTATCACCTACTGAACCTAGAGGTGTTCAAGTCCTGGCGGTTCACCCCGAAAGGAGAGTTGAAACAAGGATTCATCGGCGCAATGGATGAGCTGCGCAGCAGTATGGCCCTCAACCCCCACATGCGGGTGAGCATTCATCATGGTTTTTACGACCTGGTCACTCCCTACTTTGCCTCGAATCACCTGGTGGATTTGATGAAGTTGGATCCACGGCTAAAAGCCAACCTCACCCTACGTCATTATCGCGGCGGACACATGTTCTACACCTGGGATCTCTCGCGGTTGGAGTGGTTTACAGAAATGCGTGAGTTTTACTCAAAAACGGCTTCCAGCTCAGAGCTGTAAATTCTGTGCTAGGCAACGTGAGGCAACTGGAGGATTGAGGCTCTTGGAAACCTCAGCCGAGAAACTTGCTAAAACAGGTTTGCATATATATGGGTTTATAGATTGATGAAATTGCCTTGGCTTGACATCAGGAATCGGCCCTGATAGCATCTAGCCATGCCGGCCAGCCTAATCCTGTTCAGTTTTTGAACAAGAGCGGGGGAACCATTTCGGGGGCTTACTCTGAGCAAACGCCAGGGAGAGCATCTCTTAGCTCTAGCCCGTCAGCTAACCCCGTCGGCATTAAGAGGTGGCTACGGAGTTGTACGTCTGCCCTAGAGGGATTTTGCGTACATCGGCTGGATGCCTTCTAAGGGACTGAGGGTTACTATCAGTACCCTTTTATCCCCCTCTAGCGGCTGTTTAGCTTGCCCCCCTCACTTCTCCTCACCTTACAAACAACATGCAGAACCGCTCTCAACTGGTGGCTATTGGTCGCAGGGGAAGTTTTTGGATCCAAAGGTACGTTTGGCGAGAACAGGTCATTTTGCCAATGGCCGGATTTGCCCTGCTACTGGCAATTTGGTGGGTTGTTGCTCTTTTTCGCAGGGAGTTGGTGCCCACTCCACCACAAGCCTTTGTTGACAATCTCGACTACATTCTTCATCCATTCTATCGGCGTGGGCCGGGCGATTTGGGCGTTGGCTGGCTCTTGTTGGCGAGTTTGCGGCGGGTTTTGATTGGCTTTTTGCTGGGCGCAGTGGTGGCCATTCCTATGGGGTTTTGGATTGGAATGTCGCCATCGGCAATGGCGATGTTTAACCCAACTGTCCAGATTTTGAGGCCGGTTTCTCCACTAGCCTGGCTGCCCATTGCCCTGTCTATTTTTAATTCGGCGGATCCCGCAGCCATTTTCGTGATATTCATCACCTCTCTGTGGCCAACCCTCATCAATACGGCCTTGGGGGTGGCCAGTGTGCCCCAAGACTATCTGGATGTGGCACTGGTGCTGGAAATGCCCCGCTGGCGACGGATCCTCAAGATCATCTGGCCTGCCGCCCTGCCCTATGTATTTACGGGCTTGCGTATCAGCTTGGGCATTGCTTGGTTGGTCATTGTGGCCGTCGAAATGCTGACCGGCGGCATTGGCATTGGATTTTTTGTCTGGGATGAATGGAACCGTCTCAATTTAAGCGCAGTGTTCCTGTCGGTGTTGCTGATTGGAGCAACGGGGCTGGTGCTGGATCTGGCTTTGCGACGGATCCAAAGCTGGGTGACCCACCGACCGGCAACCCAGACCTAGAGCCGGGTGATTTTCTCTTTTTCGGTTCCTCTCGATGTCAATGACGAGCTTCGCTCTCAGAAATTTTTAGATCCGGATCAGTTTTTTGTTGGCTTTGCAAATTGCTCCCTCTCTGCTACGCAATGCTTGCCTGACCAAAGTCATCGACCGGAGGGTTTTTCATGAAAGTCCTGGCCGAAGGTGGTGCAAAACTGTGTTTTCGCCGAAAAGTCTTGCAGGGCTTGGGGGCTGTGGGGGCCGGGATCCTGGTGAGCAGAGGATACAGAGCCGTGGAGGCTGCCGATATCGAGCCGGTGGTGGATCCTGGATCCCTGGAAAAGCCCAATTTAACGGTGGGCCATGTGCCGGTCAACGACTGTGCACCCTTTGCTGTGGCTTATGAGAAAGGTTTCTTTCGCAAATATGGGTTGAATGTGCGCTTGAGCCGCGAGTCCAGTTGGGCCAACTCTCGCGATGGGGTGATCTTCGGACGCTTGGATGCCTCACCGGTGGTGGCGGGAGCAGTGACCAATGCCCGCTTAGGGGCAGAAGGGGCGCGGCGGGTTCCCCTGTGTGCGGCCATGACCATTCATCGCCACGGCAACGCCATGACCATGAACCGCGCCATGTGGGACTACGGCTTGCGGCCTTGGTATGAATACAAGGGCGATCTGGAGCTCTTCGGACGGGATTTTCGTGGGTATTTCCAGAGCTTGCCCGGCGAGCGGCGACTGTGGGCAACAGTGCTCAGTTCCGCCATCTACGAGTACTTCATTCGCTATCTGGCAGGGGCAGCCGGGATCGATCCCATGGCCGAGTTCCGCATCATTATCATTCCCCCGCCACAGATGGTGACTCATATCCGCATTGGATCCATGCAAGCTTACATGGTGGCAGAGCCGTGGAATACCCGTGCCATTGCGGGCAATGAGGGAGTGGGGTTCACCTTCACCCACGGCAAAGAGATCTGGCGTGGACATCCCGACCGAGTATTGGCGGTGATGGAGAGCTTTATCGAGGAGAACCCCCGCACCTACCGCTCGTTGGTGATGGCGATGATCGAAGCCTGTCGGTATTGCGATGACCACCGGGAGGAGGTGGCGGAGTTGATTTCGGCCCGCGCCTACACAGGTGCTCCCCTGCGCTACACCAGACCTGCCATTGTGGGGAACTACAACTATGGCGGCTTTGATGGACAAGACCGGACTCGCCAGATGCCAGACAGTACCTTGTTTTTTCGGATGCCTGAGGATCTACCTCACCCAGAGCAGGATCACTCCACGTTTCTGTGGCAATCTCAGGGGCTCTGGCTGGTCACTCAAGCGGCCCGTTGGAACCAAATCGCCGAGATCCCTGCTGATGTGGAGGAGCAGATCCGGCGAGCATGGCGCACCGATCTGTATCGGGAGATCGCCGCTGAAATGGGGATCCCTTGCCCTGCCGAGGATTTTAAGGTGGAGCCAAAGGAGGTATTTATCGATGGCAAAGCCTTTGATCCCGGTGATCCTGTGGGTTACCTCAATAGCTTCGAAATCCGCGCCAATCGTCCTTTACAGTTTTTTCCGGGGATACGCACCACAGCTTATGGAGGCCGATCCTGATGTCCAACAAACCTCTTTTTCGACAGAGTCACAAAACAGTTTAAGGGATAGGCTCTACAAGCATCGTTTGCCAAGCCCTTTTCACAAAAACCAACTTCTAGCCTACTGATGTTTCCTGCAATTCTCTCCCATCGGAGATCTCACCATGAAAGGCCAGCAAGCATTATCACTCTCCCCTTTCTTACGCCCGACTCTGCAACAGTCAAAAGATGGATCAGCTCACCCAAATCTACAGCTCTCTACGAAAGTCTCGGTTCAATATCTACCTCAATCTCTTCTAGCTGGCCATTTCTTATAATAGAACTCCGTTGGGAAAAGCTATATCTTGCTTGGATAGATTCACCTATTGCTGATTTTCGATATTGACTAATCAACCAGGAGAGACTTTTTCATGAATTATCCAGCTTCTGTTACCCAAGGTTTGAATCTCCCAACCAAATCAGATGCTTTCTTGGATATCCAAGGGGTGGTGAAAACTTATCGGAACCGGCAGGGACAAGATTTGGTGGTGCTCGATGGCATTGATCTCACCGTAGGTGAAACCGAGTACGTCTCGATTATTGGTCATTCCGGCTGTGGCAAATCCACCTTGCTCAAACTGGTGGCAGGGCTAGAACAACCAACAGAGGGATCCCTGACCCTAGAGGGTAAGCCGATTCGCAAGCCGGGAGCCGAGCGGATGATGGTATTTCAACAGTATTCATTGTTGCCGTGGCTAACAGTACGGGGCAACATTCAGCTTGCGGTGGATGAGGTGCTCAAAACCAAATCCCGTCAAGAGCGTCGGCAGATCACCGAAGAGCACATCCGCTTGGTTCATCTAGAGGCGGCTGCCGACAAATATCCCGATCAAATTTCTGGGGGGATGAAACAGCGGGTAGGAATTGCTCGGGCTTTAGCAATTCGGCCAAAGTTATTGCTCATGGATGAGCCATTTGGAGCTTTGGATGCCCTCACCCGACGCCGACTTCAGGAAGAGGTTTTGGGCATTTGGGAGACACACCGGCAGGCTGTTATCATGATTACCCACGATGTTGATGAGGCTGTCTATATGTCAGACAGAGTTGTTTTGATGAGCAATGGCCCCAAGGCTCGGATTGCCGAGATTTTAAATGTCAACCTACCGCGTCCACGCCCCAGTCGTCACGATTTGCGCGAGATGAAAACCTATCACGAACTGAGGAATCACGCCTTGGATTTCCTGGAAAGATCTTACAAGTCATAGGCTGAAAGTGATAGCCCAACCAACGGGCTCACTTTTATGGTTACAAGTTAGGTTAAGACACTTCCCGACTGCTCTGCGCCGCTTCCGCAACCACCCCCGGCCCAAGGAAGAGAAAGGCAACGGGACAGTTTCACTCTTGACTTGAAGTGACTATAGGTCTGAGAAGTGCTCCTCAACCCCTATTCTCGCAGCCAACGGGTGGTGCCATCTTTTTGATCGATAAGGGTGATACCGAGGGCTTTCAACTGATCCCGAATGCGATCTGCCTCTGAAAAGTTTTTCGCCTTACGGGCTGCCGAGCGCTGCGCAATCAGCTCCTCGATCTGCTCAGCTTCGATTTGTGTTTGTACTGTTTCTACCTTAAAAGCTGAACCTGCAGCCAAGTGGATTTCCTCGTAGCCAATGACTTCAGGCCAACAGAATCCCAAAGTAGCCAAAATCTCCAGCAGGGCGGCGCTTTTTTGCCTCAGGGCCTGGGGCTCCAGGTGAGTTTGGCCTTGATGGGTGAACAGGTTGTGTTCGCGGGTGAGTTCTTTGGCCAATTCAAAGGCAACAGCCAGCGCTCCGGGGGTGCCAAAATCATCGTCCATGGCAGCTTGAAAGGCTTGCATTGCCTCAGCCTCAGGGGATCCCTTTTCTCCTTTGCAGAATTGCTGGGCGCAGTGGATCCCTTTCTGGAGGGTTTCCCAGCCACGGCTAGCTGCCTGCATGGCTGCCTCGGTGAGGTCAATTGGGCTGCGGTAGTGGGTCTGCAACAGGAACAGCCGCAAGGCCATGGGGTGATAGATGGCGAGGGCTTGCCGGAGGGTGGTGAAGTTGCCCAGAGATTTGGACATTTTCTCGCCGTTGATGTTGAGAAAGCCGTTGTGCATCCAGTATTTGGCCATCGGCTTGCCGGTGATCGGCTCCGATTGGGCCAGCTCATTTTCGTGGTGGGGGAAAATCAAATCTGCCCCGCCGGCGTGAATGTCGATGTGATCTCCTAGGGTCTCTCGCACCATGGCGGAACATTCGATGTGCCAGCCCGGTCGCCCCCAACCCCAAGGGGAGGCAAACCCCGGCTCGGAAGGGGGGGCCGCTTTCCAAAGGGCAAAGTCGAAGGGATCCTGTTTGTCGGCTCCTTCTTCTCCCACCCGGCCACTGGCTCCCGCCTCCATCTCCTCTAGCTTGCGACCGGACAGCTGGCCGTAATCCGGGAACTTGCGGACAGAGTAGTAAACGGAGTACTGAACAGAGGCAGGGGTCTCCGGCTGGTGCCCCGCTTGCCGGAAGGAAGACGGGTCGATCTGGTGTCGAATGGGATCCCGCACTCGGTAGGCAAAGCCTTTGAGCTCCAAAGATTGGATCAACTGGAACATGGCTTGCAGCGATTGGGTTGCCCTCGGGTAGAGATCGGCTCGCTTAATGTTCAGGCGATCCATATCCTGGAAATACTCGGCGATGAAGCGTTCTGCCACCGCCTGCATCGATTCGCCACGTTCCAACGCCCGCTTGAGGATCTTGTCATCCACATCGGTAAAGTTCTGCACATACCTCACCCGGTAGCCACGCCACTCCAAGTAGCGACGCACCATGTCCCAAACCACGTAGGTACGCGCATGGCCGAGGTGGCAGAGGTCGTAAACCGTTACACCACAGACATACATACGCACCAGGGGCTTCTCCCCCGCAACCGGAGCTGCGGATCCTTGGGAATCGCCGACGGAAACGGGTTGAGATCCACCTGCTGCCAGCGGCTGAAACACTTCCTTGCGGCGAGTCAATGTGTTGTAGACAACCAAATCCATTGATGTCCCTAGTTTGTAGTTTCAGCTACAGCAAAACAGGCCTTGTCTTCCAAAAAGGTACGATGGCACATTTTGTCCTAAATCGGATAAGGCTCGACAAAATCTCAAGGAGCCAAGGGCTGGAACCATTGTGAGGCAAGCATTTTGGCTGAAATTATCTGCCAAGACTTGTCTAGATTTGTTGACTACGGTACTCTAACCTGAGTGTGAGTCAGCCTGTTCATTAGCGAACTCCACTCTGGCTTGGGTCACCTCAGTGGTGCTCGGCGGCAAGGGGCTTGTGTCCCTCATTTTGACATCTTCTTCTCTTGCACTCTAGTGTCAACCTGTTGGTGTGAGGATGCCTTTAAAACCCACTTTCCCAAGTCCCCAAAAGGGGGAGCTGGATTTCCGCGGTGCTGCCGTGAGCACCCTTTTCCCCCCACCCCCAAAGGGGATCCCTTCAGAACAGTCCTGGACTTCTCCGGATTCATCTGCCGAGGAAGCTGGTCTTCTGGAGTGGACTCCAGCCCCTCTCTCTGGGCAGTCAAAGCCAGGATGGGTCGGTTTGGCTCTCTCCCTCAGCTTGACGGGCCTGGTGTGGTTTCTAAAGCTGGAGGCGGATCCCGGCGTAGAAGCCTGGGAAGAGCAGATGCCGGAGCTGCAGCCGGACACCCCCAGGTGCCCGACCGAGGCTGAGACGGCTCATCCGGAGGCTGGGGATCCTGCTCCTGCGCGTCGGGGATATCCGGTTTGGGCTACTGGGCTTTTGCTGATGCTGGGCTTGGCTGGGGTCGCCACCCTACAGCAGCGACAGTTGAGCCGCCACCCTTGGGGATCCCTGTCTCCGGCTGTAGAGCCAATCCCGCCCTCGGTGCATACGCTATCTGGCGCTCTACAGCAAAACTACGAGCAGAAAAAGGAGCAACTGCGCCAAGCTTTTGCAGAAGGACGGATCCCGACAGGAGAAGGGCCTAGAGGCATTCTGGAGCATGAAATTCAGCCGGGGGAAACCCTCTGGCAACTGACCCAAATGTATCAGCTCGACGCGGCTGCCATTACCGTCTCCAATGGTATTCAGGCCAGTACTGAGCTGAAGCCGGGGCAGAAGCTGCTGATCCCCAGCCAACCGGGATTGATCTACACCGTCAAGCAGGGAGACACGCTGGAGGACATTGCCAACCGCTACCAAGTTCCCCAGCAGCGGATCATCGAAGCGACTCCCCTGGAGCGCCCGGAATATCTGCGCATTGGCCAACGCCTGCTCATCCCCGGCGATGTGGGCGAGTTGATCCAGCGTCAGAAGGAGATGATCGCTGCCCAGAAAGCTCGCGAAGAGGAAGAGCGCCGTCGGCAGGAAGAGGAAGCCCAACGCCAAGCCGAAGCCCAAGCCCGATTACAGGCCGAGCAGCAACGCCGGGTCCAGCGGATGGAACAAGAACGGCAAGCCCTCTTGGTCGGTGGATCCCTGACCCACACGGTTGGAGCCGGTGACACCATCGAACGGATCGCCGCCCGCTACGGGGTAACTCAGCGGTCTATTATTCAAGCCAACAACTTACGCAATCCCCATTGGCTGCGCATTGGCCAACGCCTTACGATTCCAGCGCCGGGTATGCAGCCCACCCCTGCTCCTGCCCGACGAGCTCAGAGCCAGCCACAAGCTCGGCCAGCGCCTCCTCCAGCTCCTCCTCAGGCCCGCAGCAGTGGGTTTATCTGGCCGGTCTCCGGGCAAATCACCTCTGGCTTTGGCTACCGTCGCGGTCGCTTTCATGCGGGGGTAGATATTCCTGGCCCCGTGGGATCCCCTATTGTAGCCGTTCAGGAGGGAGTGGTGATCTTTGCGGGGAATGCCGGGGATGGCTACGGCAATCGGGTGGATATCCGCCATCCCAACGGAATTGTTACTCGCTACGCCCACGGCCATCAGATTTATGCTTCCACAGGCCAGTACGTGCAGCAAGGGCAGACGATCATGAGCCGCGGCAGCACCGGCTGGAGCACAGGGCCGCATCTGCACTTTGAAGTCCGCCCCGGCGGTGGGGCACCTGTGGATCCCCGGCCCTATCTACCCTGATCCTGTCTTGAACAGAGATGGTGCAGAACAGCCAGCCTGGCCATAAATTGCTAGCCTAAAGACAGCACACTCCAGACCGTAGGAACACGCCGATGCAGTGGGTGAACGCGCTCTCCCAGCTCCCTTCCCTAGAAGCGGCTCTGCGGCAGGTGGTGGAGGAAGCCAAGGCAAAGCTTCAGGCAGCGCAACTGAAGAGCGCCCTAAGTCGGCAGGTGCAGACGGTGGGATCCAGTGGCTTGCCGGGGCTGCTGACGGGGTATGTTCCCTCTCAGCCGCTGCGGCCCAACTTGGGGGTTTTGTTTGTGTCGGCGGCCTTTGCCAGCGAATACATCCGGGTGTTGCCGTTGCTGTCGGAGCTGCTGGAGGTGGACGTTTTGATTGGCTGCTCCGGCGGTGGCATTGTGGGTGGGGGGCATGAAATTGAGGATGGCCCGGCTCTCTCCTTGTCTTTGGCAGTCATGCCGGAAGTGGTGCTGCATCCTTTTCATCTGCGGGGGAACCAATTGCCGGACTTGGATGCGGCTCCTTCTGCTTGGATCGATTGTGTTGGAGTTCCGCCGCAGAGCAAGCCCCATTTTCTGCTCTTGGCCGATGGATTTTCCTCTGGCATCTCAGAGCTGCTGCAGGGGTTGGATTTCGCCTATCCGGGATCCGTCAAAGTGGGGGGATTGGCCAGTGGGGGCCGCGGCCCTCGAGGCAACGCCCTATTTTTGCTGGATGCGCGTACCTCCACACCTCGGCGGGAGCTGTACCGAGAAGGGACGGTGGGGTTGGCGCTCTACGGCAATGTGGTGCTGGATGCAGTGGTGGCCCAAGGGTGTCGCCCCATTGGAGATCCCTTGCGGGTGACGGAAGCAGAGGGGAATGTGATTCTCGGCTTGGAGGGTCGCCCTCCTCTGTCGGTTTTGCAGGACTTGGCAGAGCGGCTCAGTCCGGTGGATCAGCGATTGGCCCGCCACTCTCTCTTCATCGGCCTGCTGATGGATGAGTTCAAGTCGGAGCCGACGCCGGGAGATTTCCTCATTCGCGTGATCTTGGGCGTGGATCCGCGTGTGGGGGCGCTGGCCATTGGGGATCGGGTGCGCCCTGGCCAGACGGTGCAATTTCATCTGCGGGATGCCCAGACTTCCGCAGAAGATCTGCGCTGGGCCCTCAGCCGCTATTGCGCCGAGCGCAACTTGAGGCAAAGCTCCTCTCAACCGAGGCTGGATCCCTGCGGGGCATTGATGTTCTCCTGTTTGGGGCGGGGAAAAGGGCTGTACGGCACCCCCGACTTTGACTCGCGACGGTTTCGGGAATTGCTTGGGGAGTTACCCTTGGGGGGGTTCTTTTGCAATGGCGAGATCGGCCCCGTTGGGGGATCCACCTTTTTGCACGGCTACACTTCCTGCTTCGGGATCTTCCGGCCCGCCCACTAGGGAGGGATCCCTCGCCCCAAGAGCCGGCGAAATTGGATAGACTGAGGATCCCGTGTCGACAGCTTGGTCAAGGATTTCTCATGCAGCTTCATCTTAGCGAGCCGCCACTCACTCAAGGGGAATGTGCTCTGGTTTATTGCTTTGCCGCTTCCGGCGGGAATGGTCGCTTTCCTCTGCCCCCTGAGATCGCCTCTTGGGATGAAAAGGTGTGGTCGGGGCTGGTGGCGGAAACCGTCCAGGAGCAGGGGTTTCAGGGGAAGCCGAATAGCAGTGTCGCCCTGCGCCTGACAGGAGAGATCCGCAAACTGGTGTTGGTGGGGCTGGGGGATCCCGCCGCTCTAACCCTGGAAGCCCTACGACGGGCCACAGCCAACGGCCTGCGCCAGGCTCACAGCTTAAAAGCCAAGCAGGTGATGCTGTCTTTGCCGGAGACGGGGTTGGATCGGGTGCGCGTGGTTCAGGCAGTGGCCGAAGCCTGTCTACTGGTGGCACACCGGGACAATCGGTTTAAATCCTCAGCCAAAGGGGAAGAGGAAAACAGCTTTTCTGTGCAGGAGGTAACCCTCTTGGTGCCGGGTTTGGCTCAGGATCGCCCCAACTACGAAGCCGCGTTGCAGCGAGCTATTGAGATGGCGGCAGGAACCATCTTGGCTCGGGAATTGGTGGCTGCCCCCGCCAACATTGTGACTCCTCTTGCCCTGGCCGATACTGCCCGCCAACTGGCTCAGGAATACGGCCTAGAGGTGGAAATTTTGGGACAGGAAGAATGCGAAGCTCTGGGGATGGGGGCTTTCTTGGGTGTGGCCAAAGCCTCTGATCTGCCGCCTCAATTTATCCACCTCACCTATAAGCCGGCACAAGGGGATCCCGTCACCAAATTGGCGCTGGTGGGTAAGGGGCTGACCTTTGATTCCGGCGGGTTAAACATCAAAACCGACTCCCGCAGCATCGCCATGATGAAAACCGACATGGGGGGAGCAGCGGCAGTTTTGGGAGCTGCACGGGCCTTAGCTGCCCTTAAGCCGCAAGTGGAACTGCACTTCATCGTCGCTGCCACGGAAAACATGATCAGCGGCCATGCCATCCACCCAGGGGATATCCTCACCGCCTCTAACCAAAAGACCATCGAGGTCAACAACACCGATGCAGAAGGTCGCCTCACCTTGGCGGATGCCCTGGTGTTTGCAGAAAAGCTGGGCGTTGATGCCATCCTCGATCTGGCTACCCTAACCGGTGCTTGTGTGATTGCCCTAGGAGAAGAAATTGCCGGCTTGTTCACCCCAGATGAGACGCTAGCCCAGGAGCTACAGCAGGCTGCCAACCTTTCCGGCGAAAAAATCTGGCGCCTGCCGCTGGAGGAAGGCTACTTCGAGGGGCTCAGCTCCATTGTGGCCGACATGAAAAACACCGGCCCCCGCTCAGGGGGATCCATCACCGCTGCTCTGTTCCTGAAGCAGTTTGTGGAGAAAACCCCTTGGGCCCACCTGGATATAGCAGGCCCTGTTTGGACAGAGAAGGATGCAGGCTATAACAACAAAGGGGCCACCGGCTATGGAGTGCGCACCTTGGTGGAATGGGTCTTGGGGCGACAAGCCGCAGCAGCTCCCTCATAACTCCACCTTATTCCTCTCAAGGTCTATCCCCATGCCATCCTACTTTTAGCCCTGTCCCATCCTTAGCTGAGTTGACCATAGCTGTTATCACCGTCCCTCGCCATCTTCAGGCCAAACTCCTGCAGAGCGGGCAAGAAATTTTTGTTTTCGTGATGGGAGCGGCTTAACTTAAGCAAGGCAAACCTCTGGATATCCTGCAGATTTCTCCAGAAATCAAGGGTAAGCTGGATCCCCAGGTCTTGGGTTTTTTGGTGGACAGCCGTTGGGATCTGGTGCGGGTTTTGCCACTCAGGCTGGGGATCAATGGGAATTTCTTGCACCTCTTCGTGGCAGGTGGAGCGGACTAACTGACGTAGATAGCTACGAAACTCTTGTAGGTCTTGAGGAGATTCAGAGGGCCAGTAAACACACTTCCACCTCTCTTCCAGGGGAAACTTGGCCCATTGATGGAGCTTGAGCTTGATCCCGCACAAATCCAGCTTCAGGCGTAAGCTCATGGGAATGCATCGCAGAGAGTCGGCAAAGTCTTGTTCAAACTGAAACAGAGCCATGGAAATCTCCGTTAGGATACCTGAGGGGATTTCTTGATGGTGGATTGGCTTTCTCAAGAGCCACGGCACAGGCTTTTAATTCCGGCTGGCCGGAATCGGGGCAACTGATGTCGTGGGTGAGGGCATTACACTCAGCTTGTTCTGCCCAGAGGGATCCCCAGTGCATGGGTACAAATAGCGTCCCGGGAGCAATGTTGGCAGTTATCTTGGCCGGGAAATAGGCCCGTCCGCGGGCAGAACGCACTTGAACCCAATCCCCATCTTGGATGCCCAGTTTTTCTGCATCGCGAGGATGGATTTCAATAAAGGGTTGGGGGTGCATTTGCCTGATTTTTTCAATCCTGCCGGTGCGGGTTTGGGTGTGCCAATGGCCGTATAGCCTGCCGGTGGTTAACACGTAGGGAAACTGGGGATCGGGCGGCTCCGCTAAGCCACGGGAATGACGGGGGATAAAGCGGGCGCGGCCATCGGGGGTCGGGAAACGCAGATCTGTGTAGAGGCGAGCAGGATGGGGAGCCGAGGCTCTTTCTTGGGGATAAGGCCATTGCTGAGGGCCTCGTTCTGCCAAAAGGGCATGGCTGAGGCCGGAGTGATCGCAGAGGCGATTTGCGGTAAGGGCGGCAAATTCGGCATAAACCTCTGCCGCTGTTTGGAAGGAAAATGGTGCTGCAAAGTCCAACCTGCGCCCCACTTCAGCAAAGATCTCCCAATCGGGTCGGGCCTCGCCAGGGGGATCTCGAAAGGCTTGACAAAGGGTAACCCTGCGCTCGGAATTGGTCATCACCCCGGTTTTCTCGCTCCACTGGCAGGCAGGCAAAAGTAAATGGACGTATTCTGCCGTTTCCGTAGGGTAATAAGCCTCTTGATAAACAGTAAAGGGAGACTTTTTCAGGGCTTTTTTAACCCGTTCCAGATCGGGGAAGCTCACCAAAGGATTGGTGGCCACAATCCAAAAGAATTGCAGGGATCCCGTCTCCAGAGCGGCAATCATCTCGGTGGCCCTCAGCCCTGGGTGGGGGGAGATAGAGCCGCTGGGCAAGCCCCAAGCCTGCTCCACCTCTGCTCGATGCTGCGGATGGCTCACCAGCCGATATCCCGGCAGCAGATGGGATAACCCCCCTGCTTCTCGACCGCCCATGGCATTGGGCTGGCCGGTCAAGGAAAAGGGGCCAGTCCCCGGTCGGCCAATTTGCCCAGTTAGGAGATGGAGATTGATTAGGCTGGTGATCTTGGCGGTGCCCTCGCTGGACTGGTTTAGGCCCATCGACCAAAGGGAGAGAACCCTCTGGGATCCCTGCCAGAGCTTGGCCGCCTCGATCAAGTCCTCGGTTGCAATTCCACAGCGCTGGGCTACAATCTGCGGCTCATAATCGGCCAGCAAAGCTGCATATTCGGCAAAACCTTGGGTGCAGCCCTCGATAAAATCGGTGGCCATTGATCCCCACTTCAACAGCAAATGGGCAATCCCATTGAAAAGATCGATATCCGTACCAGGGCGAATCTTTAAGTGGAGATCGGCAGCTTCTGCTGTCTGAGTGCGCCGGGGATCCACTACCCCTATTTTGAGGGGGGATCCGGTCTTGTGCCGCTTCTTCAAGCGATTAAAAAGAATGGGATGGCACTCTGCCGTGTTGGTGCCCACCAGAAAAGCCAGATCGCAGAGATCGAGATCCTCATAGCAGCAGGGGGGGCCATCGGATCCCAGGGATTGGGTGTAGGCCGAGACGGCTGAGGACATGCACAGGCGCGAGTTGGTGTCGAAATTGTTGGTTCCCAGGCAGCCCTTAATGAGCTTTTGAGCAACGTAGTAGTCTTCAGTGAGCAACTGCCCCGATCCATACATGGCTATGGTGTGGGGGTTGTCTTTGAGGCGGCGCAGCCGAGAAACTATCTCCTCAAAAGCCTGATCCCAAGAAATGCGACGAAAGGGCTGGTCCAAGCTCTCCCGAAATAGGGGATAGAGCAGCCGATCCCGACCAACTGCCTCTAGGATCGTGGCCCCCTTTACACAGACCATCCCCAAGCTGGAAGGATGATCCCGGTCGCCTCTCATTTTCCAGCCACCTGAGGCTGTTGCAACCGCTTCCAATCCACACCCTACGCCGCAGTAGGGACATAGGGTTTTGATGACAGCTTTTTCCGGCTCCATTGCAGTTACCACGAGTTAGGATCCCTGCCAGGATGGCTCATTGTCTTGCATTTTGGATCCCGATAGGCCATCAGGTTAAGGGTCTCTCAGCTAAGGAGATCGGCCACTTGGATCTCAAAGCCGGGCAATACAACCTGGCTTTTGACAGTCTCCTGTTCGGTTAGCCAAGGGTAGCAATCCTGAGTTTGGATAAAATTTGGGAAAAACCAGCCAGACTTCCATTGCACCGGAGCTGAGATACTCCTGGGCTTTCAAGAAAATGTCTTCTCCAGAGTCGGTTGGGGAGAGGATCTCTCCGATTAGGGGATAGCTCTGCAGCAGAATGGCAATATCCTCTCCAAATTGCTGGATCAAATCTGGAGATAGGTAGGCAACATCAGGTCTTCTGACTCTGCCTGTCGTTTGGCAGGGAGCCTCCACCAAAACCATGCCTCTCAATTGCTGATGTTCGACATAGTCGGCCCAACGGATGAGAAGTCGGGTTTGGATCTTGGCATGCCCTAAGGTTTGCCCCACTTTCTCTACAATGCAGCCATCCACCCATTCGGTTTGGGCAACCGGATTGGCCAGATAGTCGGCAAGGGTTTTGGGCAGAGTAGAGACCCGCTTCTCCATTGGAAGATCGGTTGGAGCTACCTGAACCGGAGCAGCGGCCATCAACTTCCCTCTGCAAGCGTTTTGATTCCTAGCTTAATCCTCCCTATGGGCAAAGCGACGATAGAGGAAGTCAAGGGCACGGTTGCGCAATTCGTAGAACTCAGGCATCTCCATAATGCGGGAACGGATGCGCGGTCGCTCGAAGGGAATGGTCAAGATCTCGCCGATATGGGCAGCGGGGCCGTTGGTCATCATCACCACCCGGTCTGACAAGTAAAGAGCTTCGTCGATGTCATGGGTAATCATCAAAACCGTGCAGCGGTGATCCCGCCAAATAGCCAGCAGCTCGTCTTGCAACTCTTCTTTGGTAATGGCATCCAAGGCCCCAAAAGGCTCATCCAACAGCAAAACTTCTGGACGAATGGCAAGAGCGCGGGCAATGGCAACCCTTTGCTTCATGCCTCCAGAAAGCTGCTTGGGCCGCTTGTGGGCTGCCTCCGCCAAACCCACCAGTTCCAGATGTTCTTGAACGATTTCCCTTTTCTCCCGCCGAGATTTGTTTGGGTAAACTTGATCCACCACCAGATAAACATTTTCAAAAGCCGTCAGCCAGGGCAAAAGGGAATAATGTTGAAACACCATCATCCGATCTGGCCCTGGGGATGTGATGGGCTGGCCTTTGAGGGTAATGGATCCCGAAGTGGGGGTGGAAAACCCAGCCACCATGTTGATCAAGGTGGATTTGCCGCAGCCCGAGTGGCCAATAATGCAAACAAACTCACCGGCAGCCACTTCCAAATTGACATTTTCCAGCGCAACAAAGGATCCGGCTGAGGTAAAGTAGGTTTTGCCCACATTCTGAAGACAAAGAAGGGGCAGTCCGGCAACCGGAGATGCAGAAGATAACGGTGAGGAAGATAGGCGAGGACTGGTCATCATGGTGTTTTCCAATTGAGGGGCTAAGGTAACAAAAGCTAAACTTCGCTGAGCCGGTATTCCTGCAGCTTGAGATCCTGCCGTGTGGCTACAGACTCTAGGTAAGCAACGGGATCCTCTCCGTCGAAGCGAGATCCATCGGCAAAGAGCAAAGCTCCGCGGTCATGGGCTCGATCCGGCAGGCCCAGTTCTTTGGCAGCCAGAGCGTAGGTTTTGCTGTCCAGAACCTGGTCGAGAACCGAAATCCAATTGCGGGGAAAGGCGCAGAGTCCCCAGCGAGCCATTTGCGTCAAGATCCAGAGGTGTTCCAACCTTTCGGGACAGGTGTTGCGCCCGTTGGCAAACTGATGAAAACCGACAAGGGCCTGCGATTCATCGGCAATGCCCCGCTGCAGAATACCCGTCCACCCCGGCTGCAGATCCGCCTTGGCCGCTCCCACATGCTGGGGTTGGGCCAGCCACTCCAGGATCTCAGGGCGGTGCTGCGGCTGATCGCAGTATTGGCAAGCTTCCAGTAACGCCTTGACCAGAGCTACATGGGTGCGGGGGTAGTTTTGCGCCCACTCCTGGCGCACTGTCAGCACTTTTTCGATGTGGCTGGGCAAGATTTCGGGAGTGGTGGTGACGATAAATCCCAACTGTTCCCGCACGGCGCGGGAGTTCCAGGGCTCGCCGACGCAGTAGCCGTCGATGTTGCTGGCCTTGAGATGGGCCACCATCTGCGGGGGTGGGATCACCGTCAACGTAACGTCCCGATCCGGATCCACCCCCCCACTGGCCAGCCAGTGCCGCAACAAGAAGTTTTGCATGGAAGCCGGATGAACCACTCCCAGGGTGTGGACTGTGTCGGGGGTGCGGTTGAGGTACTGGCGAAAATCCGCCAGGCTTTGAACGCCTCGCTCCAAAAGTCTGCGTCCAAAGGTAATGGCGTTGCCGCCACGGGAGAGGGTTAGCGCGGTAACCAAAGGCACCGGAACTCCCCCTACTCCCAAGGTGGAAGCCAACGGGATCCCGGCTACCACCATAGCCGCGTCCAGCCGACCGGAGCGGATCCCTTCCCAGATGCTCTTCCAGCCCGGTTCTCGCACCAGGGTGACCTGCTCCAGGCCGTACTTTTGAAACAGGCCCTTTTGCTGGGCCACCACCAGAGGCGCGCAGTCGTTGAGGGGCACAAAGCCAATCTCCAAATTGACCTTCTCCAGGCCATGCTTGGCAATAGCCACAGAGATAGGCGTTTTCTGGCGAGCCCGCTTTTGTTGGTTGAGAAAGTAGATCATCTCTCCCCGCAGGCTGTAGTAGTCGGGGTGACGCACCACTTCCAGACGATGGCGGGGCCGAGGAAAAGGGATCCGCAAAATTTGGCCAATGTGGGCGGCGGGGCCATTGGTCATCATCACCACCCGATCCGAAAGCAAGAGGGCCTCATCCACATCATGGGTAACCATGACACAGGTGAGCTGCTCCGCCTGGGCAATCTCCATCAGTTGCTCCTGTAGGCTGCCGCGCGTCAGGGCGTCCAGAGCGCCAAAAGGCTCATCCAACAGCAGCACTCGCGGACGAATGGCCAAGGCCCGGGCAATGGCCACCCGCTGTTTCATCCCCCCTGACAGATGCGCCGGGCGTTTATCGGCTGCCCCCTGCAACCCCACACGGCGAATGTGTTCTGCCACAATCCGGTCTCGCTCCGCTTTGGGAAGGGATCCCAGCACCTCGTCCACGGCCAGGGCAACGTTCTCCCGCACGGTCAGCCAGGGCAGCAGGGAATAGTTCTGAAACACCACCATGCGATCCGGGCCGGGATCCGTAACCTGTCGGCCCTCCAGGAGAATGCCCCCGCGGGAAGGCTTTTCCAGGCCGGCGATGATGTTGAGCAGGGTCGATTTGCCGCAGCCGGAGTGGCCGATCAACGAGACAAATTCCCCTTTTTGGATCTCCAGGTGGATGTCTTTCAGAGCGGGGTAGATCTCTCCGTTGTCGAGGAGAAAGCTCTTGTCCACATGATCCACTTCAATGTAAGGCTGGGTCTTCATGATTCCCCTGAGATGATTTTCGAGAGCATGGAGAAATTGTCAGCAACCAACCTAAAACTCGACCAAGCTCACTTAGTGATCCTCAGCCACCACCAGCGAGCCAATCCAAGCCGTGATGCGATCCAGCAGAAGACCCACCATCCCGACATAGATCAAAGCCAGGATAATTTCGCTGATGCGGGAGCTATTCCAGGCATCCCAGATGAAGAACCCGATGCCCACACCGCCAATCAACATCTCCGCCGCCACAATGGCCAGCCAAGACAAGCCCACCCCAATGCGCAAGCCGGTAAAAATATAGGGCACAGTTGCCGGGAAAACTATTTTGAAAAAGTACTTCCAGCCCGACATGCGCACAATTCTTGCTACGTTGCGGTAATCCTGTGGGATCCGCTGTACGCCGGCAACGGTGTTGATCAAAATGGGCCAGAGGGCCGTAATGAAAATTACAAAAATAGCGGAAGGATTGGCATCCCGAAAGGCAGCCAAAGAAATCGGCAGCCAGGCCAAAGGCGGCACTGTACGCAGCACCTGAAAAATGGGATCCAAAGCCTCGTACAGCCAGCGATTGACCCCGATGATCATGCCGCCCATAACCCCCACCAGGCCAGCCAGGGCAAACCCAATGAACACCCGCCGTAAGCTGGCCCAAATTTGCCAGAACAGCCCTTTGGCATTGCCGCCATAGTCAAAAAAGGGATCTTTAATAAGGGGATCCCAGGTGTCCTGCCAAACTTGGAGAGGCGTGGGCAAATTGGCGCCGGGCCGGCTGTACATGATTTGCCAGAGAATGAGCACTATTAAGATGGCCGTGGCGGGCAACAGAACGCGACGCAGCGCTTTGTGGATTTGGACTCGCTGCCGCCAAGCAGAAGAAGGCGCAGAGCTGACGGAAGAACCGATCCCGGTACTGGACTGAAGAACAGAACCTTGGCCGATCTTTAGCAGCCAGTGGCCTAGGTCAACCAGGAGAGGAAGCAGGATCCGAAAGAGGTGGTAGCCCATCTTCAGGGCAGAGTGGAGAATCCTCATGGCTTGCTGAGAGTAAAGTTGAAGTTAACTTAGGGGGATTCCAAGAGAGAAGGGGTTTAAGTTGAACATCCTGGATCAGGATTGGGGGATCCCTTCTCTCCTGGACAGAGGGCTTGCAGGGGTTTTTGCAACTTGCCCTGGAAGAATTGAGAAGATCAAGCTAGGCCAGCTTCTTAATCGCCAATTGCTCCAGGTAGCCGGCGGGATTTTCGGGATCGAACTTCACCCCGTCGAAGAAGGTTTCCACCCCTCGAGAGGTGCTGGGGGGAATGGCAGCTTCTTGGCCAATGGCTTTGGCAGCTTCCCGCCAGAGTTCTTCCCGATTCACCCGCTCCACCAGGGCTTTGGTATCGGTATCGGCAGGCAAATAGCCCCAGCGGATGTTTTCGGTCAAGAACCAGAGATCGTGGCTCTTGAAGGGGTAGGAAGCATCATCTCGCCAGAACTTCATCAGGTGGGGGCTGTTTTCAACAACCTTGCCCGTACCGTAGTCAAAGGTGCCCCGGGCACGGCCCAAGATATCGGGCACGGGAACCCCCAGCCAGCGGCGGTCGCCGATGATGCGGCACATCTCCTCTTTGTTTTCCATCTGGTCGCACCAAATCTGGGCTTCCAGCACCGCCTTCAACAGGGCGAGGGTGGCTTTCGGGTGCGCATCCACCCAGTCGGCTCGAAGGGTCAAGGACTTTTCCGGGTGATCGTTCCATAGCTCGCCGGTGGTGACGGCAGAATACCCCTCTTTCTGGTTGACCAACTGGGCATTCCAAGGCTCGCCCACACAGAAGGCTTCCATGGTTTTGGACTTCATGTTGGCCACCATTTGCGGCGGCGGCACCACGATCAGGGAGACCTCGCTGGTGGGATCGATCCCGCCTGCGGCCAGCCAATAGCGCATCCACATGTCGTGGGTACCGCCGGGGAAGGTCACCGCACATTTGGGATCCCCGCCGGCAGCTCGGATCTCGGCAAACTTGGCCTTGAGGGGGGAACTATCCAGGCCGATTTGCAAATCCCGATACTGGTTGGAAATGCTGATGCCCTGACCGTTGACATTTAAGCGGGCCAAAATGTACATGGGCACCGGCTTGCCATCGGTAACTTTGCCCGTGGTGATGAGGTAGGGCATGGGGGTAAGAATGTGCGCCCCATCAATGCCGCCGGCAGCGGATCCCAGCACCAAGTTGTCGCGGGTGGTGCCCCAAGAGGCTTGCTTGACCACCTCTACATCTTTCATGCCGTACTTGTCGAAAAACCCCTTTTCTTTGGCGATGATGAGGGGAGCCCCATCGGTGAGGGCGATAAATCCCAGCTTGGCAGTGGTGGTTTCGGGGGTATCGGCCTGGGCCACCCAGTAGCCTCTGCCCAAAGATTGGGACTGGGCCCGTGGGATCCCAGCCGTGACTGCCCCAGCCGTGAGAGCAGCCGCCCCGGCCAAAAATTGGCGACGGGAGACCGGAGAGGAAGCGTTGAACAGGTTAGACATCAGAACCTCCAAGATTTTGAACGACGAAGAAAAGACGGGAAAACTCCCAGAGCTGCAGTGGAACTGCTAGCAGGTAACCAGAGGGGAAGAAGAAGGCTGGGTAGCGGACGGATGCTGACGCGGCTTGGCCCCGAAGTGCTCAATGAGCAGCTCCACCAAGACCGGCTTGAGGTCTTCGCAAGGGATCCCTTTGCGCACGCATTCGCCCAGCTTGGCGTCTTTGCCCACTTCTCCCCCCATGTAGATGTCCACCGCCTCCACCGCCTTGCCGTCCTTGCGAGCGGTGGTACCCATGAGGCCGATATCCGCCACCTGGGGCTGGCCACAGGAGTTGGGGCAGCCGGTCCAGTGGATGCGCACCGTTTGGGGCATCTCCAGCTCGGCCTCCAGCTCTTCCATCAAGGCCACGGCCCGGTTCTTGGTCTCGATGAGGGCAAAGTTGCAGAACTGGTTGCCCGTACACGACACCAGCCCCCGCTGCAATGGCCCTGGATTGGGGGAGAACTTCTTCAACAGCGGCTCTTTTAACAAGGAGGCCACTCGGGAGTCGGGCACATTGGGGATAAGCACGTTCTGCTCCACCGTCAGCCGCAGCTCTCCGGAGCCGTACACCTCTGCCAAGCGGGCCAGCTCCATCATCTCCAGGGCGTTTAGCCGCCCCACAGGCACGTGCAGGCCAACGAAGTTGAGGCCCGGTTGCTTCTGGGCGTGGATCCCGATCAGATCCCGCTTGTGCCAGACCACCTCGTCTTTTTCCGCTGCTCTGGGCAGAGGGTGGCCTATCCGGCGCTCGACACTGGCCCGGAACGTTTCCAGGCCCCACTCGTCAATGAGCCACATCAGCCGCGCCTTTTGCCGGTTGGCCCGCAGGCCGTGATCCCGGTAGACCAGAAGCACCGCCTCACACAGGGGAACCACGTCGCGGGGATCCACCCAAACATCCAGCCCGATGGCCTCTGCACAGCGGCGAGCTGAGAAAAAGCCCCCCACCAGGACGTTGAAGCCCAGCTTGCCCTCTTTGAAAGCAGGTACAAAGGCCAGGTCGTTGATCTCGGCATGCACCGAGTTGTCGCGACAACCGCAGATGGCGATGTTGAACTTGCGCGGCAGGTTGCTGAAGGAAGGGTTGCCTTCGCCGTTGTTGGTGATCATGTCCTGCACCTTACGGGTGAGACCGCGCACATCGATCAGCTCATCCGGGTCAATACCGGCCAGAGGGGATCCTGTGATGTTGCGCACGTTGTCCATGCCCGACTGGATGCTGGTCAGGCCCACCTCCTTCAGGTAGCCCAGGATTTGGGGCATTTCTTCAATGGGAATGCCGCGCAGTTGCAGGTTTTGCCGAGTGGTGATGTCGGCTACGCCGTCTTCTCCGTAGGGATGGATGATGGCGCCCAACATGCGCATTTGGCCGCTGGTGAGGATCCCATTGGGCAGGCGCAGCCGCAGCATGAACTGACCCGGTGTGCGCTTGCGAAAGAAGATCCCCAACCACTTGAGGCGATGATCCCGGTCGTCTTCAGGAATGTTCTCCCAACCCAGGCGGGCAAACGCTTCCAGCTCAGCCTTGACCGCCAAGCCATCCTTCTCGCTTTTGATGCGTTCAAACTGGTTCGCCATGATCGCTGCCGTGGGGTGAACACTGGCTACCCTAGCGATGACGAACCGTTAATTTTGGTACTGGTCGTTACACTTTGTAACAAGTTATGCTATTTTGTCATTCTCTAATTGCGGCTTATGCATAAAGTCAGGCTTCCAGGAGCAGCAAACTTCTCTCTTCCCTTGAGGCGAGGAACCGAGGGCGAGGAAAAGCTAGTTGAGATGGCTGAAAGAGTTGAAAGGCTCCATCTGCCAGAGCAGACGGGGTGGGATCCCTAGCCCTTCGGTGAGGGGTGCGGGTCGTTCGGGGGCCTGGGGATCGCAGTCGTAGAGGGCAGTGGTGTAGCGGTAGGTGCGGGGGGATCCACCGTTGAGACGGATGCCGCTGATCTCAAAGAGGTAGTTGCGATTGGGCTGGATCGAACCCACGGAGTAGGTCAAAGTTTCCAGGCCAAAGGCGGGATCCCCCACGCGGAGATCTCCAACAGGCACCGGCTCACCGGTGAGGGCATCGGTGATGCGGACTTGGGCTTGGCTGAGATCAGAGACACCACCGCGGCTGGGCACCGAGAAAGACCAGCGGTAGGCAGACAGGGGCTGGCCGGAAAACCCTTCCAGGCGGTAGAGGTAGCCATCTCTTTCCGGGAAAGCAATAAACTCCGGATCCCGCACGGACTCGTCAAAGCCAAAGATCCAGTTGGCATTGGCCTGGGTCACCCGTCCGGCCCGTGGGTCAAAGACAATGCCGTAAGCTCCCTGAGCGTATTGGGGATACAGGTTCCAGCGGCGATGGCCCACGTCCACAAAGTTCTCTCGGCCCGGCTCAGCAAAATAGATATCCACCTGCCGTGCCAACACCCGCCCTGGATCAGGGCCATTCAACTCTAGGATGGGCCCAACGGCCAGGTTGCTGAAGCGGGATCCCGCCTCCCCGGCAGGGGTAAAGCAGCGCCAAGAGGGGGGCGGCTGGTGGCTGAGAGTACCATTGGCTACCTGCATCAAGGCCGCTTGCTGGGCGGCTGCTAAGAACTCAGGATTGAGCTTTACTGGCGGCAACTGGTGCAACAGCCGCAGAAAGTTCAGCCGATCCATCATCTTTTGGGCTGCTGCAGGCGTAAGGCGACCGGGGTTGCAGGTGGCAACCTGGGGCGGTTCGGCGTAGATAGGCCCCGTGAAGCTGCGGGTCTGGCGATCCAGTCGGCACAAAAAGCTGGCAATCGGCACTTCCCCTGCCCGCGGTGGCTCCATCGAGGTAGGGGATCCTCCACAAGCCGCCAGCAGGCAAAGACAAAGGATCCCCACGATCCCCAAGGCCCAAAGCTGACCCAGCTTGGGCAACCAGTGCAAGTGCATGCAAAAACCAGCCGAATTACGAGCCGGTGGGGGTGGGAGTCATACTGGGGGGACTGACAGTGCTGCTGCTGCTCTCGCCACAGGCAGGCAACAGACCCAGACAGACAAACAAAGTCAGGGCCGCTAAAAGCTGGCGGGTCACTTTGGGTTGCAACGTAGCCATGACAACAAACCGCCCAAATGCTCTGGGTTTGACCCTGTTCTATCACCTGGCCAAGAGAGTCACAGCG
>DVDX01000019.1 GCA_015295985.1 Synechococcus sp. M44_DOE_062 | reverse complement strand
GACGCGGAGACTGCGTAAGCCTGGCTTGCCAGCAGCGGTTGTTGAAGCGTCAAGAGTCCCTGCCCTTTAGGGTAGGGAGTATGTCAAAAACTCGATAATCGAGCTGCACCAAGCTACTTTTCATCTGCCTCAAAACACCCAGTCCTCTTCTAAGCCGACCTAACGCTTTTCCCAAAACTTGCTGAGCAGGAAGCCAGTCCCTGCCTCGCCACAGCCGAGCCGTAGCTCCCTTTTGCCCACAACAGGGCGCCTGTAGCTCAGCCGCAGACCTGGACAAGGCTGGAAAAAGCTGTGCCTTACAGTCCTAACATTAACAATCGTAAAACAATTGCAAATAAAAAGTCATCCACCTGCTTGCCTTGCAGGAGCCAACCCAAGCGCTAGACCAAGAGAGCCGCGGGTTTTTTCAACTCAGCACGGGTGTCGTTGGGGCAGGGGATCCATTCGACAAGCGCTAACCGACCGTCGGTTGCTTCTAACTGACAGCCACAGGCGACTTAGCCGCAGCAGCAGCCCGATTTTCTTCTTCCTCAGGGGGGACAACGGCAAACTCGATGTGGTTGAGCAGGGTGGTCACAAAGGCGAAGAGCAGGAAAGGCAGGGAGATTACCAAAATCAGGGCAATGGTGAGAAAAGCGTAGAGGGGGCTATTCATCAGGGAGAGAGCAGCAGCCAAGCTGGCAAAGATGACGATCAGCCAAACGATGATCTGGCCGTAGATATCTCCAAAGGAGAGGGTGCAGGTAAAGCGGTAGCGGGTGTGGGTGTTCATGGCAGTTCCTTTGGATAGCTTGGATGGTCTGATCTTAGAGGCAGATCAAGCCTCAGCCTGAGAAATATGTCGAGATTTTAGACGAGAGACGAGAAGATGCCTCTCTTTGCTAAGAAATATCTCAAGAATCGGCTGAGAGAGAGGGGATCCCCTGTCTGAAAGGGGGCAGGATGCTACCCTCGAGATCGGGAACCGTCTCTTGCAGGCAGTAGCCATGTGTATTTGTATTCACTGCTACTACGTAGACCGCTGTACCACCTACCACGCTGTGGAAGCGCAGCATCAGCAGCCTCATCTCACGTTGATGCCGGATTTTGAGCCCCAGGGCCCCCAGATCAATGTCAATATCCGCAATGGGGGCACCGAGATGGAATGGGATGTAGTAGGCTGCCAGAGCTTTCGCGAGGAACGGAACAAGTGGGCGCGGCTCCGTCCCTATGAGGCGGTTCCCACGTAGAATTTTTAAGAATGGCCTGGATTTCCAGAAAGTTTCTGGCCCGGCCAGGTTAGAACTCTTTGGTTCGGTTCTCCCAGCCTAGGAGGGCTGATGCGGGCGGGAGAGGTTTTTGGCGAGTTTCGAGAATTGGAAGACGATGATGCTGGCTTCAAGCCCTACAGCGCTGCCGGTGGATGCCCGTCAACAGGTGAGTCGGTTCATGCAGCGCCTACAAGATGACATCTGTGCCCGTCTGGAAGCCCTAGACGGAAAAGCTAAGTTTCGGGAAGACTGTTGGCAACGCCCTGGAGGAGGGGGTGGGCGCTCGCGGGTCATTCAGCAGGGAGAGGTGTTTGAGCAGGGGGGAGTCAATTTTTCCGAGGTGTTCGGATCCCATCTGCCCCCTTCGATTCTGAAACAGCGTCCGGAAGCGGCAGGGCATCCTTTCTACGCCACAGGCACCTCTATGGTGTTGCATCCTCGCAACCCCTATGTGCCGACGGTACACCTGAACTATCGCTATTTCGAGGCGGGGCCGGTTTGGTGGTTTGGGGGCGGGATGGATCTCACCCCCTATTACCTGTTTGAGGAGGATGCGACCCATTTTCACCGCACCATCAAGGCAGCCTGTGACCGCCTGGATCCTGCCTACTACCCGGTTTTCAAGATTTGGTGCGATCGCTACTTTTTCCTACCCCATCGCGGCGAGGCGCGCGGTGTTGGCGGCATTTTCTTCGACTATCAGGATGAACGCCCTGGGCTGCTCTATCGACCCGAAGGTCAGGCGGAAGGGGATCCTGAACAACTGGCTTCTGAGCCACCCTCCTTACAGGTGCAGGTGGGATCCCGCAGTTGGGAACATCTTTTTGAGTTGGTGCAAGCCTGTGGCGACGCCTTCTTGCCGGCCTATGTGCCCATTGTGGAGCGGCGGCAGGGGATGGAATGGGGAGAGCGAGAACGGCAATTCCAGCTCTATCGTCGCGGGCGCTATGTGGAGTTTAACCTGGTCTACGACCGGGGCACGATCTTCGGACTGCAGACCCAAGGCCGCACTGAGTCAATCTTGATGTCTTTGCCGCCCTTGGTGCGCTGGGAATATGGCTACGAGCCACAACCAGACACGTGGGAAGCTAAGCTCTACCAGGCGCTCCGCCAGCCACAGGATTGGGTGTAGGCCGACCACACCTCGTCTTCGCTTTTGAGGATCCGCTGCGTGCCTTCTCCTCTGCCCCTCACCTACCGCTTCCAGCCTCCCCGACAAGCTGGCTCGGAATCCGCGCCTGTGTTGGTGATGCTGCACGGGATCGGCAGCCATGAGGGGGATTTGTTCCAGTTGGCCCCCTACCTGGATCCCCGGTTGGCGGTGATTAGCTTGAGAGCCCCTATTCCCTGGAGTGTGGGCGGGTTTGCTTGGTTTGAAATGGCCTGGACGCCAGAAGGGCTGGTGGGGGATCCCCAGCAAGCGCGCAATAGCCTCAAGCTCCTGAGCCACTTTCTGGAACAGGCGCTGCCCAATGGGATCCCAGACATTGCCTTGGATCCCAGCCAGGTGTATCTGCTGGGGTTTAGCCAGGGGGCGATTATGAGCCTGTACTTGGCTCTGACCCAGCCGCAGAAGCTGGCGGGGGTGGTGGCGATGAGTGGGCGCTTATCTCCGGAGATCCTGGCTGAGGCGGTAGAGCCGGAGCGGATGAAACACCTGGCCATCTTGGCAGTTCATGGCACTACTGATGCTGTTTTGCCGATTGCGTTTGGCCGCCAGATCCGGGATTATTTCACCCCACTGCCACTGAATTTCACCTATCGCGAGTACGAGATGGGCCATGAAGTTTCCCCAGAGAGCCTGCGCGATATTCAGGTGTGGTTGCAAAATCTATTGGATAGAAGAAATTTGGAAATGAAAACCTAAAGAAGTCTGACTGAAATTGGGATGACTCTAATTCAGGTGTTGGGCAAGGCTTCGCAGCGCTTGGCGAGATCCTCAATAACCTCAATAGCGCAGGCCCGGTTCTCGCCACCTCTAGGGCTTTGAGGGCAAGTGGTAGGGATCCCTGTCCTACTCGGTTTTCCGGCTCTCCTTCGGATTCGGATGCCAGGATATTAGTTGTTTCAGGTTAGGGTGAGCACCTGGGTTATATTGCTCCGCAACACTGACGCGACCAGCGTTTTAGGTGTGGGTGCGGTGTCCTAGTTTGAATCGAAATGGCCATAGCTTGTTTTCAGCTCAGGGACTGAAATCATCGCTAGAGCCAAATAAAAATTGAAAAATTAAAGAAGCATGAGATTATGCTAGATAAAGAGCTTTCGGATTGTGAAAGCTAAAGAAGTCCAAAGCCAAGAATACACTTAGTACCGACGCTCTCCCACCCAGAGGCCGACCAATGCGGCCTTGCCCCAGGGATCCACTTTCACTTCTGCCCGCGTGGCTTCGGGGTAACGCCGAATATCCTCTTCCAAGGCATCTCCAATCGCTTCGGGAATAAAAAATTCTTCGATTCCCAACTTGAGCTGCTGCCCGTCAAACCAGCCTCGCAGCACTTTCTCTTCGGGCTGCAAATCTTTGGGCATCTCCCGGCTGACACCGATGGCTGGCCAAGGTTGAGTGGGATCCCCTGCGGGGGGAGCTAAGCGCAGATAAAGGATCCCTGGCATCTCCAATTCAGGTGACCAGCCCGGCAGTTGCTCTAGGGTGGAGCGTTGAGCGACGACGTAGCCCAAGGTCACGTACCGGCCCCGCAAAAGGTCATAGGGATCCACGGGGGCCGTTTGCAGGTAGATCGTGGTTCCGACAGCAAGGGTCAACGCTTGCCGAGACGGTATCAGCAGAACGATACCCAGTTGCAGCAGGAGGGGTAGCCAAAACCGCCATTCGGGCAGGGATCCCTTCTGAGAACGATGCGACGGGCCAGCCATAGCAGCCAGAGAGAGGGACTTCTCTCTTATGGCACAGGTTCCCCGATCCCAGATAGAAGCGGGTAGAAGTGCCCCACCGGCCCCTGCCCTGACCCGATGGCCAAAGGATGTCGCAGCGCCTCCGTTACATAGGCTTTGGCTGCCACCGTGGCCGCAAAGGGATCCTTACCCCAGGCCATCTGTGCCGCAATGGCTGCCGAGAGGGTACAGCCGGTGCCGTGAGTGTGGCGGGTGGAAATCCGCTCTGTTTTCAGCACTTCCAGTCGCTCGCCATCGAACCACACATCCACCCCCTGCAGTTCCCCCGGCATACCCCCGCCCTTAACCAACACCGCTCCACAACCCAAGGCGCGGATCCGCTGGGCCGCCGTTTGCATATCTGCCAGGGACTGCAGCTCCAGCCCCGTTAAAATTTGCGCCTCATAGCGGTTGGGGGTCAGCACCTGAGCCAAGGGGATCAGCCGCTCGCGGATGGCCTGAATGGCCTCATCTGCCAACAACTTCGCTCCCGTGCGGGACACCATCACCGGATCCACCACCAGAGGCCGCAACGTCCAGCGCTCCACCTGACGGGCTACCTCCAGCACGATCTCGGCATTCAGCAGCATGCCCGTCTTGATCCCTTGCACCCCGATGTCCTGCACCACAGCCTCAATTTGGGCGGCCACAGCTTCAGGGGGCAGCGCATCGACCCGGCTCACCCCAAGGGTATTCTGGGCGGTCACGCAGGTCAGGGCAGAGGTGCCGTGTACCCGTTGGAAAGCAAAGGTGCGCAGATCCGCTTGGATCCCTGCTCCTCCACCACTGTCGGATCCAGCAATGGTGAGGGCAACAGGGGGGTGCTGCTCGGCCAGCAGTGGAGCCGGAGTTGGTTCAGATGCATAGACAGACATCGGCCAAACGACAAAAACGGGCAAGGGTACCGATAGCCATTTCCATCAATCAATATGAACCATCTCTTCAACGTAGCAATGAAACTCTTGGTTCCCGATCAGCCTGAGGCTGCTGAGGTATGGGGAAAACTCTTCCAGACGTTCTGTTCAGAAGCTAACCAAGAGTGAATTGCCCTAGTCTAAACCTGAGTAGCCCTCAAAGGACTCCGTCCCGCTAGCGCGATCGGTGGTGGCCACTACCTCAACCCAGGCTCTGTCTCCCTCCACCGCCGTCAGGCTCCAGCGCAGAAGTTGGGCTGGCTGTCCCAACTCCCGGTCAACTTGCTGACAGAGGGATTGCTCCAGTTGCGGGGCAGAGAGAGGCAAGCTCAACGGCAGAGATAGGTGCAGCAAATGCAACTTCACAGGAGTCGAGAACCGGTCTCGCCAAGAAAACAGACTTACTCTCGATAACTTATAAACAATATAGTAGTTTCAGGTTGGGATGAGACACCTGGGCTACTGAGAAAAACCTTTTGGGCCCCTACATTATTGCTCCGCAACGCTGACGCGACCAAGGTTTTAGTTGTGGGTACAGTGTCTCAGTTTGAACCGAAATGACTATAACACCTACTAACAAGTAGGCCTAAACAGAAATCCGGCGCGGTCAGGAGCCAAACTGCAAACGGTAAACTTCTTCCTCTTGATCAGTCTCCACCTCCAAATCTGAGGTAGCATAGGCTACACACAGCAGCACAAACCCCTGGGCCTGCAGTTCTGGCCCAATCCCCATTGCCTCTGTCTGAGTCACGGATCCTAACCTTAGCCGCCCCGCACAGGTGGTGCAAACCCCCGCCTGACAAGAGGAAGGTAGCTCTATCCCATGCTCAAGAGCAGCTTGTAAAAGCGTCTGATCCGCAGAGGCAGGGAAGTGGTAGGTTTGGCCACGGTGATGAAGGGTTACTTGATAGGTCATAGCGGACATCAGGAACGCGCTCCCGACGGAGTACGGGTCACCGTCAGAGACTGCGGCTGGCGCATTTTCTTCACCAGAGCCTGGATCTTTTTGGCTCCCTCCTTTTGCAGGTCGGCGATGTAGTGGCCTTTAAGCCGCTCTGCCTCAGCTTCATCGGAGAAGGGGCCGTAGTAGTAGATGCAGTCCTCGGTGGTGATCTCGATCCAGACCGATAGGCCGCGCAGCTTATCCAACAGACTGGCCAAAAGGTTGCTCACGGGATCCATCCCCCATTAACAAGGGCTAACGATCATTGGATATTTTTTGCAATCCCCTAGATTCTACTGCTTTTGTTGAGGATTTGTTGAGGAATGTATCAGCCTCGAGGCGTTTGAGGCGGTGGGGAGAGCGCTGCCGGTAGATTTCGTAGAGGGCAATGCCGGTGGCCACAGAAGCATTCAAGCTTTCAGTACGGCCTGCCAAGGGAATGGACAGCAGTTGGTCACAATGGCGTTGCGTGAGCAGGCTAATCCCTTCCCCTTCGGATCCCACCACCAAGGCAATGGGCCGTTGAAAATCGGCGCCATAGATGGGATCAGCTCCTCGGCTGGTGGTGCCATAAACCCAAAACCCCTGCTCTTTGAGGTATTCCAAAGCCCGATTCAAATTCACCACCCGCGCCACCGGCAAGGTAGAGAGGGCCCCCGCCGCCACCTTCATCACCGTCGAGGTTACCCCTGCTGCCCGCCGTTGGGGGATCACCATCCCCTGCATGCCAAAAGCCTCCACGCTACGGGCAATGGCTCCCAAGTTGTGGGGATCCTGGATCCCGTCTAGAACCACCAGCACCGGATTGGGGCTGGCCTGCCGGCTTTTTTCCACCAAATCCTCCAGATCCATGTACTGATAAGGCGTGGCTTGGGCAGCGACACCCTGGTGGTTAGCGCCAGCGGTGAGAGTGTGTAGCCGCTGTGGGGAGACTTCGTCGATGACGGTGCCCCGCGCTTTGGCTTCTTCCAACAGAGACAAAAATTGGGGGCTGTAGCGCAACCTCGGCAGAATCCAAACCCGGTTGAGGGTGGCTTGACTTCTCAGGGCAGCCAGTACCGTCTGGCGACCGTAGATGATCTCTTGCTCCAGATCGGTCTCCGGATCCCGGTTGGCCTGAGGCTGGACTTCTTGCAGCAGAACCCCTGTCCCACCCATGGAAAGGCTGGGATCTAGCCTGCCTGCCGGTTGGGGAGCCATCTTGCCTTGGGGCGACTGCTGTTGCGCGTTGCGGCGGATCGGCTTCACCGGAGCCTCTCCAGGGGCAAGCTTGGGATCCCCGTCTCGGTGTTTGGGCCGCTGCACCCGCTTGCTGACGGATTGCCCTGCCCCTCGCCGCTGCAGTTTGCCCGAGCGAGACAGCCGTGAAGCAGGTTTGCGCTGAGAAGTCTTGGGCATGGGCGTGGAAGAAGGAGAGACGGAAAGACTATCCTAACCTTCCCACTCGCCCAGGGTCTCGGCCAAAACATCAGTGAGGGCGAGGATATGGCGCAGCCGTTCGGGATTGGCCAGGTAGAGATAGCCCAGAACCGTTTCCAGGCCGCTGGCGTTTTGGTAGTCGGCCAGAGGCAGATGTCGGGGTGGGCGACCGCAGCCATTGCGACCCCAGCGGACAATTTCCTGCTCCTCGGGGCTGAGATGGGGCAACAGGGCCAACAGCAACTTGGCCTGAGCCGAGCCGCGTACCCGCCTCACCACCTGCTGATGATAGCGCTCCAGTCGATCTGGCGGAAATAACCGTTGCCGCCGCACGTGCAGTTCGTAAATGGCGTCTCCCAGGTAGGCCAAGGCTGCGGGCGATAGGCGACGGATCTCGGCTAAGGAGAGCCTTTCAGAAGTGGGCTCGGACAGCAGATCGTTCACAGCAGCTCACGAAAGATAGGCAGAAAAATCTCTAGAACCGCTGTTATCGGCTCATTGCAGAATTCAGTCCATCCTAAGACAAGCTTCCTCTGGTCTGCCAGCCCGAGCCGCCCTCTTTGCTGCCTTGCAGGTGATTTGGATCACGAGGCCCAAAGAGAAAAGGTGCTATCGAGTAGACAGGGCAAAGCCGGTGAAGGGACCGATGTTATGAGCCTTGAAAAGCAAGGTGGAGCCACTGCCAAGAATCTGGAGAGCAAAATCCAGGAAATTGTGGGTGAGCTGGCCAGCGATCAGCGTGAAAGGCTGGAAGGCAAGGCCGAGCAAGCGGAAGCAGCCGCCCACCCTGGAGTCGAAGATGCTCGAGAGGCAATCAAAGACGTTGTGGATGATGTGATGGAAGGCCAATAGCCTCAATTAAGACGCAGGAATCAGGAGATCCGCATTTAGCAAAAGCAGGTAGGCGACGATCGCCCCCCCCATGCCCCCTACCAAGAAGCCGGCAGCCAATTCGCTCCAAGATTGGGATCCCTTTACCGGCCCTGTGTTGCGCTGCGAGGTGACAGAGCCGTAGAGAGAAAGGGCCGCCGTCAGGATCAGGATCAGGCCACAGGCTCCCAAAAAGCCGCTCAGCAGACCGATGGGCTCGTTGCGCAGCGGCCCCAGCTTGGCAAAGGGGCCGACCAGCCAATAGCCGTGGGCCATACCGATTTCCAAGCCCCGCCAAATGGAACTCAATCCCGGTCGGTTGATGGGCAGCCAGTCGATCAACAGCCGGACAACAGGTGTGTGGTTGATCGGTGTCCAGAGATCGCCAATTTGCGGATCTCCCTCAGGGACGGTGACATATCCCTCATCTATATTCAACCTATTCAACGGAGCAGGCTCGGCATTGGGTTCGACCATTTCAGCAACTCTGTGTCCGGTTCAAAAGAGGATGGAAAAAAGCTCAAAAAAGCAGGGATCCCGTCGGGCGTGGTTGCACTGGGGATCCCTGGCCTACACTCAGAACGTCAAAATGTCGGGGAAGAAGCGATTGATTTCAATGAACAAGGCAAAAACGAAGCTGGAAAACAGGATAAACGCCACCGGAGCAGTGGTGAGAAACTTGGTGAAGTCAGCCATAGATGCCTCTCAAAGATTGAACAGATCGAGTTGGAAGGCCGGGCTCAGCTCCTCAGCGGGGCGAGATGGGCACAGCCGCTTCCGGCTCTCGAATTTCGCCGCTGGCAATCTCCTTGAAAGCAGCAGCGGGCCAAGCCAAAGCTGTGAGGAAGCAGCGCAGCGCCAGCGGTACATCGATCAGGCTCTCTTTCATCTCGGGGCTATCCTCATCCCGAACCGCGATGAGGTAAGAACGCCCAGCCCAGCCCAGCCAACCGGCGATATAGAGGAAAAGCAGGCCGGGGATGAGAAACTCGCCCGCATGGTTCAACCGACCATCTGTAACCAGGTGGGGCAGGCCCTCTTCGCCGCAGAGCAGCTTGCTGTAGCGCTCAAAGCGCTTGCTGGTTTGGGCCAGCTTTTGTTGGTAAACGGGAGCCATAGCGGGGCTGGCGTTGAGGATCTTCTCCTCTAGGCTGCTCAGGCGTTCGTTCATCAGAGCCTGAAAAGCGGGAACTTCGCTGCAAGGTTTCAGACCGATCAAGGGCTCTGCCTGCACAGATTGGGCGAGGCCAAGCGCGATGCAAAGGGCCAAAAGAAGGCTTAAAAAGGTTCGCATAGCAGGATGTGTCCTTGAGGTAGGGGTCTAAGATCTGTCCAAATGCTAAGGGATGGTGACATACTCCCGACTCCGACTGCTGGCAGTCTGGTGCTACGCACCGCTGACGCGAACGGAGCAGGCTTCTCGCTTCATCGGGGAGCCAGTGCAAGAACCCTCTGCGAGCAGACACGGGATGCCCCACCGCGTAGCTGTACCAGATTCCGGCAATGCCGTTTTGTACAGTCAAGTTGATTCTAGAACAGGAGATGTCCGCCTTTCATTCCGACCCTCGTCCTACGGACAGAGGGCGGGGCTTCTCGGCGGTCTAGCTAAACGGTTAGTATCATACTCCTGAGCGCCTCGCCCCGACGGATCCTGAGTTTTAGCTCACACAATTCTTAATTAAGGATCCCAAGGCTTTCCTATTCCTTTCCCCAGCTTGCTCTCCTATGCCCCGCATCCTTGCCATCGAAACCAGTTGTGACGAAACGGCTGTGGCTGTGGTGGCGGCGGATGCAGCCTGGCCGGGGTTTGCCCCGCGGCAGCTCAGCTCGGTGGTGGCCAGCCAAATCGATCTTCATGCGGCTTACGGGGGGGTGGTGCCAGAGGTGGCCTCTCGTCAGCATGTGGAAACCCTGCCCTTTGTGCTGGAGAGGGCTCTGCAGCAGGCAGGATTGGAGGTGACCGAGGTAGATGCCATTGCCGTAACTTGTGCGCCGGGCCTGGTGGGATCCCTGCTGGTGGGGCTGATGGGGGCCAAGACCTTGGCTTTGCTTTACGACAAGCCTCTGATCGGGGTGCATCATCTGGAGGGCCATCTCTTCAGCGGCTTTTTGACAGAGCCTGATTTGCGCCCCCCCTGCCTATGCCTTTTGGTGTCGGGAGGCCATACCAGCCTGATTTGGATGAAGGACTACGGGGAGTACCAGACGGTGGGCCGCACCCGCGACGATGCTGCTGGCGAGGCGTTTGATAAGGTGGCGCGGCTGTTGGGGCTGGGTTATCCGGGAGGGCCGCAGATTGACCGCTGGGCCCGGCAGGGGGATCCAGAGCGGTTCCCGCTGCCAGAGGGAAAGCTGGATCATCCCTACGACAGCAGCTTCAGTGGCCTAAAAACGGCAGTGTTGCGCCTAGTGCAGCAGTTGCAGCAAGAAGGCCAGGAGTTGCCCATTGCCGATATTGCCGCCAGCTTTCAAGCCCGCCTGACCAGTGCGCTTGCCCAAAAAGCAGTGGCCTGTGCCGAAGCACTGGGCCTCTCGACACTGCTGCTGACTGGAGGGGTGGCTGCCAATCGGGAGCTGAGGGCCCGCCTCACGGAAGCAGCCCAGCAAAAGAGGTTGCGGGTGGTGATCCCGCCGCTGGCCCTCTGTACCGACAACGCGGCCATGATCGGGGCGGCTGGTCTCTGCCATTGGCTGAGAGGGGAGGTCTCGCCGCTGGAGCTGGGGGTGGCCTCTCGCCTGCCCTTGGAAGGGATCCCTTCCCTCTACCTGGGTGGGGGCGGAGCTCACCCAGAAGAGCAGACGGGATCTGCCGCAGCCGTCCTCTGACGTTGCCTCACTTCCAGGTAGATCAGCAGGGCATTGATGTCAGCGGGGTTGACACCGCCGATACGGGCTGCCTGGCCCACGGTGAGGGGACGCACCGCCGAGAGCTTATCCCGCGACTCTTTGGAGAGGGTGGGGATGGCCTGGTAGTCCAGGTCAGGGGGCAAGGGGCGATGGTACTGTTTGCTCACCTGCTCGATTTGGCTTTGTTGCCGCTGGATGTAGCCGCTGTATTTGACGGCAATTTCCGCCGCTTCCTGCTCAAAGGGATCCAGCTCCGCATCCCCCAGCCCCAGTTCCAGGAGATGGGAGTAGTGGATCGGGTTGCGGCGCAAGATCGCGGCCAGGGTGGCGGATCCCTTGATCCCCTGTCCGGTCAGTTGGCTCAATTGGATCCCAGCAGGGTCTTGGGCCTTCACCCGCTGGGTTTCTAGGCGCTCGATTTCCGCAGCAATGCGGGCTTGCTTGGCTTGGAACAGGGCCCAGCGCCGGTCATCGATCAAGCCCCATTCCCGCCCCAGGGGGGTGAGCCGTTGGTCGGCATTGTCAGAGCGCAGGATGAGGCGGTATTCGGAGCGGCTGGTGAGCATGCGGTAGGGTTCCCGCAGTTCTTTGGTGCAGAGATCGTCGATGAGGGTGCCGATGTAGCTAGACTCCCGCGGCAGAGTAACCAGAGGTTTGCCCTGAACCAGGCGAGCAGCGTTGATCCCGGCCATGAGCCCTTGAGCTGCTGCCTCTTCGTAGCCGGTGGTGCCGTTGATCTGGCCAGCACAAAACAACCCCTGCACTTTTTTGGTCATCAGCGTGGGGTAGAGCTGGGTGGCCGGCAGATAGTCGTATTCCACCGCATAGGCGGGACGTAGCATGACGCACTTTTCCAAACCTGGCAAGGAGCGCAACATCTGGATCTGAATTTTCTCCGGCATGCCGGTGGAGAACCCCTGGATGTAGAGCTCTGGCAGATCCCGCCCTTCCGGCTCGATAAAAATCTGATGGCTTTCCTTGTCGGCAAAGCGAACAATTTTGTCTTCAATGCTGGGGCAGTAGCGGGGTCCCTTGGCCTCTACCCAGCCGCCATAGACGGGGGTTTCGTGGAGATTTTCCCGGATGATGCGGTGGGTCTCGGGGGTAGTGCGGGTCAAGTAGCAATCCATCTGCTCCCGCGGCACCCACACTTCCGGGTCGAAGCTAAACCAGCGCACATCGGGATCCCCCGGCTGCCGCTCCATGACCGAAAAATCCACACTGCGCCGATCCACACGGGCAGGGGTGCCGGTTTTCAGCCGGCCCGTTTCCAAGCCCAGTTGGCGCAGGGTGTCTGTCAGCCCTTCCACCGCAAATTCGCCTGCTCGTCCGGCAGCTTGCCAGTGACGGCCAATCCAGATGCGCCCCCCCAAAAATGTGCCAGTGGTCAGGATTACCGCTTGGCAGCCGAAGACGGTGCCGAAATGGGTGACCACGCCGACGATCTCATCGTTGCGTCCCAACACCAAATCGGTAACGGTGCCCTCGCGAATCGTCAGGTTGGGCTGGTTTTCCACCACTGAGCGCATCACCCGTGCATATTCCCGTTTGTCGGTTTGTGCCCGCAGCGCCCATACCGCTGGCCCCCGTGAGCGGTTGAGCACCCGCTTCTGTAAATAGGTACGGTCGGTGATTTTGCCCATCTCGCCGCCGAGGGCATCGATTTCGTGTACCAGTTGTGATTTGGCCGGGCCGCCGACGGCAGGGTTACAGGGTTGCCAGGCGATCTTGTCCAGATTCAACGTCAACATGAGGGTGTTGCAGCCCAGCCGTGCTGCCGCCAAAGCCGCCTCACAGCCGGAGTGCCCCCCGCCGACCACCACCACATCGTAGTGATCGAGAAAATCAATGCTGTCCCGTCCAACTCTGAGCATAGGGTGGCAGTTCCAAATGAATACCTGGGATCCCCAGTCTTCTATTCAGGTTATTTCGGCTTGCTTATCTAGCTTAGCGAGGGCAGCAACGAACAGGGTTATCCGCAACCCAACAGACCGTGCCTGGGAGAACCCAGCACAGGGCCCGTTATCCCCAGCCGGATGCAATCCAGACTGTTCTAGTCGGGTTTATTTGACGCAGTGGATTGTGGGTGATAGGATTCCCCTCAACGATGGGTAAACCCAATCCAGCGCCCATCCCTTCCTTCACCTTGAGGCTGCCCATGACTCAAACCCTTTCCGAACGCCCACTCAGCCCTGCCGATTCCCCGTTGGCCTCTGCCTTGCACAGCTCCAAGGTGGGCTTCAGCCGTTTGCGCTGTCGGGAATGTGGTGCTGAGTATGAACCGGTCGCCAAGCATGTTTGTGAGCTGTGTTTCGGCCCCCTCGAAGTGGCCTACGACTACGACTGGCTGAAGCGCACGGTTAGCCGTCAGAGCATTCAGGCCGGGCCGCACTCCATCTGGCGCTATCGGCCTTTTCTGCCGGTAACTTCTGAGAAGCCCATTGATGTGGGCACGGGCCTGACCCCCCTAATCAAAGCAGAGCGGCTGGGTCGGCGGCTGGGATTAAAAAATCTTTACATCAAGAACGATGCCGTCAACATGCCCACCCTTAGCTTTAAGGATCGGGTGGTGTCGGTGGCGCTGACCCGCGCCAAGGAGCTGGGCTTTACCACTGTCTCTTGTGCCAGCACGGGCAACTTGGCCAACTCCACGGCTGCCATCGCCGCCCATGCCGGCCTGGACTGCACCATCTTCATCCCGGCGGACTTGGAAGCGGGCAAGGTGCTGGGATCCCTGATTTACAACCCCACCGTCATGGCTGTAGAGGGCAACTACGACCAGGTGAACCGCCTCTGCGCCGAGGTGGCGGATCGCTACGGCTGGGGCTTTGTCAACATCAACCTACGCCCCTACTACTCGGAAGGATCCAAAACCCTGGCTTACGAGGTGGCGGAGCAATTGGGCTGGCAACTGCCGGATCAGGTGGTGATCCCGTTGGCCTCAGGATCCCTGTACACCAAGGTTTACAAAGGCTTCCAGGAGTTTGTGAAGGTGGGACTGGTGGCGGATAAGCTGGTCGCCTTCCACGGTGCGCAGGCGCAGGGGTGTTCGCCCATTGCCCAAGCCTTCCGCGAGGGGCGAGACTTTGTTACTCCGGTTAAGCCCAACACCATCGCCAAGTCCATCGCCATCGGCAACCCTGCTGACGGGATCTATGCCCTGGACATTGCCCGCAGAACCGGTGGGCAGATTGCAACGGCTACGGATCCCGAGATTATCGCCGGCATTAAACTTCTGGCCGAGACCGAAGGCATCTTCACCGAGACTGCCGGCGGCACCACCATTGCTGTGCTCAAACACCTAGCAGAATCGGGGCAAATCGATCCGGAAGCGGTTACAGTAGCCTACATTACTGGCAACGGCTTGAAGACCCAGGAGGCGGTTCAGCCCCATGTAGGCCATCCACTGGTGATCTCACCCAAGCTGGAGAGCTTTGAACAGGCTTTGGAGCGGGCTCGCACCCTGGAGCGGCTGGACTGGCAAGAGGCATCCGTATGAACTCGGTTTGCAGGGAAGACCCTCTCCACGGCCTCTTAACAGAATCTTAATGAAGAACTGTTAAGATCCCTGGCGTAGACCTATTGGCTCAGGAGCTTTGCACAATGCCTATCTTTCCTTCTGTTCAGCGCCTTGTTCGCCGTTGGATCCCAGTGGCGGCTGTACTGACCCCGCTTGTCTTTGCTCCCGTGGCCCGGCCTCAAGGACTGAACACCATTGCCGTTGAGCTGGAAACCTTGCCCAGCAGCTACTCGACGCTGGCAGCAGCTTTGCGGGCGGCGGGGCTAAATACGGCTTTGGCAGGGCCGGGGCCGTTCACGGTCTTTGCCCCTTCCGATGTGGCCTTTGGGCAACTGCCGCCGGGTACGGTGGAGACGCTGTTGCAGCCGGCCAACCGGGCTCAGCTCACCCGCATTCTCACATATCATGTGGTGCCGGGGCGAATTACGTCGTTTGATTTGCAACCGGGCCAGTCGGCTACTCTCACCACCTTGGCGGGGCTACCGCTGCGAGTGCAAGTGGGATCCGATGGCAGCATCCGGGTAATGGGGCCAACGTGAACCTGGCAGATATTCCCGTCTCCAACGGGGTGATTCACGGCATTGATGGGGTGCTGCTACCCTAATTTTGATGTCTTTCTTGATGTCTTTAGGAGTGACGAGAGCATTGGGCTATGGCGGTCAAGGTGTTAATCCCCACCCCTCTACAAAAGCTCACTCAGGATCGGGCGGTGGTGAGTTGCGAGGGATCCACCATTCGGGAATTGCTGGATTCTTTGGAGCGCAGTTGCCCAGGGATTAAGGCGCGGCTGTGCGATGAGAGTGGGGAATTGCGCCGCTTTGTCAACTTTTATGTCAACAGCGAAGATATCCGCTTCCTCGAGGGAGCCGATACCCCGCTTCGGGATGGGGATGAGGTGAGCATTGTCCCCGCAATTGCCGGGGGATAGGGGTTGCGGGGCTGGCCGTGAACTCTGTGGACTGGCTGAGTCAGCCGGCTCCGCTGGTGGCTCCGGCACTGCTGGGCATGGTTCTGGTGCGGCAATTTGCCGATGGGCTGCAGTTGCGGGCCCAGATCGTAGAGACGGAAGCCTATACAGCCGGGGATCCGGCCTGCCATGCCTACCGCCGCAAAACCCGGCGTAACCAGGTGATGTTCGGGCCGCCAGGGCATTTGTATGTCTATCGCATCTACGGCCTTTACCACTGTCTGAACATCGTCACCGCAGCCGAAGGGATCCCGGCGGCAGTTTTGATCCGGGCGGTTCAATTGGATCGCCTGCCGGAGTGGATCCCGGCCAACAAGCAGAATAAGCCAGCACGGGTGGCCGCAGGGCCGGGCCTGCTCTGTCAAGCCTTGCGCATCGATGGATCCCATAACGGTTGGCGGCTGGGGCAGGTGGATGCTGGCCAAGAAGGCTTTTGGCTAGAGGGATCCCCCTCTTGGCAAACCCAGTTGCCCATTGTCCAGACCACCCGCATTGGCATCACCCAAGGAGTCGAGATCCCGTGGCGCTGGTACATCGGTGGACATCCAGCAGTGTCCCGCTATTAATGGGCCAGGTGGACAATGCTCGCAGAAGGCAAGGGCTATCTGGGTTGGTGAGCGGGGTTCTGCTGCTCTTGCTCGGGTTGCCCACATCGGCCCAGCCTGTTCCAACTTCCCCAGGAGTCTTGACGATGCAAGCCCAGACCCACTCCACCTATCGCACCGGGTTGCAGCGCTGGCGGGCGGGAGAAGCTCAGGGATTTCAGCACTGGTCAACCCAAGGGATCCGCCTGAACCCCCAAGGGCAATTGGTCTTGGATCCAGAGGGTTGGCGGCAAGAAGTCAGCCTTGGAGAGCCCGAGTCAGGGTTTCAGGGCCGACCCGTTTATCCCGGCGGCACCTATTGGGTGGGAGAAGCCACCAGTCCAGCAGTCCCCACCGGCTTTCCTATGGTCGGGGCCATCGCTTCCTGGAATGCCACCACGCCCCCCGGCACCTGGTTGGAACTGTGGATCCGGGCAAAGCTTTCAGACCGCTGGACAAGGTGGTATCACGGCGGGGTATGGGCTGCGGATCCCTTGACTCTGGCCAGCCACTCGGTGCAAGGACAAGGGGATGAGGATGGCAACCTGTACACGGACTTACTGGTGCTCAATGATACGCTCAACGGGGCAGAAGCCTTCCAGGTGAGGGTGCGCCTGTTCACCCAAGACCCTGGTCGTTCTGCCCTTGTGGATCAAGTGGCGGTTGCCATTTCGAACCAGCCGGTCAAGCCCAGCCGCCTATCCCCTGGGGATCCCAGCCGCTGGGGCAAAGTCTTGGATCTGCCTTTGTGCTCCCAGATGGTGTACCCCGATGGGGGAGAAGTCTGGTGTAGCCCCACCTCCCTGGCCATGGTGCTGGCCTACTGGCAGCGGGATCCCCGTCCCTGTGAGCTGCTGGTGCGCGCAGCGGTGGCCGGTGTGTACGACCGGGTCTACGACGGCCATGGCAACTGGGTTTTCAACGTCGCCCATGCTGCCGAGCAGGGTTTGTCCGGTGTGGTGGCGCGGCTGGAGAGCTTGGCCCAAGCAGAAGCCTGGATCGTGGCAGGGGTTCCGGTGGTCCTCAGCTATGCCTGGGGCGAGGGAGAACTGGAAGGGGCGCCGATCCCCAAAAGCAAGGGTCATTTGGCGGTGCTGGTGGGATTTGATAGCCACGGGGATCCCATCGTCCATGATCCAGCAGCCAAAACCAATGAGGAGGTTCGCCGTACCTACCGCCGCAAGCAGCTAGAGTCCCTCTGGCTGGAGCACTCCGGGGGTACCGTCTACTTGATTCATCCGCGAGAGTGGCCTATCCCCACTCGATAGCCAGTTCAGGCGAACGCAGGCAGCATCGACTCACAGCCCTACCGCTACGGTCTGGATGATTTCCTGTATCTGGTCTTTCGGCAGGGATTTGAGTAAGGATAGATGGAGTGAGGAGTGCGACTCACCTGCGGGTGAGAAGAGTTGATCATGAATAGGGATGCGGTTCAGGGGCTGAGGCATTGGCCAAAGTGGCTCCTGCGGCAAAGAGGGTGCTGGGCAATTTTCGCCGGTTTGTACGCTGATGAAGATGAGCGTGGGGGTTTGGGTTCCCGCCATTTCCCAGCCTGTGGGAGAGGATAAGCTGCATCATGCCACAACGGGTTTCTCTGAGACCGCTGTCTTGGCCTGCGTTGAGTGCCTTGGTGCTGGCTCTCTCGGCCTGTGGCGAGCTTTCTTCTAGTCTGTCTCCCAGCGTTGTTCCCCCGGCGGCCCTACAGCCAGTTTTAACTCCAACTCCTCTTCCTCCCTCCCCCCTTTCTCTCACTTTCGAGCAAGCGCGTCAGTCTGGCTTGTCGGTGCCCAGCAACCGCATCGTTCTGCTGCTTCAGGAACAGGGATCCGATCTGGTGGCCCAGCTACCGGCCTCAGAGGTGGATCGCTGGCTGGCCCGCACCCCCACCTGGCCAGGGGTGGAAGGGATCGACCTGAGCATTACCCTGGGCACCTATCGCCAAACCGCCACTGCCCCTCTGCGCCAAGGGCAACCGGCTACCTTCACCTTCACCAATCCTCCCGCTGGGGAAGCGGAGCTCAGCGCCATTGCCTATCGGGGATCCACCACTCTGGCGCAGGGGAAGGGATCCCTGACCCTTTCTGCCCGCTCTGGGGGTTCTGGCGGTGCCAACCGTCCTCCCCAAGATTCAGAGCGCCAGCGCCGCCTTTCGATATTGGTGCTCTCTGAGGTGGGGGTACCGCTTCTGCACACCAGCTCGGCAGCGCCTGCCCCCGGCCAGCCGTTGCTGCTCTCAGGGGAAAATCTGGAGCGGGTGGAAACGGTTCTCTTTGCCTCGGCAGCCAATCCCGAGCGCGTCCTGAGGGGGGAAATTCGCTCCCGCAGCGGTGACCGTCTAGTGGTGATGCCGCCTTCTTCTCTTTCCGGCTCGGTTTGGGTTGCCGTTGCGGATGGTTCCGGGCAAGGGCTGGGTACACTGGTCTACGATTGGCCTGCAGCTACTCCCTCCCCCAATCCCTCTCCCACCCCCACTGCTCCGGCAGCGTCCGCTTGGGTGGTGGAAACTTTGCTGAATGGTCGCACAGCGCCCGCGGCGGATCTTGTCGGCAACGCCCCTGACAACAGCGGCACCGAGTCCAGGATCTACCTGCAGCAAATCAGCGGCATTGCTGTGGATCCAGAAGGAGCCTTCTATTTAGCCGATAGAGCCCAGCACCGCATCTTCCGGCTTTCTCCAGAGGGGGAATTGGAAGTGTGGGTCGGCACAGGCCAAGCAGGCTACCAAGACGGAGCAGCCGAGCAAGCGCAATTCAACTCCCCGCAGGGGCTGCTCTGGGATCCCAAGGGGGGATTGTGGGTGGCCGACAGTGGCAACCATTGCCTGCGTTACATCAACCTGCAACGGCAGGTGAGCACCTTTGCGGGCACTTGTGTAGCCGGATACCGAGATGGGGGGCTTGCCCGGGCTCAGTTCCGTGAGCCATCGGGGCTGGCTTTGGGTTTAGATGGCAGCCTCTACGTTGCCGACCGCGCCAATCACCGTATCCGCCGCATCACCCCTGCGGGTGAGGTAACCACCGTTGCCGGCACGGGCCAGCCGGGATTCGCCGACGGCCCAGCAGAACAGGCCCAGCTTCTGCAGCCCACCGCCTTGGCGGTGGACAGAAATGGGCACCTTTGGATTGCCGATCAGCATCGCCTGCGCAGGTTATCCCCCGCCGGACAACTGAGTACCCTATCAAACCCCGAGGCAGGCTACCGAGATGGCCCCTTGGCGGAATCCCGCTTTCGCTTCCTCGGTGGGCTGGCCTTCGATGCGGCAGGCAACCTCTGGGTGGCCGACCGAGACAACCATCGCATTCGTCGTCTTCAGCCTGGGGGACAAGTTTCCACCTTGGCCGGACAGAATCAGCCTGGCTGGCAGGATGGCCCCACCTCGGCAGCCCGGTTCGAGCAGCCTGGCGGCTTGGCAGTCTTACCGGATGGCAGTGTAGTGGTGGTGGATGGCGGACTGCCGGGCTTGCGTCGCCTAAGCCGCGTTGCCTCTGGGCCCGCCACCCCAACCCCTGGGGGATCCCTGTAGGCTCTTACCAGGCTGCCGTCTCTCGGGTTTTGCAGGGATCCCCACCTACTCACTCAATCACCACATTCTTCGGGCCAGCGTTTACCCCTGGGCGACCCTGATTGAAGTTGGCCAGGAAGGTATCTGGATCTTTGAGGCTGAAGACCAGCTTTTTGCAGGGCAGTTGCAGCCCCACCGGCCCCAGCAAGGGGATAAAAAGAGGCTTTTCCTGCATCAGTGGAATGGCAATTACCCCTTGGGTGCTGGTTACCGGGCCAACGATCCCCTGAAAATCGGTGCGCACACCCAGTCCGTAGTACCAAGGCCAGGGAAAGCGCTCCCCTTGTCCCAACTCGCTCAGGGAGAATGTCTCGTTGAACAGGCTGCCTGCCCGCACAATGAGCTTGTCCTGCAGCAGATCGACGTAGGCCGACTCACTGCTCACCCCAAACAGAGCCAGCGGCAAACTGGCCAGGGGATTGGAGTCGATGGCCATGTAATAACGCATGAGAAGTCTCCAAGTTCACAGATGGGCGACCAGGTGAGCTGCGGCCCCCAGCCTTGCCAATTATAAAAAATCTTCCCCGTTGCCGGACTGATCAAAAGGGATCCCATCTGCCCACAAGCTAACCGAGTATGATGGGTTGCTTGGAGTGCCCTTTGAGGACTCCGTCCCGCTAACGCGAACAGCAAACCACTGGCCAGCGAGGAAAACAGGATGGATCTGCGAGCCCTCATTCGCTTGGTGCCCGATTTTCCCAGACCCGGCATCCTCTTTCGGGATATGACCCCCCTGCTGCAGGATCCGGCAGGCTTCCGGGCAGCGATTGAACAGTTGGCTGCCGGCACCACCGGCATGGGATCCCTGGATTATGTGGTCGGCATCGAGTCGCGGGGGTTCATTTTGGGGGCTGCTTTGGCACAACATCTAGGCTTGGGGTTTGTCCCGGTTCGCAAGCCGGGCAAACTGCCGCCACCGGTGCTCAGCCAGACCTATAGCCTGGAATACGGCCAAGACCAGCTCCAACTGCACGCCCACGCTCTGCGACCTGGAGAGCGGGTGTTGATCGTGGATGATGTCATTGCTACCGGGGGCACAGCCGCCGCCACTGCCCAATTGGTGGCCCAGAGCGGCGCCGAGGTGGGGGGGTTTGCCTTTCTAATCGAACTGGCCTTTCTGTCCGGCTGCAAGGCTCTTCCCCCTGGGATCCCTGCCCATGTGGTGATGGTGGAGGAATCTAACTAAGGAATCCGCTGGCCACACCTTTAGCCAGAGCAAGCAGGCAAGATGCTCAAGGGAGATGCCTCTGAACCCATGTAACCTCACCAGAGGCGCAGCGGCTGTCGGATGGCGACTTCTGCCTTTTCTTTAACTTTGGGTTCTTTAACTTTGGGCAAAGGTTGGCTCAAGCGGCTGATCTGAGCCTGGGCCTGCAGTTGTTCGTCAATCCAGTCCGCCAGTTCCCGCATGTAGAGCACCACATGGATTGCCTGGTCGCGCTGTACCGGCTCCACACCTTTTTCCGCCAAGCGGGCCACGATGATGGGATCGCTCAGCTCTTCCAGGGCGGCAAAATCTTCCGGTTGGTCGAACCCCAGTTCTGCCATTTTCTCGAACACATACCCCAGCCGTAGGCCCGTGGACTCACAGCGCCCCTCCTGTTGTACGGGAAGGGCCAGGGCAGCAGTTCGGTAGGCGGTTTGGGCAATGGAGCGCCAGGTGCCGCGGTGGATGCGCAGGCTCAATTGGTGCTGGTTCCACCCCAGGGCTTCTCGCACCAGCAGGCCGCAATTGCAGCGGGTGCTGTCCCGCCAGCAATACTCGCGATCCCAGAAGCCCCAGTGTTGGGATTGGATACGATCCGCGGTGCGGCGCAGGAGAGCTGCCAACTCAGGTGTGGGGCGCATGGGGCAACACAGAAGAGCGCCTCCAGTCTAGGCAGGCGAGCAGTGGAGAACAAGCCCGGCTCAATCTTCTTTACATTCCTGGTCGCGACAGCGTTGCGGAGCAACATATTCCTGTTCGGGCCGATCCTCCGAGGGCAAAGCTCGTTGCCGTTGGCGATGCCGTTGCCAAGCCCCCCAGGCCACTCCCCCCAGCACCAGCGAGGCTCCCCCCAGATAGGTGCCTCCTGCGGGCAAGCCTGCCAAGGCCAAGGCTAGGGATCCCCCCCAAAGGGTCATGGCATAGATCAGGAGCACCGAATGCCGCTGGGATAGGCCGGCTTTGAGCAAACGGTGGTGCAGGTGGCCTTTGTCGGGATGGAAAGGTGACTTCCCCCTGGCCAGCCGCTTGAGGATCACGGTGGACATATCCAGGATCGGCACCGCCAAGATAAAGAAAGGCAGGGCTACTGCCAGCGTGGTCACTCCCTTGGCCACCCCGATCACCCCAATCCCAGCTAGGGTAAAGCCCAAAAAATAGGCCCCTCCATCCCCCATGAAGATCTGCGCCGGGTTGAAGTTGTAGCGCAAAAACCCCAGACAAGCCCCTGCCAAGGCTGCCGCCAGCATGGCCGCCGCCGGTCGATCCAGCAGCAGCGTTACGATCAGCATCACCACCGCCGCGATTCCCGACACCCCTGCCGCCAGCCCATCCAGCCCATCCATAAAGTTGATGGCATTGGCCATCCCCACCAGCCAGAACAGGGTAATCAGCAGGCTCAACCACACTGGAAAGGGCCAGATCCCTCTCCCAGGCAGGCTGACAAACTCAATGCGCACCCCTACTCCCCAGGCGGCAGCAGCCACGCCGAATTGCATCAACAAGCGGGAAAAGGGCGACAGGTGGAATAGGTCGTCCGCCAAGCCAATCAAGAAAAACAAAACCCCGCCTATGGTTACCCCCCAAATCTCGTACTCCTGCTCGGTGCGCAAGCCCCCAAAAGCTCCGGCTCCCCAGAGCAAGAGCAGAGCCACCAAGTTCCCAAAAAAGATGGAAACCCCACCCAGGCGTACCATTGGCTGCCGGTGGATCTTGCGCTCATCAGGGAAATCCAACTGGCCACTGCGGATCCCGACTGCCTTCACCATTGGGGTTGCCCACAAAACCACACAGGCAGCAGCAAGGAACGCGACCAAGTAGGGCATGGCAAGCCGCAGAGAGGGTTGAGGACTCCGCCGTGCTACACGTTCGCGTCAGCGTTGCGGAGCAATAACGGTTAGCCCAGGTGGGGGTAAAGGGGGAAACGGCGACAGAGACGCGTCACCCGCTGGCGACACTCTTCCAACACAGCAGGCTCCTCAGGCTGAAACAGACAATCGGCGATGATCTCCCCAATTTCTTCAAATTCTACCGGCCCCAGGCCGCGGGTGGTCAAGGCCGGGGATCCCAGGCGCAGTCCGCTGGCTACGAAGGGCGGCTGTGGGTCGAAGGGAATGGTGTTTTTGTTGGCGGTGATGTGGATCTCGTCCATCAGCCGTTCCGCCCGCTTGCCCGTCATCACCCCTGCTTTTCCCAACACCGCCGTTCGCGTCAGCGGGCCGGAGGCCTTAACCGAGCGCAGATCCAGCAGCACCAGGTGATTGTCTGTGCCCCCAGAAACCAGCCGAAGGCCTCGCCGTTGCAGGGATCCCGCCAGGGCCTGAGCATTGGCGATCACCTGTCCTGAGTACTGGGCGAAGCTGGGCTGCAGGGCTTCCCCAAAGGCCACCGCCTTGCCGGCAATGACATGCTCCAGCGGCCCCCCTTGGCTGCCGGGGAACACCGCCTTATCCAGCTTTTTACCCAGCTCTGGATCGCGGGTGAGAATGAGCCCCCCGCGCGGCCCCCGCAGCGTCTTGTGGGTAGTGGTGGTCACCACATCACAGAGGGGCACCGGGTTGGGGTGGTGTCCGGTGGCCACCAGGCCAGCAATGTGGGCAATATCCGCCAGCAGATAGGCTCCCACCTCGTCAGCAATGGCGCGGAAAGCAGCAAAGTCGATCACCCGCGGGTAGGCGGAGTAGCCACAGATGATCAGTCTGGGCCGGTGCTGCAAGGCCAGCTCCCGCACTTGATGGAAATCAATCTGCTCCGTTTGGGGATCCACGCCGTAGTGCACCACCTGGAACCATTTGCCGGAGACGTTCACAGGTGAGCCATGGGTGAGGTGGCCACCGTGGGACAAATCCATGCCCATAATCGTGTCCCCTGGCTGCAGCAGGGCCAGGAAAACGGCAAAATTGGCCTGCGCCCCGGAGTGGGGTTGCACGTTGGCGTGAGCCGCCCCAAACAGTTGCTTGGCGCGGTCGATGGCCAATTGCTCGATCTCGTCGATAAACTCGCAGCCGCCGTAGTAGCGCTTACCCGGTAACCCTTCCGCATACTTGTTGGTGAGCACCGAGCCTTGGGCAGCCAGTACAGCCGGCGAGGTGAAGTTCTCGCTGGCAATCATCTCCAGGTGATCCCGCTGCCGGTCAAGCTCTTGCTGGATCAGGCGGTAAACCAGGGGATCCGTTTCCGCTAGGATAGCCAAGTTATCGCGTAGGGTGGTCAGACTTTGGGGAGCAGCTACCATGATGACGCCAAGACCGATCGCGATAGCGGCGAAGCAATACTTCGCAGGAAAATGGGCAAGGACCGCTTCGCCGTTGTAAGGCAACATCGTAGCATGACAGGCAAACCAGCAGCGCAGGCTCCAGCCTTTCTGCTTGGGGTCATGGCATCCCCCACCCCTTGGTGTAGCCCAGAAAGCAGGAGTCATCCTGCAACCTGGGAAAGAATCTTTACCCTCTGAGGCAGGGAGAATGTTAAGCAAGATATCCAAGACGGCAGACAGAGAGCCGCCGTCCGCGGTCGCGTCAGCGTTGCGTAGCAATATAGCGGGCCGTAGGCCTTTTGGGGGATGAACCAACCCAGCCCAGGAACCTGGGGACAACTGGGAAGGTGGGGACGGTGGTCTATAATCCTGCCAATTCCCCCGTCGCGTTAGCGTTGCGTAGCAATAATGCGTGTTTCATCGCCATGACCGTTCGCGATAGCGGGCCGGAGGCCTTGGCTGCCTCTGCTGCCAATCCTGCTTTGCTGACCGTACAAGGGTTGCGGGTTTTCTTGCCCAGCCGCACAGTTGGCGTCGGCAAGAGGGAGCCGTCGGGATCCCCAGTAGTGGATGGGCTGTCTTTCCAGATCGGGATCGGCCAGACCTTGGGCCTGGTGGGGGAGTCGGGATCCGGCAAAACCATGACCGCCCTGACGCTGATGGATCTCTTGCCCAGCTCGGCCCGGGTGGAGGGCAAAATCCTCTTCCATGGCCCTGGTCGCGTCAGCGTTGCGGAGCAATATGGAACGGTGGACTGGCTGCAGTTGGATCCCCGGCAACGGCGGCGCTATCGCGGATCCCAAATTGCCATGATCTTCCAGGAGCCGAGCACCGCCCTCAACCCCCTCTACACCTGTGGCCAGCAGTTGCGGGAAACCCTGAGGGCCAACACCCCTCTAACTGCGGCGGAGATCCGTGCCCAAGCCATTCGCCTGTTTGAGGAGGTGCAGCTTTCTCCCCAGATGCTGGAGCGCTACCCCCATCAGCTCTCCGGCGGTCAAATCCAGCGGGCGGCCATTGCCTGTGCCATCGCCTCCAACCCCAAACTGTTGATTGCCGATGAGCCAACCACCGCTCTGGATGTCACAGTGCAAGCGGAAATCCTGTGCCTGCTCCGGGATCTGCAGCAGCAGCGGCAGATGGCCATCCTCTTCATCACCCACGATCTCAATTTGGTGGCTGAATTGGCGGATCAGGTGGTGGTGATGCGCCAGGGCCAAGCTGTCGAACAAGGCTCGGTGGAGCAGATCTTTCGGGATCCCCAGCACCCCTATACTCGCGGTCTGTTGGCCTGTCGCCCAGGGTTGGAGCGGCGGTTGCGACGGTTGCCCACTGTCCAGGATTTTCTGGAAAAAGGGGGATCCCCAGAGGAGCAGTGGCAGCAGGTGGAGATCTCAGCCGCCGAAGAGGAAGAACGGCTGCGCCGGCTCTACAGTCAGCGCCCCCTGTTGCAGGTGCGGGATCTGCGAACCCACTACGCCGTCCGTCGAGGGCCATTTGGCCGCCAGGTGGGCGAGATCCGGGCTGTGGATGGGATCAGCTTTGACCTCTACCCCGGCGAGACCTTGGGGCTAGTGGGAGAGTCCGGCTGCGGCAAGACCACTTTGGGACGAACCCTGCTGCGTCTGATCCGCGCCAGCTCCGGCCAGGTGATCTACGACGGAGAGGAGTGGCTCCGCTTGCCGCCTCAACGCTTACGTCGTCTCCGCCGTGAGATTCAGCTTATCTTTCAGGATCCGGCGGCCTCGTTGGATCCGCGCATGAGTGTGGGAGCCAGCGTCATGGAGCCGATGGCCCTGCACGGGATTGGGAGCCATGCTGCTGAGCGACGAGCACGGGCCCAACGCCTGTTTGAACGGGTAGGGTTGGATCCGGAAGCGCTGGATCGCCTGCCCCACCAGTTTTCGGGAGGACAGCGGCAGCGGATCTGTATTGCCCGCGCCCTGGCCTCGGAGCCACGCCTGATTGTCTGCGATGAGGCGGTGTCTTCCTTGGATGTCTCTGTGCAGGCCCAGGTGCTGAATTTGCTCAAGGATCTGCAGGAGGAACTGGGGTTGGCCTACCTGTTCATCTCCCACGATCTGAGCGTGGTCAAGTTCATGAGCGACCGCATAATGGTCATGAACCGAGGCCGCATCGAAGAGATTGGCCCTGCTTCCCAGATCTACCGGCAGCCGCAGCAGGACTACACCCGCCGCCTCATTGCCGCGTTCGCGCCAGCGGTGCCGAAGCACTTTCCCCAAGGGAGATCCGGGCTGTAGGCCTTAAAAACGCGCCCATTTGCCCCCAACGGGTTGAACAGTTTCCCACGTATCCGGTTCCGGGCTAGACAACCCTACGGGCTAGCTGCGCAGCAAGATTTGCAATGAGGCTAAAATTAAGTAAACTTCGAGTCGTAAAGCTTCGACTCTTTGTTAGCACATTTAACAAAACGTTTTATCCGCAGTTTGGGCTGCAACCAGCTATGGCTCGCATACTCATTATTGAGGACGACCCTTCGATTCTGGATATTCTGCGCATCAATCTGGAGTTGGCGGGCTACGAGGTCGTGAAGGCCACCGACGGAGTACGTGGACAAGCGCTGGCTCTGCAGGTTCTCCCCGATCTCATCATCCTCGACCTGATGCTACCCCAGGTGGACGGCCTAACCGTATGTCAGCGCTTGCGGCGGGAGGAGCGCACCAGTGAGATCCCGATTTTGATGCTCACTGCCCTTGGCCAAACCCAGGATAAGATCGAGGGCTTCAATGCCGGTGCCGACGACTACCTGACCAAGCCTTTTGAAGTGCAGGAGCTGCTGGTGCGGGTGCGGGCCCTGTTGCGTCGCTCAGACCGGATCCCACAGGCGGCCAAACACGGCGAGATCCTCACCTATGGCCCTCTCACGCTGGTGCCGGAGCGCTTTGAAGCCCTGTGGTTCGGCAAAACCATCAAGCTCACCCACCTGGAGTTTGACCTGCTCCACTGCCTGATGCAGCGACACGGGCAGACCGTTTCCCCCAGCGAAATCCTGCAAGAGGTATGGGGCTACGAGCCCGACGACGACATTGAAACCATCCGCGTCCATATCCGCCACCTGCGCACCAAGCTGGAGCCGGATCCGCGCCACCCTCAGTACATCAAAACCGTTTACGGGGCGGGCTACTGTCTGGAGTTGCCCAACATCGCCGATCCCAGCCCACTGCAGCCGGAGCTGGCGAAAGACTCCCACAAGTGATTCTTGAGGATGCCGCTCACATAGCTGCTAATCTAGGGGGTGCCCTGCTGCGGATTGCGGTCTGAGATTGTATGTCTGGTGCCATTCGGTATTTGATGTGCCCACCCGATTACTACGAGGTGGACTATGTGATCAACCCCTGGATGGTGGGGAATGTTCGCCGCTCTTCGCGAGAACGGGCGTTGCAGCAGTGGCAGGCTCTCTATTCGCATCTCTCGCAACGGGCGGAGGTGAAGCTGATCCAGCCGGTGCCGGGGTGGCCGGATATGGTGTTTACGGCAAATGCCGGGCTCATCCTGGGATCCACGGTGGTGCTGAGCCGTTTCTATCACCCAGAGCGGCAGGGGGAACAGCCCCATTTCAAGGCTTGGTTTGAGGAACAGGGCTACACCGTCTATGAGCTGCCGCCGGCCCTGGTTTTCGAGGGGGCAGGAGATGCTCTGTTGGATCGCGCAGGGCGCTGGCTGTGGGCGGGCTACGGCTTTCGCTCCATGCTGGAATCTCATCCCTACTTGGCCAAGTGGTTGGGGATCGAGGTGTTGTCTTTGCGGCTGGTGGACGAGCGGTTTTACCACCTGGACACCTGCTTTTGCCCCCTCTCTGAAGGCTATTTGCTCTACTACCCACCGGCTTTTGATACCTATTCCAACCGCTTAATTGAGATGCGGGTGCCCCCCGAAAAGCGGATCCCGGTTCAGGAGGTGGATGCCATTCACTTTGCCTGCAATGCCGTGGATGTGAACGGCACGATCTTGGTGAATCGGGTCAGCCCAGAGCTGGAGGCCACCCTGCAGGAGCGGGGATTTGTGGTGGTGCAGACGGAGCTGACGGAGTTCCTGAAAGCCGGTGGGGCGGCCAAGTGCCTGACACTGCGCCTCGATGAAACGGTGGCCCCCCAAACCGATCCGGTGGCGACGGTGCTCAGCCGGACGGTGATCCTCCAGGGACACTTGGTGGATAGCGACCTGCTTACCAGGGCTGTCGATTGCATTGTCGACAATGGCGGCAGCTTTCAGATCCTGAAGTTTCAGCTGGGGGAAAAACGGCAGAGCACTTCCACGGTGGAACTGGCTGTTTCCGCTCCCACCGAAGAGACCCTGGACACCATTCTCAGCGCCTTGATTGAGCAGGGGGCTCGTCTCTCGGAAGAAACTCAGCAGGATGCCCGTCTGGAGCGGGTGGAGAAGGCAGGGGTAGCTCCCGACGATTTTTATGTCACCACCATCTACCCCACGCAGGTGCGGGTGGCCGGCCAGTGGATCCCGGTGCAGCGGCAGCGCATGGATGGGGTGATTGTGGTCAAGGGATCCGATTGCAATGGCAAGACGCAGTTTTCCGCCTACTGCACCCTGATTCGAGACCTGCAGGTAGGGGATGCCGTGGTGTGTGGGGTGGAAGGGATCCGCACCGTGCGCCAAGCCAGCAAGGAGCGCTCTTCTCAGGAGTTCACCTTTATGGGATCGGGAGTCTCCAGCGAGCGGCGGGTGGAGATCCTGGTGGAGCAGATTGCCTGGGAGCTGCGGCAAATCAAGGAGCGGGGCGGCAAAACGGTGGTGGTGGCAGGGCCGGTGGTCATCCACACCGGTGGCGGATCCCACTTGGCCACCCTGATTCGGGAAGGCTATGTGCAGGCGCTGTTGGGGGGCAATGCCATTGCCGTTCACGATTTGGAGCAAAATCTCTACGGCACCTCACTGGGGGTGGATCTGTCGCGGGGCACGCCGGTCAAGGGCGGCCACAAGCATCACCTCAAAACCATCAACCTCATCCGCAAGTACGGCAGCATCCAGGCCGCGGTGGAAGCGGGTGTGATTACCGGTGGAGTGTTCTACGAGTGCATTCGCGCTCAGGTGCCCTTCTCCCTGGCGGGATCCATCCGTGACGATGGGCCGCTGCCGGATACGGAGATGGATCTAATCAAGGCCCAGCAGGATTATGCGCGGCTGCTACAGGGAGCCGACATGGTGCTGATGCTCTCCAGCATGTTGCACTCCATTGGGGCCGGGAACATGACACCTGCCGGAGTCAAGCTGATCTGCGTAGACATCAACCCGGCAGTGGTGACCAAGCTAGCCGATCGGGGATCCCTGGAGTCGGTGGGGATCGTGACCGATGTGGGCTTGTTCCTGAGCTTGCTGGTGCAGCAGTTGGCCCGTCTGGGACAGGTGTACAAACGCCCAGAACCCGCTCTTGCCGCCCACTAGCCACCCCATCCACAACTGGTGCTATCCTGCAGGTGTCTTTGTCGAAGTTCCAGCTCAACTCGATTTAAGGAGGGCCTGGGCCGCTGCCGCCCGATGCTGGAGCTTGGTGGTGGGTGTTGTTGCTCTCTGTAGCAGCCTGTATTCCGCTCTTCGGGCCGGGGTTTTGGCTAACCAATTTTTATTCCAGGCTGTTCAAAGCCTGGTTTGGACACGCCTTCGCAGAAGGGCTGGAATTGGGGGGCCTGTTTTTCGCTATAGTTTTGAGTGTCCTCTACCCTCTGGGATTTTTTTGGGGATATTTGGCGATGTTGCCGCTGCGTTTTTTGGGATCCTGGGTGTGGGGAGTGGGGATCCTTGTGGCCGGCCTGTGGACGCTGGTGGCGTTCGCCTTGCTGTACTTTGACGCCTTGGATCAAGCGCGCCGATTGTAGAGTCACTGTAAAAGTTGAAGCTGTAGGACTGCAAAAGAGCGCTTTCCCTCGGGGAAGTGGAACCAATAGAAACAAAGATGGAAATTTTCATCAGCCTACTGACGGATTTTGGCCTGCAGGATCCCTACGTAGGCATCCTGAAGGGGGTGATCCTGGGGATCGCTCCCCAAGCCCGGCTGATTGACCTCAGCCACGGGATCCCGCCCCAGGATGTGGCAGCAGCTCGCTTTGCCCTGATGACGGCCTACCCCTATCTACCGCCGGGCACCATTCACCTGGCAGTTGTGGATCCGGGGGTGGGGAGCAGTCGACGGGCGGTGGCCATCCAAACCGAGACGGGCTTTTTGGTCGGCCCTGACAATGGCCTGTTCAGTGGCGTCTTGGCCCAAACTCCAGCGCTGGCTGCTGTGGAACTCAACCGGCCCCGCTATTGGCGCACCCCCTCTCCTAGCCGCACTTTTCACGGGCGGGATATCTTTGCCCCGGTTGCCGCTCATCTGGCCAACGGGATCCCTTTGGCGGAACTGGGGGATCCCCTGGATGCAGCAGAGCTCACTCAGTGGGACTGGCCCCAGCCCCAGGAGGAGCCGGACGGCTGGCGTGGTGTCATCCAGGCCATCGATCACTTCGGCAATGGCATCAGCAATCTTCCCGGACAGTGGGTGGAGGGTCGAAGCTGGAGTGCCTCGGTCAAAGGGATCCCCGTCCGCTCCGTAACCACTTTTGCCGAGGGAGAAGTTGGCGAAGTGCTGGCCTTGGTGGGCAGCTCCGGCTGGGTGGAGATTGTACAAAACCGGGGCAATGCCAGCCGGGCACTGGATTTTAAGGTGGGAGATGAGGTGCGCGTGCAGTGGGGTAGCTAGATCCTCTCTCCCCAAAAGGGAGGGAGGAGACTGGGGATCCTAGGCAGGTTGGCTTTCTACCGCCACGGCTTCCGCTGCAGTGGTGGGGCTTGAGGCACCCACTTGGACTTTAACCACCCGTGCTGCGTCGGCTTTGGGCAGGGTGAGGGTGAGGATGCCGTCGCGATAGGTGGCCGAGACTTTCTCCGGCTGGATGCGGTGGGCCAGCTTGAGGATGCGTTGAAAAGGTTGGGGCTCTACTTCTTGATGGCGCAATTCGGCACCTTCAGGCCCGTGTACCTGGATCTCGCCGCTGATGGAGAGTTGCTGAGCCGTAGCCTCAATGTTGAAGCGTTCGCGGTCGGCACCGGGCACCCACAACTGGACGGTGTAGGCTGCGCCGCTCTCCCAAACCTGCAGAGGGGTGGGCAGTAAGGAGCGCGAGCGTTCCCGGCGGGGGGAGCTGGGTTCCTGTCGCAGAGCTTGCACCTCGAGCAGAGGGCCAAATTGACATACCCCCCTGCCTTGAGGCAAGGGATTCTGGTTCCTGGTTCTGCGACAGCACTTACTTCGGCAGGTTGCCCTGCCAAAGCAGCGGTGCTCATCTCCCCAGGCGTTTCCCCAAGCGATACGCGCCGACGACGCAAGCATGGAGCGGTTCCCTAACGCCCTTAGGTACCGTTGCGAACAACAACTACAAAGCTTATTGAGGCTGCATCCAGTCGTTAGACTGTTGGGTTTTTAAAGCGGTTGACTACCCTGCCGCTGCAGGCAGAATAGCACAAAGCTGCCCTGAAGGGCGGGGCTTTAGACCCAGTTTTTTGGTGAAGAGTTGTCATGGCGTCTCCTGGGGTAACGATCGAGTGAGTTGAGGGAATTGGAGGAGTCTCACCTGAAGAAGGCTTGGCCTGCACTTTGGATTCAACAAAATCCTGCTCCGTTCGCGTTAGCGGTGCGGAGCACTTTCTGGGATAGGCAGGATCCCCTCACCTTATAAGAAGAGGGATGGAGACAAAGAGGGCACTCTGATGGTTCACTCGAAACATTTTGCTCACAACGGAATGGAGTAAAGGTGAGTGAAGCAAGAAGACTGTTATGGATCCCATTCCCATCCGATTTCAGGTGAACGGCCAACCCTATGTGCAGGCGGTTCCGCCGGGGATCACTCTGCTGAGCTTGTTGCGGGAGCTGGGCTGGGTGGGGGTGCGCCGTGCCTGCGAATCGGGGGATTGCGGGGCTTGCACGGTGTTGTTGGAGGGGGATCCCATCCACAGTTGCCTGTACCCGGCGGCGCGCTTGCAGGGCCAAGCCATCACCACCATCGAGGGGTTGGCCAAAAACGGAGAGTGGGATGCGATGCAGGCCCGCTTTTTAGAGGGGCAGGGGTTCCAGTGTGGCTTTTGTACGCCAGGGATGATCTTGAGTGCTCGTCAGCTCTGTGGGGAAGGGATCCCGTCCGAGGCGGAGCTGCGGGATCAACTGCGGGGCAACCTCTGCCGCTGCACGGGCTATCAAGCCATTTTGGAAAGCATTCAAGGGATCCCCGCCTCGTTCGCCTTAGCGGTGCGGTTCCCGTCAGGGTGCCGTAGGCATAGCACTTTCCCCGAATCGGAGCTGGAGAGTGTGGGGCGCAACGTGCCCAAGCAAGATGGCCCGCAGATTGTCTCCGGTCAGCCTGCCTACACCGGCGATTTTGCTCCTGCCGGGTTGCTTCATTTGCGGCTGTTGCGCTCTCCTCATGCCCATGCCCGCATCCGCCGTATCGACACCAGCCAAGCCCAGGCCCTGCCGGGTGTGGTGGCCGTACTGACCCATCGGGATGTGCCGCGTCGGGCTTACAGCACTGCCGGCCATGCGGAGCCGGTGCCGGATCCCCTGGATCGCTTTGTGCTGGATGAGAAAGTGCGCTTTGTGGGGGATGGAGTGGCAGCGGTGGTGGCCGAGTCGGTGGCCATTGCCGAGCGGGCCTGCCAGCTCATCCAGGTGGAGTATGAGGTTTTGCCCCACGTGCTGGATCCCCTGGAGGCCATGCAGCCGGGATCCCCGGTCATCCATGACGAGCCAGAGGCCCGGCCAATGAACGTTCGCGTTAGCGGCACGGAGGACTTTGCCAGCCGCAACTTGGCGGGATATGTGTGCCTGCAAAGTGGGGATCCGGCGCAGGGCTTTGCCGAGGCAGATCTTATTTTGGAGAACACCTACCATCTCCCTGCCGTGCAGCACGCCCATCTGGAGCCCCACGTTAGCACCAGTTGGCTGGAGGCGGATGGCCGCCTGGTGGTGCGCTCCAGCACACAAGTGCCCTTCCACTGCCAGCGGGTTTTGGCGGAGATCACCGGGATCCCTCGCGAGCGCATTCGGGTGATCAAGGGCAAAATCGGGGGTGGCTTCGGCAACAAGCAAGAAATCCTCACCGAACCCCTCTGTGCCTTGGCAACACTGAAGACGGGCCGACCTGTGCAGTGGGAGCTCACCCGCAGCGAGGAATTCACCGCCACCAACAGCCGCCACGCCATGCAGATTCGCGTCAAGACCGGCGTGAAATCCGACGGATCCCTGGTTGCCCAGGAGATCACCGCCTACGCCAATGCTGGCGCCTATGGCAACCACAGCCAGACGGTGGTGTTTTTGGCGGGCTACATACCCTTGGGGCTGTACCGCTGCCCCCACAAGCGGTTTGAGGGCTTTGCCGTCTACACCAACTCCATGCCGGGGGGAGCCTTCCGCGGCTACGGAGCCACCCAGGGAACCTTCGCCGTGGAATGCCAGATGGACGAAATTGCCCACAAATTAGGGCTGGATCCCATCCAGTTGCGACTGAAAAATGTCATCCAGCCGGGGGATCCCCTCACGCTGGGGTACCGAGAGCAGCAGGATGCCGATTGGAAGGATTCCCACTTCAACCTCATCGGCAGCTACGGCCTCAAGGACTGCTTTGAAAAGATTCAAACGGCTTTCAGCACCCCCCTTCCCCCACCCCAGGGATCCCGCCGCTACGGGCGCGGCATTGCCATTTCCATGCAGGGGAGCGGCCTCTCCAAGATCCACGTGGCAGGTGTCAAGCTCAGCCTCTTGCCTTCCGGGCGCATCCTCATGCGCAGTGGGGCAGTGGATGTGGGCACCGGCTCCGATACCACCCTGCGCCAGATCGTTGCCCAAGTGTTGGGGATCCCCATAAACCAGATCGATCTCATCGCCGCCGATACCCAAGAAACCCCCTTCGACGCCGGATCCTATGCCTCGGCCACCTTGTACATTTCCGGCGAGGCCAGTCGGCGGGCGGCCCTGGCCCTGCGGGACAAACTCATCCAAGCGGCTGCCCTGAGATTGCAGACGGATCCCGACCAAGTTTGTTTTGCGCAGGGGTGTTTTTCGGCTCCCCAGGGATCCCTGACTTTGCCGGAGCTGGCCCAAAGCACTCCGGATCCCATCGAGGTGGAGCTGCACCATGCTGCCGACGAATCTTCCCTCACCTTTGCGGTGGCGGGGGTGGAACTGGCAGTGGACATGGAGACTGGCCAGATTGAGCTGCTGAAAATCGCGCAGGCCATCGATCTGGGCACGGCCATCAACCCGCGCATCTGCTATGGACAAGTTGCTGGGGGCACTGCCATGGGCATCGGCTACGCCCTCTCCGAAGAACTCATCCGAGATGAACAAGGCCAGATCCTCAACGCCGGCTTTCGCTACTACCGCATCCCCACGGCCAAGGAAGTTCCCCCCATCGAAGTCCACCTGGTGCAACAGGCGGATCCCTATGGGCCTTTTGGCGCCAAAGGCGTGGGGGAAATCACCACCAACTGCATCGCTCCTGCCATTGCCAACGCCGTCTTTCAAGCCACCGGCCTTCGCTTGCGTCGGCTGCCCCTCACCCCAGAGCGGGTCTGGCAAGGGATCCAGTCTGGCATTGATCCACCTCAGCCCGTTCGCGCTAGCGGCACGGAGCGCTGACCCTGCTCGGAGTTGAATTGAGCTTACCGAGCATTTCACAAAAGCTTGAATCGAGATGTTTTGTGAGTTTACCAATGGCTGCGCAGATGGTTATGGGCTACGTGGGGATTATGAAAAAAATTAAGACTTTTGGCACAGCAGCAATTTTCGCCAGTGGCCCAGCACTAGGATGGCTTCCAAGTATACCCGGCGGGATCCCATGTATGTATATTGCCCGGAGGAATTTCTGGAAAGCAGAACCCAGTGCAACCTAGAAGCATTGATAGAACGGCTGGAAGAGGGGGATCGCACCCTTTTGAGCCAGTTGTTCGATGTTCGTTATCCTTACTGGAAGCGTAATCTCCGCAACAACATTCGCTTGGTGGGGGAGCTGCGCTATGTAGGCGAGGTACCCATTCTGGTTTTGTTTGGCCTTTGGCCGAGAGGCAGTTACGAATACCAGGAGTTCTTAGCTCGGCGGCGGGATCCGAATTATCAAGAGCGGGTGCGGAGCTGGGTGCCCGATGACCGGCTGCAGGCGTGGCTGGCGCAACGGCAGGAACCAGGGGATCCGCCAAACCATCTCCCCCCTCTGCCTGACGAGCTGTATGAATGGACACAGTTCTTGAATGCTCCCAACCCACAGGAGCGGCTGGTGTTGGAAAGCGGGGAATGGGTTCGGCAAGTACGGGCCCTTTCTCCAGAGCAGCGTTGCCAGGTTTACCCAGCAGTGTCCCGGTTGGTCGATGACATTGAAGGCAGGCTCTATCAGCAGCTCCCGCCGTTCTATTCAGGGGCAGAGGTCAAAGGCTGGCAGGAGGGATCCCTGCATCTGGCCGTCAGCTTGGTGCAAGTTTGGGAGCAGCCGGGGAGATTGTTCCCATTCCTCATCGGGGTCTACGACCATGCTCCGGAGCAAAAGGAACGGTTTGATCTGGGATGCCAAACCTGCCTCTTTGGCATAAAAGCTAAGCAGCCAGACATTCTCCAGCACCCGCAGCCTCTGGAGGTGTGGAAGCGGTACGCCCGTCGCGCCTACCCCGACTACATGGTAGCGGATGAGACCATTTGGCTGGAAATGCAGGAGAGCCCAGAGGGAAATTTGGCCTTGTCCATGGAGGAGGAAGAAATTCTGCAGAGCACATCCATGCCCCTTTTGATCAACGGGCGAGCCGGCAGTGGCAAATCCCTGATGTTGTACTACCGCTTTGCCGACTATTGCAGCCACTACCTCAAAACTTCAAAACAGAGACCTCTTGAGTACCGCCCTCTCTTTTTGACCTACAGCCCAAGCTTGGTGCAGCAAGCCCGCGACAGGGTAAGTTCAATTTTGCACATCAGCCACCGCTATCGGGAGGAGGGGTGCAGCTTCTCCCCAGAGGAAATTCAGCAGTGTCAAACTTTTTTTAGCACTTTTCAGGATTATCTATTGAGCTGCCTTCCCCCTGAGCGGCAAGAACGCTACCAACCAGATCGGTATGTCAATTTTTATCGGTTTCAGAGTTGGTATTGTGGTCGCCGCGATGTAGAGCTGGCTTGGCACACCATTCGCACACTGATCAAAGGCTATGAGGTCAGTGATTATTTGGATCCCGATAGCTACCGAGAATTGCCTGAGGCCGACCGCAGTGTGGATGAAGAAGCCTTCGAGCGGATTTACGAAGAGATTTGGCCGGGTTACCGGGATCGAACCACCCGCGAGGGCTACTGGGATGACCAAGATTTGGCCAGAGATGTGCTGCAAAATGGCACTCTTAACCCGATTCACCCGGTCATTTTTTGCGATGAGGTTCAAGACTTTACTCAACTTGAGCTGAATATCATTTTTTGCTTATCTCCTTGGGGGAAATACAAGTTGGATTGGGCTATTGAGCGCCTGCCCTATGCCTTTGCCGGGGATCCCTTGCAAACCATTAACCCAACGGGATTTCGTTGGGCTGCCCTGAAAAAATATCTCTACGAGCATATCCGCGCCTACTTACTGCCGAGCCATCCCTTTGAGATTACAGGCCCGCAGGAGCTGAGAAACAACTATCGCAGCAATCCACAAGTTACTCGTTTTAGCAATGTAGTCAACCTGTGGCGGCGAGTTCTCAGCAACAGTCGAGAAATCTATCCCCAACAGCCCTGGCGTTCCCATGAGCAGGGCATGCCGGTTCAAAGGTTTGTGCTGGATGGTCAGGAAAGAAACTTAATCGAAGATGAGCTTAGAAAAATGCTTGGTGATCTCACGGGAACAGTCTGTATCTTACCCTGTCCTGTGGGGGAGGAGCTGAACTATGTGAGGCAGGATCCCGAACTCCAGAAGATCTTTGCCGAAGAACTGAAGCAGAATCTTAAACCACCGCTCCTGCAAACTGCTACGTCTGTTAAGGGGATGGAGTTCAAAAAAGTTATCCTCTACAAGTTTGGGAATGCCTATCGACAAAACTTTAACCGGAAGCTTAATTATTACGCCCGCGAAGCTGGGGAGGCGATATCCCTGCAACTCCATTATTTTCTTAACCAATTGTATGTCGGCATTACCCGCCCCATTGAGGCGCTGGCCATTGTGGATACCTCTGCCGGTTGGCGGGAGTTCTGGGATCCAAGCTTAGAATCCAACCTTTGGCTCAATCATCCTTCTCTGCAACCGGATCGATCAGAATGGGAGACCGACCCACCGGTATTGGGTTACCCTGTCAAAGGCATCAATATCCAGTACTGGACAAATACAAGCCTGAAAGATCTGTTGGAGGCAGCTCTTGAACTTCTTAGGCGTGGCATCGAGGAGGGCAACCTCAAACTTCTGGAGGATGTTCAAACTCTGGCGCGGAAGGCAAAAAACCCCCCTCTAGAACAGGAATGTCAGGCCTGGATTCTCAAGCTCCAGAAGAACTATGCTTCCGCAGGGCAAAAGTTCCTAAACCTAGAGCAGTCTGCTTTGCCCAACAAAAATCTCAAACGAGAAGCTTGGGAGTGCTTTTGGAGAGGGAGGGCTTGGTCGGAGCTGCAGCGTAACGCCGCCCACTTTGCTGGATGTCCTGGGATCCCAGACTACAGTCCCTTGGTGGATTTGATGGTGCTGACGCAAAAAAACTCCGCCAAGCCTGCAGAGCGCCTTCGACAACTGGTGCGGGTGCGAGATTGGCTGAGCATTGAAGTCGACCCCAAGGATAGGAACCCCGTCCCGCTGCCGCGAACGGATCCCACTTGGAGAGAAGGTGTACAGCAATTTTTGGCAGAGCTTGAGCAAGTTCTCAACAACTTAGAAACTTTTTGCCCTCAGGCAGAGGCCCGCAGCGGGTTTTTGCAAGAGACCCTTGAGGCTTTGAAGGGACGTTTGGCCTTCCTCGGCCAGCAGCAACCGTTTGCGAAGCAGTACTGCAGGATTTGGGGCACCTGTCACTTCCAGCGGCAGGAATTTGAGCGGGCGATAGAGGTTTGGGATCAGGGGGGCCAAACGGAGCATTCCCCCTACTACCGGGCCAAAATCCACCTGGAGCCCCTTCCCGGTAAGGTGAGGTGGCTATCCAAAGACCGCCAAGACTTGGTGGTGCTGGGCCTATGGCAAGAGGCAGGACGTCCTCTCACAGGCGAGTGGGCAGAGTACCTCAGCGACGTCGTTACCAGTCTGGAGCGCTTGAAAGACTGGCCGCTGATGCTGCGAGTCCTGATCCAGCGCCGAGAGTGGGAGAAGCTCTGGGAAAAGGTGCAGGCCCATCCTCAAGCGTGGCAGCGGGGACACGATTACGAGCTGGTGACCTGTATGGCCCGGGACACCCAGACCAACTGGGAAGAGCTGAGGCGGCAATTGCCTGGCCTGCGAGATTTTCTACACGAGGTGGTCACCAGCGTACAGATGGAGCGGGCTTGGTGGCTACAGCCCCTGGAGGTGGGCTTGGCCTGTGAGCGATTGGGCCACTACCGAGATACGCTCAGGTTTTACGAGCGCTTTACCGAAAGCAGAACCGGCAGACTGACCCGGCAGCAACGCTCTCAAATCCGGCAGCGCTGGCTGATAACCCATAAGAAGTATCAAGACTCTCTCCAAGCAGAAGGACGTCCAACAGACCGCTTGGCAGAGGAGTTTCGACAGGCTCAAGAGCGCTGGGGGGAGCAACTGCCCCAGGTAGAACCTGAGCTGAACGAACGGGATCCCTGGGCGTTTGACTTTGTGGAGTACCCCAGCCCGATCCAAAGTTGGCTGCTGCAGCAGGCCCAAACCGACACCCAGAGCCGACTGAGAGCGGAAATCGCCCAGGCGCTGGAGCATCTGGGCGAACGACAGTTGCAGCAGGTGCACAGCTTGATCCAGCGTTTCTTGACCGCAGGCTTGTCCACCTAGGCTAGCTCCAGGAGCAGATCGGAGCCGGGAGACCTACTGCAGGATTTGGCGCAGGCGCTCCAAGGCCCGTCGGTTCTCTTCAGGGGTGCCCACCGTCAGACGCAGCCCGCCGCCTGTGTAGCGCACACAAGTCCCCAGCTCCTGCCAGGCCCGCTGCAGCTTTTGGGGATCCCAACCGGCTACCCGGAAGTAGAGGAAGTTGGCTTGGCTGGGCCACACCCGCACCCCCGGCAGTTCCTGAAGAGCTTGGTAGAGGGCTTCCCGCTCCTGACCAATCAGTGCCACGTCGGCCAAAAGCTCCTCGGCGTGCTCCAGAGCCATCTGAACCGCCCACTGAGAAAGGGCTGTGAGGTTGTAGGGCAGGCGGATCCCATCCAACACCTGCATAAGCTGCGGATGACCCACAGCATAGCCCACCCGGTAGGCCGCCAGACGAAAAGCTTTGGAAAAGGTGCGCAAGATCACCCAATTGGGATGCTCTGCCAACTTGGGTAGGGCTGTGTGTCGGCTGAACTCAAAGTAGGCCTCATCCAAAATCACCAGGATTGAGTCGGGTAACCCTTCCACCCACTCCCACTCTGCAGCCGTCAGGCCATTCCCCGTCGGCGAGTTGGGATCCACCAGGCACACCACCCGGATGGGGTGCTCCCTCAAAGTCTGTTGACAGCGCTCCAGATCCAAAGCAAACGTCTCGGAATCGCGGGGAACCCGTACCACTGGGATCCCCAGGCTCTGGGCCAAGATGGCGTACATGGAGAAGGTGGGCTCTGCCACCAGAATACTGCCCCGCCCGCCCAAACAGGTGGCAATCAGCAGCGAGCGGATCAGCTCATCCGACCCATTGCCCAAGCTAATCTGCTCTGGCTCCGCTCCGGCATAGGCGGCGATGGCCTGCTTCAGGCCCTGGTGATGGGCATCGGGATAGCGGTTGCTGGGGATCCCCTTTTCCCAGAGGAGGGAGAGCTTTTGCTTGAAGCCCACCGGCCAATCGAGGGGGAATTCATTGGCATCCAGCTTGTCGGCAGCCGGGGCGGGCACGGCGTCGTAGGGCTTGAGGTCAAGCAAATCGGGGCGCAGATACTGCAAGGCACACATCTTCCTGACGGGGAGAAACACTAATCATAACAGGGTCAACCCAGCACCTAGTCTTTGGTCAGGGATCCCTGCTGACGTAGCGCCTCAAAAAGGGCAATTGCTACGGCATTGCTGAGGTTCAGGCTGCGCACCGGCCCCCGCAACGGGATACGCACGCTGGGATAGGTTTCCAAGAACATGGGATCCAACCCCCGGCTTTCACTGCCGAACACCAACCAGTCTCCCGGCTGATAGGTTACTTCCGTGTAAAGGGCTTTGCCGCGCACACTAAAACACCAGAACCGGGCCTCAGGGTGGGCCTGCACCAGAGCAGACCAAGAGGGGTAGCGATACAGTTGGACGTGCTGCCAGTAATCCAGCCCCGCTCGCTTTAGGTAGCGATCCGAAAGGCGAAACCCCAGAGGATCCACCAAATGGAGAGGGGTATCGGTGGCTGCACAGGTGCGGGCGATATTCCCCGTGTTGGCCGGGATCTCTGGGGCAACCAAAACAACGTGGAAGGGCATGGTCCCACCCTACTTGCTCCCAAATCCGCGGTTGCTGCCCCCTTTTTTGCTCCCCCCTTTGCCCGGCTTGGGACTGGGCTGTTGCCGAGAGGGAGAGGCCGCTGAACGTCCGCGCCAACTGGGATCCCTGCCGGGAAGACCCCACCCCCTGCCGGGGAAACCGCCGCCCATGCCCATGTTGCGCATCATGTCGCGCATGCGCTGAAAATCGCTGACCAGTCGGCTGACATCCTCCAGCTTGTGGCCAGATCCACGGGCCACCCGTCGTTTGCGGCTGACGCTGCGGGCCAGCAGATCCGGGTTGCGGCGCTCTTCGGGGGTCATGGAGTTGATCATGGCTTCGGCGCGGGCCAGTTGGTCTTGTCCCTTTTGCAGTTGTTCCTCGCTGATTTTGCCCATCCCCGGCATCAGTCTCAGCAGCCCTGCCAGGGATCCCATGCGTTTAATCAGGCGCATCTGCTTGAGGAAATCGGTGAAATCAAACTGGGCGGTCATCATCTTCTCTGCCATACTGGCGGCATCTCCCAGGTCGATTTCCTCTTGGGCTTTTTCCACCAGGCTGAGGATATCCCCCATCCCCAGAATGCGGGAGGCCATGCGATCCGGGTAAAAGGGATCCAGCGCTTCCACCTTTTCGCCGACGCCGATGAACTTGATGGGCTGGCCGGACACTTGGCGAATGGAAAGGGCGGCTCCACCGCGGGTATCCCCATCTAGCTTGGTGAGGATGGCGCCGGTAATGCCCAGGCGCTCGTGGAAGGCTCGGGTAAGGCTGGCCGCCTCTTGACCGATCATGGCATCCACCACCAGCAGGATCTCGTGGGGCTGCACCGCCGCCTTGATCCGCTCCAGCTCCGCCATCATCTCCAGGTCGATTTGCAGGCGACCGGCAGTGTCCAAAATCACGTAGTCGTAGCCCTGCTGTCGGGCTGTCTCCACCCCTTGCCGGGCGATCTCGACGGGATCTGCTTTGCCCAGGTCGAAAACGGGGATCTGAATTTGCTGGCCCAGCGTCTTGAGCTGGTCAATGGCCGCCGGACGGTAGATGTCTCCGGCCACCATGAGGGACTTCTTGCCCTGCTTGCGCAAATACAAAGCCAACTTGGCGCAGGTGGTGGTTTTGCCGGATCCCTGCAAACCGGCCATGAGAACAATGGTGGGAGACTGCTCCGCTTGGGCGATGGGCACGTTGGCTTCTCCCATCACCTTCACCAGCTCGTCGTGGACGATCTTGATGAACTGCTGATCCGGCGTCACCCCCAGGATGACCTCGGAGCCCAGGGCAGCTTCCCGCACATCCTCGATAAATTGCTTCACCACCTGCAGATTGACATCCGCATCCAGCAGGGCTCGCCGCACCTCCCGCAGAGCTTCTTGAATGTTGGTTTCGGTGATCTTGTCCTGGCCGCGCAGCTTTCTCCAGGCCAATTCCAACTTCTCGGAGAGGGCATCAAACATGGGTGCTGTCTATCCTGTCAGGCGCTTCGGGGGCATTTTCTACCATAGTCCAGTTGGCGGGACTCCATCTTGGGGATCCCCACCAGGGAGGCCGTCCCGGCCCAGAAACATTGGCGACTTTACAAAAGTTTAAGCGACAATAGAAGACGTTGCTTGCAGCTCTCCCATGGTCAGCGTTGCTTCTCTTCCCTACAGCACCACCGACTGGCAATTGGGCTATCGCTCCCTATCCCAGGAGTACGACTATTGGATTACGGAGATCGAAGGACGGATCCCGGCAGGGTTGCGGGGAACCCTGTTTCGCAACGGCCCAGGCAAGCTGGAGGTGGGATCCCAGCGCTACGGGCACCCGTTCGATGGGGATGGCATGGTCTGCGCCATCACCTTTGTGGAGGGGAAGGTTCATTTTCGCAACCGGTTTGTGCGCACCCGCGAGTTTGAAGCGGAGGAAAAAGCCGGTCGGGTGCTCTACCGAGGGGTGTTTGGCACCCAAAAGCCGGGCGGCTGGTGGAGCAATTTTCTCGATTTGCGCTTCAAAAATCCTGCCAACACCAACGTCATCTACCAGGGAGACAAGCTGCTGGCCCTGTGGGAGGCCAGTGCCCCTTACCGGCTGAACCCAGCCACCTTGGCCACTGAAGGGATCGAAACGTTTGCAGGAGCGATCTCGGCCAACCAGCCTTTCACTGCCCATCCTCGGCGGGATCCCCGCACGGGAGATCTCATCGCCTTTGGGGTGCGGGCTGCCCAGAATTCCACGTTGTCGTTCTACCGTCTGGACTCGCGCGGGCGCTTGGTGGAAAAGCGGGATTACCGCCTGCAAGGCTTTGCCTTCCTGCACGATTTTGTCTGGACACCCCGCTACCGCATCTTTTTCCAAAATCCCTTGGCTTTCAACCCCCTGCCGTTTGTGTTGGGCTGGCAGCCGGCGGGCACCTGTCTGACCTTGAAACCGGGAGAGCCGACCCGCATCTGGATCTTTCCCCAGGGCGACGAGCCGCTGCAACTGGAAACAGAGCCGGGGTTTGTTTTCCATTTTGTTAACGGCTACGAAGTTGGGGATCAGGTGGTGGTGGATGCCATCCTCTATGAGAACTACCCCGCCCTAGAGCCGGATGCCGATTACCTGCAGATTGACTTTGCCCAAATTCCAGCCGGCAAGCTGTGGCGGTTTTATCTGCATCCTGAGGCGGGCAGCGTGAAGCGGGAACTGCTGCTGGATCGCTCGGTGGAGTTTCCGGCCATCCATCCAGCTCGCATGGGGGGATCCCACCGCCACATCTACATCGGGGCCACCCATGCTCCTGGATCCAATGCTCCCCTACAGGCCATCCTCAAGCTGGATACCGCCACAGGCCGCACACAGCAGTACAGCTTTGCTCCCCGCGGCTTTGTGGGAGAACCGGTGTTCATCCCCGACCCAGAAGGTCAGGGCGAAGAGGCAGGATGGATTGTGACGGTGGTTTTTGATGCGGCCAGCCAGCGCTCTCAAGTGGTGATCCTGGAAGCAGCCGATCTAACAGCCGGCCCGGTCGCGCGGATCCCGTTACGGCACCACATTCCCTATGGCCTACACGGTAGTTTTACTCCACAGGTATGGGCAACGCCCGCCTAAACGGTGAACCCCAGGAATGGCTAAGGGGATCCCAGAAGTGAGATCCAGCCTTTGTAACAGCCCTGGGGATCGGTCAAGACGCCTCCACTCGGTTCCTTGGGGCAAAGCCTTATTGGACGGGCAGGGCGGAGTCTCAGGCTCTGCTTATTTTGATCTGCTTATTTTGACGACTGTTGCTGGTTGGGTTTTTCACCAAGTTGTAGCGACTGCACCCAGTATGGCCCAGCAAAGTGCAGCGACTCAAATCCCATGAGGGCTTTATCCACTCCCTACTCAAGTACGGGGCTACCAACCTATCCCACTGTGTAGGTACTAAAGTTGACATACTCCCTACCCTAAAGGGCAGGGATTCTTG
>DVDX01000074.1 GCA_015295985.1 Synechococcus sp. M44_DOE_062 | reverse complement strand
AGGACTCCGTCCCGCTGACGCGATCAGGAGATTGAACCAACAGCTTCCAGCCGGTCAGCGGGTTAAGGCCATAGGTAAGCAGCAGAGAATACATCGGCGGCGGGAAAGCGCAGAGGAGTGTTTTGGGTTAATGTCAAAAGGATACCCCATAGGCCAACTGTAGCACTGCCTACCCGCTGTCCTCATCCGAGCCCTACGCTTTGCTATGGCCGGGATCCCTGCTCAACGCTGGCTGTTTCATCCGGTGGACAAGTTGGCTGCCCAAAGCTTGGCTGAGGCAGTGGGGATCTCGCCTGTGTTGGCCCAGATCTTGCTCAATCGCGGCCTCTCCAGCCCTGCTGCCGTGCAGCAGTATTTGCAGCCGGATCCCGCCCACCTGCCCCCACCCAGCCGGGATTTTGCCGATTTGCCCCTGGCGGTGGACTTGCTGGACGGGGCGATTCGCCGACAAGAGCCCATCGCCATTTGCGGCGACTACGATGCCGACGGCATGACCAGCACGGCCCTGCTGTTGAGGGCTTTGCGGGGCACTCCTTCCGGTTGCGGAGCACCCGTGCATTACCGCATCCCCAGCCGCATGACCGAGGGCTATGGCCTCAACAGCCGCATGGTACAAGAGCTGCACCGCGAGGGAGTGCGCCTCATTCTCACGGTGGACAACGGCATCTCCGCCCACGAGCCCATCCAACTGGCTAAAGCCCTGGGCTTGACGGTGATCGTGACGGATCACCACGATTTGCCGCCCCAGTTGCCCCCTGCCGATGCCATCCTCAATCCCAAACAGCTCCCGGTCTCCTCTCCCTACCGGGGGATGGCTGGGGTAGGGGTTGCCTACCTTTTGGCCCAGGCGCTGGCCGAGCGCCGCGGTGATGACCATTTGCAGCGGGTGGCACTGGAACTGTTTACTGTGGGCACCATTGCTGATTTGGCGCCGCTGACAGGGGTTAACCGCCTCTGGGTGCGGCAGGGGCTGAACCTCTTGCCCACCTCCCAAGTGGCAGGGATCCGCGCCCTTCTGCAGGTCATGGGGGTGCAGGGATCCCTGGAAGGGCTGCGGCCTGAGTGGATTGGGTTTGGCCTGGGGCCGCGCATCAACGCCGTTGGGCGAATTGGCCGAGCGAGGATGGGGATCCAGTTGCTGACCACCGACGATCCGCTGCAAGCAGAGAAACTGGCCCGCCGCTGCGAACGGCTCAACCAGGTGCGGCAGCAGATGTGCGGGCGCATCGAGGCAGAAGCCCTGGAGCAAATTGCCCAACAAGGCTGGAACCTACAACAGGAACGGGTATTGACGATTTTGGGATCCCCTCAGCAGAGATGGCACAAAGGGGTGATCGGGATTGTGGCCTCGCGCCTGGCGGAGCGTTTTGGCTGTCCGGTATTCATCGGCAGTCAGTCGCGGCAAGGGGAGATCAGCGGTTCGGCGCGGCAGGGGATCCCTGAGTTTGACGTGTTTCAGGCGTTGGAGTTTTGCAAGGATCTCTTCCACAAGCACGGTGGCCACCCGGCTGCCGGGGGATTTAGCCTGAAAGCGGAAAACTGGCCTCTTCTTGAAAAACGATTGCGGCAGTTTGCCCAACAGCAATTGCAGCCGGAGCAGATCCAGCCGCTGGTGCAAATCGATGCAGAAGTGTCGCTGTCAGATCTCACCCTTGACCTCTATCGAGAGCTGCAGCATCTGCAGCCCTGTGGTATCGGCAACCCTGAGCCGGTCTTCTACAGCCGCAACCTGCAGGTTCTGCAACAGCAGCGATTTGGCCCAGTTCCCGGCCACCTGAAGCTGCTGCTCCGGGATCCTGTTCTCCCTACCCGGCACTTCCATGTGTTGCGTGCTACTCGGACGGAGTCCTCTTGTCCGGGCAGGAGCAACTCAGCCGCCAAAATCCCCAGTGATGGCCGCGGAGTGGTCAGCATCACCGATACGTTAGTGGGGAGCAGCAACGCGAAGCCCCAGCGCCCCCTCTGGGCCATCCGTTGGCGGGGAGCGGAAATCCATCCACTGCCGGAGCGAGTTGATGTAGCTTACACACTCAAGGCCAAAACGTGGCAGGGAGAAACCCAACTGGAGCTGGAAATTGTCGGGATCCGACCTGCCCAAGAGGCTGTCGCCGGAAACCCTCATCTCGAGAAGACAGGGCTCCGCACCCCTGATGCGAGCGAGTCTCCCATCTCCTCCTCCCCTCCAGATGCTGCTTCTTCCATGCTCAACTCCAAGCCCTCTACCGGCTCCCAAAGCAGGACGGAGCCCTCACTTCTGTTGATCTGCCGCCCCACCCCCCAGCCCACCCAGCCCTTGCGTTGGCAAGCTGTAGACCGGTTTTCTGTCCTCCTGCCTCAGGCGCAGGGAACCATCCTGTTCTACGGCTTTCGCCGTCCTTCGCTTGCCTTGTCTTCAAGGCCTACGGCCCGCTATCGCGAACGGCGGCACCTGACTCTCCACTACGACCGTCCCCAAGCCGGCCACTGCTATGATCAACTCTGGTTGTGGAGCTGGCCCCCTTCTCTGGATCACCTCAAGTGGCTGCTCTGTTGCACCCCCAGCAGCGAGCTGTTGATTGCCGTCCATCAGCAAGCGGTGCCCCTGCCCTCCGCCACCGGCTTGCAACGCCAGCTCCGCCAATACCTGCAAACCCACAGCCAGGTGGATCTGCTGCGCTTGGCCCAGCAGTGGTGGCTGTCTCCGGCAGTGTTGGTGGCAGGCTTGCGCTCTCTGGGGTATGCCTGCCCAGATTTTGGCCCCACGGGATCCCTCGGCGAAGAACTGGAAGCCCAGCAAGCTTGGTACAGCAGCTCCTGGCAGCGGGTTGCCGCCCTACTGCAGGGATCCCACCTGGATTCTGCTGCTGCAGATTCCTCTCCCGCCAGCGGTGCGGCGCACTATGGGGATTAAGCTGCTGCTCGGCTCCGACTACCACGGCAGCCCTCGGCTGATCCGGCAGGCCCTTGCCCATCTGCCAGAGGTGGATGCTTACATCAACCTTGGGGATTTCTGTTCCAAGGCCGGCAAACCTTCCCGCAAAGCCACCCAGGGCTTTCATCCGGCAGCCCAAGCAGAGGTGGTGCATCTGCAATCCTTTCTGGCAGCAGTGGAGAGCCTGGGCAAACCCTGGCTCTTTTTGCCTGGCAACCACGATCCGGCGGCTTCGGTTTTGGATTCGCTGGTTGGTCGTTGGGGACGGGCCATCACCCAGTCCTGCTCCTTTGAGTGGCTGGGGCTACAGGTATTGGCTGTGCCCTGGACTCCCCCCTGTGGCTGGAGCTGGTCTCTGAGCTCCGCCCATTTGCAGGAGCTGCTCACCCTCTACCGTCAGCCCCCCCAGCCCATTGACCTGCTGCTTACCCATGCTCCGCCGCGAGGTCTTTTGGATGAAGGTGGGAAGTGGTATCACCGTCGCACGCCCACTTTGCGCCCCCTTTTGGAACAGGTGCAGCCACGCTACTACATCTGCGGACACATGCACTGGGATGGGGGGAAGGTGGAGCGGTGGGGATCCACCCTGGTCATTAACACGGCCCTGCACAACATGGTTCTGGAAATTCATTAGGTTAGGCAGGGATCCCGCAGGCAGTCTTCCACCTCCTCAGGATTTTCGCTACGATCCCCGCAATTTGTAGAAACCCTCCCATGCCTCGTCCTTTGATCTTGGCCAGCAGCAGCCCTGGCAAATGGCGCGAGTTCAACGCCTTCTTCCAGACCCATGCCCCCGCTTGGGAGCTGCGCCGCATGCCTTCAGCAATCCAGGTGGAAGAAACCGGTACTACCTTTGCCGAAAATGCTCTTCTCAAAGCCAGAGCCGTGGCCAAGTCTCTGGGGGAGTGGGCCATTGCCGACGATTCCGGCTTAGCGGTAGAAGCCCTCGGCGGCGCCCCTGGGATCCACTCGGCTCGCTATGCCCCCAGCGATGCCGCCCGCATCGAGCGGTTGCTTAGGGAAATGGAAGGGATCCCAAATCGTCGAGCCACTTTTCACTGCGCCATTGCCCTGGTGGATCCCCAAGGTGGAGTGCATGCCCTGGTGGAAGGGGTATGTTCGGGAGAGATCTTGACCCAGCCGCAGGGAGAGGGGGGGTTTGGCTATGACCCGCTGTTTTGGGTGCCCGAAGTGGGGCTAACCTTTGCCGAGATGAGCCCAGCCCAAAAAGAAGCTGTCGGCCACCGGGGCCGAGCTTTGCGTGCCTTAAAGGCGCAGTTGCCTCTCCTGGAGAGCCGTTTGGGCTAGCTTGGATCCCAGGAATGGCACCGGATGTCCTGGCTTAGGAGCTGCTAGGATACACTCGTTGCTTCCCTTTGGGGAAGTGGAATGAATGGAAAAAACGTCCTGCCTTGGAAGCTGAGGGGAGCGCTGGAAGAACTATGGATTTTTCTGAGTTTGAGGATCGGGATTCCATCGCGGCGGCGGAACGGACTGCTGGCCGGGATCCCAGCCACCATTCCCCAGATTCTGCTGGCGAGGAAGCCGCGATCTCCTCGGTTTCAAACTCCGGTGAAGGAAGGGAGCGGCAAAGTCGTCGTTCCCCACCCCCTTTGCCGGAAGAGGGCTCAACTTTTGCAGGCACAGAAGATTGGCTGGACGAGGAGAATGGACAGGGTAGCCACAGGGAGTCCCCGCGAGGAGCCTCTTCTCGCCCTTCTGACCCATCCCTCCAGGCTGGCCGAGACGAGGGATCTCGTGTTGCCAGCGAAAAAGGGGAGCAGAAAGCCGCTGCAGGATCCCCCAGAGCTGGTGAGCGCCCTGGGCAAGCCCTAGTTCCCCGCCGTTCTGTCCCCAGCAGCCGAGGTTACGACGGATCCGCCCGTTCCTCTGCCTATGCTGGCCGGGGGGGATCTGGCTACCGCAGCGACTACAGCCGTTCCGCTGCTTATGGCTACACTTCCGGGTATGTCGGCGGTGGGGGATATGGCGGTGGTGGGCGAAGCGGCAGCTCTGCGGGGGGAGTGTCCTCCTCTGGCCTGACGGTGGTGGTGGTCGTGGCCTTGTTGGCCTTTTTTGGGGGATTTGCCATCCGCAACATCTTTGCCGAAAGAGGCGGCTTTGACGATGAGCGCCCCATCCGTGCTGCCAATGTGCCTGCGGCCTTTCGCGATTTTTGCTTCGCCTACAACGGCACTGCCTCCTTCACCGTGGTGCAACTGACCAGCGTTTCCGCTCTGACCATGGCTTCGGTGCCCATTTACAAGATGGATACGTGCACCATCCCCGTCAGCCAAACAGCCAATGCCCTCCAAGCTCTGGGCATCCGCGGACGGGCAGACACCTTGGGCCCGCAACTGGGGGGATCCAACCTCACCTTGATTCAGCTCCCCTTGGCCAGCAGTTTGGCACGCGCCGTCTACAACCAGTTTCCCGGCTTGGCTGCCCAAGGCAACGAGGCGCAGGTCTTGTCCCAACTGGAAACCACCATCAACAACGCCCTGCGCTCCAACATCGAAGGGCTAGCTCTGCAAAGCCTAGAGCCCACCAACATCCCCGATGTGTACGTGATGGTGCCGGGGCACTCCTTTAACCTGCAGCCCCAACTCAACCTGCGCTAACCCTCCTGCAGAGGATGACAGTGTGTTCATCACCCTAGAAGGCGGGGAAGGGGTGGGCAAAACCACCCAGCAGCCCCTTTTGGCTGAGCAGCTTCGGCAAGAAGGCTATGCTTGCCTGTGTACCCGCGAGCCGGGGGGCACGGCGCTGGGAAAGACACTGCGGGATCTGCTGCTGCATGGGGATCCCTTTACCCCTCTGGCGGAGTTGCTCTTATACGCGGCGGATCGGGCTGAACACGTGAGCAAGGTCATTGGGCCGGCTCTGGCGGCAGGGCAAGTGGTCGTTTGTGATCGCTTTACCGATTCCACCTTGGCCTATCAAGGCTATGGCCGGGGCATAGATCTGGATCTGATCCGGCAGCTCAACCGGTGGGTCACCGGCGGGCTACAGCCGGATCTCACCCTGTGGCTGGATCTGCCCCCCGAGGTGGGGCTGGGACGGGCTCGCTCCCGTTCTTCTGGCGTGGTCGAGCTAGCGGTGCAGAGCACTAACGAGCAAGAAGACCTAGAATTTCACCGGCGGGTTTACTGCGGATTCGAAACCCTGGCCGCCGCAGAACCCCAGCGGATTGTCCGGGTTTCGGCCCAGGGATCCCCTGCAGAGGTGGCTGCGCGGATTTGGTTAGTGGTGAAGCCCCGCCTAGCCCATCGCAACACCATTGCAAATGTGGATTAGTATCTTTCCCCTCTTGCTCTCTCAAGGTTAAAAAGAGGTTAAGAAGCGAAACTGCTTTACCCCCTTCCAGGTTAAGTTGGGCTGGATCGCCCCTCGGGTAGGGAGTTTTTGTCTTCTTAGTTGCTTCGCTGTGCCTTCGGAGAGGAGAGGTTTGTCTATGGATGCTCTGTTGCTGGGCAACACCGGCGCGGCTGCTGACGAGCAGAAGGGTGAACATAACCCAATCTCGCTTTCCTCTATGTCTTCGTCCTCCATAGCTCTCCAAGCCCATCAACTGTTGAGCCAGCAATGGCAGCGGCTGCAGAAACACGTAAGGCGAGTTCTGGCCCAGCATCCGGAGGCGGTAGAATCTCTCCACCAAATCCGGGTGACCTTGCGCCGCCTTGGCACCTGGGTGCAGGTGTTTCAGGGATCCGTCCGGCTGCCCAAGCCTCTCAAGCCCAAACGCCTGCAAGGGCTAGCCAGTGCTTTGGGCAAACAGCGGGATCTGGACGTGTTGTTGGAAATCCTGCAGGAACCTTGTTGGGAAGGGATCCCGGCGGCCCAGCAGGCGGAGCTGGAGAAGCTAAAACAAGATCTGCAGCAACGTCGAGCCCAAGCCGAGAAACGCTCCCGCCGCATTCTGGAAGATGCTGACTTCCTGGCGTTTCAGGCCGCTTGCGAGCAGTGGCTGGCTCACCCCCGCTACAAGCCCCAAGCGGAGCTGCCTCTGCCGGAAAGTTTGCCCCACTTGCTGACTCCTCTGCTGGCCCAGTGGCTGCTGCAACCGGGCTGGCGGATCCCTGCTTTTCCCGAAACGGAAGCCCAAGCTGAGCAATTACACGAGCTGCGCAAGGCCACCAAACGGCTGCGCTATCAAGTAGAGTTTTTTGCGCCCTTTTACGGAGAAGCGGTACAAAGCTGGATAGAGACCCTGAAGCGCTTACAAGATCAACTGGGCCGCTTTAACGATCTGCAGGTTTTGCAACGCGAACTGCCCGCAGACTCAGAATTGCAGCCCATTTTGCAGGAGCAGCAAAAGCTGGCCCTCCAGGAATGGCCTGGGTACCAACAGCGCTACTTGTCTACCGCTGAGCAGCAGCAGCTTTATTCGGGGCTTTTCCTGGTTGTTTCCAAAGTTTCCAAAGTTTCCAATTTCTAGGGATCCCCCCGAAGGGGGAACGGGGGTGACCCAGGCGTCGTACGACGCCTGGAGGAAACAGAACGGATTGTTTCCAATTTCTAGGGATCCCCCCGAAGGGGGAACCAGGGCTCTGGGCCGTCAACCCCAGATATATGTGGGCTGGGCCGTTTCCAATTTCTAGGGATCCCCCCGAAGGGGGAACCGGCAGCGATTGAGGAGTTTGAGCCCGATATTGAATCGGAGTTGTTTCCAATTTCTAGGGATCCCCCCGAAGGGGGAACGTGAAGAACTTTCCGGTTACCTTAGCAGACTGCACAGAGTCTTTCCAATTTCTAGGGATCCCCCCGAAGGGGGAACTTCCTTACGTCACCGGGGCCACCCTGGCCCAGCAACTGCAGTTTCCAATTTCTAGGGATCCCCCCGAAGGGGGAACTTTCGAATAGCAGGGCTGGCAGCCGGGGTCAACCGGGCCAGTTTCCAATTTCTAGGGATCCCCCCGAAGGGGGAACCCGGGGTTGGTTGGCCCGGGATACGGCCCTCCTGAGGCTAATGTTTCCAATTTCTAGGGATCCCCCCGAAGGGGGAACGAGGAACAGAAATCCCTGCCTACACCCCGCAATACCGTATGTTTCCAATTTCTAGGGATCCCCCCGAAGGGGGAACTAGAGGAAGTGCGGACGAACATCGGGACCGCGCTTGGGCTGTTTCCAATTTCTAGGGATCCCCCCGAAGGGGGAACAACGACGCGGTCCTGAACGCTGCCTTGGTGGCAACGTGTTTCCAATTTCTAGGGATCCCCCCGAAGGGGGAACACCTCTTTTGGGAATGCCTTCACGTTTTTCCGATTTAGTTTCCAATTTCTAGGGATCCCCCCGAAGGGGGAACAACGTATTTTAGGCGGGGTTCCCTAACCTCGGATAGGTGGTTTCCAATTTCTAGGGATCCCCCCGAAGGGGGAACACATCGTCCTCAGCCGGACCCAGTACCCTTTTTTAACCCCCCGGAGGTTTCCAATTTCTAGGGATCCCCCCGAAGGGGGAACCTACAATTGGTCGAGACGACCATCGAAACCCTCGCGGTTTCCAATTTCTAGGGATCCCCCCGAAGGGGGAACAACAGTTCTTTTCAACCTTTTCATCTCATGGCACACGTTTCCAATTTCTAGGGATCCCCCCGAAGGGGGAACGCCTACGCCTTGCTGGGGGCCGTCCTATCCTGTCCCCCGCGTTTCCAATTTCTAGGGATCCCCCCGAAGGGGGAACTCCACCCCTATTAAACCCAAGCGGGGCAAGGAATGCAAGACCCATTTGCGAGGGATCCAGAAAAAAGGGGGCAAAAAGAGTTTCGGCGAGGGGGTTTTGGGGCCGGAAAGCCTTGTGGCACAAGGCATCGAGGGATCCGACGAAAGAATCGGCCTTTGCGGTATTTGGCGCGATCCTCGCAAAGCTGCTGATACCGTTTTTATGTACATTCAAAAACATCGTGTACTTAAGTATGGGAAGGGTTGCTTGGGCTACACAATAACTGAGCTGGGGGGCAAAGTTAGGGGAGGCCCGCCCCATATCTCCACTTGGCTGAGGGCATGGCCGGTGAGGGGGTAGAAGCGGATGCTGTCTTCGCTAGGGTTTATCCTTTTCCGAAGCCGTAGCTTGAGTTCCTCAAACTTCCCCCTATCAAGGACGCACTCAAACACGCTGTACTGAACGCGCTTGCCGTAAGCTTCTAGCAGGTCGGCAATCTTCTTGCGACGCTTGTTGCAGGGAGTGTCATAGGCAACGATGTAAAGAAACATCAGCGAATCCGATAGGGCTGGTACAAATCTTGAGAGTTATAGATGGATTGCTTAAACTTCCTAACCTGCTGCGTTAGCAGATCCCAGCGGGGCTGTTCCCCGTCAGGGGTTTGGACTGGCTCTTCCATTCTTTGAATAAAAGCTCTCAAGTACTTTTTCCTGCCGCTATCGTTTAAGAAACAGCCTCCGTCGCGATACTCAAAGTCTTCTTCGAGAACCATGATCCCCTTATTAACAAGCCACAGCACTAGAGAATCCACAATGGGCGCTCGAAACTCTTCCAGCAAATCAGAAACCAGAGCTGCATGGCGTTCGCTGCTGGCGTGCAAGCAACCTTGGTATGGATCCAAATCTTGCAGCTCAATCAGAGTTAGTAGGTGGTTCCAGAGCACCATATAGCCAAAGCTGAGCATGGCATTGACGGGGTTAGTAGGCGGCTGTCGGGTGCGATTGATCAAGACAAATCCTCTCCGTTGTAAGCAATTGCCCAGTTCAGGAAAATAGAGGGCTGCTCCCATTCCTTCAATGCCTCGCAGTTCATCCAGAGAGCTGGCCTCCAGAGCCCGAGCAGCCAAGTGTTCCAGGCTACGCAGAGTCAGATCCCCTGTCTCAGTGGGGCGTTGCCTAAGCTGTCTCATCAGCAGCACTCGGCTATTGAGCAGCTTGGCTCGCACAATCTGGGCTGCCGTTTGCAATCGCCATTCTTCTGGGAGGGCTTGTTGCAAATGAGCTAAGCGGCGGTACCCCCTCTCTATGGGAACGAGGCGACCATAGCAATAGCCTATCCGGGAGAGATAGGCAATAGGAATATTCCGCCTTAGACATTCTCTCACTACGTCTGTGGTGACCTGGGATCGGCCAAAGATAAAAACCTGTTCCAGCAAGGGTAGAGGCACCTCCTGCAAGAGCGACTCGCCCAAATGAACCAGAATAAACTCTTGCCTAAGGCTCAGCCTGCATCCTTGCTGGGAAATATATAAATATCTAAAGTTCGCATCAGCCGTCATCTCGGCGGAGATTCTCAGAACCCTGCCTTTGCTGTATGGCACTGCCGGGTTTAGAGGCACCACGCTCTGGTAAAATCTCCACATCAATTTCAGGGCTTGACAAGAAACCTATCAAAATCTCTGCCAGACTACCTGAAAATAAGCTGGCAATTATAACGAGGATCGTGTTTGTAATTACGGCTGCCAACCCCAAAGGGGCAATCAGCAAAATGACCAGGGTGATTGAGCCGTTGATTAAAGCTGTAATCAGACTTGTTAGAGCTTTGACGTTAATTTTCCTTCTCGACATTTTGGGCCTCTTCTAGCGTTCTGCTACCGGAATGGCCAGATTTGAGCAAAGCTATCTGCTCCACTCTCCAGATCTTCGAGATATCTTTTCCTGGGATTCGCAGTTGCCCCAAAAACGGTAACCGCCTGATAGTCGCCCAAATCTGCAATCCAGACAGGGGATGGCGTGCCTGTATCGCCGCAGAGAAACTTGTTATATTTTCCTGGCGCTATCTTGCCTACCTTGTGCAAAACAGCCAAAGCATAGGGCTTGTTAAACTCTTCTGGGCCGCTGCAGACTACAATCCTGCAATGGGCATCCACGGCTTCAGACCACTTCTCTTTGCTGACCTGACCAAAGGTCATAGGTTTTCTGGGATCAATGACCTGCTCAGTCAAGACCTGGAGCGCCTCAAAAAAGCCCCGCAGCCGCTCCTGAAAGAGCTTCCGGAATTCCTCTACCGACTCTGGCAGATTCCAAAATGAATCTTCTGAAGATTCATTATTGGGAATGAGGGTGGATCCACGCCACCAAGGAGCTCTATCGCGGTTTTGGCGAGAGTAGCAGGGCCTTCTTGCCCCTTGGCCAATACCTCCCAAATGAAACAGCAGCCAGGTTAGATTCCAAAAGAGCTTTTGTACCGCTTCCTGCTTTTCTCTTGAAGTATAGTTTTGGCACTCCTCAGAAAGGCTGAGAATGAGGATCCCTTCTTGCCGTCCGGCAGGCTTCCCCTTTCCTGCTTGATTGGGTTCCGGCTCCGGTTGAGTTACCCGCCCATTCGAAAGATCCACATGGATCCAGCCATGTTTTTGCTGGGGAGTGATGGCCCCAAAAAGTTGCCCCTCCCATTCCTGCACCTGCCTCACGGGCAAAACACCCAAGGCAAAGGCTCGAAACCAGTAGCGCAGCATGTTCTTAAAGGCCACCGGTCGGACTTCGGCAATTGATTTGTTGTCATACCGGTTCCTGTCAGATCTCCAGTTAACCACTTGTCGCCCGTGGATCAACTGACCCTCCAGCTCAAAAGGCAGTCGCAAGAATTCTCCCTTGTATTGAGCTAGAGTTTTGCCAGTTTGAATCAGCCGACCATAGCCGGTATTAACTTGGGATCCCACCCCTTGCTCCAGCCCGCGGATGAGCCATTCTTTCACTTGGGCCAACATCTCGTCGGTGCAGCCTGGCCCTTTGCGGATCCCGATTAAAAATGTGGCCTGTCTGAGAGAGAAAAAGACATTGGGATTTGCTTTATATTCCAAGCTGTTGCCATTCCATCTCCAAACATTATTGGCAATATCAACAGCCAAGCCTCCCGACCTGGAGTTATCGGGATCCCCCTGTCTTTGGGGACGGGTTGGCACGGGGTAGGCATCCAAAAAGATCACCTTGCCAGCACTGTCTTTATCCTCAGCTTCTAGGTGCCCAAGCCAAGGTGCCACTGCCTTATCCGCCTCTTTCCAAGACAGATTGTGCTTCTGCATCAACTCTCGAATAGCCTGGGTGCGGGCTACCCCTCGCAAGGTGGAGCTGGGAAGGTAAGGGATCCCTAAGTGATCAAAAGCGGGCAAAAGCATACTTTCCGGCCCTTTGGATCCACCCACCCGAATTCGCCAGGGACAGGTGACCTCAAAAGTTTTTTCCGCAATCCGCCTGATGCGATCATTCAGAACTTGCAGGCGTGCTCCGTAGTTTGCCTTTGCTTCTGCCCGATGCACCAGATCGGCTTTGGTTCCGTCTTTGAAAGAAGTTGCTGGAGCCCTCATCCAACGCAGATATTCAATAAAGCTCGCTGTGGGATCTGGGCTGGGGTTGGGATCCAAGGGATGCCCTAGCCAGGGAGAAGGTTGGGGATGGTTGCCATTCCCTCTTTTCTGACTGGGGGGATGGCTTCCTCCTGGACTTCCTGAACTAGGTGCTCCCGGTCTCCCAGGGCGAGGGAGGGGTTGTGGGGCGTTGGCAGGACGATTGCTGGGCATTTGGTTTTCTCCTAAAGATGGAAAACAGCATTAGAAATTGCGGAGTGTTTCCCGAAATTCGTGCAACATAGCGCTGGTGCCAATTTCTAAGGCGCGTCGAATGAGTTGAGGTACAAGACTGGGAATATCGAAGTCTGGAAAAAGCCGGCTGCAGCTCGATTCTACGTAGTCTTCTCCCTGCAAAATCAATATCCGCAAACTTCGCCCACCCAAGATCCAAACTTCGGGCACGCCAATAGCTTTATAGGCGTCGATAAAGGTTTGGGAAGTAACATCGGACTCAATGGCCAGATCGGGTGGGGGCAACAGATCGACATCGATCCTTCCCTCACACCCTCGCACCTGCTCCAGGTGGTTGACATAAAAGCAGGTGTCAGGCTCTACCCCAGCACTGCCAGACTTTTTAAGGGTTGTTGAGCCAAAATCTTCCCAGTCTCTCCCTTGAGAATCGAGAATGGCTGAGACAATGTATCCGGCAATGCGATGAGGACGCTCGTGTTTCGATAAGGGAGACATGATCTCTAAAGTGCCGTTGTAATAGGCAATGCGAGTGTGGCGGTCTTCGCCCAGCTCTTCCAGAATGCTCTCAAAGTCTTGCCAAGTCAGAGAATGGATGACCACTTGGCTTCCTTCACACAGGGAAATAGACTGGATTGGAATGGCTACGCTCATTAGTCTCCTCCGCTAACGTCATGGTAAATCGCTGTAGCCCAGAAGCTGAATTCTTGTGCCAAGGCAAGTCCCAGCCCCGTTAAGCCCAGGTACTCTTCAACTTCTAATCTCATGAGGCGATCTAGGCCATCGGATCTGGCAATTCCATCTTGACCGGAGATCTGTTCTAGGCAATCGAAAAACTCCTTGACCACCTCCTTTTTGCCATCTTGGCTAAGGGCGTCTTCCTCGGCCTTGAGGCGCAGCAGACCCCAGGTAGAAAGATAGGTGTACAGCTCTACAGCCTGGTTTTTTTGCTCTTTTAGCCTTTCTGGATCCCTGGTTTGCGCTCTGAGCTGGCACAGGGATTCGTAAACGGGCTTGGCCATTGTGCGTGGATCAAAGCTATTCATGAAATCTCCTCCCTTGGGTTGAGATCTAGTTCAAAGACAGCTCCACAAAGCCTCGTCCCAAGCTTTCTTGGCCGCCAATCTGCATAATCTGGTTGGATTGCAGCAGGTTTCGAAACTCTCTTATGGCCTCTTCAGAACTGCCATTTGCTTGGGTTGTAACCCCCCAGGTAAAGTACATTAAGCTATCGGGAGGAATAGCCTCTTCGTAGCGGAAGCCTCCTTCGACAACTTTGTGCTCGCTAAGCTTGACTTTCACCTGCCGCCACAGGCTCATTTGAATTAGGGTGGCACAGTGCTGATCGGGTAAAACAATCACGTGACTGATATTGGGATCTTTGGTGTAGCTCTTCCATTCCGACCATTGTCTGAGACCCTCTCTGAGGATGGCATCTTTGAGGTAGATAGGTTTGTTGTTGGGAAGGCTAGTGCTATAGGGATCCGGCACTGGCAGATTCTGGCCTGTTAGCCGCAGCCAGCGCTTAAGCAGAAGTGGACAGCTTATCCACACCACCCCATGGCTGAGGGAGGGCGCGGGGATCCAAAGCAAGGAGCCATCCCCAATCCAAATGGATCCTTGAGTAAGCTGATCCCCTTCCCCAATTTCGTTGCCAAAGAGCTCAAATTTTTGGTTTTTATTGGCCACGCTGGCCCGCAGCCTGCCCCGAATGGTGCTGGAAGGGATGTAGGGCAAATTGGTGTGGGATTCGCGGGCAATCCCCAAGAGGTTCCCTTCTTGGGTGGTGCCGCCGGTGTGTAGAGGAGTTAGCAGATGGAGGTAGACAATCTGAAAAGTCATGGATGGGCTCCTTTTGCGAGTAAGTATTCAAGGACTGAAAGCAAAACTCAGTTGGCCCAAGGCAGCCACAAGAGCTCGCTGTAGCCCAACAGCCGCCAGCGGTGGAACACGTTGAGCCGGCCATCTTCCAGCTCGGGCTCTTCTTGGTTGAGGGGGGCTGGCTGCTCCAGGTAGTAGACGCTACCAGGGGGCGCGGCAAAAACTTGGGGGGCGGGCAGGCTCATCTGGCGATCCACCCGTAGGCGTCCACTGATGGGAACGGGCTTGCCGGTAGCTACACTCACCAAGGGACCGGTGAGGGGATGGGCGGGGTGGGGGGTGGCCAATCTCCATTCCCAGGGCCAGGCACGGCATAGGGAGCGTCCATCCACCTTCTTGATGAACACGCCTGGGGTCACCAAGTAGGCCAAAGCACGTCGGGCTTGGCGAAAGGTAGCCTGAGAAAGGGCCTGCAACTGCTGCCACTGCTCTTGCAGCTTTGGACAAGGGGCCAGCAAAGCGCCGTGGCCTTCTCCCCCCAACCGCAGCACCGCTTCTTGAGCAAGGGGCAAGGGATCCCAGGCTTCGCGATCTGGATCCCAGCCCTCGATGGAAAGGGCCAAACTCCAGCCCGGCTGAAGGCGGATGCAGGTCTCCACAAAGTAGCCATCGGCTTCTCGCACTTGCCGCTTGCTCACCTGCAGGGTGTTGTGGGGCCGCACTTCATACTTCAGCGGTGGCTTAATGGCCTGGCTGAGATCCCAGCCTTTGCCTTCCAGCGCCTTTTGCACCGCCTCGAAGGGCAGGTAGCCTCCTGTTTTTTTCTTCTTGCTGCTCTGGCTGCATTCGGGCTCCTCCCCTGCTGGCCCTAGGGACACCAACGGGGCTGGCCGGGTGGGATCCCAGTGGCAATGGAAGTAGGGATCCGTCTGGTCCAACCAAGGCACAGGAACAAGGGGGGAGCCGTCTTCCAGGTGCAAAGGGACAGGGAAATAGAGCCTTTCGTCGTGGCAGAGAAAGGGGCCCCGCAGCCGCAGCGTCAACGGCTGGCCCAGGTGAGCTTGAACAGCCCCGGCCAAGGTGTGGCCACTGGGGGGAAAGCTGCTATTGGCCCAGGCCCGCTCTCCCGGCGCAAAGGGCTTGGCATCCCGAAACATCCACACATCCAGAGGCGATAGGGTAAACCAACTCATCGACTGTTCCTCCCCAAGGCAACAGTGCGGTTGCGCAGCACAAAAGCTGCCAACTTGAACCAGTTTTTGATCTCCAGATCCCACGCCTGCGGCTGGGCGGGCAGGCTGTGCTGCCAAAAATGCTGGATAAACTCCACAAGCTTGGCCTGGAAGCGCTCTTTCTGCTCCGATTCTTGTTTGAAGAGATCCCGGCGGCTGCAAAAGAGCGTGGCCCAGGCTGGCACTGCCTCCGGGCTGGGGGCAGGATGTTGCTCCCACAGTTGGGCCGCCTGCTCAAACAAAGAGCTTTGATCCTGCTGCTGGCCCATGAGCTTCCAGTCAAAATCAAGGAGATCCTTCCACCTGTCGAACGTGTCGAACTTGCTGGTGCTCACCAGTTGGTTGCCATTGGCAAACAGCACCCGCACCTGCACGCTGTCTTTGGGGCAGCCATGGGCATAGAGGTGGCCTTTCGCTTCTTCTTCCGCCCGCCAAAGGTTTTCCAGGGCAATGGCCAGGGGCACCGAGTGATGGGCAATCACCACGCCGAAGCTGATGGTGGCTGCGGATCCCAGGGTAAAGAGGGGGCGTGGGCTCAAGCCCTCAGGGGGCCGTCCTTTTTTCCACTGCCAGTAGTCCCCCAGGTTCTCAAACTCCCGCCAGTCATCCTCTCCCCCCCGGAAACACTGGCGAATATCCCACAGCCAGCCATCCCACTCCCAGAGGTTGGTGTAGGCCAAAACGTCGTCCCCACCGGCGTAGATGAGCTTGCCTGCGTAGCGTTGCTCTGTTAGGTAGGGTACCAACTGGCCGGAAAAATCCAGCAGGGCGCGGCTTAGGGCGCTGTGGGTGGCAGGCCCCATGCGCTTGCGGCTGTTTTTGACAAACTTCTGAAAAGCGTCTTTGACTTGCTCCAGCTCCTCCTTGCCAAAGACCTCGCCAATGGCTTCCGTTTGCCCGTTGGCCAGCCGCTGTAGGGGTTGAGGCAGATAGTCGTAGTAGGATTTCATCTTCTTGCCCCTGAGCCATTTGTTCATGTCGTCCCCATCCCCGGCAGCCAGCACGTACCAACTGGCGGGGTTAACGCTGGGGTAGTAGCGGCCTAGAAGGGTCTCGATGCCCTGCCGGTAGATTCTTTGCGTTTCCTCGTCCAGCTCCAGGTCTTCCACCAGCCAACCTGGATTCAGCAGGCGAGGGTGGTAGCGCAGGTTCTGCCGGTCGGCCCACGGGATCCCCCATTTGCCCCGCATTTCCCGCAGCACCCCTCTGACCTCCGGGTAGCGGGCCTCCACTGCCTGACAGGCCTGCTCGAAGTGCTCTCGTTCCCGTCGCCCTTGGGTCTTGAGGTAGCCGGCTACGCCAGCGGTGAGATCCGGGTAGGAAGCGGCAATCTGGTCTTCATCCAGCTCCGGGAAGAGCTCCGGCAGCACTTTGTACAAGCCCCGCTTGAGGGTTTCGGTGGCATTGAGCTGTTCCCGGCCATCGAAGAGCCCGGCCTGCCGTTGCCAAAGCCGCCGACTCTCCCCTTCTGTTATCCACCCCTGCCGCGGTGAGGGATGCACCACCGGCCCCAAGCCCGAAACGGTGCTGCGCGGCCCAAAGACAACGGGGAGCTGCCAATCGCGGGCCTGCTTACAAGCGGCTTGTAGCCGCCGACTTTGCTCCACTGCGGCTGCCCACCAAGATCCCACATTGAGTCCGGCCTTGTATGGGCGGCGCTCTTGCTTTTTAGGATCCCAAAAGCTAACTCGCAAGAACTCCAGCTCCTCATCCCCGAAGAGCTTTTGCTTGGCCTCTAGGTGATGGGTGCGGTTTTGGGCGCTGACCCAGGGATCCTCATCAATGGAAACCTGAGGCGGCTTGAGGATACCGGTATCTTTGAGGGCATGAGCCGGGGATCCCAGGGGCACGGCTGCCCAGTAGTGCTGCCACTGATGCTCCAGCCATCCCTGCCAGGTGGGGTCCTCTGGGTGCAACTGCCTCAGCCAGCGGCGATCCACCTGCAAGTGATCCAGCACCTTCTGGGCCAACTGCTTCCATTCTTCCTTGAGGGTCTGCTGCGCCATCTGCATGGCCGCTTGCACCCGGTCTTCCGGCAACAGCAGCAGGAGCACATTAGGAAAACCGGCGGTGAGCAGGGCGTTGGCAGAAGGTTGAGGGATCCATTCTTCAAATTCGGGGTACTTCTCCCGCAGCCAGTGGTCGATTAACGGCTGGCCGTAGAGGCTGGGGTAGAGCAGACAGTCAGGGCCGTATTTCTCGGCCAGCCGCCAACTCATGCGAGCAGAAAGGTAGTGCAGCAGCCAGGATCCGGCCCAAAAGTCCCGCATCTTGCGGCTGGCTTTGATCAACTCTTGGATGGGGTTGAAGGTAAAGCTCACCAAAAAGGGTCGCGTGGGCTCGGCATAACCTGCCAGGCATCCGGCTAAGGCTGCGGTGACGCTGGCATGGCCCCACAGGGATCCGTCTGGCAGCCGGGTTTCTGCCGGCAACAGCAGCAAGCTCTCATCCCCCAACTCCTGACAAATGGCCTGGGGAAAGCACCGCCAAAACCACCAAAACACTTTTTGGGGATCCGTCTCTTGCCAAACCCAATCGGGGATGGCGCCCTCTTCCCGTTCCATCAGGTAATCCGCACGGGAGCGGGCATTTTTGAGGGCTTGGTGTTGCTCATCGGCCAATTGCCAAAAGCGCTTGCGCCCAGAGAGCAGGTGGCTCATTTCTAGGCCAGAACCTAAGTCGTGATCCTCAACTTGGTAGTTGATGGCTATGGGCAAATGGCCAATGGTTGCGCGGTCGCTGGCCGAGGCGATGAGATCTGCATCTCCCACACTTTTCAAGAGGGATCCCTCGGCTTTGGGAGAAGACCATCCCTGCATCACCGCCAGTTTGGCCCACGGCCCTTCCTTGGAGCGGCCAGTCCTATCATGCAGGGCTTTGAGGGCAGGATCGTGCAATAGACCCCAAATCTTGGCTTGCCAGTAGTGAGACATGGCATGTTCACTCCAGAAACTGAGAAATTAGACAAAGGAAGTAGGGAAACCCTACAGCGCCCTTCAAGAAAGAAATAGACTTCACTCCAGCAGGTATCCGATGCAACGGCTACAGAAGCTACAAAGCAAAATCCGTCAATCCCTGGGTATCTGGAGAGTTTCTTCAGCATTTCTCCAGGTAAGCCAAGATGGACGCTGTGAGTTTCTGCCGCTTTTCTGAACCCTCTTGAGAAAATCCCTGCCCAAGCCTATTCGCTTCTCCAGTTACCGACGCCTTTAGCCTAGGGAGTCTTGGAAATACCCCCTTCCAATTCCTCCGAAGACGCTGGCTGGGTCAAGTCGGGGAAAAGAGCCTCTAGCTTGGGCAACAGCTCCCGCAGAACGAAATTTTCCAGGACTTCCCCGTCCAAAGGATTGGGATTCATCTGCACATGGGCCGTGTCGTTGCGGTATTCACTCAAGCGGAACCAGAGACCGGCAAGCTGCTGGACGTCGGGCACATGGGTGGCAATGGTCAGAGGCATCTGGGGCTGCTCTCCTCGTGGGATCAGGGATCCCAACTGCTGTTCGATCTCCTGCCGCTGTTCTCGCTCGCGGTAGTTTTGGATCCCTTCACACAGGCAAAGGGCAGAGATCACCCACTCCCGGGCCAGTAGAAGAGCTTGGGCGGTAAGACGCTTTTCCACGTACCACCGCAGCAATTGAAAGTGTTTTTGAATTTCAGCCCTGGGATCCGAAGCCTTGTCTGAGGGCAGGGCCAGTTGGCTGTAGCTATCCCGAATGCTTTGCAGCAGCAGGCCAAAAGGCTTGGCAAATTGGCCCACCTCTTGCTCCAGATCCGCGGTGGAGTGCCTTTGCAAATTGGGCAAGTCCTCTTCTAGCAGACTGACAGGTCTTACCAATTCGAGAGAGCGGGAAACATTGCGAATGGCCCGGCCAAAGCTTTGCAGCCGAGTAGGTTTGGGATCCCTTTTGTCCAACCCCGGTTGGCGGTAAAAGTCCCGTTGAACTGTATCCAAAAGTTGGCCCAACTCCAGCGCTGAGCCGGTGCTGATGAATTTGTCAGTAGCCGTCAGCCAATCCAAAAGACGAAGGGCGGGGGTGAGATCGATGATGGGCGTTTCCTGCTGGTCTTTGAGATAGAGACCGTAGTACAGCCCCTGAATATTTACATTCTTGGCCTTGCGCAAAAGGGCGGCTCCCAAGAGCACCAGTACGGGGATGGAGCGAAAGGCGTGGGTGATATCGAAAATTAACTGCGTATGAGGCTCGATGCTATCGACCAGCACATCGAAGATCTCCCAAGTCTCTGCCTCGGTTTTCCCTTCAGGAATGGCCTTGGCAATTTTCTCCACGTGGGGGGGTAGGCAGTCCTGTAGATGCTTCCAATGGGTGTCATGTGCTTCTTGGGTTAGCAGCACAATCACCCTCTCGATGTCAAAGAGCTGACAGAGGGCTTTGGCAACATAACGGGTTCTATCGGCTTTCCGCTCCCCAAAAACATACACCGTCTCGCTGTAGGGGCTGGTGCCTAGAGTGGTCAAAAGGGTATTAGCCATAGGGATCCTCTCGATGACAGCTTTCAAGCATTGAAGCACAAACGCCTTCAAGCTACTGCAGTTTGGAAGTCCCCCCTTCTCAAGTTGCCTAGAGAGGGTTCTGGGTTGGATGTTGCCCTATCCTCTCCTGAAAAGTGGCATCTCCTGCTCAGCCGGTGCCAGAAAGATGGGGATCTCTACCCCCAAAATTGAGTGGAGCCATCTTGCCGCTGGATTTGGATCCCTGCTCAACGACTGTTTCAAAACGGTGAAGGTGGGGGATGCCAGAGCTAGCCTAGACAGAGACTCGGCCATCCTGAACAAGGGGGATTCAGCAATGCTATCGGCTGCAGAGGTATCCATTCCAAATCAAAAACTAACTCCTGAGCAGTTTCTGGCCTTGCCGGAGGGGGATATTGTCTATGAGCTAGTCGATGGGCGGGCCGTCTCCAAAAATGAACCCATGTCGCCAAAACGTTTCCATGCTCGTCTCCAACCGGCGTTGTGGCGAATTCTGGAGGACTGGTGCTCTAGCCCTGAGTGTCCTAAGCCTGGGTCAGCACATACTGAGTGGGCAATTGTTCTGACACGAAAAGCAGAGCCCTGGATCCCGATTCCCGACCTCACTTACATCTCTGACGAGCGATTGCCGGTTGAGGCCATGACCGATGAGCCTTGTTTTGCCCTTCCCGAGTTGGTGATTGAGATCCTTTCTCCTATCCAGAGTTTTGGAGTTATAGCCCAGAAGGCAACCGATTATCTAGAGGCTGGGATCCCCAGGGTTTGGGTGGTGGATCCCCAAGCCAAGAGCATCACGGTCTTCTATCCCGATGCCCCGCCGCGCACCTTTACGGGATCCCAAGCCATTCAAGATGGTTTCTTGCCGGGTCTGAAGGTGATTCCTCAAGAGGTATTCGCTCAGGCCCGGATCCCTTAGGGGGTACCTGGCAAGCTCATGATTCAGAGTTCTAGAAAGAGGGCATCTGGCAGAGGTGGCCACCTATTTGGGTCTGGAGCTGACTGGCTCAGGAATGCCGAAGGGATCCCGAACTTCCTCTTCTGGAAAAGCATAGGAATCTGAGCTTTAGTACTTTTAGCTACAAAATTGAGCGCTGCCCCTCCGGGCTGATGCCGATAATGGTAAGTTGGCAATCCAACACTTTGAAGCCGTATTTTTCTGCCACTTTCTGGGTGATGTTAAGAATGGCGTTGTTTTTGAACTCGATCACCTTGTTGGTCTTGATGCACACCAGATGGTGGTGGTGGTGGGGGGCCGGCTGGTTGATCTCGTAATGTTTGTGCCCTTCAGTCAGTTCCAGTTCTCGCAAAATACCCATGCGGGACATCAGCTTGACGGTGCGGTAAATGGTGGAAAGGCTGATGTTGTGGCCTTCTTCCCGCAACTTTTTGTGCAACTCCTCCGCGCTCAGATGCGTGCCCTCAGGCAAGTTTTGAAACGTTTGCAGGATGATCTCCCGCTGCCGAGTGGCTCTCCAGCCTTTGGCATTGAGCTCTGCCTTGAACGCCTCTTCGGTGTAGACCATAGTGCCGCCCCTCCGCTGTCGGGCAACGTCGCCGTAACAGTCAATAAGTTCTGTAATTGATAATAACTTCATTTATGACGACACCACCCGACTTGGTTGCTGAAGACATCGTTCAGGCTCAGTTCAGGCTCAATAGAACAGGGACGCAACTGAGGCGCATGGGCTGCCGGGAGAGTCTCGGGAAGGGTGCGGGAAACCCGATCCTTTATCCACGCCGGATGAGCTAGCCTACAGGGCAGAGCCATGGGGTGGACTGTTTCTGGTATTCGGGCCCGCCTGGGTTAACATACTTCAGAAAAGGCCCGCGGCATCCTGACGGCGTTGGCAAGCGTAGTGATCGGGAAGGGAAAACGAACATGCGGTTTGAGCAGCCCAAAACCTATTCTATTTCTCTGGGTGGCTGGGGGTTCTGGCTGGGATCCCTGGCGTTGGCAGCTTTGCTGACCAGTGTCGGGCTGGGGTGGCTGGTCGCCGGATTGGTGGCCCTGTTGCTGTTTTTGCTGTCCTTGCCGGTATTGGTGCTCCTGGCCTTTCGCTGGTGGGCGCGCCGCTGGATCACCACCGATCGCTGCCCGGTGTGTGGGTCAGAATCGCAAGCCATTGAGGGCAGCCGTTTCTTTTGCCCCAATTGTGGAGAGCCGCTGTTTGTTGCAGACGGACGTTTTTATCGGCAAACACCCCCTGGCACCATCGATGTGGAGCCTGTGGAAGAGGGTGGCTGGGAATTGATGAGCTGATGCCCCCTCGGTTGCCGGAATGTTCAGAGGGTGTTTTCCGTGAAAAGTGCCATGCCTACAGCACCCTACGGTGTTGGGCAACGCCATCGCTCTGCAACGCTGACGCCACGGCACGAACGACATCTGTGGGGCTGGCCCAGCAGACGGCTGGTTTCGAGTTGGGTTGGGCTGCTCTCGGCAACTATTCTGTTGCTGAGTTTGTCTCCCACTTCTCAGGCAACGGAGCAGGGATCCCTGCAACCCCAGGTGGAAACCTATCTGGCTCAGTTGGCCGGTCGGGGGTTTTCGCCCACAGCTCAGGGGGTTTGGCTGCAGATGGAGGATCGTTCCCCTCAGCGGGGCAGAATTCTTGTTTTGGGACAGCATCAGGGATCCACACCCTTGCCGGCTGCTTCTTTAACCAAGGTGGCAACGACACTGGCCGCTTTGCAGCACTTTGGCCCACAACATCGCTTTGTAACCCCTTGGCTGACCACCGGCTCGCCAACAGCCGACGGGGTGCTGCAGGGGGATCTCTGGGTTCTGGGGGGGGAGGATCCCTTGTTTGTTTGGGAGGAAGCCTTCTCCGTCGGCAACCTGCTCAATGCTTACGGGATCCGCCAAGTGCGCGGGGATCTGGTGGTGGTGGGCCGCTTTTACATGAACTTTTCCCGGGATGTGGCGCAATCGGGATCCCTGTTACGGCAGGGGCTGGATGCGCGGCGTTGGCCGCCAGAAGCGGAAGCTCAATTTCAAACCTTACCCCCCGGCACACCCAGACCGCAGGTGGAGATTTTGGGTTCGGTGCGGGTTGCCCAGCAGATCCCAGCCGCCGCTCAGGTTTTGCTCAGGCATGAGTCGCCCCCCCTCATTCACCTGGTCAAGCTGATGAACCTCTACAGCAACAACTCCATGGCCGAGATGTTGGCCGATGCGGTGGGGGGAGCAGACCAGGTGGCCCAGATTGTCCGGGCCATTGCCGGGATCCCGGTAGAAGAGCTGCAACTGATCAACGGCTCCGGGCTAGGGGTGGAAAACCGCATTTCGCCGCGGGCCAATGTAGCTATGCTTCAAGCCATCCAATCTCTTCTGGAGGAGCAGGGGCTCTCTCTGGCAGATGCTTTTGCCGTCGTTGGTCAAGATGTGGGGGTGTTGGAGCGGCGGTTGTTGCCGGGGATCCTAATTGCCAAGTCGGGCACCTTGAGGAGCGTCAGCACCTTGGCGGGTGTACTGCCAACCAAGCAGGGGGACATTTGGTTTGCCCTGATGAATGGCGGATCCGATCTGGTCGGCTTTCGCACCCAGCAGGGACAATTCCTCAGTCAGCTCCAATCCCAATGGGGAGTCCCTGCCGCCTTGCCTGAGCGCTGGATCCCTCGCTCTGGAGATACGGGATCCCGCACAGAGTTGAACCCGCGTCTTTGAAACTGCGCGTCAACAGCCCTCAACTCGGCAACCTCGTCCAGCACAGATTTTCCCAGTGGGGCGTACAGGGATCGAACCTGTGTAAGGCAAATTATGAGTTTGCTGCCTAAACCGCTCGGCCAACGCCCCTGATTCTTCTACTCTAGCGCTCTTGCCTTCTCCAGAACCGGCTGAAAACAGGATAAGCTGCATGTCGGTGGTTAGGGTCTGATGCCATGGCTTCGCCGCGTTCTTGGCAGGGGCAAATGGCCCTGGGCTTGGGGCTGATTGTCTTGTCCTCGGCTCTCTGCTTTGGCTTCTTGGCCGTTGGGCAGCGCTATCTCTACGGGAATGGATCCGCTGTGGATTTCCAGCCCGCTGGGGAGAGTTTGGCCTTGTCTCCCGCTCCCCATACTGAGCTTCCGGCGGCACCGCCCCTCACTGAATCCCCCTCTTCCGACAGCAATCTCCCAGAGGGATCCCCGCTGCAACTCTGGCTTGTTACTTTTTTAACCGTATTTGTGGCGGAAATGGGCGACAAAACCCAGTTGGCAACCTTGCTCATGAGTGCCCAATCTCAATCGCCTTGGGCAATCTTTTTCGGTTCCGCCGGTGCCTTGGTGACCGCCAGCTTGCTCAGCGTAGTGTTGGGGGAAGGTCTGGGGCAAGTCGTTCCCCCAGGCTGGCTACAATGGTTGGCGGGTGCAGGGTTCCTGGTGATCGGGGGCTATGTGCTGTGGCAGGAATGGTGGGGGGATGATCTCCCAGAAGACTAGCCCACCCTAAGTTGCCGAGACCAAGCCGACAGGATAGAGCGGAGAACAACAGAGGAACGTGTTGATCCAAGACAACGACAGCCGAACCCCATCTTTTTGGCTGGGGAAAATGGCCGGACGGGCTGCCCTAGTGAGCTTTGGCTCGATTCTACTGGCCGAAATGGGCGATAAAACCCAGTTGGCAACCTTGCTCCTCAGTGCCCGCTCGCAGAATGCCGGGGTAATCTTTTTGGGCGCTGCTGCTGCTTTGATCAGTACCAGCCTAATTGGGGTGTGGGCAGGAGCTTGGGTGGCCCGCCTGATCCCACCTCGCTGGATCAAAACCCTGGCAGGGGTGGGGTTTGTGTTGATGGGCTTGGCCTTGTTGTGGGGATCCCTGCCCATAGCCAGTTGAGCAGAAAGCCCCAGAAAAGTTCCGACCAAGCATGTTACGATGAAGAACGCCTTATTATAGCACTTCACCATATACCGGATAACCGGTTAGGAAAACCAGCATGGCCAAAAAACGCAACCTGAAGCGGGAAAAAGCCGAGCGCAACCGTGAATATGCCAAACAGTTCCAAAAGAGTCGTGCTCGCAACGGTCGCCGCTTCCGTTCTACCCCCCGCGACAATGAGGCCAGCGCTGGCGAAGAACAGCAGTAAGGGCAGTTTTGTCCAGGTGCTTTGTCGGTCGGCACGGTGAGCGGAGCCAGTCCAACAAACCTGCTATCGTATGCAGGGGTGGGCTAGAGCGGATGAGCATGAAATATCGACGGATTCTACTGAAGCTGAGTGGTGAAGCCCTGATGGGGGAGCGTCCCTACGGGATCGATCCTGTCATCTTGCACTCCATTGCCGGCGAAGTGGCCTCGGTGGTGCGGGCCGGTGTGCAGGTGGCAATTGTGGTGGGGGGGGGCAACATCTGGCGCGGGCGCAAAGAGGCGGCTGCCCAAGGCATGGATCAGGCCTCTGCCGACTACGTAGGAATGCTGGCCACTGTCATCAACGCCTTAACCCTACAGGATGCCATCGAGCGAGCCGGGATCCCCACCCGGGTGCAGACGGCCATTGCCATGCAGGAGGTGGCAGAGCCCTACATTCGTCGCCGTGCCATTCGTCACCTGGAAAAGGGGCGGGTGGTGATTTTTGGGGCGGGATCCGGCAACCCCTTCTTCACCACCGACACGACTGCGGCCTTGCGGGCGGCTGAGATTGATGCTGAGGTGATTTTCAAAGCCACCAAGGTGGACGGGGTTTACGATGCGGATCCCAAGACCCATCCCCAAGCCCGCCGCTACGATGTTCTCAGCTATCAGGATGTGCTCACCCACGATTTGCGGGTGATGGACAGCACCGCCATTGCCCTCTGCAAAGAGAATCAACTGCCCATCGTGGTCTTTGACCTGACTACCCCTGGCAATATCTATCGAGTGGTGCAAGGAGAGCCCATCGGCACTTGGATCGGACAGCGAACGGTCAAGAACAACGGGATCCCCGGCCCAGGAGAGTTGATCCCAAGTTGAGGGGAGCGAGGCTACACTGAGGTCAGCCTTGCGAGTCCGGCGACGCCCTAGCCGGGATTGAGTCTGGAGGATAACCTGGCTCAAGGGTGTACTCAGGCCATTGGGAGGGTAAGGCGATGACAGATCACGTTCAGTATCAGGATCCCGTCTCGCCCGAACGCTCTGCTGCCCAAAGCGCTGTGCCTACGGCACCCCATGTTGCCAAGCAACGCTTCCACAAACGCTGGGGTCGGCGCCTTTTGCAGAGCTTGATTCTCCTGCTGGTTCTGGCCGGGGGATTGGGCTACTGGCAGTGGATGACCTGGCTACAGCCGGTGGGCGGTTCAGAACCAATCCAGGTGGTGATCCCGCCGGGCAGCAGCAGCCGTTGGATTGGGCAAAAACTTCGCCAAGCAGGGGTGATTCGCTCTGCTCTGGCCTGGGAGTTGTGGAGCCGCACTTTCGGTCGGGATTGGGTGTTTCAGGCGGGCACCTATGCTTTGGATCCCAACCAAGACATGCTGGCCGTGGCCCAACAACTGCGGCAGGGAAGGATCTTACAGAGACGGCTGACCATCCCAGAGGGCTGGCGGATTGAACAAATGGCAGAGGCTTTGGCCCAACGCAAGTGGCTGGCAGCCGAAGCCTTCATTGCCGTGACCCGGGTGATTCCCCCCCTCGACTGGCTACCCCCCAACTTGAGCTCTCTAGAAGGCTACCTGTTCCCAGACACCTATCTTTTCCCCGTCGAACAGGTGGAGGGATCCCTGCCGGATCGGGAAAAGGCCCAGTTGGTGGTCAACGCCATGCTGCAACGATTTGTCGCGGTGGCCCTGCCCCTGTTTCGCCAACATACCCCTTCCCTATCTCTGCACGAGTGGGTTACCCTGGCCAGCATTGTGGAGCGGGAGGCCGTGGTGCCGGAAGAACGCGCTTTGATTGCAGGTGTCTTCCTGAACCGGCTTAAGAAAGGGATCCCCCTGGGAGCCGATCCGACGGTGGAATATGCCTTGAATATCCGGCAAACCCCAGATCGCCGCCTCACCCTTGCGGAGGTACGTACCCCCTCTCCCTACAACACCTACCTCAACCCGGGCTTGCCCCCCGGCCCCATTGCCAGTCCGGGCTTGGCCAGCTTAAAAGCCGTTTTGGAGCCTGAGCAAACCGACTATCTCTACTTTGTGGCCCGCTACGATGGCACCCACGTTTTCAGCAAAACCCTAGCAGAGCACGAGGCAGCCCAATTGCAAATTATTCAAGAGCGTCGGCAAGCTGCCCAGGGATCCCCCCATAATCCTCAACCAAGTCCTTAGCCGAGGAGGGGATGGTACACAAACCTTGGTTCAAGCTCCTGCAACCGGATGTGGTGGTGGCCGGTACCGTCCTGCGGCTGCGGGCAGAAGACCTGTGGGCCTGGCAGGTGCAAGGTATCATCTTTGACGTAGACGATACGCTGGTGCCCATTCGACAAGCTGAGGCGGATCCCGCGGTGGCGGCCTGGTTGGAGCAGTTGCGCCCGCACTTTCAAATTTGGCTGGTGAGCAACAACCTCAATCGCAACCGGATTCAACAAATTGGAGAAAGCTTGAACCTGCCCTACATTCACCGTGCCGGAAAACCCTCACGGCGGGCCTTGCGGCGGGCCGTAGCCCAGATGGGCTTGCCAGTAGAAGCGGTGGCTATGGTGGGAGACCGCCTGTTGACCGATATTCTAGCAGGCAATCGGCTGGGGTTGGTAACCGTGCTGGTCAACTCCCTCTTGTCCGGAGCCGTTGAAAAGAAGCCTGCTACCCTCTTGGATCGCCGCTTTTGAGAGATTTGAGGATTGGACAACGATAGTCGCTTCAAATTGGACTGAGAGTCTTTCCAAGTGCTCCGCCCGCCCCTTCCCTTCAGAGAGAAGGGAGACAAGAAAATAGCCCTACTGTTACCCGAAGAATTATGGTCATTTCGATTCAAACTACGACACTGCCTTCATAACCCAATGTTGAGTGTACGGGGCCAGAAGGCTTCTCTCCCTAGCTCATGCGTCTCACTCTAACCTGAAACGACCATCAACGACCATCTAGGTTATCAGGGCTGACGAATGCCGATCCGAAGGGTAGCGTGTCCAGAAGTTGAAATTGAGAGAGATTTCGCAGAGCTGACCCATCTACCCCAGTTTTTTGTAGAGTGACGGCAGGTGAGCCGGATCCCGCATTGCGGCCCAGTGGGCGGCGGTGTGAGGGCAGTGTGAGATTCAAAGGTCAAACATGCGAACCATCCCTATCGTCAAGTCCGCCATGCAACGGGTAAAGTCCATGCTGCAAAGATCCCTGCGTTCTGCTTCGACTTCCCCCCGTCCCAGATCCCTGCCTGCATCCAATGGACAGAGCCTGATCAAGCTGGGCAGCTTTCTGGCCTTGCCTTTGATATTCTCGGCGTTGCCCGGTTGGGCTCTAACATTGGTGGCGCGTCCAGATCTGCGCGACCTCAAACGTGCAGCCGTGGTGCGGGTGGTCAACTACAACACCCTGGTCGTCCAGCTCGAAGGGGATTTGGATTTGCGGCTGGTGCAACTGATTGGGATTGATCCCTTGCCTGACCCGATCAACCCCAACTGGACAGAGTTGCGCGGACAAACCCCCTTGGCAGTTTACAATGCCGGCCAATACTTGCAGACTGCTTTGCTGGGACGTGAAGTGTTTTTGGAGTTGGATCCTGCCCTAGCCCCTGCGCCCATCTTGCCCGCCTACGTTTGGCAAGCCAATACCCTCATCAACCAGGAAATGCTGTTTTTGGGGCACGGCCTGTTGTCGCCACAAACCGCTGGCCTGAAGTACGGCTCCATTCTCACCGAAGCTGCCGATGCAGCCAAAAGACAAGGACGCGGCTACTGGACAACCTATGGCCCTCGCTAGAGGCCAAGCCAAACGCAGAGCCGGGGTTGCTGGTCTGTTTGTTAAGAATTAATCTCAACGGCTATCTGCCGCTGGTCGGTGAGGGGCAGGTATGGTGGCATGGCTGCTCCGAAGGGCAGTGAAACCGCCTGAAGATTCTGTGTTTCCCTCTCCACTCTTGGCTGGTCACCCCCTAGAGCCGAGCTGCCGGGGAAGGGTTGAGCCGTTCTCTTGGGATTTCTCCCTTGTTTATGATGATCTCGTGTGGGTTTCCAAGCGTGGGCTGCCCAGCTCCTCAGGGAAATGGAAGGGATCCCACTGTGGGGTTTGGAGTTCCCTATGGCGGATGAGTTGCCATTTACCTTAGATCAGCTCCTCATTGTGCGGGCAATTGCCCAGCAGGGTAGTTTTCGCCGTGCTGCCGATAGCCTGTTTGTCTCCCAGCCTGCTGTCAGCTTGCAAGTGCAGAATCTGGAGCGACAGTTGGGGGTGGTGCTGTTCGACCGCAGTGGGCGCAAGGTGGAGTTGACGGATGCCGGGAAAGTGTTCCTGCAGTACAGCGAGCGCATCCTCAAGCTGTGCCGTGAGACCATCGAGGCCCTGGCGGATTTGCAAGAAATGGAGCGGGGGCATCTGGTTTTGGGGGCCAGCCAAACGGTAGGCACCTATGTCATGCCTTCTTTAATCGCACAATATCACCGCCGCTATCCACAAATTGCCGTGCAGCTCCTGGTGCAATCCACGCGGCGAATTGCCCAGAAATTGGTGGACGGCCAGTTGGACGTGGCCATTGTTGGCGGGGAGATCCCCTTTGAGCTGCAGCGGCACTTGAAGGTGATGGCTCTGGCGGAGGATGAATATGTGTTGGTCGGTGCCCCCGGCTGTGCCATCGACTCTCCTGCTCTTGTAGATCTGCTGGCTTTGCCCTTCATTACTCTGGATCCCCAGTCTTCTACTCGGAAAACCATCGATCGGGTGCTGAATCGCCACGGTATCAACCCTGCCCAATTGAATGTGCGGTTGGAACTCAGCTCGATTGAGGCCATCAAGAATGCCGTCCAGGCGGGGTTGGGGGTGGCCTTTTTGTCTACGGTGGCAGTGGGATCCGATGTGGAACAGGGACGGTTGCAAAAGCTGGTGGTGGAGGGGCTGCAGATACGGCGTACCCTCTGGCTGGCTTTTAACCCAGAGCGCTATCAATCGCAGGCGGCCACCCGTTTTCTCCAAGGGCTGCTGACCCGCCAAGACTGGCTGAAAACTCCCCCGCTCCACTTGCAGTTGATCGGTTGAGTTGCAATGCGTTATGGCCTTTTCCGACTTGATGGCGGATCTGTAGATTTCCGTGGGTTAAGCAGGATCCCTGTTCAAAGAGATACGAAAGGTACATCTGCATGGGTGCATTTGCTATAGCCAATGCTACCTCGGAAAAAGCTGCATCTGCTGAATCTGTCTGAGTCTACTCACCACAAGCCGATGACCACGCAAACGCTGTTGGAACGGTTGCCTTTGGCGCAGCGCTTGGCGGAGTTACAAGCCCGTGTTCAAGGGATCCCACTGCACAGGGTGGAATTGCAAGGGCTGAACATCGCAGGGGCAGAGTCCTGCTGGGCTGCCTATCGAGAGCGGGGAAAGGGGATCCCACTGCTGTTTCTGCACGGCTTTATGGCCACTCACGCCAACTGGTGGCCGTTGATGCAAGGATTGGGAGATGAGTATCGCTGCATTGCCTTGGATTTGCTGGGGTTTGGGCAGTCCAGCCAACCGGCCTTGCCCTACGACATTGCTGCAGAAGTGGAGTTTGTGCGTGGATTCATCCAAACGCTGGGCCTACCTAATCCGGTTTTGGTGGGCCATTCCTTTGGGGGATGGGTGGCGGCGGCCTATGCCGTGCGGTATCCGCTGCGGGGGTTGGTCTTGTTGGCTCCTGCCGGGATCCGGGATGACGGCTTTGTGAGACGCTACAACCATTTGCGGCCCTTGCTTTGGGAAGGCGCTTGGGTAGATTGGCTGCTGCAGGCGATCACCCCCTTGGCCTACTGGTGGCATAGGGAAGACACACTGGCCCAGCTCCTGTGGTTGCGGGGATCCCTGCGTCAACAGCCAGTCGCTCGGCAATTCCTCCGACAACGTCTGCGCCCGCAAGCTGCCGTCGATACGGTTGAACGTTATCTCCAACACATTCAGGCCCCCACACTGGTGATCGCCGCTGAACAGGACGACACCATTCCCCTCTGGCACTGCCAAACCTACGCAGAAGGGATCCCTGGGGCTCAGCTCAAGATCCTGCCCGGTGCCAGCCACGCCATTCCTGCCTTGCATGGGGAACAAGTGCTGCCCCTGATCCGGGAATTTCTCGACACAGCCCTTTCTGCACAATGCGGGCTTTGAGCTGGGGGTGTAGCGTATGGCATGGGGAGGAATGCGGCTTGCCAGATGGCAATGCTTGACAGAAGACGGAGCGCCGCTGACTCTAAAATGGACAAAGAGCGTCTGCAAAACTCGCGGGGTTGCAAAGCAATACCGTCAAAGTCTTCTCCCTTCCCAATGGGGGGATGCCAGTCATTTGATTACCAGATCACCGGTACCAGATCACCGGAACAAACTCCACCCTGCATCCTTTGAGCGGGCCAATCCAACTGGAACTGATCAACTTGAGCGCATGAAAGCCATAGTCATGAGTGTGCCCGGCGGGCCAGAGGTTCTGCAGCTCCGAGAAGTACCTGAACCCCAGATTCGCGGTGAGCGGGAGCTACGCATCCGCCTGAGGGCAGCCGGCGTCAACCCCATCGACACCAAGCTGCGGCGACGGGGCACCTTTTATCCAGAAGAGATGCCGGCCATTTTGGGATGTGACGGTGCCGGTGTTGTGGAAGCTGTGGGCTCCGGAGTCAGGCACTTTGCGGTAGGAGACGAGGTGTACTTCTGCCACGGGGGTCTGGGCAAACAGGCGGGGAATTACGCCGAGCTAATTGTGGTGGACGAGCGTTTTGTGGCTCCCAAGCCCAGAACTCTGAGCTTTGCAGAGGCTGCCGCTGCCCCACTGGTGCTGATCACCGCCTGGGAAGCGCTGTACGACCGGGGGCGTCTCCAGGCCGGCCAAAGTGTGCTCATCCACGGGGGAGCGGGTGGAGTTGGCCATGTGGCCATCCAACTGGCCCGTCTGCGGGGATCCAAAGTGGCCACCACCGTGAGCACCCCGGAAAAGGCGGAGTTTGTCCGTTCCCTAGGTGCCAGCTTGCCCATCTTCTACCGGCAGACAGACTTCGTGCGCGCCGTTTTGGACTGGACAGGGGGGGAGGGGGTGGATCTTGCCCTGGATACCCTGGGCGGCGCGGTGTTGGAGCAGACCTTTCCCGCAGTGCGCGTGTACGGAGATATTGTCACCCTGCTGGCTCCGGCCCCGGAGACCGACTGGCGGGTGGCCCGCGACCGCAACTTGCGGGTGGGATTCGAGCTGATGCTCACCCCGATGCTGAAAAACCTGACCAACGCCCAGCAAAATCAGGCGGAAATCCTCAGGCAGTGTGCCCGCCTCATCGACCAAGGTCAACTGCGGATCCAGCTCAGCCATACCTTCCCTTTGGCCGAAGCGGCTGCCGCCCACCAGTTGCTGGAGCAGGGATCCGTTCTGGGCAAAATTGCCTTAACCATCCCCCAGTAGGCATGCTGGAGAAAGCCGTCGAGAATCTGCCATGGTTGCTCCTCTCACCCCCCACCTGCTGGAGAACGAGAGCTTCTACGAAAATGCCCTCTGCTGGCTGGGACGACCGCAAACGGCCTATCGGCTGTTGAGCGAAGCGGTTTTTCCTGCCATCTCCTCTTGGGTGCGGGGGGAGGTGGATAGCCACTCTTTTAACCACTGGCAACTGGAAGATGTGCGCACCTTTCTGTACCCGGTGGTGGCCCTGGGAGACCAAGAAACCCTCGTTCTCTCCAGCGAAGCCCTGCTCCTCTGCGGCATCGGCAACTATTACAACCCCTGTGACTTGGCCATTGTGGTGTTTGTGCAGCAGCCCCAGGAGCTGTTCAGCCAACTGATGCAGCGCATTCGCCGAGCCGAAGCCACCATTAGCCGTGGGCCAGATGTGCGCATGCTCTCGGAACAGGTGAACCTGGCCAAGCGCGGACAAGACTACGTCAACACCAAATATCTGGTCTGGCCCTACGCCCTCTCCAGCGCTGCTCAAGATACGCTAATTCAGCAGGGGATCAGCCTTATCCGTCTTTCCCCACAGGAAGCTGCCTTGCCTTTTGGGGAATAGGACAATCTGCTCTGTTGGCGGAAGATAGGGATCCCTAACCCAAACATTTTCCATCTCCATCGTTTTTCATGGTCGATGCCCACCTGCCCCCCTTGATCCAAGCGATGCTGGATCCCACCTTCTACCCTCATCCGGTACGGGATCCCATTCAGCTTGTTCAAACCCACATCTCCTACATTCTGCTGACAGGGGACTATGCCTATAAAGTGAAAAAGCCTTTGGACTTTGGCTTTTTGAACTTCACCACCCTGGAGAGGCGACGCCACTTTTGCCAAGAAGAGCTGCGCATGAACCAGCGCGGGGCTCCCGGCCTCTATCTACAGGTGTTGCCTATTGTCCAGACCGATGGCCGATTTCAGTTCAACGGCAGCGGCGAGCCTGTAGAATACGCTCTGCAAATGCGGCAATTTCCCCAAGAGCAACTGTTCAGCAACCTGCTTGAGCGGGGAGAGCTGACGCCAGCCTTGATGGAGGATCTGGGGCGGGTGGTGGCGAGGTTTCACGCCCAGACTGAGACCAACGATTACATCCGTAGCTTTGGCCGACCAGAGCGGGTGCGAGAAGCCTTTGACGAAAATTACGCCCAAACTCAGCGCTACATCGACGGCCCACAAACAGCTCAGCAATATCGAGAAACCCAAGCCTACACCAATCACTTTTTTGCCGAGCGGCAGGAGCTGTTCCAACAAAGAATAGAACAAAACCGCATTCGCGAATGCCACGGAGATTTGCACCTAGGCAACATCTGTTTTTGGGAAGGGAAGATCCTGCTTTTTGATTGCATCGAGTTCAACGAAGCCTTCCGCTTTGTGGACGTCATGTACGACGTATCCTATGCGGTGATGGATCTGGATGCCCGCCATCGCCCCGATCTGGGAAACGTCTATTTGAACACTTACCTGGAAGAAACCGGAGATTGGGAAGGGCTGAAGATCTTGCCCATTTATCTCAACCGCCAAGCCTACGTGCGGGCCAAGGTCGCCTCTTTTTTGCTGGAGGATCCCACGGCAACAGAGGAAGCCAAGGCCACGGCCTTCAGTACCGCCGCCCGCTATTACCGCCTTGCCTGGGAATACACCCTCCCCAAGCAGGGGCAGTTGTTCCTGATGTCGGGATTGTCGGGATCCGGCAAAAGCACGGTAGCCCGTCACTTGGCCCGTCAGCGGGGGGCCATTCACATTCGCTCCGATGCGGTGCGCAAGCATTTGGCCGGGATCCCTCTGCGGCAACGGGGGGGGCCGGAGGTTTACACCCCGGAGATGACCGATAAAACCTACCGCCGCTTGGTGCAGTTGGGGGTAGAGCTGGCCCAGGAAGGCTACACCGTGATTCTGGATGCCAAGTTCGACCGGCAAGCACTGCGGGGAATGGCCATTGAGCAGGCCCAACGCCAAGGGATCCCGCTGCACATTCTCCACTGCTACGCCCCTGAACCTGTTTTGCGGGAGCGCCTGCAACGTCGCAGCCTAGCTCCTCAGCCCCTCTTGGCCCAAGCTGGTTCCATCGATGGGGATCAGCAGCCCTCTGCTGACATTGCCGATGCCACCGCCGAGATGCTCTCCCAACAGCAGGCCCACTGGCAGGATTTTTCCGAGTCGGAACGGCCTTTTTTAAAGGTTTTGGATACCAGCCAAGATTGGCAATCTCAACTTCAGCAGGTCTAGATCTCGACTCAAACTGCACAAAGTCGGGAGAATTGCTATCAGCAAGATGGATTTTGCCGTTTCTGGGTTAGAGGATGGCAGCAGCTTTTTTGGGCAGGGATCCCTTCCCAAAGCAGAGGTCAAAATTGGGTCTAAAGCCCTGTCCTATCCCTACGCAGTTCCCTTTGCCAGACCTGAGGGCCTAGAAAGCCAGTAGGCTGGGGAGCGTTTGACACTCCCACGACTCAAGTCGTGGGATTCTTACACAGTCCACAAAGAGACCCGTAAAGGCGTTGTCAAGACGCCCCTACACAGTTCCTTGGGGTTTTGCCCCAAAGTTCTGCTTACTTGCTTGTAAGTCGCCGATTGGGTTTTTCACCAAGGATGGCGACTAGGTATAGTCTAGCCTAGAGCGACTCAAGCCGCTTGCGGGCTTTTCCTCCCCGTACTGAAGTACGGCGCTACCCAGCTATCCGAATGTGTGTCTTTTTTCCCATCCCACTCAAGCAGAACCGACCGCGTGCAGGAGGATCCCACAGTGAGCGATGTAACTCCAGATGACCTTCGCCTGATGCTCCTGTTCGAGGGCTTTCCTCCTGAGAGGCTAGAGCCTCTGGCCGGGCAAATGTCGTTGCGCTCCCACCCAGTCAATCAGGCCATCTTGTTACAAAATGACTGGGGTAACGCCGTTTATTTCATCCTGGAAGGGTGGGTCAAGATTCGCACCCACGATCTCGAAGGTCGGGAGATCACCCTCACCATTCTTGGTCCGGGAGAAGTCTTCGGGGAGATGGCTGCTTTGGACGAAGCGCCTCGTTCTACCGACGTTATAGCCCTAACAGCCACCAAAGTCAGTTGTCTGTCGGCTCAGCACTTTCTGGCTTTTTTGGCTTCAGATCCTCAGGCCGGCATCCGCCTTGCTCAACTCATGTCGCGCCGCCTACGGCAGATCAACCGTCGCCTGCAGTTGCGCGAGGCCAGCAGTACGGCCCGTGTTGCCGATATTTTGCTGTTCTTGGCCGAATCTCGTGGCCGGGTTAGCCGGAGTGGTGTAGAAATCCCCAACTTGCCCCATCGGGAGCTAAGCAGCCTCAGTGGCCTGGCTCGGGAAACGGTCACTCGCGTTCTGTCTAAGCTGGAGCAAGAGGAGCTGATCCGCCGGGATCGCAACCGAGATGTTCTCTGCATCCCCCAGATGGAGGCTTTGGAGAAATTGATTGGCTAAATTGGGGGTGCCACCAGTTGTCGAAAGCCCTCTCGGCATCGTAAGATAGTAAGCCCAGAGCCGGGATAGCTCAGTTGGTAGAGCAGAGGACTGAAAATCCTCGTGTCACCAGTTCAAGTCTGGTTCCTGGCATCTGCTGTGAATGATGGGGTGGGCTTGGGTCAACGACCTGAGCCTTTTTGCTATGCCGGTGATCAAGGGCAGAAATGCACAAAGGCCAAGGCGCTGGCAGTATCCATCACGGGTGCCTTAACACTGGAGAAAGCAGATCGTCCGAGTTAACAGCCAGAGAAGTTGCCTGCTAAAGTCGTCTTGACCAGATCTGGCCGTGGGGATAAGGGATCCCTTGATCGCCATTTCAAGGGGCTATGGTGTTAACCCAAAAAGATTGAAAAAAGGCTGTCCCTGGGCAGAGGTCGGTCAGGAAATCAGTCTGCGAGGTCTGTAGCCACTAGCGGATGTACTGGGCCAACGCCCGCGAAGAATAGCCCACCCGCAATTTGCGCAGGGCATCCCGCTCGATCTGGCGAATCCGTTCCCGCGTCAGGTTAAAGTAATCCCCCACCTCCCGCAAGGTTCTTGCCTGTTGCCCATCTAACCCATAGCGCAACTCCAGCACTTGCCTCTCAATCGGCTTGAGGGTTTGCATGGCAGAACGCACATCCTGCTGCAGCGATTGCGCGAGGATCCCTTGAAAGGGCTGCTCTTGCCGCTCATCTTGCAGCAAATCTCCAAGGCGGCTTTCTCCTTCTTGGCCGACCGGCACATCCAGCGACAGGGGCAAAGCAGCAGCCTGCTGGATCATGCGCAGTTTTTTGACTTTAATGCCCAGGGCTTCTGCCAGCTCCACTTCTGTGGGCCGCCTCCCCTGTAGCTTCATCAGCTCGCGGTTGGTGCGCTTGAGCAGGCGCACTTTGTCGACCATGTGTACCGGCAGGCGAATCGTCCGCGCTTGGTTGGCAATGCAACGGGTAATGCCTTGGCGAATCCACCAATGGGCATAGGTGCTGAAGCGAAACCCCCGCTCCGCATTGAATTTTTCGGTGGCCCGGATTAACCCGATATTGCCCTCTTGGATCAGATCCAAAAATGGCACCCCTCGATTGAGGTATTTCTTGGCAACGCTGACCACCAGGCGCAGGTTGGCGTTGATCAGCTTGCGTTGAGCCTGCTCCCCTTGTCGGATGCGGGAGCGAAGGGTGGATACAGAAATCTGCAGGGCCTCCGCCAGAGCCTCGTCACTGGGATCCTCCCCCCGCTGTTGCCGCCATTCCTGCCGGGCTTGATCGATGAGGAGTTTTTGCTGAATTTTGCGCGACAGCTCGATTTCCTCGGCGTGATCGATGCGGGGCACGCGACCGATGGTATTCAGGTAGTGATCGACAGCGTCCTCGTTCAACCGGGATCCGCCGGCAACCGGCTCTGGATCAACTTCTGCAAGAGCATCTTGGGGGGCAGACTCAGGGTCGAACCAGAGATCGTCAAACTCCTGAGGCGAAGAGGCAGAGTGTTCAGGATGAGGACGAGAAAAAACCACGGCCAGGTGAGGAGAGAACTTCATCTCCCAGTCTAGAAAGGTTTCTGCTGCTGCTGCGAGCGAAAATCGATCATGCCCCTCTTTTTTGTCCGGAGATTTTTCCGCTTGGATGCGGGAACAGCAGGGATCCCGTCCGCCAAGTCCTTGCGAGCAAGGGGTCGCCCGCTGAAAAACGGTAAGCGATTTTCGATCTAGACCTTGAGGTAAGATTGTTCGTGAGCTGGTCAGCTCAACGGCTAACGGGTGGGATCCCAGGAAAAGTGAACCTTGCCAGCTTAGGCTACCCTGTGGGGATCCCTCGACTTCCTCAGTTTAGAAAAGAATATTCACAGTATTCACAGCTTTCTGCTCCTATGGAGTCTAACGAGCGGCACCATCCATCGGCCAACTTGATTGGGGAACGGGTGCGCTGGGTACGGGAGAAGCTGCAACTCACCCAAGATCAACTGGCGGGCCGCTTGGCCAAGTACGGTGTGCAGTTGGACTACGTCAAGATCGGCCAAGTGGAAAAGGGAAAACGGCGCGTCATTGACAAGGAACTGGTGGCCTTTGCCAAGGCGTTGGGGGTATCGGTCACTTGGCTGCTGAGCGGAGACGAATCCCACCTGTAGCGGCCTGCGGGAAAGTACATCCGATACAGGGATCCCGAACGCAAGGGCGTGAAGATACGTAAATATCTTGGGCTTCCGGGCGTGATCCCAGTCATTTTCCGTGTAAATACGGTAGGCTTGACTCATGAGTAGATTGGCTTGAGGCCAAACCCCATCTTTCCCTTAACCATCCGCGGGGGTAGGAGAGGTGGAGAGATACAGCGTCTCTTCAGGAGTACGGGTTTTTCCAAGGAGAATCTGGATCACAAGCTTCTTCACCTAAACTTGATAGTGTTGACTTGGCGTTAAGCTCCCGCCGTCTATCTATTTGTGTGAGGTTTCCCGCTGTCTATCTATTTGTGTGAGGTTTGCCGATGCTCTCTTTCTTCTTCAATTCCAACAAGGCCAACAACCGACAAACCGGAGGCCACCGTGTGCCTGCTGCGAGCAAAACCACAGGCACGCAACGGATCCCCAACTACAACCGCCTTTCGGCTCCCCATGAGGTGCTCAAGCAGGAAAAGCAGATGAAGCGGGAGCAAGAGTTTACCGAAATGGAGCAAAACATCAATCGCATTCGCTACTTCTACCAAAAAGCAGACATGCCCCTGGAGATGCGGCAAATTCTGACTTACCGCAAGCTGATGGAGCTGGACTACTTTACCCCACAGGCGGCAAAAGAGCTGCTCAAGCAATGGCAGCAGCAGGAAGAGCAGGAGCAAGAACGCCGTCGGGCTTGAGAAAAGGGCAATCGAACCTTGGCAAGTAGGCTTGTTGAGCCAAGAGTTCCCGGTTTACGGGTAAAGGCCGCGATCCTGTAGGGCTTGGGCCACTCGGCCTACCCCCAGGGTGTAGGCAGCCAGTCGCAGCGACACTTGCCGCTGCTCGGCCTCTTGCACCACCCGTTCAAAGGCACGTACCATCAGACCTTCCATCTCTTGATTGACCCGCTCCTCATCCCAGAAGACATAAGAGAGTCCCTGCACCCACTCCAGGTAGCTCACCACCACTCCACCGGCATTGGTCAGAATATCCGGCAATACCTGGATCCCTCGCGATTCCAAAATTCGATCGGCGGCGAGAGTGGTTGGCCCGTTGGCAGCTTCTGCCACGATCTGGGCTTGAATTTGGTGGGCGTTGGCTTCAGTAATTTGATTTTCTAGAGCGGCAGGGATCAACACGTCCGCTTTTTGCACCAGCAGCTCGGCGTTGCTGATGGGCTCAGCTTGTGGAAAGCCTGCCATGCGGCCTCCCTGTTCCTTCATGTAGGCTTTGAGGGCAGGGATATCCAGTCCTTTGGGGTTGTAAAGGCCCCCAGAACTGCCGGAAACCGCCACAATCTTGGCTCCCGCCTCATGCAGCAAGCTGGCCGCTGCCCCGCCCACATTGCCAAAACCTTGGATCAACACCGTTGCCCCCGCCAGGGATCCACCGCGTCGGGCCAAGGCTTCCCGTACGGTGATCATCACCCCCCGTCCGGTGGCCAGTTCTCGCCCCCGAGATCCCCCAATCGAGAGAGGTTTGCCCGTTACCACTCCCGGCACCGCATGCCCGACATTCATGGAATAGGTATCCATCATCCAGGCCATCTCACGGGCGGAAGTTCCCATGTCTGGAGCGGGAATATCCTCTGCAGGGCCGATATCCTTGATCAGCTCGCTGATGTAACGGCGGGTGATGCGCTCCAGCTCCGAGACCGAATAACGCCTCGGATCGATGGGGATCCCCCCTTTGGCCCCACCGTAGGGAATGCCCATGAGGGCACATTTCCAGGTCATAAGCATCGCTAAGGCCGAGACCTCTTCAAGGGTGACCGCGGGATGGTAGCGGATCCCCCCTTTGTAAGGGCCGAGAACGTTGCAATGCTGCACCCGATGGCCCGCCAGCACCTGGATGTGTCCGTTGTCCAGCCGCACGGGGATCGCCACCGTCACCACTTTGCGGGGAGTGCTGAGGATCGCCACCCAGCCGGGATCCAGCTTCAGCTCGCGAGCTGCCCAATCCAGGTAGCTACAGGCCTGGGCAAAGGGACAGATGTGGGCGGGAGAGGGCGGGGCAGAAGAGGCCAGCGCAGAACTTGCAGCCATGGTGGAGAAGAAGAAAGGGCTGTTTCCACGCTATACCGCCGGGGATCGGAGAGGAGACTTCTGTAGCAGATATTACAAATAATTGAGGATCTGCAGCAGAGCAAAACAGAGGCCAGCACTGGCCAGGGGCACAGTTAGGTTATCCAACCCCCACCAAGAGAACACCTCCAGTCCCATGGCCATTCCTCCCACCAAAAGGCTTACTCCGAGCAAAGGGGGAGAGAAGCCAAAGTACCCCAGCAGCAGAGCCGCGATCACCAAGCTGCTCACCGCCCACATGGTCAGGGATCCCTCCCAGCTTTTTTGAAGGGATCCCAGTTGATAGGAGTGTTTGCCCCAAGTTTTGCCCACCAGACCCGCCAAGGCGTCGCCCCACGTCATCACCAGTATGCCAATCACCGCGAACACCTGTCGCTGGGGCCACCAAAACCAAAACAGCAGCAGGCCAATGCTGATGGCGTAGAAACAGGTGCCGAAGCTGCGGCGACCCACTCCATTCAGGCTGGGCAAGATGGCCACTTGGTAGGAGAGGAGCGCCAAGCCGGCAAACACCAGAGAGAACCCCACCCCCAGCCAGCGGGGCACTTGCAAAGCCCAGGCCAACAAAATGATATTGCCTACACCAATGTGGATGACCTTACGCACCCATTCCCCGTCCACCTGCCGAGAGCGCAGCCATTCCGCAAATGCAAATACGGAGGCCAGCCAGAGAGCATAGCAAGCAAGCTGCTGGGCCAGGCCCATGAAACGGCCTCAGAGGGTTTTCAAGTAGCTGAGCAGATCCGCCATCTCCTGGGGATCCGGCTGGAACTGGGGCATGGGAGGCGTTTTGCCACCGGTTACTTGCTGAATAATAAACCGATCCGAGCGGCGGCTGCTCACTCCCCGCAGACTGGGCCCCACCCGCCCATCCGCTTCTTCCCCATGGCAGGCGGCACAGTTGAGGGCAAACAAGGATGCACCGTGGCTAACCTGCCCCTCCAAGCTAAGGACGGCTGCGGTGTAGGGATCCAGACGAGCCCCAGCACCTAGCCAAGCCCAAGTGAATATCCCCAGCCCCAGGCTAAGGAGGGCAAGACCCCAGCGAGTTTTTTGGGCCCAGATACTGGTCAAGAGCTGCTGCAAGGATTTGAGGAAGGGCTGTAAACGCTGTTGGGATGGAGATTGAAGCTGCTTTTGCTCAAACTCAACCCAACTGCCAGTCGAGGACTGGCCGCTGCGGGATTGAGTGGTGTCTGAGAGGGAGGGAGACACAGACAACGCTGAGAGAAACCGTTTCAATCTTTTACATTTCAACCAACACGATAACCCAGGAGCCTTTTCCTGCCAATAATCTGTAAGAGTATTTACTTTTTCTTAATGGTTTGCCGAGCCGCCTGAGACTGCGATCCCTCTGAGATAACGCGGTGGGGGAAGAGCCGCTCCATCACCTCCGCTTGAGCCCAGGGATCCCGGTTGAGGCTGTGGATGGCATTGGCCCATGGAAAGTGCACCTGCAGGCGGCGGTAGAGAGATAACTTACCATAAATGACGACGGCTGCCACCCGCTCCCGATGGTGTTGCAGCCAATCCAGCACATAGTTGGGCAAGGGATCCCGAAGGAAACCTTGGAAGATCAACCCTGGGGCATTGTTTAGAGCGGCTTCCAGCCAAGGCAGAGGGGTAAGGGCATTGCTGAGCACAGGAAGCATGCCCAAGGCTGCCGGAACATGGAGGGCGGGAGACTGCAACTGCACATCGGCAGCACCCAAGGGGGGATCCTGCCAGATCCAGTTCAACCATCCGGGCTCTGTGGGCGGGCTGAGGGGCCGTCCTCCTTCTACGCCACCGCGGGCCATAGCCGCTTGGCAGGGAGCAATGTCCTTCTCGGCCAAGAGGGATCTCATCTGGGCAGCTCTGTGCAAAGCAGAGGGTAGGTGGGAGCGCCTGTTGAACAACTTTCCCAACGCCGTTCGCGTCAGCGGGCCGTAGTCCTTGTCCTTGGGGATGGGATCCCCCAGCAGCAAAGGCTTCAGTTGCTCGGCGGGAGAGCCACGGTTGAGGCGCGGATCGGTGGGATCCTTAGCCCCCATCCATCCGCCAACGGCGCTGAAATCCGTTTCCGCCAAGGCCGGCCACACCTGCTTGAGGAGAGCTGAGGCAGCAGGTAGAATTCGCTGTTTGGCCCGCAGAACCCGCGTCACCGACTGGGCAAGCTGGGCGGCGCTGAGGGATCCCTGTTGCACCGCTTCCAAGACGGCTGCCAAGGATGCCATCGGATCGGGGGGGGCCAAAATCAAGTCGGCACCAGCCTGGAAAGCCCGCACGGCCAATGAGTTGGGCCCGCTAGCATTGGCCAGCTCTGCCAAGCAGCCTTGATCAAGGCTGTCCACGACGATAAGCCCGCCAAACCCCCATTCCTGGCGCAACAGTTGGGTCAGCCGCCCTGGCAGGAGGGTGATAGGCCAGCGCTCATCCCACTCCGGCAGCACCACATGAGAAACCAAGATTGCCCCAACCTGCTCCACCAAACCTCGAAAAGGCAGCCAAGGCCCCTCTTGAAGCTGCGCTGGGGTTAGGCTCAGACGGGGACACCAGGGAACGTCTCCTGCCTTCGGCCCAGGGCCTGCCAAGGCGACCGGAATCGGCTCCGCTCCAGCCTGAACCGGCTTTACTCCCCCTTGGCCCGGAAAGGAACTGGCTGTGGTCAGGATCCCTTCGGGAACCGCTTGCTCACATCCACGCACAAAAGCTCGCGCCAGTTGCAAAGCAGACAGGGGATCCTCCGCCAAAGCCAGGGATCCCATCCCTTCCCCCAGCGGCTCTGCCACCGGGTTGAGCAGCCAATTGATGCCGATGGCCGCCGCCTCCCGCGCCGTGATCCGACCCCACTGTTCTGCCCAGCATTCTGCCTCCGATCCCAGACGGCTCAACCCCAGGGGATGGGGAAAGGAGGTAGCCCCCTGTAAGGCCAGCCCACGACTAGCCTCTACCGCCACCAAAAGGGGCAGAGCAGCCCATGCCTGCACCTCTTCCACCAGCAACAGGGCTTCTGCGACGTGTCCTTCGGTGAGCCAGATACCTCCGATCCCCACTTCCTGGATCAGTCGCTTGAGAGTGTCTCGACAGCAGGCTTGGGATCCCAGACGGGCCGAGACCGGCACCACCAACAGTTGCGCCACCTGCCGGGCTAGGGACAAGGGTCGGTCAAGTTCCTCAAGCGCAGATCCGGAAACACTCATGGGCACAGCCGGAAGGTCGTCAGCAATTAGAGCAGTGAGGAGCGAGAAGAGAGAAGAGAGGCTCTTTCCTCCCAGCTATTTTCTCTCCATAGCCACTGCTCCCACTGGGTTGCTGAGGGCAAACAACAGGCTAACGAGAAGGCCGACAGCGGTCGCAGGTGCCACAGGGCAGGCCGGGCTGCTCCCCAGGGTAGCCAAAATGGGGCAGGATCGCCTGCCACCGACAGCCGCGAGTGTGGATCAGATCCTCTATGCCCCGCCAGGGATCTTCTCGTCTTAAAGGCTGCCAACGGCGGTGCAACACCTGAAAGTGAAAGGGATCCGGCCAGTGCAGGCAGCCCATCTCTTGCAACAGACCCAGGGCCACCCGTGCCTCTCCGGGGGGCAGGTCGGCGTAGGATCCCTGCTGGGGCAAGGTCTGGAGCAGGTGGCGTGCTTGGGCCTGAAGGCGCTCCTGTTGGGAATAGAAATAGGCTTGGCGCCGGCGATCGCTGGGATCCAGCAGGCCCGTCGGCTCCGAGACCAGCATCAGGGCCCGGCAAGGGCCACCATCCCGACCGCCTCGTCCTACCTCTTGCAAATAATCCATCAAAGTGGGTGGGGGATGAAAATGCAGCACCCAACGCACGTCCAGCTTGTTGATGCCCAGGCCAAAGGCGTTGGTGCAAACCAGAAAGCGCAGTTCCCCCTGCAGCCAGGCCCGTTCCAGCCGACGGCGGGCTCCTGCTTCCAGTCCCCCGTGGTAGGTGGCGGTTTTCAAATTCTGTCGGCCCAGCCACTCGGCCAGCTCTTCCCCATCTCGCCGGGTGCGCACATACACCAGTCCCGCGCCGGGATTTTCCCCCAGGAATCGCAGCAGGCGACAACGACGATGTGCCGGGCTCCAGGCTATCGCCACGTTGAGGGAGAGGTTAGCCCGCAGGGGATCGGCGCGAATGCACTCCGGATCCCGTAGCCCCAGGATTTGGCTGAGGCGGCTGCAGGTTTGGGGATCAGCCGTGGCGGTAAAAGCGGCAATGGGAAAGGCGGGCTTCAGCGGGGCCAGAGCCGGGCGCAGCAATCCTAGGCGGCGGTAGTCGGGTCGAAAGGATCCCCCCCAATGCACCAACGTATGGGCCTCATCCACAATCAGGCCGTTGATTTGCACCTGAGGCTGTTGCAGCCGTTGCCAAACGGGGGGGCTGAATAGGGTCTCTGGCCCCAGATAGAGCAGGCGCAGTCGGTTTTCTTCAAGGGCCTTCAACACCCGCTTGCGCAGGGCTGGATCCAGTTCACTGTGGAGACAGGCTGCTGGCAGCTTGCGTTTCCAGAGATCCTGAACTTGGTCTTCCATGAGAGCAATTAGGGGCGAGACCACCAGCGTCACCCCTTTTTGCAGCAGGGCTACGAGCTGAAAGCACAGGGATTTGCCAAACCCCGTCGGCAACACCACCAGCGCGTCGCGTTTGTCCAGCAGGGCCCGGATCACCTGATCCTGCGGTGGGCGCAGCGTCTCGTAACCCCAGTGTTGCTTGAGGGCCTGTTGGATTTGCTGCCAATCCTGCAAGCGGCAACCCCTTCTTCAACTTTCAACGGTTTTTTGATCACTCTAC
>DVDX01000081.1 GCA_015295985.1 Synechococcus sp. M44_DOE_062 | reverse complement strand
GCGGGCTTTTCCACCCCGTACTGAAGTACGGGGCTACCAAGCTATCCGAATGTGTAGAGGCGTCTTGACAGCGCCGTTACGAGTTCGTTTCTGGGCTGCGTAAGAATCCCCCGACTGTAGTCAGTGGGAGTGTCAATACACGGGAGCTGGGTGAGAGATAAGAGCCGAGTCTTTCATCTTGTCCTTCACGTCAGCGGTGCGTAGCACTGAGGATGGGGCGAACGCCCGACGTTAAGCCGGACGTGGAGGGAGTATAAGACCAACCTGGATGGGCAGTTCTCGTTGAAGCGTCAAGAATCCTTGCCTTTTGGGGTGGGGAGTATGCCAAAGTTGTTCCAAACAGCAACAAGTCCAGGCTCGCTTGTTCGCTTCAGCGTTGCCCAGCAACAAGGAAGCAGGGAGACGAGAAGGCTCACACCAGAGACAAGCTGAGGTCTGGCTGATACGGCATTGACTTGCAGAGGAACCTGCGGAGTAGATCCACACGGTATGGCTCAGTCTGTTCCCCCCTCAGAGGACTCCGTCCCCCTGACGCAAACGGATAGAGCTGGGTCCGTCTCTCCCCTGGTGGCCCTGCAAGCGACATTGCAACAGATGCGAGAGCAAACGGATGCCAAGGGGCTGATTCAGCTCACCCTCGACTATGTCGGGGCGGTGTTTGGGGCGCCGCTGATCTGGCTAGCCTTTTACGATTATCACAATCACCAGTTGGTGGGCCAGGGGGGGGTGACCCTTCTTGAGGATCAAACTCTATTGCGAGCAGTACATCCTCTACAGCCGGGGGAGATCCTGGAGCAGGTGGTGATCGAGCAGCGACCGATCAGCCTGCCCGACCTCTCTCAGGAGCCGCGCATGGGCATTTGGCAGCGGGAGGCCAGGCGACTGGGTGGGATCCAGGGCTGTTTCATTTACCCCTTCTCGGCCTACGGCCCGCTGTCGCGAACGGCAGTGGGACGGCGGCGCTGCTTGGGGATCCTGATGTTGGGATCCCAGATGTGGGGGGTTACCCCCCGTGAGGACGAAAAAGCCCTTCTGGGGATTTTGCTGGGGCAGTTGGCAGCCTCTCTGCAAGAGTTGGAAAACGCTTGGCAACAGCAGACCGAAAAGCGCCTTGAGGATCCACTCCTGAGGTTGGGAACAGCGATGCGCCAGGTGGGATCCCTGCAGGAACGGGTCAGCTTGGTGAGGCAAGAGCTACAGTCTTTCCTGGGTGCTGTCCACATTCAGGTGTATTGGCATGAACGTAGCCAGGGGCAGTTCGTCCCCCACGGGAGTGCCCCCAAAGCCGTTATCGCTACGCAACGCTTTTGCGACCGCGACAGCGGGACGGAGTCCTCTCAGCCGCCTGTTCCCAAAGGGGCTAAAGTTGGAGCAGGGCCGACAGGAGAGATCAGCCTTTCGCTGCGGGAATTGGGGGACATATACTACGCCCTCGCCGATGGCCAGGTCGTAGTGGGCGGCACAGGGACGACTCGCTCTGAGGTTCCCCCCAAGTTGATGCAGCAGTTGCGGGCCCAGGCTGTTTTGGTGGCCCCGATTTTGCTGGAGAAGGATCTGCTGGGGTTGATCTGGGTGCAATCGGATGTGCCCCGTACCTGGCAAGCCGCTGAGCGACAGTTGGTGGCTGCTGCCGCCAATGGGTTGGCCTTAGCCAGACCCCTGGAAAATCTGGATTGCCGCATTCGCCAGTTGACCGATGACCAAGAGTTTGTGCAACAGGTGGGCCGCTCGGCTTACAACCCGGCAGAGCTGCAACAGGCTCTCCAGCAAGCCATTGTCGGTCTAGGCCAGCGTCTGAAAGTTGGTGCAGTAGCCGTGTTGACGGTGGATCCCGACAGCTCTATCCCCCGCCTCTTCTACGAGTACCGCAGCGTTGCGGAGCAACAGGGCAAGCAGACTTTGCCGCAGCAGTTCAGCCCTCTGAGCGACCGAGACTGGCAGGATCTCATGCGCAGCGAGGTGGTGGTGGCAGAAAACTACGACCAAGATCTGCGCCTGCTCTCTTGGCGGCAGGAACTGGCAGGAGTTCGTTCCCTGATGCTGACCCATACGGGGGTCGGTGGTACTGCCAACACACCCATATCGCTACGCGACACTTCCGCGAACGCGCCAGCGGTGCAGAGCACTTTGGAAGGGCTGCTCTTGGTGTTGCATCCCCAGCTACGGGCCTGGAGCCGGGAAGATCGGCAACTGCTGCGGGGGATCGCCCAACAGGTGGGGGTGATCCTGCGGCAAATTCGGTCAGAACAACGCCGACAACGACAAGAGCAATTGCTCAAGGGCCTGATCACCGCTTGTTTAACCTTGCAAAACTCGGCCACCTTGTCAGATCTGTACACCACCACCACTCGACAAACGGCCCAATTGCTGGGGATCCCTCTGGCCCTAATGGTTAGTTGGCAGCCAGGGGAGAGCCGGGCTCAGCTCCAGCCATCTTTTGCTGCCGGGACGGAGACTGGCCCCACCGAGATCGATCTGCAAGATCCCCTACTGGCCTACGCGCTGCAGTCAGCAGAACCTCTCCCGCTTACCCAGGAGCAGATCCCCTCTGCTAGCCGCACCTGGCTCATTCGCGCCAGCGGTGCAGAGCACTTTGCTACCAGCCTGGGATCCTGGCTGCTGGTCAACACTGTCCCAGCAGAATCTCAGGCGGGAGCTTTGGGAGTTTTGATCTTGGGGGCAGAAGCGGGCAAGGTTTGGGATCCCGACGAGCGGGCGGCTGTGATGTTGATTGCCCAGACCTGCGGCTGGACGCTGCGGCGCTTGCTCTGGATGCAAACCTTGCAAGAGGGGCAGGAAGTGCTCAGGGAGTTGAACTGGTACAAGCACCGCCGCCTGCTGGATCTGCAGAATGCCCTTCTGGACAGCCTGCGCCGCCTGGGTCAGGTGCCGGAGATCCCTGGAGACGAAGCCACCCGCTGGCAAAAGGTGGTGGAGATTGGCAGAGGGCTGCGGGATCTAACCGTCTCCACAGGATTGTTGTTGCAGTCCGAAGCCTGGCAGGTGCAGCCGCAGTCCCGGTCGGTGCCCTTGGCAACCCTGGTGCGCAAAACCCTGCGCCGGGTGGAGGGCCTGACCCAAAAACGCAAGCTGTGGCCGCGGGCCCATGGGGACATGAGCATTGCCATCCAGGGGGATCCGGAACGACTGGAGATGGTGCTCTGGGAGGTGTTGGCAGCCGCTGTTTTGCGCAGCCCGGAAGGGGGGCGGCTGGATCTGTGGAGCCAAGCCAGCGAATCCGACAGCGGTGCGGTTCGCGCCAGCGGGACGGAGTCCTTGCACTTTGGCTATGCAGAGCTGCTGGTGGTGGATCAGGGCAGCTTCGACCCTCACCTAATGGCCGCCCTTCAGTTGGCTCCCGAGCAGGTGATCTACGCGGATCCTCTCCTCAAATCGCCTCTATCGGTGAGTCCTGGTTTGGAACTCAGCCTGTGCCAACGGGTGGTGCAACGGATGGGGGGTCAGCTCTCCTTTTACCCCTCTTCCGATGGGCGTTGTGTCTCTCGGTTGCTCATGCCGCTGGGCAGCGACGAGCCCCATCCCCCTCGGTAGGAAAAAGCTATTGCCGACCCACACCCAGCCATCCTCGCCGGTCAGGTCACCTCAGTGGGACAAGGTTCTGAGCAGCCAAAACAGGGGCAATAGGGCCAGTAAACCGCGATCCAGCCGCCGCAGTTGTAGGCGGTGCCAGCGCAGGGGATGGTCTGGGCCGGTCATCCCACGGGCTTGCATCGCCATGGCCGTCTGTTCCGCACGCAGGAGCAAGTTTTCAAAAAAGCGCTCCACCAAAGCCAGCAGGGTTTGGATCCCGCCCCGGAAACTCAGGGATCCCCAGCGCACATCCCGAGTTCGCACTGCCCGCGCCAAGTTTTGCACCTCTTCCATCACCAGAGGCAAAAAGCGTAGCGCCAAGGTGAGGGTGAGAATCACTTCGGCAATCGGCCAGCTCCAACGTCGGAGAGGCTGCAACAATTGGCCGATCCCTTCGGCAATTTCTTCGGGGGCCGTGGTCAACAAAAACAAATGGGTGGCGTAGGGCAACGTAAAAATGAGGGTGCCCAGCCGCAGCGCCACCGATAGAGAACGGCGGGAGACCTGAAAGGTTCGCCCCAACAGGGAAAATTGAACCAGGCGGTAGCGGTAAGGGGTTTGCCAAGCACGGGTTTGCTCCCGCCAGGCACGGTCTGGGGATCCCTGTTCTACAGCCAAAAAGGACTCCGTCCCGCTGTCGCGTTCGCGAAAGCGTCGCGTAGCGATATCAGAGCGCTCTGCACCGCTAACGGGAATCAGCCCATAGCCTACCACCTGCATATCCTGCCGTTGCGGCTGGGGAAAAACCCCCAATCCATCCGGCGCCAAGCTGGTGATCCCAAAGGTGAGCAGGCTCAGGGCCAGCACCAGGGAGAGTTGGCCCGACCAAACCCGGCGCGGCAGACGGGCCGCTACAGTCAGCAACAGAAGAGCCACCACCACGGCCAAGCGCCAGCCATTGCCGGCCAGAATAGGGCTGAGGAGAAAGCTCAGCAGCCAGGCCAGCTTAACCCGCGGATCCAGGCAATGTAGCCAGGTACGAGGCTCTTCCAGATAAATCCCCAGCGGGGCATTGCGCAGAATATCCACAACAGTTGGGAAGGAAGCAGGCTATACCCCCTAAAAGGGCAGGACTGTAAGGAAAAACTAGGGCCGTTCCACCAGACGGGTAGAGCCCGACTGGGCGGCGACCCATCCCCCGGGAGCCCCATCTCGCTCAATGCGCAGCCAGACAGGCACCTGTCCCTCTCCGGCCTGTACTTCCACCACCCGCAGCAGGGCTTGGCGTGGGGCTGTGCCGACAATGGCTCCTGTCAAGCTGGGTTGCTGGCGAATGTTGAGGCCATCGTTGGAGACCACCCGCACCTGTTGTACTCCTTGCCACTCCGCTAGAGGGCCGGTTAGCTCAGGCGGGGAAATGGGTTCCGTCTGGCCGGGATCGTTGTTCGCGAAAGCGTCGCGTAGCGATAGGTCAACCGGCGGCTGCTCAATTTGCACCTGCGGCTGCTCCAGCGGTGGTGCCGGTGGCGGCGTGAAGAGGCCCCGCAACATTTGCCAGATGACCAACAGGGAGAGGATGCCCACACTGACCACCGCGGCCATTCGCGTCAGCGGGTCAGAGCGCAAACGAAGGCCAATAGGAAAAGCAGGACGCTTACGGGCTCCCAGGCGGCTGCGGCGGTAACGTTCCACATCCTGCAAACTGTTCGCGCCAGCAGGCCGTAGGCTTTGGACTCCGTCCCCCTGAGGAAAACGGTCGTGGGCACGTTCGCGACAGCGGTGCGGAGCACTAGAACCCTCATCGGCAAGGGAAGATGCACTTGGCTTGAGGGTGCTCTGGTAGGAGGGCAAATCCGAGAGACGCGGGGGTTCTGGCACTCCCCGTTGCCAAGGGGCAGGGGGGCGCTGCAATTCTTGGGTTGGCTCAGGCGGGCGCGGACCACCCACCACGGCAGGCAAATGAGGCGGGGGATGGGGGGCTTGTTCGCGACAGCGGTGCGGAGCACTAGGAGAGAGCGTCCCTGCCGGCGGGTCTTCGCAACTGGGCATCTCGTCTAGGTAAGCCTGGACTTGGGGGTTGTCGAAGTAGGCTTGCAACGTCACTTGGGCGGCTTCCAGACCGCGAAATTCTGGGAACACCTCCTCCTGGAACCATTTTTCTGTGAAGCGGCACAGACCTGGCAGGTGGTCAGGGGAGCCGGTGGAGTGTTCCTCGATAAACTGCAAGACCTCTACTTCTTGGGTAGAGCGCAGATGGGCGAGCGCCTCTTCGGTCTGCCCCAGCAACAGACTGCAGATGGCCTGCTCCAGATGCACATCTTGCCGCTGCGCCAGACGAACCAGGTAGCCGCGAGCACGTCGCACCAGGGCTGGACGATTTTCCAGATAACCTGCCGCTAGCAACACTTGCACCGCCAAGTAGGCGGCCACCATCGAGGGACGCTCAGCCTCCCGCTCGAACAGCTCTTGCTGTTCTTTGAGGGTGAGGTGGCGACGTACCCGTTGGATAAAGCGCAGAAAATCTTCGGTGCTGAGGCCAGAGCCATCTTGTCCCACCCCCTCAATGCCGCCCCGTTCGTCCAGCATGGCTTTGAGGAGAGCCAGTCCTTGCTGTCGCTCCCCGTTCCCATCAGCGGTGTGGAACGCAGGAGCCTCTCTTCCAGCTTGGGCAGGAGTATGGGCCTCATGACTGAGGAGTTGCAAAATGCGATAGGGGCGCAGCTTGCCTAAGTCAATGCGAATTTCCGCTTGCATCTGCGGAAAGGCCTGATACTCCTCCAGCTCTGCTAAGCCTGCCTGTAAAGAATGCGCCGCCTCTTCGTAGGATCCCTGTTGCCAGGCTTCTCGACCCAGTTCCAGACGGGCGATGGCCCGCGCCAAAATGGCATCGGAACGAGCAGGGTGACCCTGCTCCAACATCTGTTGAGCCAAGTCCAGCGCAGCCTGGTACTCTCCGGCTTCGCAATACAAGCACAGCACTCCCGGCAGGTGCGCCTCCTCCACTGACAAGGTGGGATCCGCCGGCATAAGGTGTTCGTCGTAGTTTCGTCGTGCCTCAGGGTTAAGCAGTATGGAAGCCGCCTCTTGGATCATCTGAGCGCGAGCTTCCACAGCCTGTGGCGAGAACCCCAGCAGCCAGGAGCGCTCGCCCGGCTTGAGATCGATCCGCTCCCGGTATGCCTGTTCAATCTGATGCTCATCTGCTCGTGCCGAGAGCATCAAAACCCGGTAGTAGTCGAGGGGCACCCGCACCGTCATGGTTTTTGTCCGCGCTCTCCTGTTCATGCTAGCGGGACGGAGTCCTTGGACAACTTACCCGCATCGACTTAACTGTAGTCCTTTTCCCCGGTAAAAGGGATCCCCTCTCGGAAATCGCTGCTCTACCCCTACCAGTTCCAGCTACCCGGCTCTCCTTTGAAAGGGCCTACGACCTTCGAGGTAATCCAACCGCCGTAGAAACCTCCGGGTTGAGGCCGGACTCGTTCTCCATCTACCCGGCACTCCTGCACACAGCCTGGATAAAAGGCAAGGTAGTCGCGGATGGGCAAAAACGCCGGGCTGGGCTCCGGATAGCTCCAGGCAGCGTCTACGGCTGTCTGGGATCCGACCTGAACTGTCCAGTAGCGGGCAGCTCCTTTGAACTCACAGAAAGAGGTGCGGGAGCTGGGGCGGAGATACTGCAGTCGAACGTCGGTGGGGGGAATGTAGTAGGTAGGCGGGTGGCTGGTTTCCAGGACACGGTAGCAACGGCGGCTTTGGGCAATGAGCTCGCCATTGAAGAGAACTTCCACCAGTTCTGTGGTGGGCTCCAGACGAGGCGGGCGCGGATAGTCCCAGACAGATTCTTGTCCTGGATGAGGGGAAATCGGTTGGGGAAACATGGGTCAATATCTAAAGCAGACGGGTGGCCTCTACCAGTTTGGCGTACTGGATCAGCAGCAAAGACTGTTGCTCCGGCAACGGCTGAACAACCCCCTGCTGCTGCAGACGGTCGAGCACCGCCGTGGCTGTCTCCCGGCTAACCTGGCTGAGATCGGCCAAATCCTGGGGGGGAGGGTAGACAATGCGCATCCCCTGGGCGGTCTTCTCGCCAAAAGCTTCCGCCAGTTGCACCAGCGTATGCACCACCCGCACCGGGGGGCTCTGCTGGTCAAGATCCGCCTGCAAGTTGGCCAGGCGCAGGCGACGGGAGAGGCTGCAGGCCAGTTGGTAGCACAGTTGCGGCTCCTGCAGCATCAGTGCTTTGAAGGTTGCCGCTGGGATCCCGGCCACTCGCACCGGGGTTAAGGCCAGCACATCTCGGGAGCGGGGAGCTTCATCCAGTACCGCCATTTCCCCCACCCAAGCACCCGGCCCCAGCAAGGCAAGGGTTTTGGTGCTGTCTTGCGCCCGCAAAGCCCGCCGCACCTTAGCCCAACCAGCTAGGATCAGGTAAACCACGCTGCCCCAGGCCTCTTGCATAAAGAGCGCCTGTCCCGCCGGGATATCCCGCAGCTTGACCTGGGATCCCAGCCATTGCAAGGACGTTGCTGAGAGTTCGGCCAGCGTTGGCACCGCCTTGAGCTCGGAGAGGACAGCAGCAGGAGCATCGGAAGTCATGCCGGGTCGGGATTTTACCATACCGCAAGCCCACTGTAGCCCAGTTATCAACTCAAGAGCTATCCTGCAATGGTGCTCCTATGCCCACCGTCCTGCCATGTGCGCCAATATCCAATGAGGAGGCGGTCTTGCCGGTATGGCCCTCAGAGCCTCTGGAGCTACCCTGGGTTTGAGGGCGGGGGGAACCCAAACTCTGCCATTTCGTCTGGGCAGTAGAGGTTCTGCCTGGGAGGGGATCCCTCCGCTGTTGTTGTTACAACCTATGGATGCCTATGGATGCTGCCCTCAGCGACATCAGTGGCCAGCGCTGGTCGGTCTTGGTGAAGAACGTGCCTGTGCGGCCCGAAAAGCTCGCTGATGCGGATCTGGTGCTGCTCTGTCAGCAGGGATCCCAGCCCCACCGGGAGGCTTTTGCCGAGTTGATGCGTCGCCACCAAGCCCATGTGGACAAGGTGCTCTACCATCTTGCCCCGGACTGGCACGACCGGCATGATTTGGCCCAGGAAGTTTGGATCCGAGCCTACCGCCACCTGAAACGCCTACAGGAGCCGGCAAAATTTCGCAGTTGGCTGGGGCGGATTGCCACCAACCTGTTTTACGACGAGCTGCGCAAGCGCAAACGGCAGCAGCAGCCCCTTTCCCTGGATGCGCCAATTCAAATGCGGGATAACGAGATGGAATGGGAGCTGCCCAGCGAGAGCCCCAGCCCCCATGAGCACCTCGCCACCTGTGAGTTCTACGAGCGATTGCACCAAGCTGTCCGTGACCTGCCGCAGGCCTTTCGCCAGACCATCCTGCTGCGGGAAATTCAGGGGATGGCCTATGAGGAAATTGCCGAGATCACAGGGGTGTCTTTGGGCACTGTTAAGTCCCGCATTGCCCGCGCCCGCGCCCGCTTACAATCCACCCTGAAACCCTACCTCAATGGTGAGTGACCATGGTTCGCGGCAACCCCAACCCCGACCCCAGGGATCCCCAGCAAGAGCTGCCGGTGGTGGATGAGCGCTTTGAACAGTTGAGCGCCTACCTGGATGGGGAATTGTCGTCCCAGGAAGCGCGGCAGGTGGAAGATTGGCTGGCCAGCGATCCCCAAGCGCGGCAACTGTACAGCCAACTGGCAGCTTTACAGGCTGGTCTGGCCAATCTCAAGGCCCCAACCTTAGATTCCATCCAGACGGAGCTGTTGATTAGCCGTGTGTTCGATGAGCTGGATCGAAGGCCAGTGCTCGGCCTGGGCTGGCGGCGACGCAAGGGCACCCCTTGGGGACAGGTGGCAGCGGCTGTGGTGGCCTTGGCAGGGGCGGGCTGGGCGGGATGGCGTTGGTCTCATCCCCAGCCTTTGGTATCGCTGGAAGATCCGCCGGTGCGTGTGGCTATCGTGCCTGCCTCTGCTCGTGTTGCCCAACGCTATCTCTTCGAGCCGGGGCAAAAACAAGATGCCTACTCGATTTTGTTTGAGGCAATGCCCGACCGTGGATCTCGCCCCGCCAATGAAACCGGAGCCGGTCGCGATACTCGCACGGAGTCCTGGGTGGGCTGGGAATGACCTGAGCAGGCTTGAGAAAGACTGGGAAGTGCAGGGTGGAAAAAGCAGTTCGCCGGGCTTGTGGGCTAGGAGTCTGCCTTTGGCTATGCAGTCTGGGATCCCTGTCGGCCCAGGCAGATCCCAGCGGTAGCCATCTGGCAGCGCCGTTCGCGCCAGCGGGACAGAGTCCGAAGGAGTTGCGCCCCTCTCCCAATGCACAGAAGCCCGCCCCCCAACCCACGAACCTGCCTTCGCCCGGATCCCGTCTCACCCCTTCGGTGGCTCGCCCTCAACCCCCCACCCCCGATCAGACAGATCCATTGCTTTTTCCCGATTTCCCCCTCCTCAAGGAGTTGGATCCGTCCCCGCCAGGCTTGGCCGACGTGGGCATCCATTGGGATCGCCTGGCCCTGCTGCCGGATCCCGAGCTGGCAGAGGAAATGGATGTGGAGTTCAGCCGCCGCCTAGCCCGCCTAAACCGGCAAATTGCCGACCAACAAGAGCGCCTCTACCGCCTCTTGCAAAGCTGGGACTCCGATGAGGCCGATATTCGTCAAATTCAGGCCCAACTGAGCCGGCTGCGGACAGAACGGGATCGCTTGGCCCTAGAGCACCTGTTGATGCTGCGGCAGTTGCAAGAGAACTTCGCCCTACCTCTACCCGACCGCTCAGCTGCCAGCTCTCCCTGAGGATCCCTTGGGTTCAGGCTATGATTGAGCAAGGGCAGACGCAACCCCCAACGGAGCTGAGCGATGGCCAAAGTGCCCAGCAACCCAGACATTGAGCAGTTGGCCGCTGCCATTGGCAAAGAAGTTTACATTGATGTAGCCCGCTGGCATCTTTACCTGCGCGATGCCCACCTGCATACCCTTTTGGCGGAGCGACTGGCACCCCAGGTGATGGCAGGCAAGGTGGATGAGGACGCCGTCACAGAGATCTTGCAAGGGATCCCAGTGAAAGTGGGGGGTGGGCGCAGAGAATTGCCCCTAGCCGATCTGCTGCCGATGCAAAGCCTGCTTAACCTGCTGGACGTGCTGGAGGAGTTCAGCCGCAAATGGGCTCCATAGAGAAAGGTAGAGTGGTGCATCACCAGCCTAAACCTGTGCGATGCTGGCCCGGCCTCTGGCTCAAGCTCGGCAGCTTCATCCCGCTACTCTGGCTGCTGTCGGCTTGTCAGGGAACCGAGTGGGGAGAACGGCTGGAGCACGCTGTACGCCCAGTAGGTCTGCCCACAGCCCAACCTGAGCTGCCGGCATCTCCCTCGCCTCAACCTCTGCCGGGATCCATCCCGCCCTCTATCTCCGCCCCCCCTGCTCCCACCCCGTCCTCACCCCGGCCTAGCCCGGACAGCAGCCGCTTTGCAGACCTGGAGCCGGGATCTCTGGTGGCTCGTTCGGTGGGATACCTGGATCGGTTGGGAGTTTTTGCCGATATCTCCGGCAGCGAATTTCAGCCGCAGCGCAGCGTTCGTCGCGGAGAATTTGCCCGTTGGCTGGTGCTGGCCAACAACGCCATCCACGCCGACGAGCCCAGTCGGCAGATCCGCCTGGGATCCCCCTCAGAGCGCCCCCTCTTTTTGGATGTGCCGGAAGAGGATCCCCATTTTCGCTACATTCAAGCCCTGGGAGCTGCCGGCTTAATTACCGGGGATGCCAATCGAGAGTTTCGCCCCAACAGCCTGCTGTCCCGGGCGGAGCTGATCCGCATGAAGGTGCCTCTGGACTTACCCCCCGGCCAGATCAAGGGATCCCGAGCAGAGCTGGAAGAGCGCTGGGGGTTTACCGATGCGGCGCAAATTCCTCCTGAGGTTGTTCCTGCTCTGGTAGCGGATCGCAGTCTGGAGAATGCCTCCACCGTGCTGCGCACCTTTGGCCCCATCCGCACCTTCAACCCCTTCGAGCCGGTCAGCCGCGGGGAAGCCGCCATTGCCTTATCGGCTTTTGGGGAACGAACAGCCCAAGACGCCCTACCCCAGCCGCCAGCCCTGCCAGACCCAACCCCTGAGCCTCAGCCTTCTCCCCCTGCCGCAGAACCCCAACAAACGGCCTCTCCTGAGCCGGATCCCACCTCTGCCTCTCCCTCGGATGCTGTTGGGCCGATCCGGCCCAACCCCCCAGAAGTCGCCCCAGGGGAGGGTAGGATTGTCACCCCACGTCAAACCCAATCCTAAAGAGAGAGGGATCCCATCGGCGTATCTCTCTTCGGGAGAGGATCCAGGGGTGAAGGCTATGCGGCGTGGAAGACTTCCGCTGCCATTCCTTGGGCAAATCTAGCTCTTGACAGTCCCCTGAGCGCCCCTCTGCCAGGGAGAACCCTTGCCGCCTATAAAATGGGAGAAGCCAACCTCGGAAAACCTGCAGGGATCCCAACTGTGTCCGCCATTGTTCCTGAAATCCGTTCTGCAGATCTGCTGCGCTACACCGTGATTGGGTCACGGCGGCCCAGCGTGTACTTCTGGGCGGTGGCGCTGACGGGGGGAGGGCTGGGTTTTACCTTGGCCGGCCTTTCCAGCTATCTCCACCGCAATCTCCTCCCCTTTTCCGATCCCGCCAGCCTGGTGTTTATTCCCCAAGGCATTGCCATGCTCTTTTACGGGGTGCTGGGATCCCTGGCGGGGCTGTACCAATGGCTGAGTTTGTATTGGAACCTGGGGGGCGGCTACAACGAGTTTGACCGGCGCACGCAGAAGATAACCCTGGTACGGCAGGGCTTTCCAGGCAAAAACCGCGAAGTTCGCCTGGAGTATGACTTTGCCGAAGTGCAGAGCCTGCGGGTGGAGCTGAGAGAGGGACTTAACCCCCGCCGAGCCATTTACTTGCGGGTGAAAGGACGCGGTGACATCCCCCTCACCGGAGTGGGCCAGCCTCCCTCCCTAACTGAGATCGAAAACCAAGCAGCCGAGATCGCCCGCTTTCTCAACGTCAGCTTAGAGGGCATTTGATTCCCTGCGGTGCCATTGCTTTGACCTCGCCCTGCTGGTCGCTTGAGCGAGACAGAATCCCATCCTTGGGCAACAGTGAAACCATTGAGGGGGATCCAGAACTGTGGAGTCGAATAGAGAGCTGTCGAGATTGTTTTCAATGTAGCGGGATCTCTTTGAGGAATGATCTACCCTTAGTGCCAGTGCAGTTGTTGCCTGGGAGAAGCCTGTGATGGCCAACCTGAACCCCTTCACTCCCCTACAGGCCAAAAGGCTGGGGTCTGTTCTGTTTCGCCTCTGGCTAACTCTTCTGCTCTCGTTGGGCTTGGCCTTGCTCACGCTGCTGCTGACCTCCCATTCCGCCCATGCTGCTCGCGGGCCCCTGTATCGCTTAGGTCGCCCAGAGGGGGCGGTCTCGATTGTGGCCTGGGCGGGCTATATCGAACGGGGGGAAACGGATCCGGCCTATGACTGGGTGACCGAGTTTGAGAAAGAAACCGGCTGCCAAGTCAGCGTTAAGGTGGCGGCAACCTCCGATGAGATGGTAGCCCTGATGAATGAGGGCGGCTTTGATCTGGTAACGGCCTCCGGCGATGCCACCCTGCGCTTGATCAAAGGGGAACGGGTACAGCAGATTAACCCCCGCCTGATCCCCAGTTGGGAGACCATCGACCCCCGCCTGCGGGATGCTCCCTGGCATACCGTGGATGGCAAGCATTACGGCGTGCCCTACCAATGGGGATCCAACGTGTTGATGTACAACACAAAGGTTTTCCCGGAGCCCCCCACCAGTTGGGATGTGGTGTTTGAAGAAAAAATCCTGCCAGACGGCAAATCCAACAAAGGCCGCATCCAAGCCTACGATGGCCCCATCTACATTGCCGATGCCGCCCTCTACCTGAAAGCCCACCGCCCAGAATTGGGCATCACGGATCCCTACGAGCTAACCCGCGAACAGTTCAATGCTGCCCTAGCTCTGTTGCGACAGCAGCGGCAACTGGTTGGGCGCTACTGGCATGATGCGGCGGTGCAAGTGGATGATTTTGTCAACGAAGGGGTGGTGGCTTCCAGCTCTTGGCCCTTCCAGGTCAATCTGTTGCGATCCGAAGGGCAACCTGTCGCCAGCGTGATACCGGAAGAGGGAGCCACCGGCTGGGCAGATACCACCATGCTTAGCGCCACTGCCAAACACCCCAACTGTGCCTACCTGTGGATGGAACATTCTCTGAACCCGAAGGTGCAGGGGGATCTGGCGGCTTGGTTTGGCTCGGTGCCGGTGGTGCCCGCCGCTTGTCAGGCCAGCGAGCTGCTGGGGCCAGAGGGATGCAAGATCAATGGCATCGACAATTTTGAGCGCATCTTCTTCTGGAAAACTCCTGTGGCCGATTGTGGCGATGGACGTATGGATTGCGTGCCCTACTACGAATGGGTGACCAACTACATTGCTGTGATCGGTGGGCGCTAGTAGGCCGACCTTGAAGGGATCCCGGATTCCTCTGGGGAGACCCCCTTCTTGATCTTCTTGATTAAGCGATCTTGATTAAGCGATGATGCTCAAAGGTGTGACGACATTGCAACAGGTTCAGCCATCTCTCCGGCTGCCCCCAGTCCGAAGAATCAGTTAGAGGCATTACTCCAAAGCGCTGGGCGCTTCTCACCTCTGAGTTGTTGGTGCAAACTCAGCCACAGCCAAGCACCCTTCCGCAGCAAGGGAGAAGATCCTGAGAACTGCTCCGATCGGAGAGATATCCGCAGAACTGAGGTTCTGTCCACCCGCTGCCCAGCATTGCTTTCCAAAACTTCGAGGTGGAGAGAATCTCAAAAACTATCCTTCGCCAGTCTGAGCAGACGAACCCAGGGATCCCTTGACTGCCACCTGAAGTCTTGCCGACTGCGGAATGAATGCTTGTGCAGTTGGGAACCCCAAGAAGGGGCTTTGCTCTACTGCCTGAGTGGAGAGGGTAAAGAGGGGATTGGAGAGGATCCCGGCAAAGATGGTGGCCACCAGAGTCAACACCAGGCCCACCCGTAGAGCCTGCATGCCTTCCGCCTGCCAATTGGTCTCAGGGTAATTTTGCACCGAAACCGACATCTCTTGGGGCTCTTTCACCACAATGGTTTTCACCACCCGCACGTAGTAGTAGATGGAGATAACACTGGTGACCAACCCTACCAAGACCAAGGTATAGGCCCCTGCCTGCCAGCCGGCCCAGAACAGATACAGCTTGCCGAAGAAGCCCGCCAGAGGGGGCAATCCACCCAACGAGAGCAGACAAATGCTCAAGCACAGGGTGAGGAAGGGATCCTTCTGGTAGAGGCCGCTGTATTCGCTGATTTCATCGGTACCAGTCTTCAGGCTGAACAGGGTGACGCACAAAAAGGCCCCCAGGTTCATGACCAAATAGACCATGAGGTAGAAGATCAAGCTGGCGTAGCCGGCCTCAGTGCCCGCCACCAAGCCGATCAAAACAAAGCCTGCCTGTCCAATGGAAGAATAGGCCAGCAGCCGTTTGAGGCGGGTTTGGGCAATCGCCACCACGTTCCCCAAGATCATCGTCAGAATGGCCAACACCGAAAGCACCGCCCGCCACTCTTCCGTCATGGCCGGAAATACAGTGGCCAGAAAGCGCACCGCCAAGGCAAAGCCTGCTGCTTTGGATCCCACTGACAAAAAGGCCACCACCGGCGTAGGGGATCCCTCGTAGACATCAGGTGTCCACTGGTGAAAGGGCACCGCCGCCAACTTAAACCCAATGCCACCAATGCAGAGCACCAAAGCAATGATCCCTGCCAAGCCGGCATCCCCCATGGATGAGGCAATGGCTTCCAGCTTCGTTTGCCCGCCGGAAAGGCCATAGAGCAGGGACATGCCGTAGAGGAAAATGGCCGTGCTGCTGGCCCCGATCAAGAGATATTTCAGGGCTGCCTCCGAAGAACGCGGATCCCGCTTGGTGTAGCCGGCCATCAGGTAGCTGGCAATGCCCAGTGTTTCTAAAGATACAAACACCAGGATCAAGTCCGTCGCCCCGGAAAGGAACATGCCCCCCAAGGTGGCGGTGAGCAGCAACACATAAAACTCGCCTGTGGGCGCTCCCGACTGGGCGATGTAGCGCTCTGCCATCATCACGGTCAGCACCGCCGTCCCCACCACCAGGCCACGGAAGAGAATGCTGATGGGATCCGCCGCAAAGCTGCCCAAGAAGCTCTCCAACTGGGGCTGCTGCCATTGCAGCACCAAGGTCACCAAGGCCCCAATTAAGCCAAAGATGGAGAGGGCTGGAAGACTTTTGCGCGCCGCCGACCCGCCAACCAAATCCACCACCAAGACGAGCAAGAGGGTGAGGGTAACCACCACTTCCGGCCAAATGGCACCGGCATACAAGTTTCCGGTTGGGGCAAAAACATCCATAGGGGAAGACGACCAAGAGAGATGAGGGGGATCCACAGCCAGCATACCGCGATTTCCGGTCTCTCTTCCCGCTTCTGGCATCTCTTCTCCCAATCGTCTCCATCAGCACTCTCAATCCGCGGGCTCAGTAGAGCTTGGCGCTGGAGGTGAGCACCAGCTTCAGGCGGGCGTGAATGAGATCCAAGTCCGCCAGCCCCAGGTCAATCTCGCCATCGATGACGATGCCGGTGTGGATCAGCCGATCCAACAACTCCAGCAGGGATCCCTCGCGATGGGGTTGTCCGGGGTAGTAGTCCCCCTGGCGGGGCAGGAGGGTGCCCAGATCTCCAAGCTCCAGGTTCAAATCCGCCGGGTCGATCTCCAACAGGCTGCAGATTTGTCGAATTTGCTCCCGCAAGGCTTGTAGGCTGCTGCCGGCCCGCTCGATCTGCTCTGCAGAAAGGCGCTCGGCCTCCATTTGCCGCACCACCTGCGCCTCCATCAACTGCCGCAACAGCTCCACCAAGGTCAGCACCAGAGAGGCCAAACCGGCTTCCGGGCGTTTCCGGCCAGGGGTGGGCCGAGCCTGGCTCAAGTCTTCCGAGCTGGCAGGACTGATAGAAAGGCGCGGTGGGGGAGAAGGGGCAATCCAACAGTCGAAGGGCTGACAAAGCTGTTCCAGGCTGAGCAAACGGAGACGGGGATCTCGGGCAGCTTCTTCCCTTTCCTCCGGCAGGTTGTAGCCCCAGTCGGCCAAAAACAAGAGAACTTGTTCCAGCTCCGGCACCCTCTGCACCTGGCGCAGCGTTTGCAGGCGATCCTCCACAAACCACAGCTCCTCAGCCGGCAGTTGAGCGGCAGCCAGCAGCCGCTGTAAAGTGGTGGCCTTGGGGGCGCGCACCTCCTTGCCCAGAATGCGGTGGCGTGGCAGTTGGATCCCTTCTCGGCCTAAGAGCTGCTGAATGAACCGTCCCTCTTTGGTGCTGAGGATGGCCAAGCGCGGCTCCCCTGCAGCCTGAACCTGGCGTAACCAAGCCGCCACCCCCGGATAAAAGCGGTGTAGCCCCAGCCACCCCTGCAGATCCGCCTCGATCCAGCGATCCCGCACCTGATCCAACGCTTGGATCAGAGAAGGGGCAGGGATCCCCGACTGCTGCAACAACCGCTGACGCCAGCCGGGCCAGTCCTGGCGCAAGTCCTCCTCCCGGATCCCTTGCTGCAGCCCCCACAACAGCAGAGGCATCTCCCAGCCGGTCTCGATCAGCGGGCGCAGACGGTCGAAGGCAGGACGCAGCGGCTCTAGCTGGGTAGGAGCCAAGCCCCACACCTGAGCACAAACGCGGCAGGAAGAGGCAAAGTACTCCGCCCGCCCATCACAGAGCACACCATCAAAATCCAGAACCAGAATGCGGGGGGACATTCGCCGGGGCCTAGCGAACTCCATACCTGAGTCCCCCTAAGAGCAAGTTGCAAAAATGAGGCCAGAGGCCAAGTTAATTTAACCAAACTGTTCCACTGGGTTGCCCCAAGCTAGTTGGATTCCGAGATGCGAACGGACTTGATCTCCACCGGATTCAGCGGGCGATCCTGGGGGCCGGTGGGAGCCGTTGCAATTTTGTCCAGCACATCCTCTCCCTCGATCAATTGCCCGAAGATTGTGTAGTTGGGAGGCAGCGGATAGTCGGCATGCATGATAAAAAACTGGCTGCCGTTCGTGTTGGGGCCGACATTGGCCATCGCCAAAGTGCCGCGACTGTAGGGACGTTGCACCGGTTCATCGGGAAAGCGGTACCCCGGCCCGCCCCGCCCTGTACCGGTGGGATCCCCGCCTTGGATCATGAAGCCCCGAATCACGCGGTGAAAAATCACGCCATCGTAGAAGTGATCATTGGCCAAGAAGACAAAATTGTTGACGGTGAGGGGAGCTTCTTGGGGGAACAACTCCAAAACCATCGTGCCGGCAGTGGTCTCCATGGTGGCCGTGTAGGACTTAGCCGGGTCGATCACCATTGGGGGGGGACTGTTGTAGATTTTCACGGGTTTGCCCAATTGTTGTGCCAGGAGCAAATCATAAGAAGCATGAGAAGCATGCGGACGGGCCAAGACAGGGAGATCCCTCAACCCCACCCAAAGCACCACTGTCAGCACAGCTAACCCTACCAGGCGGGACACCTCAGATCGCACACGCACGTTCTTTGCAAGAAAGCTCCACCCCTATCCTACTAGGATTCTGTCCGAGCTTAATCTTCCCCGGACTGGGATGGGGGCTTGGCTCGCCGCACCAGCCAATAACTCACCGAGAGGGCCAACGTCGCCGCCCCCAACCCAATGAGCTCTAACCCCCCCAGCTTCTCGAAATCAAAAATGATGATCTTGCGCGCCACCGCAATCAAAGAGGTGACGATCACCAGCTCCACCTGTACCACCTGCTTTTGCAAGTAGGCGGTAATGTTCTCCAGAATTTCCAGCGCAATCAAAATATTTAAAAAGAGACCGAAGATCTCGATCAAAGTGGTGGAGAAAAACCCAGTTGGCTCCGTCAACAAATCTGCCACCAAGAACCGGGCCAGATCCACCACTGCCACTACAATTAGCCCGACCATCAAAATTGACAGTAGCTTCGAGATCAGGCTTTCTATGCGGGCGATGGCCCGCAAAAAGGGATCCTCCTCTTCCGTCTCGTGGGGATTGTGCAACAGCCACTTGAGAAACCGCATCGCCAACCCCGACAGATCCAAACCCTTATGTCCTGATCCTGAGACAACATTATCCGTCCCAACCGTCTTGCCGGGAAGCAGGCAGGGATCCCTTGGGGCGATGATTGCGACACCGCTCAGAACAATATTTCACCTCCGACCAGCAGTTGGCCCACTTCTTGCGCCAGGTGAAAGGCCGCTGACAGGTAAGACAAATTTTGCTGGGCAAATCCGACTTCTTCCGTTGGCGTGGCATGGTGTACTGCAAAACAAGGTCAACTCTGTAGTCAGTTTAACAATCCTACCGGATGCTGACCGTTACCATCACGGAAGTGTTTAGTCTGCGCCCCACCTTAGCAAAAGCTGAAGTCTGAACCTAGAGACATCGAGTAGCCTCTTGAAATCCGGCGAGATCTCTGCCCTGTGTCTGCAGGGATCCCTGAAAGAAGTTGGGTTTGCTGAAGGGTTAGCCGCCTCCATCCTGTACTGAGTAAAGTTCTTAACACCCGCTTGTGGACTTGAGCTTGAGTTTGTATGAAATCTCAACCGAATGGGACGAATGTAGCTGTTCAGAACTCTCCTCCTCCACTGAAGCGGGTTGAGGTACGGCTCAGCAAACCCGGCAACCGAGCGACCCAAGCCTCGCTTTCGGAAGACTCAGTGGGCGTATTTTTGCGGGAAATGGCTCGCTACCCACTCCTCAATGCCGAGCAGGAAGTGAAATTGGGACGGCTGATCGCAGAGGGGGGAGCCGCCGGGGAACGGGCGAAACGGGAATTGGTTAGGGCCAACCTGCGCCTGGTGGTCTCGATTGCCAAAAAGTACTTAAATCGCGGTGTGCCGTTTCTGGATCTGATTCAAGAAGGCACCATTGGCCTGATCCGAGCCGCAGAAAAATTTGAGTACGAGCGCGGCTACAAGTTTTCCACCTACGCCTACTGGTGGATTCGCCAAGGGATCACCCGCGCCGTTGCCAATCAGGGACGCCTGGTGCGGATCCCGGTGCACATGGTAGAAAAGCTCAACCAGGTGAAGCGGATCCGGCGGGAGCTGACCGAAGCCCTAAACCGTCGCCCCACCCAAGCAGAGATTGCCAAAGCTCTGGAGATTTCCCCCGACAAGCTGGACGCTCTCTTAACCCTCTTGGAAGCCGGTCGCCAAACTCTTTCGCTGCATACTCCGGTCGGCAAAGAGGAAGATACGGAGCTGATGCAGCTTATCGAGGCCGCCAATGGCCCCACTCCCGAATCGCAAATGGACTTGCACCTGCTGTCTGCCCAACTGGAAGAAATGCTGGAGCAGCTCAGCCTCCGAGAGCAAGAAATCCTCAAGCTCCGCTATGGGCTGAAAGATGGCCACCTGCACACTCTCTCCGAAATTGGTCAGCTCTTCGGCCTGTCTCGAGAGCGCGTCCGACAAATTCAAGCACGAGCCATGCGCAAACTGCGCCATCCACGCCGACAGGAAATTTTGGCAGATTGGATGACCTCGTTTTAGGCAGTAGGCCACGGCTGCTCCACAGGCGAAACCTAGGATTCCGTAGCAGTTTATGTTCAGCAAAGCTCTGCAGAACTAGGACTAGGGGTGTGCTCCCACTTTTGGACAAGGGATCTGTCAGCTAGCCGATGTTCTGCAACTGCAGGGGATGAGGCTGAGGGCGGCTGCGCAGGGCGGCTTCGATCAATCCCAAAAAGAGGGGGTGGGGGCGGTTGGGGCGGGAGCGAAACTCCGGATGGAATTGAGTGGCGATGAAGAACGGGTGGCTGGGCAGCTCGATGATCTCCACCAGGCGGTTATCCGGCGAGACCCCACTGATGACATAGCCAGAGTCCAGAAAAAGGCTGCGGTAGGCATTGTTAAACTCATAGCGATGGCGGTGGCGCTCGTAGATGATGGCCTCGCCGTACAGCTTAGCCGCTAGGGTATTGGGCATGATGCGACAGGGATAGAGGCCCAGCCGCAGGGTTCCTCCCAGATCCTCCACATCTTTCTGCTCCGGCAAGAGGCTGATCACCGGGTGGGGGGTATCGGGGTCAAACTCGTAGCTGTTGGCCCGCTCCAGATGGGCAATGTGACATCCCCAGTCGATCACCGCGCACTGCATGCCCAGGCACAGACCCAAAAAAGGAATGCCTCGCTCCCGCACATAGCAGATGCTGGCCACTTTGCCCTCGATGCCGCGATTGCCAAACCCCCCTGGCACCACCACCCCATTCACACCGGAAAGCAATGCCTCTGGCCCCCGCTTTTCAATCTCTTCAGAAGAGATCCAGCGCAGCGTGACGCCGGCATTGAGGGCCAACCCGGCATGGCGCAGGGCCTCGGCCACGGAAAGATAGGCATCTGTAAGGCGCACGTATTTGCCGACAATGGCAATCTCCACCCGCTCTTGGGGGTGGTGTAGCCGCTTCACCAAGAGTTCCCACTCCCGCAGGTCGGGCTGCTGGGGATCCAAGTTGAGGATCTCCAAAACTCGCTGCGCCAGCCCCTCCTGCTCCAACACCAAAGGCACGTCGTAGATGCTGGGGGCATCCTGAGCCTGAATCACACATTCCACCGGCACATCGCAAAACTCGGAGATCTTCTCCTTGAGCCCGCGGGGTAAAGGTTGTTCACAGCGGCACACCAACACGTCCGGCTGGATACCAATAGAGCGCAGCTCCTTCACCGAGTGCTGAGTGGGCTTGGTTTTCATCTCCCCTGCCGCTTTGATCAAGGGCACCAGGGTGACATGCACGTAGGCGACATTGGCGCGGCCCACGTCCTTGCGAAATTGGCGGATGGCCTCCAAAAAGGGCAGAGACTCAATATCCCCCACTGTGCCCCCCACTTCCACCAGCACCACATCGGGGTTGGTCTCGCGGGCCACCCGTCGGATCCGCTCTTTGATTTCTTGGGTGACATGGGGGATCACCTGCACCGTGCTGCCCTGGTAATCGCCGCGCCGCTCTTTGTGGATCACGGCCTGGTAGATGGAGCCGGTGGTGACGTTGTTGAGCTTGGACATGTTGGTGTCGGTGAAGCGCTCGTAGTGGCCCAAGTCCAGATCGGTCTCAGCGCCGTCGTCGGTAACGAACACTTCCCCATGCTGGTAGGGACTCATGGTGCCGGGATCCACGTTGATATAGGGATCCAGCTTCAAAATCGACACCGTGTAGTTGCGGGATTTGAGGAGGCGACCCAAGCTGGCCGCTACAATGCCTTTGCCGATGCTGGAGACCACTCCACCGGTGACGAAGACAAACTTGGTCATGGCCTGGATCCCTTCCCTTTTGCCTTTTGATTATGCCAGGGATCCCTCAGCGCAGAGAGCGGATGGGGCCATTGTAGAGGATGGTGGTTTGAAAGGTGCGCCTGTCCACCCGCACCTGGGTTTCAATGCTGGGCCGGATAAAGCCGGGCTCTCCCCCCCGGAAGGTGAAGATCCAAGCATCTTCAAACTCTTCAAACGGCGAGTCGATGGCTGCCCCGTGCATGGAAGCTTCGGCGCGATAGCGTTGTAGGCCCCCATTGGCGATCTCGGCAGCTTGACGGGCCAGGTTTTTGGCGCGGTTGAGATCCCGGAAGTAGCGGCTGATCTCCTCAAAACTCCCCCTGGGCAGCGGTCGCTGGGGAGCAGGGGTTGCCGGCACAGGCCGGGGATCCGGCACAATGGGCAAGGTGGGAATGTCCGGGCTGGGGGGCAAGGGTTCGACGGGGATGGGAGTTCCAGAGGGGAAAAGAGGGGTGATCACCTGCGCTTGGGCAGCCCTTCCAGCCAGAAGGGATCCCCACAGGAGAGCCATACCGACGGAGCTGACAGTAGAGACAACAAAAGTGGGCTTCATAGAGCCATTCCTCGCAAAAGTTCTGGATGGAGAGACGCTGCAGCTCTCGAATGGGATCCTATCGATTCAGTTCCTCACAACAGCAGAGTCAAAAGCCTCTCCTCTCCTTCCAACCCCGGCTATGGGCTTGGGTTGTTTACGCAACCTCGGCTGCCGTCGGTAAGGTCTGTTAGATTTTTGGAGAGGGTCCCTGGCCACAGTGGGAGGGTCAAAGCCTTGCAGACCCCTTGTGCTGCAAGCTTCAGATCTCTGGCTGGGGGGAGGTCATTGCTCAACAGGAGCAGCTATGGAGTTCATCACCCTCACAGATACAGAGCTGAAGTTAAGTCGGGTGGCCCTGGGCACCTGGGGAATGACCGGCGACTGGTGGGGACCTGCGGATCCTGAGGAGGCCTATGCCACCCTTCGCAAAGCCATTGATCTGGGCCTCACCCTCTTTGACACGGCCCCCGCTTATGGACGTGGCCTCTCGGAAGAGCTCCTGGGACGGGCTATTCGAGATGCGGGCTGCCGGGATCGGGTGGTGATTGCTACGAAGGCTGGCCTGGAGTGGGTGGGCAACAAAGTGGTGCGCAACTCCAGCCTGCCTCGCTTGGCCCAAGAACTGGAGGATTCTCTGCGCCGCTTGCAAACAGATGTAATCGATCTCTACCAAATTCATTGGCCGGATCCCTTGGAACCGATTGAAGAAACCGCTGCGTTTCTGGGGCAGTTGCTGCAGCAGGGCAAGATCCGCGCCATTGGGGTCAGCAACTTTTCCCCCGAACAGATGGATCGGTTTCGTCAGGTGGCTCCTCTGCACACCGCCCAGCCCCCTTACAACTTGTTCGAGCGGCAGATCGAAGCAGATGTCTTGCCCTACTGTCGAGAGCACGGCATTCACACCTTGGTGTACAGTCCCCTCTGCCGAGGTCTGCTGAGTGGACGGATGACGCCGCAAACCACCTTCCCCTCAGGAGACATGCGCGCCGGGATCGATCCCAAGTTTGTTAAACCGCGCTACTTCCAGTACCTAAAAGCGGCAGAGGCATTGAGCCAGTTTGCTCAGGATCGCTATGGCAAGACCTTGGCTCAGTTGGCGGTGCGCTGGCTGCTGGATCAAGCGGGGGTGAGTGTGGCGCTGTGGGGGGCGCGCAAACCCTATCATCTGGAGGCAATATCCGGCCTTTGGGGCTGGTCGTTGGATGCGGAAGCGATGCAGACCATCGAGGATATTTTGCAAAGGTATGTGCCCGAGTCCATTCCTCCCAGCTTCATGTCCCCGCCTGCCCGCACTGCCTAACCCATTGCTTTCCATCCCCTTGCCGTTGGCGTTAGCGGTGGGGAGCACTTTGTCGCCGGGATCCTAGGATTGAGTTTGGCGAAAAATGGGATGTAGAGCCCTGGCCTACCGCTACATGAGGCCAGCCAGTAGGGCGAGGGGGCTGTCAACCATGGGAGGACAAACATGGCCATTACAGATGCATTCGCGTCAGCAGTGCGGAGCACTTTGACCCATAAAGCAGACAGGCCAACGGATCCGGCTGGCCAGGATGGGCCCACAGCGCCTTCTCAGGCGGGGTCCCTGATTCTCCACGTGGGGGGCATGAGTTGCGCCGGCTGCGTTCGCACCGTCGAGCAGGCCCTACTGAAACAGCCGGGGGTGGTTAAGGCCAGCGTTAACCTGGTTACCGAGTCAGCCCTTGTGGAGTTTGCCCCCGGGATCCGGCCCGACCCGCAGCACTTGGCTCAGGTTTTAACAGAGGCAGGGTTTCCCAGCCGTTACAGTCCAGAGGGTGAGGCCCTCTTCAGCGGGAGTTCTGTTGGCGTCAGCAATGCGGAGCCCTCTCAAGATCGCCCTTCCCCTCTCGGTGGGTGGGAAGATGCCTTGGATGCGCCTGCGGATCCCCTCTCTCGGCAGCGACAGCAGACTCGACACCACATTCGCCAAGCGCTCACTGCTGCTTTTTTGCTGCTGATTTCCGCCGCCGGACACTTGGATCTCTTCGCCCGTCTGGGCTTACCCCTCCTCAATGATGTCTGGCTGCACTGGGGCTTGGCAACCTTAACTTTTGTTGGCCCAGCTCGCGGCATTGTCCTGGATGGTTGGAGAGGGGCGCGGCGACTGGCCCCCAACATGAACACCTTGGTCACCCTGGGATCCGGGTCGGCCTACCTGGCCAGTCTGGTGGGGTTGTTGGCCCCTCAGGTGGGCTGGGAGTGCTTTTTCGACGAGCCCGTCATGATGCTCAGCTTCATCCTGTTGGGACGGGCCTTGGAACAGCACAGCCGTCTGCGGGCAGCCAGTAGCCTGCAATCGCTGGTGAGCTTGTGTCCCAGTTTGGCTCGGCGGGTTCAGCCTGCAGAGAAGGCGGGATCTCTTGCTTCTGGCCCAGAGGGGAACCTGGATCTGGGATCCCAGATAGGAGAATGGTGCCCTATCGAGCAGGTGCGGGTGGGGGATTGGCTCCAGGTGCGGGCCGGCGAGCAGATCCCGGTGGATGGAGAGGTCGTTGCCGGCCAGGCCACGGTCAATGAGGGGATGTTGACAGGGGAACCCTTGCCAGTGCTGAAACAAGTGGGGGATCCCGTGGTGGCGGGGACGCTGAACCAATCGGGGTTGCTGCTGTGCCGGGCAACGCGCACCGGGAAAGACACCACCTTGGCCCAGGTCATCCGCCTGGTGGAAGAGGCCCAAGCTCGCAAGGCCCCCATCCAAGGGATAGCCGACCAGGTGGCGGGCTACTTTACCTATGGGGTGGTGACGCTGGCCATTCTCACCTTTGGGTTCTGGTACTGGATTGGGATCCCGCTTTGGGGGAGCGGCGGCGCGGAGCACTTTGTCCTGTACTCCCACCTGCATTTGGGCGACCATCCCCCTCACCCCACACCCCTGCTCAACAGCCTCAAGATGGCCATTGCCATTTTGGTGGTGGCCTGCCCCTGTGCTTTGGGATTGGCTACGCCGATGGCCATCCTGGTGGGTACCGGCTTGGGAGCGGAGCGGGGTTTGCTCATCCGAGGGGGAGATGTTCTGGAGAAAGCCCATCGCTTGCAAACGGTGGTCTTCGACAAAACCGGCACCCTTACCCAAGGGGATCCCCACCTGACGGACTGTCTCAGCCTTGACCCATCTCTGGATCCCAATCGCCTACTCCAACTGGCGGCCACGGTGGAAAGCGGCACTCGCCATCCGCTGGCACAAGCCATTTTGCAAGCCGCCCGCACCCAGGGTTTACCGTTGCTCTCTGCTGGTGAGTTTCAAACCCAGCCGGGGATAGGAGTCGCCGCCCAAGTGGAGGGACAGGAAGTGGTATTGGGATCCCTGGATGGGCTGGCTGCTTTGGGGATCCCGCTGTCCCAGGAAGCTCAAGCCCAGGCCGAGGCGCTATTGGCAGCCGGCAAAACGGTGGTGGGCGTGGCTCTAGGGGGATCCCTGGTGGGGTTGCTGGCAGCCCAGGATCCCTTGCGGCCTGATGCGCAGGCAACACTCCAACACCTGCAAAAGATGGGCTTGCAGGTGATGCTGCTCACCGGCGACCGAGCCGAAGTGGCTAAGCAGGTGGCCGAAGCTTTGCAAGTGCCCGGGATCCGCGTTATCGCCGAGGTTCACCCGGCAGACAAAGCTCAAGTCATCCGCGACCTGCAGACCCAAGGCCAGAGAGTTGCCATGGTGGGAGATGGCATTAACGACGCTCCGGCTTTGGCCCAAGCCGATGTGGGCATCGCCCTGCACTCAGCCACTGACGCGGCCTTAGAAACCGCCGATATCATCCTCATGCGCAACCGCCTCTGGGATGTGGTGGAAGCTATCCGCCTCAGCCGCGCCACCTTCCGCAAGATCCAGCAAAATCTCTTCTGGGCTGTCGGCTACAACCTGGTGGGGATCCCGGTGGCAGCAGGTGCGCTCTTGCCCGCCTTTGGCATTGGGCTCAGCCCAGCCATTGCTGGGGGCCTCATGGCCTTAAGTTCCCTCAGTGTAGTCCTCAATTCACTTCTTTTGAGGCGAACTTTTGTATTCAGTGGATCCCCTCAAATCTCGTGCTAAGGATTATCAAAAATTGCGAATCTTCCGGCAAGGTTTGTTGCTGTTTCCGAAGTTTCACTGAATCTCCTAAACATCTTTGCCAAACCTTAAGAGGAGTTCCGGCTATTTTCGATCGAGCTTGCCTGACAACGTTAACTAGCTTTGACTTTTTGTAACCTCGGTGTAGAATTGAGCCAATTTAACTCAAAGCTTTCGCACTCAGTTACCTCCTTAGCAAAAGGAAACCCGTACAATTACTGAGAAAGCTGGTCGGCAAAGAAAGCACAAGAGAGGGCAGAAACATGGCCATGGTGGGTAACCTTCAGGAATTTTCCCTATGCGATCTGCTACATCTCTCATAGAGAGGGGTAGAAAAACAGGTCAACTGTCCATTTGGGCTCCCAATGGCATTTTTGCAGGCGATCCTCCAGAACTACGTTGCCAATACGCCAGAAGTCCAGGGAGCAGCAGTAGTCACCCCTGACGGGTTGCCTTTAGCTTCCGCATTGCCTGCGGGTATGGATGAAGAGAGAACCTCTGCTATGTCGGCTGCCATGCTTTCCTTGGGCGAACGGATTGGAAAAGAGCTGGGGCGCGGAGCCTTAGAAAGAGTTTTTGTACAGGGGGAAAAAGGGTACGGGGTTTTGGCCAGTTGTAGCCCCGATGCCGTCTTGCTGACGATTGCCAGTCATGAAGTCAAGCAGGGCTTGCTTTTTTTGGAAATTAAGCGAGTCGCGGCAAGCATTGCAGAGGCGATGAAGTAGGAAAACCAAATGCGGAAGCTAAGTTTTTGATCCTATCCTGACGTTGAGGGAACTATGGCGATTAAACCTTCGGAGCTGCTCCAAGTCCTGATCTCGCGCACGTAATTCACAGATGATGACAAGAAAGTTTCGCAGCAAAGTGCCGACTGGGGCAGCAGTATCGCGGCAGAAATGTCGGACGCCTTTTACGGCTATCTGGATCGCGATGCCGAAATGGCGGCAGTGATAGCCAAACACAACCGGCAGCGGCTGGGCCAAACCTTTGCCGACTGGTTCAAGGAAATGTTCACGGGCATGGATAACTGGGGGCCACAATACGCTGAGCGGCGCTGGAAGATTGGCATAGTTCATGTGCGCGTTGGGATCGGCCCCCAACATGTTGTGCCTGCTATGGCCACAGTTGTGCAGGAGGTCAGTCGGCGGTTGGTGAAAGAAGGTAAGCCTGAGCAGTTGCGCACCAGCTTGAGCAAGGTCTGTATGATTGACCTCTCCTTTATTGAGCAAGCCTACCTTGAGGTGGCCTACAATGCAGTGCAACAGGAAACAGGCATGAGCGAGGCTTTGTTCAAACGATTAATCGCCAATGGTGCTAACAGTTTAATTTGAGTTAGAGTAGACCCTTGCTTGCTCTACTTGCTTAATTTCTCTGACTTCTGATTGGGCTGAGGCATCTGGGTTTCCGGAATCTCCACGAAGTAAAGCTGTTGTCAGTATCCCTATTCAAATTATCTGAGGATTATCTGAGAAACAAGCTGGAGATAGTTTTACCTCCCACGGGGCACATGTGGTGCAGTTCCTCAAGGCTTTATTCAGCTTTGTCGCTAGAGCTTAGTCTGAGGCTAGTTTATGGGAAATATCTTGCGAATTGTTGTAACAGGGCCGGTGGGAGCTGGAAAGTCTACCTTTATTCGCACGATTAGCGAGATCGAGGTCGTGGACACCGATTGCAAAGCAACAGACGAGGTGGCAGAACTGAAGAAAACCACAACGGTAAGCATAGATTTTGGCCGTTTGAGGATTGGAGCGGATGAAGAAGAGATGTGGCTGCATCTCTATGGCACTCCCGGCCAGTCTCGCTTTAACTTTATGTGGGATATCTTGATTAAGCGCGCCCACGGCTATATCCTCCTGGTGCCTGCGCACCTGCCAGGTCAATTTCGCAATGCCCAAGCTATTCAAGCTTTTATGAAGGCCAGGACAAGTGCTCCTTGCGTGATTGGGATCACCCACGTTGATCAACCCAATGCCTGGGATCCAGAAGACATTTTGTTAGTTTTGGGGAATCAAGACGGTGCGATTCCTCACACCACTTTGAATGCTCAGGAGCCGGCTTCTGTTGCCAACACATTGCTTCTGCTGGTTGAGCAAATGATGCCTCAGGTGGTTGTTTAAATCAGATATCTGGCAAGCTACAGCCTTCAGCAACATCGGCCCTAACCAACACAGACGGGTTTTGGCGTAACAGGGATCCCTCCCGCAAAGCCGGAAAACACAAGATTGGATTCCGTGGAGATTTGTCGGATAATAAGATATCTTGGGTGCTCTTTCTGGCCGGCCATTGAACCAAGGGGATCCCTGCTGTGTTGCTTCTCGACTGCTCTCCCCTGACCCTTTCCCCAGAGGAAGCACGGGAGAAACTGCTGTATCTCCTTGCCCAACTGGCTTACCGAGAAGGCTCCTTTACCCTCACTTCTGGACGGAAGAGCCCCTACTACATCAACTGCAAGCCAGTCACCCTCCACCCTCAGGGGGCGTATTGGGTGGGATCCCTGCTGCACCGGCTGTTGCCGCCCGAAACCGGGGCAGTGGCCGGGATGACCCTGGGGGCAGATCCCCTGGTGACGGCAGTGAGTTTGGCCTCCTTGAGGGCTGAGCCTGCCAACCTAGCCGCCCTAATCGTACGCAAAGAGCCCAAGGGGCACGGCACACAAGCCTGGATCGAGGGGCCAGAGTTGCCGACAGGCAGTCGGGTGTGGATCTTGGAAGATGTAGTGACCACCGCCAGTTCTGCTTTAAAGGCTGTCGAACGGGTGCGGGCAGCCGGCTATCGGGCGGAAGGGATCCTGGCTTTGGTGGATCGGCTGGAAGGGGCAGAAGACCGCTGCCAAGAAGCAGGGATCCCCTTTCGTCGCCTATTCACCCTTCCAGAAGTGCAGGCTTGCCATCGGGCCTTGACCTCAGGAAAATCAAAGGACTAGCCTGCCCCCTTGGTGGGCATCAAAGCTTTGGAGAGCGGACATGCTGCCCCCTGCCTACTCAGCTCTGCCCAGCCGAAATCTGCCGAGCCTACCGCATCGGGCACGGGTGGCTGTGTACGTGGTGATGAACATCGAGCACTTCACCTTTGGCAAGCTGGGCACGGCCATTCAACCCCATCTCACCAGCTCCCCTGAGATCGCCAACTATGGCTGGCGGGACTACGGCAATCGGGTGGGCATTTGGCGCTTGTTTGAGCTGTTTGCCGAGCTGGGGATCCCGGTGACTGCTGCTGTGAACGCGGAAATGGTGGAGCTTTACCCCCCCATCATCGACGGGATCCGCCAATACGGCTGGTCGGTGCTGGCCCACGGCTGGAACAACTCCACCGGCCACAGCGGCCTAGCCCGTGACGCCGAACAGGAGCTGATTGAGCGCAGCTTGTCCCTTTTGGAGAAGGTGTCGGGATCCCGTCCCTGGGGCTGGCTGACGCCGGGGTTTTCCGTTAGCGAGAACACCTTTGACCTGCTCAAGGCTGCCGGCATCCGCTATACAGCCGACTGGGTGAACGACGACCAACCCTACTGGCTGCAGACCGCCGCTGGCCCTCTCTTGGGGATCCCCTACACTCTAGAGGCCAACGACATCAGCCTTTGTCTGAGCGCCCGCCTGCCGGCAGAAGCCTTTGCCCAAGCCCTCATCGACCAGTTTGATCAACTGTGGCAAGATGGGGAACGCTCCCCCCGCGTCATGGCCATCGGCCTGCATCCTTTCATTGTCGGGCAGCCTCTGCGGATGGGATCCCTGAAAAAAGCCTTGCAGCACATCCAATCTCGCCCTCAGACTTGGCTCACCACCGGTGATGGCCTCTACGCCTGGTATGCCCAAGCCTGCCCTGCTCCTGAGATGACCTGACGGGATCCCCTGGCCAGAGGGAAAAGCGCCTCTTGGCCTTGGATCCTGCTCATTTTTTTTTTAACTTTGTTCTGATTTTGTCTTGTCCGGAGCTGTCCACCGTGGCTCCAGAAGTGACAGCATAGGCGGTGAAACCACCTAGGGCAAAAGGGCTTGGCCATGCGCATGGGCAGACTCAGTGGGATCCTCCTGCACCCCACCTCGCTACCGGGGCCATTTGGTATCGGCGATCTGGGGCCATCGGCTTATCGTTTTGTGGATTTTCTGGTGGAGAGCGGCCAACGCCTCTGGCAGGTTCTTCCTCTTGGGCCGACCGGCTGGGGCAACTCCCCCTACATGAGCTTGTCCTCCATTGCCGGCAACCCGCTTCTCATCAGCCCGGAGCTATTGGTGGGGGCCGGTTGGCTGGATCCCAACAGTTGGCAGGATCTGCCCCAATGGCCAACAATCCAAGCCGGGTCTGCCGAGCGGGTGGACTACGAAACCGTGATCCCCTTCAAGCTGGGCCTGCTGCACCGCGCCTGGGCAACCTTCAAAGAAAAAGCGTCCGCCGCCGACTGGGAAGCCTTCCAAGCCTATTGTGCTGCCGAAGCCGATTGGTTGCCCGACTATGCCCTGTTTATGGCCCTCAAGGATGTGTACGGCGAGCAAGAGTGGAACCAATGGGATCCGGCCTTGGTGCGACGGGATCCACCGGCTTTGCAAGAGGCTCGCGACCGCTATGCCGATGCCATTACCGAGCAGATGTTTTGGCAGTATCTGTTCGCCCAGCAGTGGGGATCCTTGAGGGAGTATGCCCATCGGCACCAAGTGCAGCTCATCGGGGATGTGCCCATCTACGTTGCCCCCAACAGTGCCGACGTGTGGGCCAACCGGGAGCTGTTTCACCTGGATGAACAGGGACGGCCTTTACAAGTAGCCGGTGTGCCGCCGGACTATTTCAGCCCCACCGGGCAGCGCTGGGGCAACCCCCTCTACAACTGGGAAGTGCTCAAGGCCCGCGGCTACGATTGGTGGATCAAACGCATGCAGGCCATTCTCAAGCAGGTGGATTGTGTGCGCATCGACCACTTTCGCGGCTTCGAGAGCTACTGGGCCATTCCGGGCGATGCGGAAACGGCTGTGGAAGGGGAGTGGCAAAAAGGGCCGGGAGCAGATTTCTTTCAGGCCCTGGCCGACAAGCTGGGGGAAATCCCGGTGATTGCCGAAGATCTGGGAGACATTACGCCCGAGGTGTTGCAACTGCGGGATCAATTCGGCCTGCTCGGCATGAAGGTGCTGCTGTTTGCTTTTGGTTCCGGGCCGGATAACCCCTATTTGCCCCATGCCTACGAGCGCAACTTTGTCGTTTACACCGGCACCCACGACAACAACACGGTGGTGGGCTGGTTTAATGACCCGGATCGCTCGGAGTGGGAAAAACAAAACCTGTTGCGCTATTTGGGCTGCCAGGGATCCGAGGGCATCCATTGGAATCTGATCCGCTTGGCCCTTTCTTCCGTAGCTGACCTGGCCATCATTCCCCTGCAAGATGTGATGGGCCTGGGGGCAGAGGCGCGCATGAACTTCCCCGGCACCACTGAGAACAACTGGGCCTGGCGCTACCGCGAAGACATGCTGCGGCAGGACATGATCCAGCGACTGGCCGAGATGAGCGTGACTTACGGGCGCATCTCTCCTCAAGAGTTGGAGCAACGGCGAGCAGCCCTAGCCCAAGAACGGACGGCAGGGTCTTCTCAAGCTGCCCCCAGCTTTGTCTAATTCCGGATCCCGCCCATCAGCAGTCCGAGCCGGTCTTCGGTGGCTTCTTCAGGCGTGAGTTCTCCCACCAGGCGGCCCTCATGGATCACCAAAATGCGATCCGATAAGTTGATGACCTCATTCAAATCCGCCGATACCAGCAGCACCCCCATGCCCTGATCCCGTGCCTGCAGAATGCGGCGATGAATGGCCTCAATGGCCCCCACATCCACCCCCCGCGTCGGTTGGGCAGCCACCAGCACCTTGGATCCACAGGAAAGCTCCCGCCCCACAACGATCTTCTGGGCATTCCCTCCAGAATAGCGGCGGGCCGTCAGGGAAATGCTGCGGGGGCGAACGTCGAAGCTCTCCACCACTTGCCGGGCATGCTGGTCAATGGCCTCCTCCTGGAAAAATCCCAACCAGCCGGTATATGGCTTTTGGTGGTGATCCCCTAGGATCAGGTTGTCGCGGGTGGGGAAATCCAGCACCAAACCTCTCACATTGCGATCTTCCGGGATGTGGCTTAGACCCCAGCAGCGCACCTGTCGGGCTGAGGCAGACAGGGATCCGGCCCCATAGCGAATGTGGCCGCGGTAGCCTCTTAAGCCGGTGATGGCCTCCACCAATTCTGTTTGGCCGTTTCCTTCCACACCGGCAAGGCCCACAATCTCGCCGGCACGTACCTGGAAGCTTGCCCCTGCCACTGCTGGCTTCCGCCCCGGTATGTCCACCCACAGATCTCGCACATCCAGCAACACCTCCCCAGGGGTAGCGGCCTTTTTTCCAACAGTCAGACTGACTTCCCGCCCCACCATCAGCCGTGCCAGTTCCTGGGCATTGGTTTGGGCAGTGGGCAACGTCGCCACCACCTTGCCATCCCGAATGACGGTGATGCGGTCGGCCAGTTGCATCACCTCCTTCAGCTTGTGGCTGATGAAAATGACAGCTCCCCCCCGCCGGGCAAAGCGACGCAAAAACGCAAACAGCTCGCTTGCCTCCTGTGGAGTCAACACTGCCGTCGGCTCATCCAAAATCAAGATGCGGGCCTTGCGGTAGAGCATTTTCAAGATCTCTACCCGCTGCTGCAGGCCCACTGGCAAATCCTCGATTCTGGCATCGGGATCCAGATGGAAGCCCATCTCGGCAATCAACTGAGCCACCTCAGCCCTGGCCCGACGGAAATCGACCTGAAAAAGATGGCCGGGTTCAGCTCCAAGAACCACGTTTTCCACAACCGTCAAGGGATCCACCAACATAAAGTGTTGGTGCACCATCCCAATTCCCAACCGAATGGCATCGGCGGGACTGTGGATCCTGACCGCTTGTCCATCCACCTGAATGGATCCCTCGTCCGGGCTGACCAACCCATAGACGATCTTCATCAGGGTAGACTTGCCCGCCCCGTTCTCCCCCATCAGCGCCAGAATCTCTCCCCAACGCACCTCCAGATCGATGTGGTCGTTGGCCAACACCAGAGGATAACGCTTGGTGATCCCCTGTAAACGAAGGGCGATATCGCTGCGATGGGATCCCTCTGCCAAGGAAGGATCAGGCCCACTCATGAGGTGCTTCTTGAACGCCTCTTCCAGCATAGGCTACGAACCGCCATGCCAGAGGAAAGCATTTCTGGGGGTATTGTGAGAGTCTTTTTCTAAACACTATCTAACTATTAACTAATGGTGCAACATCCAAGGTCGCCCACAGGATTGAGCGCGATATTTTGGCGAGTTTGGATCAGAATTTGAGTGCTGCTCCCGCTTGATAAGCTTGGGTTCTTTCCCTCCCTTTGAAACGGGCAAAGAGCTGGAAAGCTGAACCGTGGGAACTGAAATGAGACGTTTCCCTTCCTGATTGCAAGAAGGACAATAGGCCGGGTCTCGATATTGAGATAAGGGCCGCCACACCTCAAACTCCCCACAGGTTTGACACTTAAACTCATACAGCGGCATCTTCCTATTCCACCCCCTTGAACGAGACATCAGATAACATTCACCTAGGGAGAATATCGATGTCGAAAATTTGTGTAGGAATGGCCACCGTACAGCAAGCATTGGGAATATCGACGATCCCGCTTACCCTGCCCTCCACCGGTGCAGAACTGAGCAGCAGATAAGCTTGTTCTCCCGTAAAGCCGAACTTTTTCAGATATTCGATGGCGTTTAAGCAGGCACGTCGATAGGCGATGTGAACATCCATATAATGTTGCTTGCCTGTAAACTCGTCCACAGAAATGCCCTCAAACACAAGGTATTCTGAATAGCGCGGCTCAACAGGGCCGGGCTTAAAAATGGGGTTAACCAATCCGTACTTCTCAACACCACCCTTAATTAGATCGACGTGGAGATCGATGTAGCCCGACATCTCAATGGCGCCACAAAAAGAGATCTCGCCATCCCCTTGCGAGAAGTGAATATCTCCCATCGACAGCTTGGCGCCCTCCACGTAAACCGGGAAGTAGATCCGTGTTCCTTTAGATAGGTTTTTAATATCGCAATTACCGCCATGCTCCCGCGGGGGCACCGTCCGAGCCGCTTCGGCAGCAACCCGCTCATACTCTGACTTGGGCAAAGTTCCTAAAATTGCGTTCTTGGGATTGGGCAAAGCGGCCAGCACAGGTTGATTGCCGGATAGCCCTGCGCCGTAAGTGCGCAAATCGGGAGCCGAAGCAACCAGCTCAGCTTCCCGCTTGTTCCAAGTCGCCAACAACTCGTGAGATGGGGCACAGCCAATGAGGCCGGGGTGAATAATGCCGGCAAAGCGCACATGGGGAATGTGTCTAGAAGTGGTGTAAATGCCTTGAAAATCCCAGATAGCCTTGGCTGCGTTGGGAAAATGATCGGTGAGGAATCCCCCTCCATTTTCTTTGGCAAAAATACCTGTAAACCCCCACTCGTCCCCCGGCAGCGGCCCAATGTCCAACAGATCGACAACCAGGATATCTCCAGGCTGGGCACCGTTAACCCAAATAGGCCCACTTAAAACATGGACAACGCTTAGGTCAACCTGCTCAATGTCGGAAGGATCATCGTTGTTTTTGATTTGCCCATCCGTCCAGTCTTTACACTCAATTCGGAAGACTTCACCAGGATTTACAGAAACCACAGCGGGAATGTCAGGATGCCAGCGGTTGTGACCCGGTAGATCCTGTTGATCCATTGGCTTGGTCAGGTCAACTTTAAACAGCGTTTTGGGCATGGGATCCTATCCTTAAGTCATCACTCTGCGGTCAGACTTTGAACGCACAAAAGCCTATCTCCAATGGAGAAGCTAATACTGTAGTAAGAGCTACAATTCATAGTGCTGTTATCGACAATCGCAGGGCGGGAGATGAGGAGCTTAGATCGACAGGCTATTTCACTGCAATTCAAAGTAACCATCAATCAATTCACCAAAGTAACTGTCCATCCATTCGGCGACAGATCGATTTAGCCGTCAGCTCCTAAAGCTTTGCAGGATCCTCTCCAGAAAATCCTTAGAGAACATGGTGGGTTGTCGGCCAAATCCTGATTTCAATGAGCCCCCTTGGCTTCCCTTGAGAAAGGGAAACTCAGGCTCTTTCTTGAGCTCCAAGTTCTAAAAACCCAGTTGCCGCAAGCTAGGGATCCCGAATGCCCAAGCTAGTCGAGTGCCTGTAGCTGGGCTAGGAACTCTGCTACCGTCAGGGATCCCAGCTCTTGCCCATGGCGCTGGCGCACGCTCACTGTTCCTGCCGTTTGTTCCTGTTCTCCCACGATCAACATAAAAGGGATCCGGGCCTTCTCGGCATTGCGGATTTTTTTGGGCAAACGATCGCTGTCGGCATCGATGTGGATGCGGATCCCGTGTTCTCGCAGTTGATCCCGCACTTGGGTGGCATAGCCCAGATACTGATCGGAAACGGGCAAAATGCGCACCTGTTCCGGGGCCAGCCAGAAGGGAAAATCCCCAGCGTATTCTTCAATCAGGATCCCAATGAGTCGTTCCAGCGAGCCAAAGGGAGCACGGTGAATCATCACCGGACGCTGCCGGGATCCATCCTCAGCTACGTATTGCAGATCAAAGCGCTGTGGGTTTTGGTAGTCCACCTGAACCGTGCCCAGTTGCCACTCCCGATCCAGTGCATCCCGGAAAATAAAATCCAGCTTTGGCCCATAGAAGGCTGCCTCTCCGATCCCTTCAAAGTGGGGCATCGACAACTTCTCCACAGCATGGCGGATGGCATTTTCCGCTTTGTCCCAATCCTCAGGGGATCCCAGATATTTGTCCGACTTGGGATCCCGGAAGCTGAGGCGGGCGCGAAAATCCTTGAGCTTGAGCTTGTCGAAAACCACCAAAATGAGATCGACAACCTTGAGAAACTCCTCCTCCAATTGATCAGGGCGAACAAACAAATGGGCATCGTCCACCGTAAAGCCGCGCACTCGTGTCAGACCCCCCAGTTCCCCCGATTGCTCATAGCGATAGACGGTGCCAAATTCGGCATATCGTAGGGGCAAATCTCGGTAGGATCTCAGCTCGGATTTGTAGATTTGGATGTGAAAAGGACAGTTCATCGGCTTCATGACAAAGCCCTGTTCAGCCGCGCGCGCCTGCTCATCCTCTGCCATCATGGGAAACATATCTTCCCGATACTTTTGCCAGTGGCCGGAGATCTTGAACAAGTCCACACGGGCAATATGAGGGGTAACCACCGGCAGGTAGCCCCGCTTGAGCTGCTCCTGCTTGAGAAAATCCTCCAGCACCGAGCGCAGAAGGGTACCTTTGGGTGTCCAGAGAGGCAGCCCTGGCCCCACTTCATCCGAGAACAAAAATAGGCCCAGTTCTTTACCCAGCTTGCGGTGATCCCGCCGTTTGGCTTCTTCCAGGCGCCGTTTGTATTCCTTCAGCTCCTCTGGGGTTTCCCAGGCAGTGCCGTAGATGCGTTGGAGCTGCGGCTTGGTTTCATCCCCCCGCCAATAGGCGCCGGCCACGCTGAGCAAATCAAAGGCTTTGGGGTTGAGATCTCGGGTGTTCTCCACGTGGGGGCCAGCACAGAGATCCCACCATTCATCCCCCAAGTGATAAATGCTGATGACCTCCCCTTCGGGAATGCTGTCTAAAATCTCCAGCTTGTAGGGTTCGCCGAGGGCTTCGATTCTGCGCCTGGCTTCTTCCCGGCTCACCTCCTCGCGGATCACCGGCAAACCTTTCTTGATGATCGCCTGCATCTCTTTTTTGATGCGGTCGAGATCCTCAGGCGTAAAGGGTTCGGGATGGTCAAAATCGTAGTAGAAGCCGTAGTCGGTGGTGGGGCCGATGGTCACCTGGGCCTTAGGAAACAGCTTTTGCACCGCCATAGCCAGAACGTGGGAAGTGGTGTGGCGGATGCGCTCCAGTTTGGGAGACTCGTGAGTGCGCAGCAGTTTGAGGGTGCTGTTGGCCTTCTGAGGTGATTCGGCTGGCTGAGACATCGGAACCTACTTCGACAACAAACAAATCAAATACTGTGTCCCTATCTTAGGCTGGGGCGAGAACAGCAGGGATCGCAAGCTGGGGCAATTCCCCGATTTGCCGAGTCAACTGCGAACCTGATAACTCGGCCCGGAACAAGGGGGGAAAGTACACAGTATCCTAAAGGGGTTGACCCCCTTGCCCAAGCCATGATCTCTTCGCCCACCCACTTCACGGAACGCTCTCTCGCCTCTGATCCCCCAGTTTCCGAGACCGGCCCGGCTGCTCGTCCTGAATCTTGGGCTGCCCCCGTTCTGGCCGCCATCGATGTGGGCAGCAATTCTCTCCACATGGTGGTGGTGCGCATCAATCCCCGTATCCCCAGCTTCACCATCATCTCCCGCGAAAAAGCCACCGTGCGGCTGGGGGAATACTGCAACCAGACGGGTGCCCTTACCCCTGCAGCCATGGAGCGAGCTCAAGTAGCCCTGGAACGGTTTTGCCGCATTGCTGAGAGCTTTCAGGTGCATTCCATTGTTGCGGTGGCCACCAGTGCTGTGCGTGAAGCCCCCAATGGGCTGGAGTTTTTGAAGCGGATTGAACGGGAGCTGGGCCTGCGGGTGGAGTTGATCTCAGGGCAAGAAGAGGCCCGCCGCATTTATCTGGGAGTGCTCTCGGCGATGGAGTTCCACAACCGGATGCACGCGGTGGTGGATATCGGCGGTGGCTCCACAGAGCTGATCTTGGGCAATGGCCAAGAGCCGGAGTTTCTGCGCAGCATCAAGGTGGGAGCTGTGCGTCTAACCCAGGCTTTTTTGCACCACGATCCGCCCACGGCTGCCGAACTGCAGGCCCTACGCCAGCACATCCGCGGCATGCTGGAGTCTCCCATCGAGCAGATGAAACGGATCGTCGCCTCTTCACAACAACAGGGATCCCTGCCTTTGGTGGGCACCTCCGGCACCGTCGAGAGCCTGGCCCAGTGGGATGCCCGTCGTCGTTTGGGGGCTCCCCCCAGCCGCCTACAGGGGTATGAGTTCAGCCTGGAAGCCTTGCGCGGCTACATCAAAGAACTGCGATCCCTGACGGTGGCCGAACGGCAAAAACTTCCCGGCCTGGGGGAAAGACGGGGGGAAATCATCCTGGCCGGCGCCCTGATCCTAGAGGCAGTGATGAGCCTGCTGGGGGTGGAGCGGATTCAATTTTGCGAACGGGCTTTGCGGGAAGGGCTGATCGTGGATTGGATGATCGGCCAAGGCTTAATTGAGGATCGGCTGCGCTACCACAGCTCGGTGCGGCGGCGCAGTGTGCTCAAGCTGGCGGAAAAATATCAGGTGGAGCTGCCCTATGCCGAACGGGTGGCCGAGTTTGCCCTCAGCCTCTTCGACCAGACTCGCGGCCTGTTGCATGGTTGGGGATCCCGCGAGCGGGCCCTTCTCTGGGCAGCGGCTATGTTGCACAACTGCGGCCACTTTATCAGCCATGCCGCCCACCACAAACACTCCTACTACCTCATTCGCCATGGGGAACTGCTGGGCTTCAACGAAGAAGAGGTGGAAGTGATTGCCAACTTGGCCCGCTACCACCGCAAGTCCCCCCCCAAGAAGAAGCACGAAAACTTTCAGCGCCTCACCGACGAACGGGATCGCCAAATCGTCCTGGAACTGAGCCCCTTGCTGCGCATGGCTTGTGCCCTGGATCGTCGCCGTCTGCAAGCCATCCAAGCGCTGCACTGCCGTTTTCAGCTCCTGGGAAAAGGCCCCCGACAAATGGAGCTGATCTTGGATCCCAAGCATCCCAACGATGACTGCGCCTTGGAGCTGTGGAGCTTGAACGAGAAGAAAAAAGTCTTCGAGCAGCAGTTCAAGCTGCAGGTGATCCCCAAATTATCCACTCAGATCGAGGGCAGCTCAAATCCCTTTGAGGCAGCAGTCTAGGCCTCTGCAGGGATCCTAACTAAGGGGCGATGGTAATGGGCGAGGGGCTGGTTTGGGTAGTCTTTTGGCCCCCTCTTTGCAAAATCACCTCGATGATGCCGTTGTTAACCGGCTGCATGTTGAAGGGCAGTTGCTGCTGGGTTTCGTATAGGCCCGGTGCCACCTCCCGCATTTCAACTTCCGGCGTTACCCCAACAATCCGAAAAGCAGCTCGCCCTCCCGGATCCCCTCGCATGGTGACTTTGAGAATTTCTCCCATGCGCAGGTTGGTGCTGTTGGTGGTGACACTGAAAATCCGGGGCGGCCCCACGGCAACAGGTGCGGAGACCGGCTGAATGGTGGAGCGGGTTCCTCTGGAGCCATCGATGGAAAAGGGAAAGATCTCCACATGTTCCTGGCTGAGGCCGTCCTTGGTGAGCACAATCCGCAAGGTGGGATTGTTGGCCTGGTGGGTGGGAGCCACCACATAGGTACCTTCGTAGTGGTTGGGTCGTACCTCCCGCATCGGCTGGTTCAGAACCAGATTCCCCAGATCAAACTGGGCGATCCCTCCAGATTCCCCCCAAATAGCAATGGTGAGAATATCCCCTTCCACCAAGTCGCGCTGGGGATCCAAGCGAATGGCCGCAATGTGCGGATAGCGATTGCCGGCTGCAGTCAAAGGGGCAGGGGACGGCTGCGGCAGAGGAGCCGGGGGCGGAAACACCGATTCCACCGGCGGGGGAGCGACATTCCCCAAGGCCAGTTGAGGTAGCCGCCGTTGAACACGGGTACTGACGCCATTGAGGGTCAACTGAATGCTGATGTCGGGGCCAAAGACGGTATCCTGAGGGCTAAGGCTGTAAACTGCGCGGTAATAGCCAGGCTGCACCTCCTGCATCGGCAGACCCTGAACCACGCCGCCGATATCGACCGTAGCCCTGCCGTTGGGAGTGGCCTGCGCTTCAATGGTCAGAGTTCCCCCCGCAGGAACACTTCCTTCTTCGGGAGTAATCCGCGTTCGGAAGATTTCGGGTTGGACGGTCTCGGCCACCGGGGCTGGGGAGGGACGCAACTGGGCCACGGGGGGTGGCAAAGGCGGAAGCTGACCGCGATACACCAGGGCCTGATGCAGCAACACCGCCCCTTCTGCCCGCCTCAGGACGCGATTGGGCTGAAGACGGGCCGGATCCGGCACATTGACCAGCAGCCCCGCTTCGCCGGCCATGGCCACAAAAGCCCGCCCTACCTCCGGCACATCAGCCGCATCGGTGTACAGAGCCATCCAGCGCTCAATGTCAGCCTGGGTGGGAGCAGGCAACTGCAGAGCCCGCACCAAAATGGCCAGGGCTTCTAGGTGGGTGATGTCCCCTTGCGGGCGAAACTCGTTGCCCTCGTATAGGCGCATGGCCCCCGCCTGGAGCACAGCTTGGGCAGTCCAATAGTCGGGGGTGTTGGGCTCCAGATCGCGAATTGCCTGCACCTGGTTGGGATTGGGAATGTAGCCGAAAAACTCCGTCAGCCATTGGGCCAATTCCAAACGGGTCAGGGTGGCCGATAGGGGTTCTCGGGTAATCACCACATCCGTCTGACGTTCCAGAGCCGCCACATAGGCGTCGGCCCAGGCCAGCGAGGCTTGCTGCTCCACCCCTTGCGACCAAGCCGGCAAGCTGACAGCCGACCAGCCCAGCGTCCAACACAAGCTTAGAGCTAGGGGCCACGAGCACCGCATAGCTGTCACTCCTGTTCCAACAACATCCCCTCAGGGCCAGCTTATCTCAAACTTCCACCGCATCCTCAAGCCCTCGATACCCGTTGGGATTGCGCCCTTTGGCAGTGGGATTCCGAAAACTTGGGTGAGGAGGTTGGTCACAGGAACCCCATAGGAGATTTTACTTATCCAAGACAAGATTGGGATCCGGCTTGGCAGCAAAGGGGCTAAGCGAATGTCTTGCAACTTGTAGTTGTGCATCCAAATCCTTATCATTGTGTTATAGACTCAGAAAGTTCAGAAAGCACTTTTGCCCCTACCCTAGGGAGGAGTTTCATGGCTGGCAGCACCGGAGAGCGACCTTTTGTCGATATCATCACCAGTGTCCGCTACTGGGTCATTCACGCCCTGACCATTCCCGCTTTGTTTTTGGCAGGCTGGCTTTTTGTGAGCACCGGCTTGGCCTATGATATTTTCGGCACCCCACGCCCCAATGAGTATTTCACGGCAGAGCGGCAAGAGCTGCCGATCGTCAGCGATCGCTTCAATGCTCTGGAGGAGTTGGAGAGGCTGACTCGCTAGGAGTGTCTCTGGGCAAGTGGGCCATTCGTTGCTGTAATTTGTAAATTGATTGAGCTTTTTGCGTAGGGTGATATCTATGGCCAGTAAATCTGATGAACCCGTTTTTTACCCTGTTTTTACCGTCCGTTGGCTGGCGGTGCATACCTTGGCGATCCCAACGGTTTTCTTCTTGGGAGCCATTGCTGCAATGCAGTTTATTCAACGGTGAACCCAATGGCTGATCAACCCGAAAGGAATCCCAACTCCCAACCGGTGGAGCTAAACCGCACTTCCCTTTACCTGGGTTTGCTGCTGGTGTTTGTGGTTGGGCTGTTGTTCTCCAGCTATTTTCTCAACTGAGGCCAGGATCCCACTCTGCTCTTCTTAGAGTTGAAAGAGGCTGGCAAGGAACACAGTTGGCTTTTGGCCAGCTCCTGTTCCCTTTTTACCGGAGATGTAATTGCTGCTAGTTCTGTCTTTAGTTTCTTTAGTTCTTTTGGAGACCAGTTGCTATGACCAGTCAAGCAAGGATCCCTTTGTGGATAGTGGCTGTGGTTGTCGGTTTGGGTGTGATCACGGTGGTTGGGCTTTTCTTCTATGGCTCCTATGTGGGCTTGGGCTCGAGCCTGTAAGTTCGAGGTTCTTGGTCTGGTAGTAGCCCGCAAGAGGGAGGGGTACAAAGCTGTGTAGATTTTATGGCCTAGCTGAATTCAGTTAGGCTCTTTTTTCCTACTGCATCTGGCGCTTCTTCCGGCGCTGCCCATCACAGCGCAGCGTCGATCCATTGCCCAGCAAGGATTCCATCTCATCGCAGACCTTACACGCAGCTTAGAAAAGGCTGCCGTTATTCTTCACCGCGGGTTGGAGCATCTAAATTTCCCTCCTCTCCCCCTGGAAAGGGTGGGGGTTGTGTTAGCGGGTTAGGGATCAGCAGCAGCACCGACTGCTAGGGACAGGTCTTGCAAGGAAATGTCTCGAACTCGTTTAGAAGAGCTATCTCTGTGTTAAGCGAGCATGAACTTTTTTAACGATCCGGGTGGCAGTTGCCGAGAGGATCACTTGAGCCCCGTAGAATGAATCGCAAAATTCCAGGCAGGACCTTCGGACATGGATTACATTCGCACCTTTAACGACGATCCCTGCGAGGGGCATCTTTCGACGCCCATCAGCGATTCTCCTGTCACCCGTCTGTTTATCAACAATCTCCCCATCAACCGCCCTGGCTTATCGCCGCTGTTGCGGGGTTTGGAAATTGGGCTGGCCCACGGCTATTTCTTGGTGGGGCCGGAAATTGTGTTGGGGCCGCTGCGCGACTATCCTGAGGCAGCTAACTTGGGTGGGCTGGTCACGGCGATGGCAATTGTGCTGTTGGGAACTGCCTGCATGTCGGCCTATGGCAGCGTTACCTTCGGAAACAAGCCGGAAACACCGGGGGCTGCTCCTCTGGCTACAGCTCGGGGTTGGGGGGATCTGACGGCAGGATTTTTCTTGGGAGGTATGGGTGGAGTGTTTGCTGCCTACTTCCTGCTGGAGAACTTTGCCGGGATCGACGCCATCTTTCGAGGGTTGGTGAATTAGTTGTCAAGTTTGTCACATCACTTGAGAGGAGCAAAATCATGACCGGTTCTTACGCTGCTGCTTATCTTCCTTGGATCTTTGTCCCCATTGTCGGCTGGCTGCTTCCTGCGGTGGGCATGGCAGTGCTCTTTCTGTATATTGAGCGCGACTAAGCTCGGCGTGTTTTGAACCTCGCTGCTGCCGATTGACTTCAGGATAGAGATCAACCCCAGATGGTGAGGCAGGGATCCCTTTTTCGGGGATCCCTCTTTTCGTTGGCAGGATAATTTCCATCCGCGCTGCCAGAATCCCGAAAGGCGAAGGCCGCCCTTCTTCTCTGTTTAGGAAGGGGAAACTTCCAAAGAACTTTAGATTGGAGCGGGATCCAGGGAGCTGATCCCATGCCACAAGGAAAAGGGCAGCTTCCGCAACACCTTTCAACCATCAGAAGGAGGAGTCGATGGCCAGCCTTAACTTTCCAACCCTGCGTATTGGGGATCCCATTCAAGAGGGCAGTTTCTAGGTTTTCCCTCTTTTCTTAGAGGAAGAGCAGGAAGTTGCCTATCGCCTTCCGGAACTGCGAACCCAGGAAGCGACCATCACTGAGGTAAGCGAGGCTGGGGCAGTGCCTCACCTGGTTGTGGAAAACCACAGTGAGTCTCTCTTGCTGCTGATAGAGGGCCAGGAGCTGATAGGGGCTAAACAAAACCGTGTCCTGAATACCACCGTTCTGATCAAGCCGAAAAGCAAGATCACAATACCCGTTTCCTGTGTAGAAGCTGGGAGGTGGCACTTCCTGTCTCGCGAGATGAGGGATGCGGAGCGCTTTGTCGCCAACAAATTGCGGTACAAACTGAAGAGGGGTGTCTACGAGTCGCTGAAAAAGAAGATGGGTCATCGCTCCAACCAAGGAGAGGTATGGGACACTGTTGCCCATCTTCACGAGGAGCTTAATATCATCTCCCCGACCAGCGCCCTCAGCGATGCCTATGAGGCTTACGAGCAGGAGATCGAAGAGTTCTGCAAGGACATCACCTACGTTGAGGGAGCAACTGGCCTAGCCATTGCCCTGGATGGCCGTGTGGGCTCGCTGGATCTCTTTGGAACGGCGCAAACCTGCAGCCGGCTGTGGCCTCGCCTGGTTGCTGGGCTGTCCCTAGAGGCTCTCCGCAAAACGAGTTCGCCAACCAAGGCCACTGTTGAGGATGTTCTCCAGTACTGGACTGACGTAACTCAATGGCCCTGGGAAGCCGTGACTACAGTGGGCGAAGGTCAGGAGTACCGGGCAGAGTCCCAGCGAGGCGACCAAGGCTCAGCTCTGTTCTATGACGGGAAGGTGGTTTATCTTTCAGCAGTCTCTCGGCAGTAGTGCCAAGCTTCTCACCTAAACCGGTTCTCCCTTCGGAGGATCCCTAGAAACCGGGAATGCTCCCCAGGAACTGGAAATGCAAGTCCTGAGTCAACTCCAACACCGCTTGCTTAGCTTCCTCGCGGCCTTGGCGGTACTGCTCCCACCGCTCGCTAACGGAGATGGGATCCCCAACGGTTACATGAACCCCCCGCCAACCTAGGCGGGGTCGGGCCGGATAGGATTCCCCTCGGAGGCGGGCCAGCACATCGAATAGGATGAGGGCGGTTTCCGCCAGCCGCTCAAAGGAGGGTTTGCTCAGCAGATATTCTTCCTCCACCGCCACGCAGCTTTCCACCAAGCGCATGTGCTGTAGGTGGAGCATTGCCTGGTGCGCTTTCCAATCCAACAAGCCCCGCTGCAGGGGAGACAGGGATCCAGGCTGCCGCAATTCCTCTCGGTAAATCTGGATCCAGGCGGCTTCTTCAATGCGGCGGCAACGGCTGTTCCAATCTCCCTGTGGGGGTAAGCCAAAGTAGGTCTCAGCAGTTTCCAGGGCTTTGTGGAGCAGCTGCCCCAGGCGAGCGTTGAAGTGGCTAGGGGCTAGCCTCTGCTCTAGCGGTGGTTCTTTATCATCTCTTGCGGAGATAAGGGGAGGTAGGTCGTAGAAGGCTTCCAGTTGTCCCAGAAGGTGCTGGGCCAAGCGACAAATCCGCTGGGCGTAGCGAAGGTTAGGGCTCTTGGGGGATCCAGGCTCTGGCTTTGGAGGGGTCAACCCACTCAGGTGTTCAAGGCGCCCCAGCAGGCGCTCCAGCCTTTTCCAGGAGGGATCCGTATAGTAGTACCGAATGCCGATGGGCAGCAAAATGACGGCCTCTGAGCGACCAGCTTTGGCCAGGTCTTCGACGCACCAGAAGCACAGTTGAGCCGCTCCCGGCTCTAGGGGATTGACCCGTTCGCTGTGGCCATTGGTGGCTCCTTCCGGTGCGATTGCGAAGGGAAATTGCCCATCCAGGAGCAGTTGCCGGGCCGCTTTTAGCGCCACCCGATCCACCCTCCGACCGCGGCGTATAGGGATCCCGCCCAGGCAAGACAAAACCCACCCCAGCCATTCTCCTCCCCAGAGCGGCATGCCCCGGTCGCAAAGAAAGTGGGCGTGAACAGGTTTTCGGAGGGGAATCCCTTGGCGGCGGGCTGCCTGGGGAACCAGACGAGAGAGGACGTACAAACCCACCAGCGGGTCATCCACCTCCACATGCCGAAAAGCCAAGACTAGGCGAATTTGACCCTCTTGGAACTGGTGATAGAGCTGCGCCAGGGTATCGATACCCTTAACCTCTATCTTCGCAATTCCGGAAGGAAGCCAGCGCCACACCCTCACCCGCAAGAGCAGGGGCAGGATCCCGTGTACAAAGCGCAATACCCAGCCACTGTAGGCCGGAGGGATAAAGTCCAGAGGAGGACGAGCAAAATGAGGTGGTGTTGGCAAGAGCAAGGTTTGTTCTCAAGTAGCTCAAGATGAAGTGTAGTGAAACGCAAATTAGATTCACATCCCATCGTTCGGATGATTCATCAAGTTGCTGCAGGGATCACCGGATATACAGCCATTCTCAATACATTCTCAATATTCTCAATATCTCAATATTCTCAATATAAGTAAGCACAAGATTGAGACCCTTCCCCCAAAGCTCCACGCTGCTGACCTAAGAATTGGGTTTCAAGCCTCGCCGTTTACGGCGGCTTTCTGTTACAATTTATTATGAGTTCCGCCAGCTAGGGTATGGCGCAACGTTAGCTCAAGCAAGTATCTGGGAG
>DVDX01000029.1 GCA_015295985.1 Synechococcus sp. M44_DOE_062 | reverse complement strand
CATCAACAACCAGAACTTTGTTGCTGTGCCGACTGGGCGGTTGAAAGAGCGCATTATGGCATTGCCTTCCTTGAGGTGGATGAAGCGTACAGCTCGCAGGCGAGTTTCTTGGATGGGGATGAGCTACCCAACTCCGGTGAAAAACCCGACGGGTGGCAAGCCTCTGGAAAGCGAGTAAAGCGAGGGCTATACCAAACTGCGAAGGGCTGGCTGGTGAATGCAGATGCTAATGCCGCCGCCAACCTGCTCCGATCGCGGCAGCGGGCCGTAGGCCTTAGAATCCCCCGACTTCAGTCGGCGGGAGTGTCAATATGAAGCAAGTGGCTGGACAAGAGGATCCAGCTTTCAAGGTATGCTGTGAGAGCGCTGGCCAGCTTTTTCCTCTGATCTCCATTGGGTAACGCCGTCCGATGTCCCTTGTTGCTCCGCAACCCTGTCGCAACCAGGATTCTGTACCGTTGGCTTTGTTGAGCGTGTCCGACAAAACCGGACTGATCCCACTGGCCCAAGCCCTTGTCCAGGATCATGGCTTTCAACTGCTCAGCAGTGGAGGAACCGCCAAGGCGCTCTCAGAAGCTGGGATCCCAGTCACCCTTGTCTCTGCCTATACCGGCGCACCGGAGATCCTGGGAGGAAGGGTGAAAACGCTGCACCCCCGCATTCACGCCGGCATTTTGGCCCGCCTGGAACGCAGTGAAGACCAAGCAGATCTGGAGGCGCTGGGGATCCCTCCCATTTCCCTGGTGGTGGTCAATTTCTACCCCTTTGAGCAGACGGTGGCACAAGCAGGGGTATCTCTGGCGGCAGCTTTTGAGCAAATTGATATCGGCGGGCCCACTTTGGCGCGGGCGGCAGCCAAAAATTATCCCCACGTTACGGTGCTGACGGATCCCAGCCAATACCCCCGGTATTTGCAACTGCTCTCTGGCGCCCATGGGGAAACGGAGCGGCTGGAGTTTCGCTTCCAGTGTGCTCGCCGTGCCTTTGAGCAGGTGCTGGCCTACGACCGTGCCATCGTCAGCTACTTGGCCCGGCCAGAGTTGTGTCCGGATCCCCCCTCAAGAGAGAAAAGAGGAGGGAGTAGCGAGAAGGAAGCATCCTCACTCCTCACTTCTCACTCCTCTTGTTCCTCCACAACGCTGACGCAACCAGGTGGGTTTCAACTGCAAGGGATCCCTTGGCGAACCCTGCGCTATGGGGAAAATCCCCATCAAGCTGCCACTTGGTATGTAACGGATCCGTCTGCCCCCGGCTGGCACAAGGCCAAACAGTTGCAGGGGAAAGAGCTGAGCTACAACAACCTGCTGGATCTGGAGGCGGCCCGCGCCCTGGCGGCAGAGTTAGCCTTATTGCTCTGCAACGCTGACGCGACACGGCTCATCTCAAGAGAGGAAAGAGTATGGAGCAGTGAGAAGGAAGGATCCTCACTCCTAAGTCCTCACTCCTCTTGTTGTGTGGTGGTCAAGCACAACAACCCCTGTGGGGTGGCTCTGCGCCCCTCTCTGGCCGCTGCCTTGGAGGCTGCGCTGGCTGCCGATCCGGTTTCGGCCTTTGGGGGCATCGTTGCCCTCAACCAACCCTTGGATCGGGAGACCGCCCGGCGGCTGGTAGAGCCTTTTCTGGAGTGTGTAGTGGCTCCCGATTGCACCCCAGAGGCGGCTGAGCTACTGTCAGCCAAAAAGAACTTGCGGGTCTTAATCTTGCCAGATTTGTGTGTGGGGCCTGACCAAACCATCCGCACCTTGGCCGGGGGTTTTCTGGTGCAAGACGCCGACTCACCTGTTGCCCTGCAACGCTGTCGCGACCCGGAACCGACGCGAACCGACAGCCCCCCCTCTTGGCAAGTGGTCACCCAGCGCCAGCCCACTCCGGCAGAATGGGCAGATCTGGAGTTTGCCTGGATAGTTTGCAAACATGTGAAATCCAATGCCATTGTCGTCGCCAAGCAGGGACAGACGCTTGGCATCGGAGCCGGACAGATGAATCGGGTGGGAGCAGTGGAGATTGCCCTCAAGCAGGCGGGATCCCAGGCGGCAGGAGCCGTTTTGGCCAGTGATGGCTTTTTCCCCTTTGCCGACAGTGTGGAGAGGGCTGCCCAAGCCGGGATCCGCGCCATCATTCAGCCGGGAGGGAGCATTCGGGATCCGGATTCCATTGCCGCTGCCAACGCTGCCGGTATTGCCATGGTTTGCACCGGCATACGTCACTTTCTGCACTGAGCCCGCATCTCAGAAGTGAGAAAAGAGTGGAGAGTAGCGAGAAAAGAGTATCCTTACTCCTCACTTCTTACTCCTTAGGGCAACCCCCAAGCTCTGGCCCGCTCTGCCAGCCAGCCCTCAGCCCGCAAATTCTCCAGTTCTCGGCGCACCCGCAGCCGCAATTCCGCGTGCTCTAACCCCTTGGGCATGGCAATGCCCAGCCCCACCGTTCCCAAGGGGGATCCCAAAAATTGAAACTGTTGCTCGGCAATGCTGTCGCGACGAGGATGCTCGACCAGCCACCCTGCCAGCACCGACCGATCCGCTGCCCACGCCTGCACAGCTCCTTCCAAGAGCAGCTCTGCTCCTGCCTGATAGGAATCAACCGGCACCAACTCCACCCCTGGCAGGTACCGATTCAGTAGGGGAATGGCGCTGGAACCGCGCAAGACTGCAACGCGACCGCCCCGCAAGTCCGACCAGCTTTCCCAGTTGTGGGAACGAGCCACAACCAAGCTGGGGCCATCCTGATAGTAAGCAGAGGTGAACTCCACCTGGCGCGCCCGATCCGGTGTAATGCCGATCTGGGCAATGGCCAAATCCACCTGGCCGTCAGCCAGCACTTGCAGCCGCTCTACATTGGAGACTGGAACCCACTCCACAGCCTCTGCCGACCCCAACAGCCGGGATCCCAGCTCTCGAGCCAGGTCAATCTCAAACCCCTGCAGCTCCCCTTGGGGAGTGCGAAACCCCAACGGCTTCAGGTTGTCTTTTACGGCAACCCGCAGCCGCCCAGAATCTACAACCTCCGACCAAGGACGAGCTTCCGCTGGCAGGCAACCCAAAACCAGCCCGGCTGCTAACACAGGCTTCAGTAGCCAGCAGAGAGAAGAGAGAGGCCGCATAGCGCCCGATGGGGACTCCGTCCCACCAAACCGAAAAGACCCCGCCCCACTGTTGCGAACGCCGGTGTAAGCCGAAAACCCACTGGGGCAGGCAGGGATCCCATTGGCTCAGGCAGGGCGGGACTGCCGGGCTGCAGCAACCACCTGAGCGAAGGCTTCCGGATCCAGCATGGCCAGGCGAGCCAACATTTTGCGGTTGAGCTGAATGTTAGCTTTTTTCAGGCCATCGATGAACTCGTGGTAACGCAGGCCCTGGGCGCGGGTAGCCGCGTTGATGCGGGCAATCCACAGGCGGCGAAAATCCCGTTTCTTGCGGCGGCGATCCCGGTAGGCGCTGCGCAAAGCCTTCATCACCTGCTGGTTGGCGGTGCGGAACAGCTTTGAGCCAGCTCCCCGAAAGCCTTTGGCCAACTTGAGGATCTTTTTGCGGCGCTTGCGGGCAACATTGCCCCGTTTGACTCTCATGGCAGTAACTCAATAGGAACTTGAACAAACTCAAACTGAAGGGTAGAAGGACTCCATCCCGCTAGCGCGATCGGAACTGCTGTCGCCAAGACCAGCCCCTGAAATCTTCTTGCCGACGCGAGCGGGATCCCGGCTAGTGGGTGTTGGGCAACATCAGGCGCACATTGACCAGATCCCGTTTGTCTACTAGGGCCACACCGGCCAATTTGCGCTTGCGCTTGGTGGTTTTGTGCTCCAGCAAGTGGTTGTGCCCGGCCCTGCGACGCATAAACTTGCCGCTGCCGGTTAGGCGGAAGCGCTTGGCTGCTGCCTTGCGGGTTTTGATTTTGGGCATGGTGATAACCCCAGAATAGGCGGGGCCAGAGTTAGAGGTCACAGTTTCCTAGAATAAGCCATAGAAGAACAAGAGGGCAAATGCCAAGGACTTCGTCCCGCCCGAGGCAAATGACCTAAGAATTGGGTTTCAAGCCCCGCCGTTTACGGCGGCTTTCTGTTATGGTTCTGTTATGGTTTATTTTGAGTTCCGCCAGCTAGAGTATGGCGCAACGTTAGCTCAAGCAAGTATCTGGGAGTTTATCCCAGTGGTTGGGGTTATGGCATCCCCCACCACTGTTTACGCAAGGGTGGTGTAGCGGGTGCTAAGCACCGCTAACGCGAACAGGAAGTGGGAGTTCTCCCGCAACCTGAGAAAGAATCCTTCGCCTTTAGGCGAGGGAGAATGTCAAAGCAGTCGAGAAACTCTCAAGAGACGGAGTTTTGTGGCTCCAGCAGCAGCACTTGCCAGCGCAGCAAGCGTTGCAGTTGCTCGCAGCTCAGGGGGCACTCTAGGCTAGCCTGGAGCTCCTGGACGGTGCGGATCCCGTCCACCTGTTGGAGAAAGGCGAAGGCTTCTTCGCTCAGGGAGATGGCTTCGTAGGCGTAGTTGAAAATGCTCCGCCCCGGCCACAGGCCCAGGCAGGGGCTAAGGTGGGCGATGGCCGATGCTACACTTTCTGGGCTGGTCCATTCCCAGCGGCAGATGGGGGGCTGACCGAGAAACAGCTCGTAGTGGGCCACCACCGGATCCAGCAGCTCGATCAAGCGATAGCGTTCTGGCTCTGGCAGTTGAGCAGCTTGCGCCAGCAGCGCTTCATCCTGACCCAACACCCGCTCCAGCCGCCAAAACTCTGGGTTGGAAAAGCCTAAAAACTGCAGTCCGGAAGCCTGGATTAGCTCAAACAGGGTCTCGATGGTGTAATTCACTTCCTGCGGGTGCAGGTACATATCGGCGAAGCATTCATCGTCCACGTTCTCAATGGCCCAGCGGGCACGTTCTTGCTGCTGGATACGATTGGTTTCCGGCAAGATCTCGAAAAGGCGGCGGCCCACCTGGAGACCCCTCTGCAATTGCTCTGCCGAGGTGAAGGTTTGGTGTTCCGAACCTGTTACCAGCAGGCGGATGGCCTTTTGCATGAGGCGGATTTCGTGGCGACCCAGCTCGCCGTACACAAACAGGTGCAAGATCCCGCCGGGAGCCAATTTGCTGGCCAAAGCCTGCAGCCCTGCCACCGGATCGGGCAGGTGGTGGAGCATGCCCACGCAGTTGATGAAGTCAAACTGCCCTGGTAGTTGATCGATGTCGTAAACGTTGAGCTGGCGAAACTGCACCGGCGGTGCCTGGGAAGCTCGACAACGGGCCTGGGCAATCTCCAGGGCGCGGCTACTTAGATCAAAGGCCCAAATTTCTGCGTTGGGGTTTTGGTGGGCGATGTATTCCGTTCCCACTCCCGATCCACAGCCGGCATCCAGAATGCGCACCTTGCGCCGACCCGGATGGGATCCCGTACAAAAGGCATGGGCCTGGGGCCAACTCCAGCGCCAATTCCACCCCGGCGGGGGAACAGTGCTGACGGGCTGCGGGGGGAAAGGGTAGAGCTCGTAGAGCTGCCGCACTTGGTTGAGGATTTGTTCGGCGCTGGGGGAGTTGGGCTGCATGGACTATCTGTTGGATCCAGCAAGACTATAGTGACAATATCCCCCCTCCCAAGCTCCTGCTGAGCCTACTGTTATGAAAGTGCTTCGCACTGCCAGCGCAAAAACTTCTTCTCATCCTCTGCAAACCGGCCTCACCTTCGACTGGATTAGGCTGACGGCTGAGCTCAAAAAGATTTTGGATCCCAAGCGGGTGATCAGCAAGCCGGAGGAGCTACTGGTTTATGAATGCGATGGGCTGGTCAGCTACCGGCAAAGGCCAGCGTTGGTGGTGTTGCCCCGCACAACAGAAGAAGTGGCGCAGGTGGTGAAGCTGTGCAGCCGCTACGGAGTGCCTTTTGTGGCCCGGGGATCCGGTACCGGGCTATCGGGGGGGGCCCTGCCGGTGGAAAATAGCGTCGTCATTGCCACCACCCTGATGAAGCAAATCCTGGAAATCGACTTGGACAACCGCTGCATGGTGGTGCAGCCGGGGGTCATCAACACTTGGATTACCCAGGCCGTTGCTGCCCAAGGCTACTTTTATGCGCCGGATCCCTCTAGCCAGTCGGTTTGCTCCATCGGCGGCAATGTGGCGGAGAACTCCGGCGGTGTTCACTGCCTCAAATACGGGGTGACGGCCAATCACATTCTCGGCCTGACGGTGGTGCTGCCGGACGGGGAGGTGATGCGCTGGGGGGGCAAGATCCCGGAGATGCCTGGCTACGACTGGGTGGGTCTGTTTGTGGGATCCGAAGGCACCCTGGGCATTGCCACCGAGATTACCCTGCGCTTGGTCAAGGCTCCGGCTCAGGTTCAGGTTTTGCTGGCAGACTTTGACAGCGTAGAAGCAGCAGGATCCACCGTCTCCGACATCATTGCTGCCGGGATCATCCCTGCTGGCCTGGAGATCATGGATAACTTCAGCATCAATGCTGTGGAAGATGTGGTTCAGTTGGGCTACTATCCGCGCGATGCGGCGGCCATTTTGCTGGTGGAGGTGGATGGGCTAGAGCTGCAGGTGGAGGAAGCCAGCCAACAGGTGAGGGCGCTATGCCTCAAAAATGGGGCACGACAGGTGCAAGTCGCATCCGACCCAGAAGAGCGGGCGCGGGTGTGGAAAGGGCGTAAGGCAGCGTTTGCAGCCATGGGCAAGCTTAGCCCTAACTACTATGTCCAGGATGGGGTGATCCCCCGCAGCCAGCTAGCCTTTGTTTTGAAGGAAATCGAGCGCCTCAGCCGCGAGTACGGCTATCCGGTGGCCAATGTGTTTCACGCTGGCGATGGCAATCTGCATCCCCTGATCCTCTACGACGAGTCAGTGCCGGGATCCCTGGAACAGGTGGAGAAGTTGGGGGGCGAGATCCTCAAGCTCTGTGTGCGCTTGGGGGGCAGCATCTCCGGCGAACATGGCATCGGGGCAGACAAACGCTGCTACATGCCGGAAATGTTTGCGCCCACGGATCTGGAGAGCATGCAATGGGTGCGGCAGGTGCTTGATCCCCAGCACATTGCCAACCCCGGCAAGATCTTCCCTACCCCCCGTACCTGTGGTGAGTCAGCTCACGCCCACAGCCGACCGGAATGGCAAGGGATCCCAGTCTTTTGATTTTGAACGTGATGTAGACCTCAGGCTGGCGTCAGCCAGCTTGGCGTTGCTGCTGCAGCTCGGCAAAGGCTCGACAGAAGTCTTCCTGTTGGATCACCAGGGTTTTGGCATCCACCCCCCCAGAGGTGGATCGGTGGCGACGAATGGCAGCGATGGCAGCGCGGTTGCTGAGCAGGGCAAGGTCGGCACCACTCCAACCTTCGGTTTGCTCGGCCCACCCTTGCAAGTCCACATCGGGCCCCAGGGGACGCTTGCGGTTGTGAACTGCCAAAATTTCCCGCCGCCCGCTGCAATTTGGCAGCTCCACGCTCAAGTGCAACTCCAACCTGCCGGCCCGGGTGAGGGCGGGATCCAAACTGGCCTTGCGGTTGGTGGCGGCCACCACCAATACCCCTTGGCTGGGGCGGATCCCGTCCAGCTCTGCCAGCAGTTGCCCCAGAACGCGGTCGCTGACCCCACTATCCCCAGAGTAGCTGCCTCGCGCTGGGGCCAGGGTATCGATCTCGTCGATGAAGATCACGCAGGGGGCACACTGCCGAGCACGGGCAAACAGCTCCCGCACGGCCTGCTCGGAGGATCCCACCCATTTGCTGAGCAGCTCCGGGCCGGAGACGGCAATGAAGTTAGCCTTGGCCTGGGAAGCAATGGCTTTGGCCAGTAGGGTTTTGCCGGTGCCGGGTGGCCCGCTCAGGAGGATCCCCTTGGGCGCTTGGGCCTGAGCCTGCTCATACAACTCGGGGTGAAGCAGGGATCCCTCAATGGCCTCTTGCAAAATCTGCTTGGCGTCATCCAAACCGCCAATTTGATCCCAGCTCACCTGCGGGGATTCGATCTCCACCGAGCGCAGCACCGCCGGCTTCACCTGTTGCAGAGCCTGTTGAAAATCTGCCGCCGAGACTGTCAACGAGTCGGGGATGGGGGATCCCAAATCGGGCACTTGCCGCCGCAAAGCCGCGTAGGCTGCCGCCTGACACAACCCCCGCAGATCTGCCCCCACAAAGCCCAAGGTCTGATCCGCCAAGCTGTCCAGATCCACATCCTCCGCCAAGGGCATGTCCCGGGTGTGGATAGCCAAGATCTCCCGCCGCCCCTCCCGATCCGGCACCTTGAAGATCACCTCTCGGTCAAAGCGCCCCGGTCGCCGCAGAGCCGGATCCAGAGCCTCAGGCCGATTGGTGGCTGCCAGCACCACAATCCCTTTTTGGGCCACAAATCCATCCATCAGCCCCAGCATTTGGGCCACTAGACGCTTTTCCACTTCCCCCTCGACAGTGGCGCGGTTGGGTACCAGGGCGTCGATTTCGTCAATAAAAACCAGACAGGGAGCCGATTTGGCTGCCTTTTCAAAAAGCTGCCGCAGACGCGCTTCCGCCTCGCCGTAATACTTGCCGATCAGTTCCGGGCCAACAACGGCAATGTAATTCACCCCCAAGCTCTCGGCCAGGGCACGGGCGGTGAGGGTTTTTCCGGTGCCTGGGGCTCCCACCAGCAGCACGCCGCGGGGTGGATCCAACCCCAGCTTGGCCAGCAGATCAGGCCGCTTGAGGGGAAGCTCCACCATCTCCCGCAGGATTTGCAACTGTTCCCTCAGCCCGCCCACATCCTTGAGGCGTGGCCCAGCCCAAGACTCTACGCGGTCGGCAGCAGTTGATGGCGAGTCGGGCACAGCAGCCTGGAATGGTTCCTGGAAGCGGGTTGCAGACACCACTCGGGGCTCGCTGCTCCAGGGGGGATCCCCCGTTTGGGCATGGCTGCGGCGGCGGGGGATGGAGCCGGAAGGGGGGATAGAACTGCCCAGAGGACGGGCCTGGATGCGGACTTCGGTTCGCAGTTCTCCACTTTGCTTTTTCTCATCCAGCTTCTGAGCCAGCTCGATCAACTGCTCAATACCCTGTACAAAGTCGCTTAAATTGGCCATAGCCGGGATTTTCCATCCACACAAGTTGTCTGCAAATTGACCCGCCAGAGGTGCTAACTCATCCCCTGCCTGGCCAGCTCAGGTGAGGAGAGTTCCACGGCTAGATGCTGAGTATGATACCCTTTGCTGAGTATGATACCCTTCACTGCAGCTGCCGTCGGTGTTGGGCAAGGAGAATCTGCTCTCGGATCCAGCCCAGCCAGGGCTCCAGCCCAGCACCTGTCTTGGCAGAAAGACAAAAAATCGGCACAGAAGGGTTGATCTCGCGGATGTTGGCCTGGATCCGCTCCAAATCCACCTCCAAAACAGGAACCAGGTCCACTTTGGTGATCAGCAGACAATCCGCCTCTCGAAACATAATTGGGTATTTGAGAGGCTTGTCTTCCCCTTCTGTGACGCTAAGCAGGGCTACCTTGGCGTGTTCCCCCACCTCAAACTCTGCCGGGCAGACCAAGTTGCCGATATTTTCCACCAACAACAGATCCAGTTGCTGCCCATCCAGTAGCGCTTCCAATTGCCGCAAACCCCCGGCCACCATGGCTGCATCCAAATGACAGGCCCGCCCCGTATTGATGGCAATCACCGGGATCCCGTAGCGACGCAGCCGCTCCGCGTCCAGTTGGGTCGTCATGTCCCCCTCGATCACCGCCAGGCGCAGCGAGCCAGCCAGAGCGGCTACAGTTTTCTCCAGCAAAGAGGTCTTACCCGCCCCTGGCGCGCTCATGAGGTTCAGACAGTCACCCCCCAGGCATCAAAATGCTCCCGGTTGTGGTTGGCCTGGTGTTGATTGGCGTGGAGCAGGTTAATCCCCAGATCCAAGACTTGGTGCATAGCACAACCCGCGTTGCAGTTGAGGAGAAAAAGCTCTAGCTGCGGAAAGGGCTGGACTCGGCCACCCTAGGGGTGGGAGAAGGGCCGGCGGAGAGTTTGCGCACCTCCGAGCAGAAAGAGGCCATGCTGAAGCCACCGAACCGCTTGACGGTGCTGGCCCGCAGGCGCAAGTTGGGGCTGGCAAACCAAATGCGCTCTTCCGATTCGGTCATCTCATACTGGGTGTAGAGGGTGAGGGCGCCATCGGATCCCATGACATAGGTACCCGCCACCGGCACTTTCTCGGCGTAACCCTGATCCCGCAGCAACTGCCCACGCATCGGATCGGTCTCATTGGGGATAGGTACCAGCACCACATCTCCCTTGTACTCTTCGTTATCCCACTCCTGCTCGCCATCCCATTGCACCCGCGCTGCTCCCACAGCTCGTCGGGGATCCACCTTGAACAACTCGCAAACCCGTATGACTGCCGGATCGGTTGCCGAAAGCGTTGCAATTTGGACTCTCGACCTTCCCCCCTCAGAGCGGCGAAAAGCCAAATGATGGCTGGTGCGCTGGCACATCCACTCCCCAGCACTGAGGGCGAAAAACTCCATTACGGTCATCATGGCCGACGTGGATCCTCATCGATGAACAGGGTTTGCCGATCTTAGCTTGCACAGCAACTCTCAATCTTGCCAATCTTGCCGACTTTGGTGCTCGCGCCAAAACTGTTCTGCAAAAGCCACCGTTGGGTGGAGAGGGGCACGGGGTTTGCTGCGCAGGGGCATGTTGGCCTCTTCAGGGGTGCGGTTGCCCTTGCGTTGATTGCAGCGTTCGCAAGCCGTCACCACATTGTCCCAACTGTGGGATCCCCCTTTGGAGAGGGGCACGACATGATCCAGGGTTAGATTGTGGGTGCTGCCACAATACTGGCAGGTGTGGTGATCCCGCCGCAAAACCTCCCGCCGATTTACAGGGGGCACACGCCAAGCGCGCTCTTTGCCCTTGATGGTCAGGCGAATATGTTCGGGCACCTCGATGACCTGGCTGGGGGAGCGCACCTTCCACACCGGCACATGCATCATCGAGAGCGGCTCTGCTTTGCCTGTTAGCAGCAGTACGATTGCCCGCTTGATGTTAACCCGGCTGATAGGCAAATAGTTTTGGGAAAAGACAACGATCGACTGTTCCAGAAGGTGGGTAGCGGCAGTCATGGCTCAGCTCTTCCTTTTGCCGCCATTCTCCTGAGGAATTTTCTGAATGGCAAGCTTTTCCCCACCGCCAGCGACACCGGCAGAGCCCAGACATTCAACCAGACATTCAAGAGTTTCTTACGATCGCCGGCCAGACAGATGGGCTAGTATCCGGGTGATGGTTGGATCCCGTACCGCCCATGACCTACCCGCTGCATGTTGCCCTGGTTTGGCACCAACACCAACCCCTCTACAAAAGTCCGGTGGCGGGTAAATATCGCATGCCTTGGGTGCGCCTACACGGGATCAAAGATTACCTGGACTTGGTGTTGCTGTTGGAGCGCTATCCCCGCTTGCACCAAACCGTCAACTTGGTGCCCTCCCTGATTGTGCAAATCGAAGAGTACGTGGCCGGCTCGGCTTTTGATCCTTACCTGGAACTGACCTTATCCCCTGTCGAAAAGCTCAGCCCCGATCAACTGCGCTTTGTGGTCGAGCGCTTCTTCGACAGCCACTACCCCACCATGATCGAGCCCTATCCCCGCTATCGGCAGCTCTACAACCAACGGGAATCGCAGGGGGTAAACTGGTGTCTGCAGTACTGGACTCCACAGGACTTCAGCGATCTGCTGGCCTGGCACAACCTGTCTTGGTTTGATCCTCTCTTTCAGGAGGATCCTGAGATCGAGGGCTGGATCAAGATGGGATCCGGTTTTACCCTGGCAGATCGGCAGCGGATCTACGCCAAGCAACAACAGATCCTCGGCGCCATCCTGCCCCAGCACGCCAAACTGCAGAGCAGCGGCCAACTGGAGCTGACCACCAGCCCCTATACCCACCCCATCTTGCCCCTGTTGGTAAGTGAGCGCTCGGCACGGGTAGCCCGGCCAGGCCTGCCCTTGCCCCGCTATCCCTTTCACTGGGAGCAGGATGTCCACAGCCAACTGGAGCGGGCTAAGCAGATCTATCGGGAGCGCTTTGGCCGGGATCCGCGGGGCCTGTGGCCTTCCGAGCAATCCGTGAGTCCTGCCATTGTGCCGATTGTGCAGAAACAGGGCTTTGAGTGGATCATCTCCGACGAAGGGGTTTTGGGGTGGAGCCTGGGTCAACCGTTTCACCGCGACGGGCAGGGCCACATTCTGGAGCCGGAGAAGCTCTACCGCCCCTACCGCCTGGAAGCCGAGCAGGGGGATCTGGCCATTGTCTTTCGGGATCACCGCCTTTCGGATTTGATCGGCTTCAGCTACAGCGCCATGCCCGCCGATGCTGCCGCCAAAGATCTCATCGGCCATTTGGAGAGCATCCGCAACCGCCTGCCCCAGGAGCAGCCCTGGCTGGTGACCATTGCTCTGGATGGGGAAAACTGCTGGGAGTACTACCCCCAAGATGGCAGGCCCTTTTTGGAAAACCTCTATACCCGCCTTAGCCAGCACCCCTCTCTGCGGTTGGTGACCGTTTCGGAGTTTCTGGATCAGTTTCCGCCCACCGAGTTTTTGCCGGCAGAGCAACTTCACAGTGGCTCCTGGATTGAGGCGGATTTCACCACCTGGATTGGGGATCCGGTGAAAAACCGCGCTTGGGAGCTTCTGGCCCAAGCCCGCCAGGTGATTCAGGATCATCCCCGCGCCAATCCCCAAGCCTGGGAAGCCCTCTGGGCCGCCGAGGGATCCGATTGGTTCTGGTGGTTCGGGGCAGGCCACTCTTCCGCCCATGATGCCGTTTTCGACCAGTTGTTTCGGGAGCACCTGCAGGCGCTCTACACTGCTTTGGGAGAGGCGGTGCCGACCGTGTTGCAATTTCCCCTAGAGGATCATGACGGCCTAGGGGATCGCCTGCCGCAGGGGTTTATCCACCCGGCCATCAACGGTCGTCCGGCAGAACGGGAGTGGAGCCAAGCCGGGCGGGTGGAAATTGGAGCGGCCCGAGGCACCATGCACCGCAACAGCGCCGTTCGCCGCCTCTGGTACGGGTTTGATCACTTCAACCTCTATCTGCGGCTGGATTTTAACTCGGTAGTGCAGCGGCCCAGGCAATTGCTGGTGCTGTGGTTCTATCCCAACCGCGTCACCGTCAACAGCCCCATTCCCCTGCAGGGGTTGCCGGCAGAAGCCCCTCTCAACTACCACTACCGCCACCTGTTGCGGTTGTCGCTGCCGCCTCCCGGCACCGGCCAGCATCCGGCAGAGGTGCAAGCCCAGCTCTTGCAGGCAGGAGAGTACCACACCTGGCACGCCATCGGCCATCAAGTGAAGGCGGTGGTGGATGCCTGTTTGGAGGTGGCCATCCCCTGGATCAATTTGGGTGCCCAGCCGGGGCAGGAGCTGCAATTTGTCATCCTGGCCGCCGATGGAGAGACTTTTCAGGAAGGGATCCCTCCGAAGGCCACCATTGCCCTGCGCAGACCCTGAACGTGATGACCAGCAGAGCTTCCAGTTATGTTGCGCGATCTCTATCCCCCCATCGAGCCCTACGATCAAGGCTTTCTGACGGTTTCCTCCCTCCACACCCTGTACTACGAGCAGTGCGGCAACCCGGCAGGCAAGCCGGTGGTGTTTTTGCACGGGGGGCCTGGAGGTGGGATCGATCCCATCTACCGGCAGTATTTCGATCCCAGCCGCTGGCGGGTGGTGCTGTTCGATCAGCGGGGTTGCGGGAAAAGCCGCCCCTATGCCGAGCTGCGGGAGAACACCACCTGGGATCTGGTGGCAGACATCGAGAAGTTGCGTCAGCATCTGGGCATTGATCGCTGGTTTGTGTTCGGAGGGAGCTGGGGTAGCGCTCTCGCCCTGGCCTACGGGCAAACCCACCCCCAATCCTGCCTGGGGTTTATCTTGCGGGGCATTTTTCTCTTGCGCCCTTTTGAGCTCCGCTGGTTTTACCAGTCGGGAGCCAGCTACTTTTTCCCCGATGCTTGGGAACATTACCTGGAGCCGATCCCCCCCGAAGAGTGGGATGACCTGCTGGCAGCCTACCACCGCCGCCTCAACGACCCAGATCCCCAGGTACGGCTGAGGGCAGCTCGCGCCTGGTCTGTCTGGGAGGCCAGCACCAGCAAGTTGATCCCCAGCCCAGAGCTCATCGAGCGCTTTGGTCGAGGAGAGTTTGCCGAGGCCTTTGCCCGCATTGAGTGCCATTACTTTGTCCACGGCGGTTTTTTGGATCCCGCGGATCAGCTCCTCAGGGGAGTGGGGCGGCTGCGCCATCTGCCGGCTGTCATCGTCCAGGGACGTTACGACGTGGTGTGCCCCCCCATTTCTGCCTGGGAACTGCATCAAGCTTGGCCGGAAGCGGAGTTTCGGATGATCCCCGATGCTGGCCATTCCATCACCGAACCCGGGATCCGCACTGCCCTGTTGGAGGCCACCGATTGCTTTGCCAATCTATGAACTCTTGAACTAGGCCGAGTGAGCCGAGTGCTGCCAGGGATCCCAAGACCTTGAAGAATTGCTACAGGAAGGCCGACAAAACCTCGGGAGCCAGCCCAAAAGCACAGCCAAGCCTATCGACAGTTGGCGATTTTGGGTTTATCACTGAGGGAAGGGCGGTGCAAGCTGCCCGGTCGGCGGTTTCCGCTGTTTGCATCTGGCTGATGCATCCACCTAGAGAGTCTTTCGGATCCGAGCTTACCTTTACTTGCCGTTTCCAGGGTCGAACCATGCAGAAACCAACCCATCTGTTCAAGCTTGCCCTAGCCCTGCCCGCCTCCTTCTTGCTGGCAGATGCAGTTGTGGCCTACCCCTGCGGCTCGGTTGGGGGTGAAGCTTACAATCCCTACAGCCCCACGGTTCAGGTCAGCAGCGACGCCAACAGCTTCGGGGTTCAGGGGTCGCCTGCCTCCTCTGCTGTAGGCAACGGCTTCATTGGAGTTGCCATCGAAACGGTGAACGGCGAGCAGGCTCAGAGCGCCATCAGCCGTCGTCTGTTCGGCCCCGCACCGCAAGTTCAAGGGGTGCAGGTGGTCGGCTTGCTCCAAGATGGTCCTGCTCAACGAGCCGGTCTGGCCCAGGGCGATATCCTGATCGGCGTGGATGGGCAGCGGGTCACCTCCGTGCAGCATGTGCAGCAAATTATTCAAAACACCCCGGTGGGTCAATCGGTGCCGATTACCTTCCGTCGCGGCGGGCAGGTGCTGTCAACGGTGGTTGTGGTGGGGGATGGCCGTGTGTTGCGCCCCCTGATGCTGCAGCAGCAGTGAGGCTTGTCGGGATCCCTGCCCAAAGATCTCCGTGAACACCAATTGGAGTTCAGCATGGGCCGTCTGGGCAGTTTGCGGCTTTAATGGCCTGCTGTTTTTGGCCCTGATTGCCCTCATTCCCGCCATCTTGAGCCTGCACTCAGCTCTTGGGGTTACAGAGCGGGCCATGACCGATTGGCAAGAGGCAGCTCAGCAGGCTTTGGCTCCCACCCCGGCTGAGTTACTACGCCTAAGAGACCGCCTGCGCGAGAATCGCCACACCCTTGCCCGCTGGCAGCGTCGTTTGCAGTTCTGGCAAGGGATCCGTAGAGTGGCTGTTTGGCTGGGGCGCAGGCTTTGATTGGAGAGGTATGGATAGCAACCACCCCATCTCCAACCCCATCCGGTTGCAGGTCATGGCCAATGCTCTGGCGGGGATCGCCGAAGAGATGGGGGCGCGCCTCATCCGCGGTTCATACTCGGCCAACATCAAGGAACGGCGGGATTGCTCCACGGCTCTGTTTGACGCACAAGGGGCCTGTATTGCCCAGGCAGCCCACATCCCGGTGCATTTGGGCGCTCTTTCGCAGGCGGTGCGGGCGGTGGTGGCAGCCGACCCCCGACCCGGAGATGTGTTTGTCCTTAACGATCCCTACCAGGGGGGATCCCATCTGCCGGACATCACGGTGGTCGCAGCCATTCCCGGCTGGCGGGATCCCAGCCAGGTTTGTGCCTATGCGGTGAACCGTGCTCATCACGCCGACATTGGGGGGATGCGCCCTGGCTCCATGCCCGCCGATTCTAGCGAAATCTGGCAGGAGGGGCTGGTGATCCCGCCAGTACGGCTGGCTAGGCTCTCTCTGGAAGGAGCGTTGCACTGGCAGGAGGATCTGCTGCGCCTGATCCTGGCCAATGTGCGCAATGCCGAGCAGCGGCGGGGGGATTTGCAGGCCCAAGTGGGGGCCAATGTAGTTGGGGTGAGCCGGTTTCGGGAGCTGCTGGCCCGCTTTGGAGAAGAGGAAGCTTGGCAGTTGATCGCGGGGGTGATCGAATACAGCCGCCGACGGATGCGGGCGCAGATTCAGGCTCTGCCAGATGGGATCTACACCGCTGAGGATTGGTTGGAGGGCTACGGGGATCCGCCTGAACCCATCGAGATCCGGGTGCAGGTGGAGGTAAGGGGCGAGAAGCTGCGGGTGGACTTCACCGGTACTGCTCCAGCTATGGCGGGAAACCTCAATGCGCCGCTGGCCGTTACCCGCTCGGCGGTGTTGTTTGCCCTGCGCTGTCTGTTGGATCCCACAGCCCCCAGCAATGTCGGCCTGGAGGATCCCATTGAGATTGTGGCACCCCCTGGCTGCTTGCTAAACGCCGAGTTTCCGGCAGCAGTGGTGGCGGGCAATGTGGAAACCTCGCAACGAATTGCCGATGTGGTGTTCAAAGCTCTGGCTCCCGTGGCCGGATTGCGGAGCATCGCCCAGGGACAGGGCACCATGAACAACTGTGTGCTGGGCAACCGCCGCTTCACCTACTACGAAACCTTGGGGGGTGGTCAGGGGGCCAGCCGGCAGCGACCAGGCCTGGATGGCGTTCACGTGGGCATGAGCAATACCCTCAACACCCCCATTGAAGCCCTAGAGTTGGAGTATCCCCTGCGGGTGCTGCGCTACGAGCTGCGCCAGGATTCCGGCGGCCATGGTCAACAGCGGGGCGGGTGGGGACTGATCCGATCCATCCAGACTTTGCAAGATTGCACCCTCTCCCTGCTCACAGACCGGCGCCATTATGCCCCCCAAGGAGAACAGGGGGGTGGGCCGGGCCAAGTGGGGATCAACCTCATCAACGGGGATCCCTTGCCCGGCAAAATCAGCCGATCCTTAAAAGCCGGTGACGTGATCACCCTCTACACACCCGGCGGCGGGGCTTGGGGCTCAAGCGAGGATGAGCAGGCTCCCGAACCCAGGTAGCGCAGGTGGTCAAGAAACAACTGCTCGCAGCGGCGGATCACCTCATCGCGGTTGGCGAAGTGCTCCAGCCTTTGCACTTCTTGACCCTTCTCAAACAAAATTAGGGTTGGCAAAGAGCGCACCCGATAGCGGCGCGGCAGCCAAAAATTGTCATCCACATTCACCCGCAGCACTTTGACCGCCCCTCCCCACTCTGCTATGAGGCGGTCGGTAATCGGCTGGATGAAGCGACACAGGCCACACCAAGGGGCACCAAAATCCACCAGAACCAACCCATCACTTGTCAAAAGTTCTTGATTAAAAGCATCTAAAGCAACTTGCAAGGCCATCACTCCCAAACTAAAGAAGTTCTTTGGGATCATGCTACCAGGCAACTCGGCTGGCTGCAGAAACCATTTGTGGATGGAAAGCATAAAGAATCACTACGAAGCTGAACACCCCCAAATAGGCCCAGCGCAGAAACTCTCGCGGGCGCAGTTGCTGTCGCTTCTGCAGAATGGCCAAGCCGGGGATCACCGAGGTACGCGCCTTGAGATCGCGGAAGGCCTGCCCGTATTTCCGCTCCAGGCGGTGATCCCCGTGCCAAACCGCAAACAGGTGGTAGGCAATGAGCCCAAGCGAGGTTACCACCATAAAGCTGGAGCCAATCCAAAGGGTATGGGCCACACACCAGATCACCTGGCCCACCATTTGGGGATGACGGGTAATGCGGATGATCCCAGTCTCAAACAAGTGGATCTCCGGCTTGCGAATGGCAGCGATCTCCAGCAAGTTGAAGGTGGCCGGATACAAAAAGAAAAAAGAGAGGGCAGACAAAAGAAGAACGGTGGTGCGGATACCCGGAACAGCTTGGAGATCCCAGAGGATCACCCCGTCGTAGCGATGGTTAAAAAAATAGATCAGCAACAGCGGTGCCAAGCTGAGGCTCACCAGAGCAAAGAAGATGCGGTACAGACGGGATCCCAACCACTTTTCCCCCCAGGGCCGCAAGTAGGCTAATCCGCTGTGAGCACAGGCAAATCCCAAGATCAGGGCCAAGATGGTCCAATGGGATCCGTACTGGCTTAGCTTCTGCAGAAAGTCGCTGAAGGGTGTGAACAGCATCTTTTGGATGACTCCTCTGGTGTTGCTGTGGCCTATGCTTAAAGATAAGTTACATTAGGTTCCCCATGCTTAAGACTTTTTTTCTGCGTCTTGTCAGCCTGCTCCTGTCTGTGGCCCTCTTGCTGGCCTCGGCGAGCTCAGTCGCTCAGGCTGCCCGTCTCACCGGCAAGTATTACGAGGACAGCATGACCCTGATCCAAACCCTGCGCACCGTCCTTTCCGGAGGGGATCCCCTGATGAACCCGGAGGAGGCGCGAGCGGAAGCCCTGCAGGCCATCCAGGAGTTTTCTGGGCGCTACCACGGCCATCGCTACGATAAGCTGCAGTCTTTTACCACGTTGCGCACGGTGTTTAATACGCTGGCCTCCCAGTACCGCACTTCCAACCGCCCTCTCAACCCCGAAAAGGTGGAGCGGGTGCTGATGCAACTGGATCGGGCGGAATTGGCCCTGCGCCGAGAAGGTTGAGTTTTTGAGATCTCCCAGATCCAAATCACAGGCAAATTTCCCCGCTGCGGCCAGACTGTTCCCAGTTCACAGAAGCCAGCACCTCCTCAGATGTCCTTGGGAACCTGAGGAGGGAAGCTAAGGTTTTCTTGAAAGCAGGGGAAATTTCCATCTTGATTGAGGACTTGGGAGGTTGTGATGGTCAAAAATCGTTGGGCTTGGATCTCGCTGCTGCTGATGGTTGGGGCTGTTGCTTCTCATCCAGCTTGGCTCCTGTCTCTCCCGGTACAAGGGCAGGTCGTTGGGGCTGCTGAGGAGGGATCCCCAGGCCCCTTTTTTGCAACGGATGGCCTGGCCTTGCGGGGCTATGACCCGGTGGCTTACTTCATCGACGGCAAGCCCGTTAAGGGATCCCCGGAGCATGAATGGGAGTGGGGAGGGGTGACCTGGAGGTTTGCCAGCGCCGAGAACCGGGAGCGGTTTCGCAATAACCCAGAGCGCTTTGCCCCCCAGTACGGCGGGTTTTGTGCCTGGGCCGTGGCCCACAATTACCTTTACCCGGTGGATCCCTTTGCCTGGAAGATTGTCAATGACAAGCTGTACCTGAATGCCAACCAGCGGGTACAGCGTAACTGGGAGCGCGACATCCCCGGCTTGATCGAGAAGGCGGATGCCAACTGGCCGGGTCTGCGAAGCCGGTAGGCCCAAGCCCCTTTGTCCTGAAATTCACTGGGCGAGGCGCAGGGTTACCTTGATGCCAACTCGGTAGATACCGCTTTCGCAAAGCTCCAGATAGCCTCCCATGTCTCTCAGGAGCCGCTCGCTTACCCGCCAGACGGCACAGCCCTCTGTTTGAACGGGCACATGGCATCGCCCCTCAAGGTTCCACTCCAAGCACAGCCGCCCCTCTTCTGGGGTGGAATAGAGGTGTAGAGCCATCGAACCATAGCGTAGGGTGCGAATGCCCCAGCGACACACCCCCAGCAGCGCCTGTACTAAGCCGTGGGGATCCGCCCAAACGGTGAGGCTGTCGGGGAGAAGGGGCACCTCAAAGGCCGAGGTGGGTTGTAGGGCCGGCCATTCGTAGCGAATGCCCTGATCCTGGGCCTGTAGGCGAGTTAGGCTGTACACATCCTGCAGGAGAGGGCGTAGTCGGGTCGGTTCCGGTCGCAAAGGTTGGATGGGCAGATCATGGCGAGCCAGGCGGGTGTATTCCTCAAGCAGCTTGATTAGGCGCTCCACCGCCTCTTTGGCACTTTGAAGGTATTCCCGCTCCTCTTCGGGGGAATCACACAGATCGGACAACACCAACTGCAGGGATCCCATCTGGCTGCTGAGAGGGTTGCGCAGCTCGTGGCCGATGCTGACGAGCAACTCCTGTTGAAAGGCTCGCATCACCTCAGAGCGCTCAAAGGCAAATTGCCAATCCATGGCCTCTTGCCTATCGGTAGGGGCGGCCTGCGGAGGGGGTGGATCGGGTTTGGCTGCAGGCAAGGGTTTCCTCAAGAGGTGCTCCCGACGAAGGACAGGGGATCCCATCCGTGCTCAGATCTCTGGGCTCGGAGCTTTAAGTTTTGGACAGTTCGGGCTCCAGCAATACCCCATCTTATGGGATCCTACCCTTTTCTATCCGACGAAGTGGGCGCTGACTACCCGTTCAATCCCGGCCAGATCTCGGTGAACTTGGATCTGCCGATAACAGCCCCTACCTCGCAACTGCTCTGCCACCCAAGGGGCTTGGCCTCGCATCACTTCCACTGCCCAAAAGGAGTTCGGGGCCAGGTAATCCGGTGCTGCTTGGATCAACAGCCGCAAGTGGGCTAGGCCGTCTTCTCCCCCATCCAGAGCTTGTCGCGGCTCGTGCAGTCGCACCTCTGGCATCAGAGAGGCCAGCTCAGCAGAGGGAATGTAGGGAGGGTTGGAAACCAGACCGCGCAGCCGTCCTCGCCAGGGATCCAAAGGTACAAACCAGGATCCCAGCAGTAACTTCACCCGCTCCTGCAGATGGTGGGCTGCCACGTTGTCTGCCGCAACGGCCAAGGCCTCTGGGCTAGAATCCACAGCCAGAAGCCGCAACTGGGGATGGTGATGGGCCAAGGCAATGGCAATTGCCCCGCTGCCTGTACCCAGGTCGGCAAAACTGGATCCCGGCGGCAGAGAGTTGGCCTGTAGCCAAAGGGAAGCCTGCTCCACCAGCAGCTCGGTCTCCGGACGCGGGATCAGCACTGCTGGCGTCACCCGTAAACTCAAGCCCGCCCACTCAGCTTTGCCCAACAGGTACTGCAGGGGGATGCGCTCTTCCACCCTTTGCCGCCAAAGGGTCTGCACCTCCTCCAGGGGATCCCCCTCCCCAGCCGGAGCACGACCCATCAACCGCTCCAATGGCCCCCACCCCAGCCGTTCTTTGAGCAAAATGTCCACTTCCTCGGCAGGGATCCCAGCCGCTTTTGCCGCCCTCACAGCCTGGGCACGCCACTCTGTTAACCGCTTCACCAAAGCAGAGGGGGATCCCATCAGGGGAAGGGTCAACGCTGAGGCTGGGGACTTGCGGAAGGATTGGCAGGCCGGGACAGCGATTGAATGTACTCCAGTGCCGAGCGAGAGGGGATGAAAGCAATCTTCTGCACATCGGCCTGCGCATCGGGGGCCAGCATGCGTTCCACCACAATGGCCAGCGAGGTTACTTCAATCTGGGTTTTCCCAACCACATCCGGGTTTTGCGCTGCCGCCCGATCCAAGGCTCGCCGCAAATCGTTGCGGTCAAAGAAGAAGGGCACCACCTCATGGCCATCCTGCTCGATGGTCAGCAGCCCCTCTCCAGAGCGGCCATAGAACAGAGGCACGCCGATGGCTTCCGGGGGCACATTTTGCCCGGTTTCCTTCAGCACCTGCTTGGCTGCCTCCACATCAGAAGCCCGAGGCACCACCTCAAAATACAGATTGCTGTTCTTGGCGCGCTCCTCTTCCGATTTTTCGTAGGCATACCCCAGCGAGAGAGGCACTACCTGGGCTTGCTTGGCTATCTCGGGGTTGCTGGCCTTCACCTGCTCCAACACTTGCTGGGCCTGGGCCTGATCCAGCCAGAAGGAGACCACTTGGATGGTGCGGCCATCCCGCTCCACATTGGCGACAACAGGGGTACCGTTTTGGGACACAATGGCAAAAACAGGCACCAGATTCAGCCGCTCCGCCACCTCTTGCCGGCTCATGGGGCCTGCCGCTGCCTGAGCCAGTAGAGCGCTTTCCTGAGCCCAAGCGGGAGCCACGGCCAAGCCCCCCCACGCTGTTCCGATTAGGATCCCGGCTACACCGCCCACCTGAGCTGCACGGCGGCAGAGGAGGCGCATAGGCAACACTACATTACAGCCATTACAGCGCATCATTCTCATCTCAACTCCCGGCATCGCGCCTTGTTTTGGTTGCTATGGGGTCAGATCCCTTAAGTACTAACCAACAGCCTGGAACAGAGCAGAATCTGCCCAGATTGAACCTGCTCGGCAGGGCTTAGGCTAGCGATGCGGCACACTCTCAGGCTTAGGATCCCGGTTGGCCATCGCTGACAACACCCCGGCACACCTATCTTGAAGAGCGCTCTTGGGCCACCCTAGAAGCCAAGGTTAGAACATCTGCTCGACTTCTGTCGAGGGGCAAAGCTCCTATTTTGGGTGGGGATCCCGCATCACCCAATACTATATACGGAGTTATATGGAACTGATCCACACTAGATGCAGATCCACTTGACCAACTGCATACCTGGCTCTTCCTTTAACCCGCTGCTTGCTCTGGCCCTGTTCAGCGGCATCCTCAGCCAGATCCTAGGATGCGCTGGCGGCTCTCTGGTTTACTGTTCGCGTTGGTAGAACGCAAGAGTTGTCAAGCTTCTGGGGACAGCTTGTTTTCTGAGACTTTGCGGGCTTTGTCTGCTCGACCTGGGAAAGGGGGGTTCTCCTCTCAGGTCTTTTGCTTTTGAATGGGTTAGGGATCCCTTGCTTTTTTCTCCCTCACCTACAGCGCTTCTCGATGAGTGCCTTTGGGATGAGCCCCGTAGAAACGGATGGTCTTGCCGCTGAGCTGCCCCTATTGCTGGCTCCGGCGGGGGACTGGGAGTGTGCCAAGGCGGCGGTGGAAAACGGGGCCGATGCCATCTATTTTGGGCTAGAGCGCTTCAACGCCCGGATGCGCGCTCGCAACTTTACAGAGGCGGATTTGCCAGAACTGATGGCCTGGCTGCACCGGCGGGGAGTACGGGGCTATGTTACTTTAAATACTCTGGTTTTTCCAAGAGAGCTGACGGAAGCTGAGGGATACGTCCGCTCGATGATTGCGGCGGGGGTGGATGGGGTGATTGTGCAGGATATCGGCATCGCCCGCCTGGTTCGACATCTTTCTCCCGACTTCCCCATCCATGCTTCTACACAAATGACCATCACCAGCGGAGTGGGAGCGGAGTTTGCCGCCGAGCTGGGCTGTGAAGTGGTGGTGCTGGCGCGGGAATGTTCCCTTGAGGAGATTGCCCAGATCCGGGCCTATCTGGAAGAGAAGGGATCCCCTCTATCTCTGGAGGTCTTCGTGCATGGGGCATTGTGTGTGGCCTACTCGGGGCAATGTCTGACCAGCGAGGCGCTGGGAGGACGTTCGGCCAATCGGGGGGAATGTGCCCAAGCCTGCCGCATGCCTTATGAGCTAGTGGTAGACGGGATCCGCCGCGACTTAGGCGAAAAGCGGTATCTGCTGAGCCCTCAAGATCTGGCCGGGCTGGAGGTGCTGCCGGAGCTGGTGAAGCTGGGGATCCGCTGTCTGAAAATTGAGGGCCGACTGAAATCCCCAGAATATGTAGCCAATGTAACGCGGGTGTATCGGCAGGCGTTGGATGCGCTGGGAGCGGGGCAGCCGTGGCAGCCTTCGCAGCAGGAACGCTACGAGCTGGAGATGAGCTTTTCTCGCGGGCTGTATACGGGCTGGCTGCGGGGCATCAACAACCAGGAGCTGGTGCACGCACGGTTTGGCAAGAAACGGGGGGTTTACCTGGGGCAGGTGGTGGGGATCCAACAGGATCAGGTGGTGATTCGGCTGGAGGCACCCCTCAAAGCAGGAGACGGTGTGGTGTTTGATCAGGGGCAGCCGGAATTGCCGGAGCAGGGGGGGCGGGTTTACCGCGTGCAGAAGAAGCAGGGGCTGGCCTGGCTCAGCTTTGGAGAGGGGGCCATTGACCTCAAACGTCTGCGGGTGGGGGATCGCCTCTGGAAGACCAGCGACCCGGAGTTGGAAAAGCGCCTGCGCCAGAGCTACGCCGGAGATCACCCCCGCTTTCAGCGGCCCGTCCACATGGAGGTTCACGGCCAACTGGGATCCCCGCTGACGCTAATCCTGCGGGATGAGCAGGGCCACACGGTGCGGGTGGATTCGCCGCTGCCTCTGGAGGCTGCCCACCACCAACCCCTGACCACCGAAAAACTGCAACAGCAACTGGGTCGTTTGGGCTCTACTCCCTTCAAGTTGGGATCCCTGCACAATGCCCTGCAGGGGGAGGTGATGCTGCCGGTGAGCATCCTCAACCAGATGCGCCGACAAGCGGTGGAACGCCTACAAGCTCTGCGGGCCCAGCCCCCGCGCTGGCGACTCAACTCTGAAGCTCGCTGGCAAGATCTGGTGCCTTCTCAGAAGGAGCCCGAGAGGGGATCCCCGCAGTTGGTGGTGTTGGTGCGGGATCCGGCGCAACTGCCGGCGGTGATAGCCAGTGGTATCCGGCAGATCTATCTGGAGTTTGAGGATCCCCGCCGCTATCGGGAGGTGATCCGCACAACCAAAGCCGCGCATCCTGAGGTGGAACTGTGGGCCGCTCCGCCCCGCATCACCAAGCCGGGAGAAACCTGGATCCTAAAGCAAGTGTTGGCCGCTGGGGCCGATGGCTACCTGGTGAGAAATTATGACCATCTCCGTTTTTTTGCCGGGCAGCGCTGTATTGGGGATTTTTCCCTAAATGTGGCCAATCCCATCACGGCTCACTATCTCAAAACCCACTACAACCTGGAGCGCTTGACGGCTTCCTATGACCTCAACCATGAGCAACTGGGATCCCTGTTGCAAGCCGGCCCCGCCGATGGCTACGAGGTTACCCTTCATCAACACATGCCCCTGTTCCACATGGAGCACTGTGTCTTTTGCGCCTTTTTATCCAGCGGAACGGATTACACCAACTGTGGTCGCCCTTGCGAAAAACATGAAGTGAAGCTGAGGGACAGGGCCAATGTCGAGCATATTTTGAAGGCCGATGCCGGCTGTCGGAATACCCTCTACAACGGCAAGGCTCAAACAGGGGCAGAGTATGTGCCGAAATTATTGGCCTTGGGCCTGCGCTATCTGCGCATCGAATTTTTGCATGAATCCCCCGCCGAGATTCAACAAACCCTGCACCGCTATCAACAACTCTTGCAAGGCCAACTCAGCGGATCCCAACTGTGGCAGGAGCTAAAGCTGCACAGTCAATTGGGGGTTACGCGCGGTTCTTTAGAGAGCTAACGTCTGTTATACTCTCTGCGGTTGCCGAGGCTGGATGTGCAGCCATGCCCTGGGTAGAGGATATGGAAAACATTCCCGTAAAATTGGCGTAAAATTTCCTTAGAGTAGGGTTGTTCCAAGTCCATTCTGCCTACTTCCCCAACCGCTGCTCAGCTTTTTCTTTATCCTCTGGTTGCCGTGAAACACACCCTCAGCGCCCTCGTGCAGGATCAGCCTGGCGTTTTAACCCGCATTGCGGGGATGTTTGCCCGTCGCGGCTTCAACATCGACAGCCTCACCGTTGGCCCCACCGAACGACCGGGGATCTCTCGCATCACTATGGTGGTGCAGGGCGACGAACACGATGTGGAGCAGATGACGAAGCAGCTCTACAAGCTCATCGATGTGCTGAAAGTAACCGACATTACCCATGTTCCCTGTGTGGAACGCGAGCTGATGCTGGTCAAAGTTAACGCCAGCCCCGATACCCGCTCCGCCATTATGGATGTGGCGCAAATGTTTCGTGCCCGGATTGTGGATGTGGCAGAGGAGTCTTTGACTCTCGAGGTAACTGGGGATCCCGGCAAAATGGTGGCCATCATCAAGATGTTAACCAGCTTTGGCATCCGTGAGATCGCCCGTACCGGCCTGGTGGCTCTCACCCGCGAGTCCGGTGTGAATACGGAATACTTGAAGCAACACCCCACCTTAGTCACCATCTGAGGGCCTCAGGAGAAGCGAGATGCCAAAGTCGGGGTGCAGGGGTCAGGGAGCAGTTCTGCGCGGCGCGCTTAGCCTTGTGGTTATTGTGCTGGTGGGGCTGCTGGTCGGCTGTGGGCCCAGACCGCCAAAACCGATTGTGCAGCAGGCCCTTGCCTATCAGATTGCTCATGTGTCCGGGCCGGTGGGATCCCTGGTGGGCATTGACCAGTTGCCAGCCCGGCTGGAAGTGCAGGACGTGAAAATCCGCCAGGATCGCCGTGAACCTTTGCTGTTAGTCTCAGGAGAAACGCTGGAAGGCCATCACCTCAGCGGTACCTACACCCTGATCGTGCATCCGCCGGGATCCCGCCGTCCCTATCGCCGCAAAGGGGATCCCTTCCAGATCACCCTGGCCCACCAAAAGGCACAAACGGTTGCTAGGCAATGGTCAGGGGATCAGGAGTCCGACGGCGTTGAAACTGTGCCCGAACGATGGCTGCTGGCCTACAGCTCACCGGATTCCAAGACCTGGAAAGTCATCGACTTTTTGCCTCAGCCTGCCCTGGCACCGGAGTGGTCTCCTGCCAAGCCAGAACCTACAATGCCGGCAACTGCACCTGCTGCCGTTGATGTTGGCAGGATGCAGTCCGATGAAGCCCTGAACCGGCCCAGCTCCACCACTGCTCCCACCTGAAGCAGAGCTGTGGGGATATCCCAGCTCACCGCAGCAGAGCTGCCCCCCAGCCGAATAGCCCATCCACCAATAGGGTATTCAGCACCGCTCCCGCAAAGGCCCAATGGTGCAAGCGGCGGGATCCCTGTATGCTCCACAACCCAACGCCCAGCAACAGAAGGCCCAAGCCGATGCCCCAGCCCAGGCCCCAGGGAGTGGCCATTTTGTCGAGGGCGGCCCCAAAAGGAACAGCCGCCTGATCCAACCGGTCAAACCGCATCGCCTGCCGCCACTCAGGCAGCAGCCCCACCGAGTGAATGTAAAGATCCGTAATCGCTGTACCCCACAGGGAACCGAGGTAAAACCAGGTGCCGATGCGGGCAAACCGTTGCCGTGTCCCCCACCAGACAATCGGGATCCCCAAGGCTTCCACAGGCATGTGCCAGAGAGGCTCAAAGCGCAGCCATCCCCAATACAGGGATCCCGTCAGCCAAGTCAGGGTAAAGCCGTACAGCAAATCTCCCCACAGGCGGGTACGAGGCTGAGAGTAGAGATGCAAACTCAGGCCCAGCCAGCCCAAAGACATCACCAAACTGACCCAAGGGGCATATCGCACCAAAGGCGCTTGCACAAAAACGGGTAGGCACACCAGCAGAGCTGCCATCCCCCCAACGGCATGGTGGGATCGGAAACGCCTTTGAACCGAGAGAGGGTGGGGATCCAGCCCAGCCAAATGCTCAGAGGACAGCCAAGGCTCATCCTGGAGAGGGGGTAAAAAAGGTGTAGAAGACAAAAGGCGATATTAAAAAACTTCACATTAGTTAACATAGCACTTTTTCGCCCTTCTTTCTTCTCGGCAGCGGATGTTCGTTTGCAGAAGGGAGGAAGCCCTGGGATCCCTTGTGGGCCAAAATTGGCATTCCCTCTCCAGAGATGTCAGGGTGGGAAGGAGGTGCTGGCCGGAGGAAACTGTATGGACTTGCTGTTGGCAGGAGATATCGGGGGCACCAAAACCAGCCTCAGCCTTGTCAATGCCGAGGATCCCGAGCACAGCCTTTACCACTGCCGCTATGCCAGCCAACATTACGCCAGCCTTGCCCCGATGGTGGAAGAGTTTCTGGCGCAGGCTCGGCGGGAGCTGGGGCGAGATCCACAACCTGCTGCCGCCTGTTTTGCAGTGGCAGGCCCGGTTCTGGAAACGAGGGACTCAGGGGCCGGGGAACAGACTGCCAAAGTGACCAACTTGCCCTGGGATCTGCAGTCGAGCCAATTGGCCGCAGAGTTGGGGATCCCGCGCGTAGCCTTGATCAACGACTTCAGCGCCGTGGGGTATGGCGTGCTTACCCTCGGCGATCAGGAGCTGGACACCCTGCAAGTGGGTGAGCGTCAACCTCGGGCTCCGATTGGCGTGATAGGAGCAGGCACAGGTTTGGGGCAGGCTTACCTCACCTGGGGAGAAGGGGGCTACCAGGTTCATGCCAGCGAAGGAGGGCACGTGGATTTTTCCCCGCGCACCCCTCTGGAGTGGGAGCTCTTGAGGTATTTGCAAAAACGGCACGGACGTGTCTCCACCGAGCGGGTGGTCTCAGGGCAGGGGATCGTTGCCATTTATCAATTTTTGCGGGATAGCCAGTGGGGCCAAGGAGAAAAACAGTTGCTGGCCCAAATTGAGGCTTGGGAAAAGGGGGCCGAGCCCATCGACCCGGCAGCCCAGATTGCCAACGCCGCCATGGAAGCACGGGATCCCCTGGCGGTGGAGTGTCTGCGGCTTTTCATCAGCCTGTACGGGGCTGCAGTCGGGAACTTTGCCCTACACCTGTTGCCGCGTGGGGGCCTGTTCATCGCCGGGGGGATTGCGCCCAAACTCTTGCGCCTACTGCACCAAGGGGAGTTTTTGTCCTCGTTTTTGGATAAAGGGCGGATGCGTCCTCTCCTGGAGCAACTGTCGGTGCAAGTGGTGGTGAATGCGCAGGTGGGGCTGAAGGGAGCTGCTTGCTATGCCGCCACCCTCTTGTCTGGTCAGAACATCCCAGCCAGCAGGTATCGCGAGGATCCCAGTTGATACAAGGATTGTGCTGAAAAATCTTGCCCAACCGCCCTTTACCGGGATCCCAGACTCCATCTTGAGCCGATAGATGGGGCAAGATGGGATTGCGCCTTTGCTGGGCTGGATTGGCAGGCCCCACACCGGAAAGCACTCCGCCTGTGGCTCCACTGTCCAACTGCCGATGATCACCACCCCGCAAAGCGACTTCACAGAAACTTCATGGTTGATCCGATGAATCCAATCTTTTGGGCTTTGGGCATAGCTCTGCTGCTGGCTGTGGGCTTGGCAGCTTATCTATTGACTGCTCGCAAATACGAATCTCCCGCCTCTGTGGCCAAGTCTTACGACGAGTGGACTCGCGATGGGATCCTAGAGTTTTACTGGGGCGAACACATTCACCTCGGCCACTACGGCTCTCCTCCCCAACGGAAAGATTTTCTGCAGGCCAAGCACGACTTTGTTCACGAGATGGTACGCTGGGGCGGGTTGGATCGGCTGCCTGCAGGGACAACCGTGTTGGATGTGGGCTGTGGCATTGGCGGGAGTTGCCGCATCTTGGCCCGCGACTACGGCTTTGTTGTTACCGGCATTACCATCAGTCCTCAGCAGGTGAAGCGGGCACAGGAGCTAACCCCTCCCGATCTCAAAGTTGAATTTCGGGTGGCCGACGCCCTTGATCTGCCCTTCCCCGATGCCAGCTTCGATGTGGTGTGGTCCATTGAGGCAGGGCCCCACATGCCGGACAAGGCCCGCTATGCCCAAGAGATGCTGCGGGTGTTGAAGCCGGGGGGGATCCTGGTGGTGGCCGACTGGAACCAGCGAGACGACCGGCAAAAGCCCCTCAACCTGTGGGAACGGCTGGTGATGCGGCAGTTGTTGGATCAATGGTCGCACCCTTCCTTCTCTAGCATTGAAGGGTTTGCCGAGCAGTTGGAGGCTACCGGGCTGGTGGCAGGACGGGTGGAAACCGCCGATTGGACTCAGGAGACCCTTCCCTCTTGGCTGGATTCCATCTGGCAGGGTGTTGTCCGCCCTGAGGGCCTTCTTAGGTTTGGCTTGATCGGTTTCATAAAGTCCCTGCGGGAGGTACCTACCTTTTTGCTGATGCGGCTGGCCTTCGGCACAGGACTATGTCGCTTTGGCATGTTCCGAGCAGTGCGGGCAGCCTTGCCTGCAGCTACGGCCATTTCAAACGGCAGTGAAACGACTTGTTGCCTCGATCCCTAACTCCCCTCTCTCTTAGGGAGAGGGTCTGGGGGTGAGGGCACTAACGGCGCAGGGCGTTGAGGAACCACCTCACACTTGTTTGCCCAGATTGCTCCCTTGCTCACCTTCTGTCTGCCTGAATTTTTGGGGTGCGCTCACAGCCCCAGCTCGAACTTGGCCTGTTGGGCGGCCAGGAGCACCTCTGCATCCTCAGCCTGGGCCCAGTCAGGATCGGCAATTTCGGCGTAGAACCGCTGGTCGTAGGGGCGGGTTTGCACCACCACTGGCATGGGCACAGCATGGCCCAGAATCAGAGCCTGCTGCTTGGAGTCCAGCTTGGCCAGCACCGTTTTCAAGTTCTGGCTGCCCGCCACCCCTGTGAACACCGCCTCGATATCTTGGTCGTCGTTGAGGAGTGCTGTGATGCGGGTGCCCAACTGCGACATCACCTCGCTGTCGATGCTGGAAGGGCGTTGATCCACCACCAGCAGCGTCACAAAGTACTTGCGCATCTCGCGGGCAATGGTGCCGAAAATGGTTTGCTTGGCCGCCCGCGGATTCAAAAAGCGGTGGGCCTCCTCGATGGTGATGCACAGTTGACGGGGCTTGTCGAGGGGATTTTTGGATTGCAGGTACCGCTCCGTCTGGTGCACGTAGGCCTGGTGAATGCGGCGGGTGATGACGTTGGCGGCCAACATGTACGAGAGCAAGTTGGACTGGGATCCAAACTCGATAACCACGTGAATGCCGCGGCTGAGGGCATCCAAAATCTGGCCGATGTAGTTGTGGGGCAGGGTGTTGCGAATGTACTTGAGGTTGTCAAGGCGGGTGAGCTTGCGCTGCAGGGCCATCATCGAGGCTTTGTTGCCCATTTTCTGTTCGCAAAACTCTTGGATCTCGGTGTTGGAAAGGCTCAAGAGGCGGCTGATCCAGTCGCGGCCAAACTCGTTGCGCAGGATGATGGCATTTTCCAAGCTGGCTTCCGATAGGTTCAGCTCATCTGCCAACAGGGCCAGATCCTCCACTTCGATTTGGTTGTAGGCAATAAACAGCTCCTGCGCATCTCGCACCCCTCGCCGCCGGGTGGAATCGGGATCCAAGGTGTAGATTTGCACCTGACCGGGAAAGAGCTGCCGCAAGCCCTTGACAGTAGTGGCGTGCTTGTCTTCGCTGGCCGCTTCCCAGCCGTACTCGGAGTGCATGTCAAAGATCAGGTTTACTGCCGCCCGTTTGCGGATGATGCCGGCCAGGATCAGGCGGGCCAGGAAGGATTTGCCGGTGCCCGATTTGCCGAAAATGCCGTTGCTGCGCTCCACCCAGCGATCCAAGTCCAAACAGATGGGCACAGCCATGTCGAGGGGCTGGCCGATGGCAAAGTTGCGCCGCTCCGGGTCGTCTTCCCAGCCGAAGACGGTGCGAAAGTCCAGTTCCCGTGCCTCATACACTTGCGAAAAATGGGCGGGCACCGTTTTCACGGGCAGCAGCTCCATCGCGCAAGTGGGACGGAGTTCTTGGCTGGGGATGGTGTGAGCTGTTTGAGTCTCTGTCAGGTCAGGATGGGTTAGAAGATACTCCCGTTCCTCCTCCCTTTCTCGCGGCACCAACATCAACATGGGGGTGAGGGCAATAATGCCATAGGTGCCGGTACCGGCCAGCACTTCCCGCAGCAGGGTCTCTTCAGGACGGGGGGGGTTGACCAGGATCTGGGGGTTGCTGGTTTCCAGGGTAACGTCGGTAAGCAGGCCGAAGAAGCGGTTGCGCTGCCCCTGGATCACCACGAATTTGCCCACCCGCAAGTCTTCTACCGAGACGCCGGGATTGAGGCGAGCTTCCAGCCCTCGACTCAGGGATCCCTGAATCACGGTGGCCAAAGGTTGAGGAGGGGTCATGGGGATGGGGTTCCAGAGGCCTCATTCAGTTGCCTATCTGTAAGCGGGCGCTGGTGCGAGGGGCACCATCCTGCACAATCCAGGTGCGGACGATCTCCACTTCTTCAGGTGTCCAAAAGCCCAGACGGGATAGGGGCAGCCCACGGGCTTGAATGTAGGCGATCTCAGGGGATCCGCCGCGAGCTTGGGGGCGGTTGGGATTATTGGCGTTGAGGATGTAGGCATGGCGGCTCGTCCACCGGGGATTGATCAACTCGCTATTGGGATCCCCGGGCCTGACATAGGCCATTGTGGCCTCGTAACTGTCCAGTAACTGGGTGCGCTGCCGTCCTGCCGGCTGGTGACAACCCACACAACTGGCTTCCAACAGCGGTTTGACATCCCGCTCATAGGTAAATTGCGGTTCGGTGCGAAAGCTCAGTTGGATGGCCTGCTGGAGGGGAAGCCCCTCCTGAGGAGAAAGCGTAAGGGTGTAACGGGTGCTAAAGCGCAAGGGATCCCGAGGCTTAAGCAACAACTCGTCTCCCTGCACATCAAAAATAACCGCTGCCGGCGGATCCAACTGAACCGCCAGACGTTGTAGATTGGGATCCAGTGGCCGATCGAATTGCAGCCGAATGACCCCATCTACAAAAACATCCTGCTGCTCGGGAGCAGGCTGGGAAGACACCCACTCTAAAGCAGCATTCGACTGAGGCCAAACCCGCGGATGAGACTCGATGACAAAGAATGTTGCAACCAACAACAACAGCCCCGCCCCAGTTCGCCACCGCCGCCAATGGCGAAAGACATTTGGTACGGTCGGAGTGTTCATTGCCGCAGACCCAATTTAACTGTTGTCAGAATAGCGAACTTACCCACACTTCAGCCATTGATGAGGTACAAACTGCCAGGGATCCCCAGCGGATCATGAGGATCCCTTGCTTGGGAAGTAGAGAAACAGTGAACATTGGAGCGAAGGGAAGAAGTTGCTGCCCCCAAGCCCCTAAAGGCTGAAAAGAATACTGAGGGCTTTACCCAAGCTAAGGTGAGATCACCAGCAGGGAAAAGCGGTACAGGGAGACAGCAAATCAGTTAACCCGCTCCAGCTTGATGTTGTGGTGGCCCAGCTTGATCTCGAACTCATCTCCGGGCTTAAGGCCCATCTTCTTGGTGTAGGCAGCTCCGATCAGGAGATTGCCATTCTTATGAACCGAAACCCGGAAGGTAGGAGCGCGGCCACGGGATCCATTTTCGTCACTAGCGCCGAGATCCACGCCAACGGCCTTCAACAGGGCGTTGTTAAACTGCATCAGATTCACTCGCTCCTGACCATTCTTGGTGTAGGTGACATAACCACAGGCGCGAGCTTTTTCCTTGCGATCCGCATTTCCCATTGAAGTTACCTTGTCGAGGAGCTCTTGGCCAGTGAGTGGTTTTGGTTTACTGGTTGTAGCCATATCAAGATGGTTTTAGGGACAACTGTTAGTGTAGCCAGAAACAAACAGCGATTGCAATAGAGTTTGATCCAATTCTTCCTATTAGAGGGAATAAGTCAGCGACTGCAATGGGATCTGAGGGGTGGTTGCGCAAAACAGCAGTGGGGAATTCCCTCTAAAGGCCAGAACCTGTGGGGGAGACTTTGGCTGAAATTGGGAATGATAGGCTCTCAGGCCCTATTCTCGACAGGGTCATCCGTCTGAGTCAAAGTATCTTTGGGCAAGGGCCGCCGGAATTGAGCAAAACTAGGGAAACTGGAAACAAGGCTGTTTGCGTGTCACTCGATATGGATCCCTTTTGGTCAGGGCGGCGTCTCCTCATTGGGGTGAGTGGGGGGATTGCTGCCTACAAAACGGCAGCTTTGGTGTCTGCTCTGGCGCAGCAGGGAGCAGAGATCAAGGTGGTTTTGACAAAAGCTGCGGAACATTTTATTTCTCCTTTGGCTTTTGCCACCTTGTCTCGCCAACCGGCTTTCACTGATGCCGCCTTTTGGCAGGCAACACGAGGGCGACCGCTGCACATCGAGTTGGGGGAATGGGCAGAGGCTCTCCTCATTGCGCCCTTGTCGGCCAACACCTTGGGCAAGTTGGCTCATGGGCTGGCAGATAATTTGCTCACCAATGTGGTTTTAGCTTCCCGGTGTCCGGTGGCAGTGGCACCGGCTATGAATACGCAGATGTGGAAGGCGGAGAAGGTGGCCGAGAATTGGCAGCAGCTGCAGCGAGATCCCCGTTTTTGGGCCTTGCCGACGACCAGTGGCCGCCTGGCCTGTGATGCAGTGGGGGAAGGGCGCATGTTGGAGCCGGAGGCGCTGCAGGAGTATGTGCGGGCTTTGCTCTGGACAGGGGGGAAAAAAGATTGGCAAGGCAAGCGGGTGTTGGTGACGGCGGGGGGGACACGGGAGCCCATTGACACAGTGCGTTTTATCGGCAATCCGGCCAGCGGTCGGATGGGCGTGGCATTGGCGGTGGCGGCAGCCTGCCGGGGGGCGACGGTGACGCTGGCCCATGGGCCGTTGGGGATCCCTTTTGAGCCGGAACCCTTTGGCATTCGGGCCATTCGGGTGGAAACAGCAGCCCAACTGGAGGCGGCTTTGCAGGCGGAATTTCCCCAGGCGGATCTTTTGTGGATGGCTGCTGCTGTGGGGGATGTGCGCCCCGCCCAGGTTTACGCAGGGAAGCTACCCAAAGCCGATCTACCTCAGATGTTGCCGTTGGAGCCGATCCCTGACCTGGTGGCAGCTTTGGCTGGCAACAAACGCCCTGGCCAACGCCTCATCGGCTTTGCTGCCCAAAGTGGGGATCCCTTACCACCGGCCAGAGAGAAGCTCCGCCAAAAGGGTTTGGATGCCATTGTGGCCAACCCCATCGACCAACCCGACAGCGGCTTTGGCAGCAGCCACAACCAAGGCTATTGGATCCCCCAGCAAGGAAGCCCAGAACGGCTCCCATTGGCAGCCAAGCCAACCCTGGCCCACCGGCTGCTGGATCTGGCTCTGCAATTGGAGTTGGGCTAACTTCGACACCACGATTAACGATCTCGCCAAAAATTAGGTACCTTTGAGGCTAAGCGCAGAGGGATCCCATGGCGATCATCGTCCTGAAAGCCTGGTATTTGGATTCAGTGTTGTCTGCTTCTCAAGTTCAACAGAGGGCCCCCGACCTGCGCCTGAGCCGTACCGGCCTCCTGAAAACGGCGATGCGGGCCGACTTTCTCGACGATGTGGAGCAGGTGAAGGCTTCCCTGTGGTGGCAGCGCTACCTGGAAGGAGAGCCGGTGGAGTTTTACATCGAGGGCAGCGGCGCCTACAGCATCTCCAACCTCGATTTGATTAGCCGCGAGATCTATTTTAATAAGCGGGCTACCCTGAACATGACGGAGCCTGTCATCTACTTCTGCGGCCAATCGGATTACCCCGACTCCAGCGCCACTCTGCAGCGGGCATTGCAAGCCGTGGTCGAGACCCTCAATCGCAACCACAGACCGGTTGTGCCTCTACAGCTTCAGGGATCCCTTCCTGCCGAGGCTGAGACCCCGCTCATTGACGCGGCCTTGATTCGCAAGCTCAAGCACGCGTTGCTGGTGGTGGCCGATGTGACCCCTGTGCAGGTGAATAGCCGGGGGCGTCCCCTACCCAGCCCCCAGGTCTGTCTGGAGTTGGGCTATGCCCTGCAATCGAAGCGCCCTGAACAATTGCTGCTGGTACAACTCCCCCGCGACGGCATCGAGGGATCCTTTCCCTTTGAGGTGGAGGGCAGCAGTTTTTTGAAAATCACCGATCCCCAGCGCCTGCCTGATCAACTGGGAGCCGAGATCGCCCGGCAGTTGCAGCGCAACCGGGTTATCTCCCTCTAGCCAGCAGCACCTATCCAACCTCCCCTCGCAGCCGTTAGACTCTTGGAGATGGTCACTCCTGGCCATGGGGGATCTGGCTCCCCGAAATCCAAACAGCCTCTACCGTCGCTACCTTTTCTCCTCTTGTGAATCATGACCCTGGCTAATGCAAATCCTTTGGTTTCGCCGGATCGCTCTGCGGCAGGTTGGCAGAGAGGTCTGAACAGCATAATGTTCCTGCTGCTGTTGGGGGTTCCCCTATCTTGGGTGGGGCACTTCCGGGGCTGGGATCCCAACCTGGTCTTCCTCTGTGCGGCTTTGGCGGTGGTGGCCTTGGCAAAGTTTATGGGTCAGGCTACGGAAGAGATCGCGGCCTTGACAGGGCCGACAGTCGGGGGGCTGATCAACGCCACCTTTGGCAATGCGGCAGAGTTGATCATCGGCTTGGTGGCACTGCGGGCGGGGCTGGTGGATGTGGTAAAAGCCTCCATCACCGGCGCGATCATCAGCAACCTGCTCTTGGTGGCTGGCTTGGCCATGTTTTTGGGCGGGATCAAGTTTCGGGAGCAGAGCTTTCGACCCGAGGTGGCCCGCATGAATGCCTCGGTGATGAACCTGGCGGTGGTGGCCTTGATCCTGCCCAGCGTGGTCACCTATGCCGATGCCAACTTGGGAGAGATCTCTATCCAAGAGCTGTCCACGGCGGTAGCCCTGGTGCTGATCGGGGTTTACGGTCTTACCTTGCTGTTTTCCCTCAAAACCCACAGTTACCTCTACACCCTTCACGAAGCGGAAGCCGCAGAAGATGAGGCGGCCAGCCGCCTGGCCCTCAATCCGGTTTTGCAGGCGGAGGGATCCATTCCCCAGGTGTTGACGGCTCCGCCCGAGCAGGCCGGTTTGGGGTTTTGGGTGCTGGCCCTCTTGGGGTTGACGGTGCTGGTGGCCCTGGAGTCGGAACTGCTGGTGAGCACCCTGGAAGATACGCTGAAACACTTTCACATGACGTCGCTGTTTATGGGGGTGATTTTGTTGCCGATTATTGGCAACGCGGCAGAACATGCGACGGCCATCACAGTGGCCATGAAAGACAAGATGGATCTGTCCTTCTCGGTGGCATTGGGCTCAACGATGCAAATTGCCCTGTTTGTGGCACCTCTGCTGGTGCTGGCCGGGGATGTGCTGCATCAGCCCATGAACTTCAGTTTCGGCATGGTGGAGTTGGTGGCCATTGCCGTCTCAGTGCTGCTGATCAATTCCGTCAGCAGCGATGGGCGCTCCAACTGGCTGGAAGGGCTACTCCTCTTGGCCACCTATGCCATCCTCGGGATTGCCTTCTTCTTTCTGGAGTGAGATTGTTCAGGTGCTCTGCACCGCTGAAGTGAATGGCTCATGCTGCGCAAACTGCGAATGGTAGACAGGCCGAAGCCGGGGAAAACAGGATCCCTATTGTGGCCTCTCCTTTTCAGTGCATCCCTTGCCCTATTCCCCACAGGCGGGCCTGCATGGGGGCAGGAAACTGCTGAAAACAACGGCACTGTCTCCAACCTGCCTTTGCTCAACCGTTTGAATGCCCTAGAAGAGCTGCGGCAAGCGCTGAGCCTCCCCACCCCCTCTATGCAGGCGGAGGCCGTGATGCTGGATGGGCGGCGTTTGTTCGTGGTTACCGCTCCGCAGGGGGATCCCGGCAACCTGCCTCCGGTGTCGCAGCGGGTGCGCTCCATTGAACAGACCTTACATCAGTTGGTCAGTGCTGGCTTCGATCCAGAGGCGCTGCAGGTTGAAGTCACCCTGGACGGCCAGACCAACCAGCCTGTTATCCGGGTGAATGGGCGACATTTGCTGACCATCACCTCCCTCGATGCTCAATTTCAGGGCGCCCAACCCATGGACTGGGCTGAGCAGGTAGCCGGCATTGTTGAGGAAGCGCTGCGCACCTCACAACGGGAACGGCAGCCGCAATTTTTGCGCCGCCAAGCGATGATTGCCCTCGGCCTCCTGGCTGTGGTGGGGGCCTGAGCCAACTTTGTCAGCGAGAACGGCGACGGCTGCAGCAAAAACGCGATGCCCTGCAGACGGAATACCAGACCATCCAAGCAGAGGTTCAGGAGCACCTAGCGGCGGAAGAGCAGCCGGGTGTGGATCCCGTCTTGGTCGAACAACAAGCCGGACGCAAACGGCAGAAGTCCTATTTGGAGCTGCAAATTCGCCTGCTGCGCCTGGTGCAAATTGGCCTGTGGGTGGGCGGAGTTGGGGTGAGTTTGGGCCTTTTCCCGCAAACGCGACCCCTGCAAACGTTTTTCCTGGTTTCGCTGCGCGGCCCCCTCTTGCGGTTGGTAGGGGTGGGCCTAGCCACCTATGGCAGTGTTTGGCTGAGTGGACTGGTGCTGGATAACCTCTTTGCTGCCCTGCGCCAAGAGCAGTGGCAAAATGCCTCCACCTATCGCCTCAGCAAACGCCTCAGCACCTTTGCCGGCGTCTCTAAAGGAGTTGCAGCCACTACCCTGGTTTTGCTCGGATCCCTGGCTGGCCTGGCCTCGGTGGGGGTCAACATTGGTCCCTTGGTGGCCAGCTTGGGCTTTATTGGCCTGGGGATTTCCCTGGCTGCTCAGGATCTGATCAAAGATGTGATCAATGGGCTGTTGATTTTGATTGAAGATCAATTTGCTGAAGGGGATGTGATCGTGGTGGACGGGCGGGGCGGCCTCGTGGAACACATGGATCTGCGGCTAACCCAGTTGCGCAACACCGAAGGCAGCTTGATCTCTATTCCCAACAGTGCCATTCGAGTGGTGGAAAACCTCTCCAACGGCTGGTCACGGGTGGATTTGGGGATCGTGATCGCCTATGAAAACGACTTGGAACAGGCAATACGCATCACCGAGCAGGTGGCTCTGCAAATGTACCGGGATCCAGCTTGGCGGGAACAAATCCTCGAGCCCCCCGAAATGCACGGTGTCGATGATCTGGGGGAGCGGGGGATCACGTTGCGTGTTTGGATCAAGGTGCAGCCCCTGCAGCAGTGGAGGGTGGCGCGGGAATACCGCCGTCGCCTCAAACACGCCTTCGATCAAGCAGGGATCCAGATTCCTTTCCCGCAGCAGACCCTCTGGTTCCACAGCCCCTTGGAGATGCGCATCCAGGGCCTCAGCCCAGAGGAGACTCACCGCCTGCTGCACCTAATGGAATCGCGGCTCGACGCCCGCCTGCGGGAAAGGGATCCCGTTGCAAGCGACTTGACGAAATAGATAGCTACCGAGGGCTCCCACCCCCAGCCGCTGAGCTAGCAGTTTCAACAGGGCGGTCGCGCCAGCAGATTGCAGGTCTAACGACTACTCGTCGCCGATGATTTCCGGCTCGGTCAGCTCATCCGACATTTCGATGACGGCGCGGCGAATTGGCTTCATCCAGCCATCTTCTATATCGTCCGGATCCTCGTAGCGGCGGCGCTTGGCGCGGTTGGCCACCTGTACCGTGATGCGGTAGCGATTTTTGGAAGCGTTGATCAAAGCCTCTACCCGACGCATCAGCTCGTCGTTGTCAATAGCCAGTTGATTCTTGTAGGCAGCCATCATTGCAGTCTTGAACTTGGCTTGATCTTGGTCTTAATTTTATTGCCACGGGGATCCCAATCCTAGCAAAGAACCCTCTAGTTCTTGTATTTGCAAAGGGCTGGGCACCGTTGACGCGAAAGTGTTGCGCAGCAGTAGGGTCTTCCTCAGCATTCCTGCCGGTGCGCCTCAGCGCCCTGCTGACTTACGCACCGCGATTAAGCTGCTGGTGGTGCCCAGAAAAACCCCCATCCCCAATAACATCAGTGGCAAAAACCAAAACTCCAGTTGGCTGCGCTCTGCCTGCATCACCTTGAGGAAGGGCAAGGCAATCAACTGCTCCAGCAGCTCCTGCAGTAACTGCTGGGATCCCAAGACCAATCCCCAAGCTCCCACTGCGCTGATCACCCCAAACAGGCACCCTTGCAAAATAAAGGGCAAGTAAATCCAGGCCGCCGTCGCCCCCACCAACTGCATCACCTCGATCTCCCGCCGCCGCGCCATGACGATGAGGCGAATGGTGGTGGTGATGACTGCCACCGCCGTCAAGGCCAACACGCCGGTGAGGGTCAGGGATCCCAGCCGCAGCATGTCCTGGATCTGGGCCAGTTGCTCCACAATGCGGTCGCCGTAGTACACCTCATCCACCCCTTCCAGTTGGCGAATCCGCTCCGCCACTTCCCCCAAGGCTTCGGTGGAATCCGCCTTAACCCGCAGAGCATCCACCAAGGGGTTCTCCCCCAACTGGGTTTCCATGGCTGCCTCGTCCTGGATCCCCATCTCGATCAAGAGGGTGCGCCAAGCCTGGTCTTTGGTGATGACCTTCACCTCGGCCACATGAGGCAGTTGGGCAACCTGGGGTTGCAGTTCCACCCCCTGTCGTTCCGGCTCCAGATAGACGGAGATCTCCAGTTGCCCCCCCAGAGACTGCACCGTTGCATCCACGCCCCAGGACAGCTCAAGGCCGATCCCCACCAGGAACAGCAACACCAGCAGGGTGCTCACCGCAGCCCAATTCAGCCAGCCTCCCCGCCGCAACCCTAAAAAAGTCTCCTGTAGGAGGTAGCGAATCTTATTGAGAAGTCGGGAGAGAGATTGCATGGTATTCACCGTCCAACAATGCGCTCAAGATCCCCCGCTCCCAGGGTTTCAGCAAAGCCTGTGCAGAGCAAAATAGGGATCCCGGCAGCCCCTCAGTGGAGATCATACAGGCGCCCTCCCTCCATGGGCATCACCCGGTGGCTGGCCCGCTTACCAGGTAATCAACATAACGGCGAATGACCGATGAAAAAAGCAGTGCGCCTTATGTATCCCCTGCCTACTTACCCTAGCGGTGCAGAGTGCTTAGACAGGGGCTTTACGGCGCGTTCAGGTAAGGTCTGACAGCTCCAAAGGCTGCTGGCTTGGTGATGATTGAAGCGCTCTACTCCCGTCTCTGAACTCCGTGATACGATGTAGCTCAGCTATCGGTTCTGACGGGGATCAGCCGCCAGAGGAAACGGGGAAAGAGCAGTGAGAATCTGTCGCTGTCCCGCAGCTGTGATCCGGTTTAGGAGAAGTCCTGCAGCAAATCTCTAGAGTCATTCGCTGCCGATCCAGATCTTGTCCCCCAAAACCGTGTCAGTCAGAATGCCCACCGATGGTTTTTCTAAACTTCACAACATCTGCGAGGTACAGATGGTAACTGTCTTGGCTTTAGCTTGTTTCTGCTTTCGTTATCCTGAGCATTTTCCCGGCGTTGCTCCCACAAGCTTTCGGTACTCCTCAGCAGTAGAAATAAGTCCAAGAACCCAAGCAAGACTCTGAGCCAGTTGGCCGGGAGAGAGTAAATTTTGGGTGCTGTTGCACCAAGATCTACCAAGATCTACAGCCCGCCTACGCGAAGGAAAGAGTGAGATGTCAGGCTTCCTAACTTTAATTGGTAGGCTGGCAAGTAGCCATTTCGATAGCTGGCTACGTTGAGGACTTTTTTGCGCAAAAGGCAGTGTTTTGTTGGGGTTCCAGAGGCAAGAGAGGAACAGCTGGTTTCTTCCTTGGCGGTTGGGATCCCAGTTGAGGGCGAATTGAACGCAGGAAAATTAGAAAACTCAGTATTTGGGATGGCACACGACATGACTGCACAAACCATGACATTGGGGTATGCCCGCATGGGCAAGCGCCGCGAGCTCAAAAAAGCTTTGGAAGGCTTTTGGAGTGGTGCTCTAGGGTCAGAGGCTCTGCTGGCTACCTTTTGGGATTTGGAGACCCAAGCCTGGCAGACTCAGCTGCAAGCTGGGATTGATTACATTGCGGTAGGGGAGCAGACTCTCTACGACCATGTACTGGACTGGGCCACCTGGCTGGGGCTGATCCCCTCTCGGTTCCGAGGCCTGTCGGGTTTGGATCGCTACTTTGTTATGGCACGGGGGCGGGAGGGCCTGCCGGCTTTGGAAATGACCAAGTGGTTTGACACCAACTACCACTACTTGGTACCCGAAATTGAACCGGAAGCCGATCCCAGTCCTAACTTTGGGGATTTTTTGGAAAGAGTTCGGTGGGCCCAAGGGATCTTAGGGGAGCGCACCAGCCCCGTTGTCCTCAGTCCAGTGACTTTGCTCTGCCTTAGCCAACGATCTGGAGATCTGCGAGCGGACTTGGAAAAGCTCCTTCCCTTGTACTGGGATCTCCTCCAGGAGCTACAACAGCTGGGGATCCCGGAAGTCCAGATTCACGATCCCATTTTGGTTACCAGCCAGGGAAGTGGCCTGCAGGAAGCCGTGGAGATGACCTACCGCCAGTTGGCAACCGTCGGGATCCCTGTCCACTTGGTCACTTACTTCGATGACCTGGGGGAGGCTTACCCCTGGGTGGTGCAACTGCCGGTGGCCGGCATCAGCCTTGACTTTACCCGTGGCCACAACCTGGATCTAGTCAGAACCTATGGCTTTCCGGCTGACAAGATCCTAGGTGCTGGCGTGGTGGACGCTCGGAATGTCTGGAAGATCCAGCCCGAGGCCGTCTTGGCTGGCCTGCAGGAGCTGCAGGGGGTAGCTCCCAACCTGCGGGTACAGCCTTCTGCTTCGTTGCAATTTGTGCCCCACGACGCTGCTCTAGAAACCCAGTTGCCGGAACCCCTCAGAAATGTCCTCAGCTTTGCCGAACAGAAGCTAGCCGAAGTAGCTCTCCTAGCGCGAGCCCTCAACGGCGAAGACACTGCTGCCCAGCAGGCGGAAATCCGGCAGCAATGGCAGAGCTTTGCGCAGTTTAGCCCCCCCAACCCCCAAGTACGCCAGGCTTTGGCTAACCTCAAGCTCCAGGACTTCGAGCGATCCCTGCCCTACGAGCAGCGCCTAAGTCGGCAGGTCCAGCTACCGCCCTTGCCCACCACCACCATTGGCTCTTTTCCTCAAACTCCAGAGGTGCGGCAGTGGCGAGCTAAGTACAAAAGAGGAGAGGTTTCGCAGGCGGAGTACGAAGCAGCCATCGATGCTGAGATTGCCAAGTGCATCCGCATTCAAGAAGAGATTGGCCTGGATGTGTTGGTGCATGGGGAATTTGAGCGCACCGACATGGTGGAGTACTTTGCCCAGAAGCTGGAAGGCTTTGCCTTTACTGAACACGGCTGGGTGCAGAGTTACGGCAGCCGCTGCGTGCGCCCTCCCATTCTCTACGGCGACGTGTTTCGCCCCCAACCCATGACGGTGCGGGAATTCCAAGTAGCCCAGTCCCACACCCAAAAGCCGGTGAAAGGCATGCTCACGGGGCCAGTGACTATGCTTAACTGGTCGTTTCCCCGTGTCGATATTCCCCGGCGGGAGCAGGCTTTTCAAATTGCCCTAGCCCTGAGAGCTGAGGTGGCAGATCTGGAAGCGGCTGGAGCGGTGATGGTGCAAGTGGACGAGCCGGCACTGCGGGAGGGGTTGCCTCTGAAAAAAGAACGCTGGCCAGAGTACCTCAGCTGGGCAGTGGATGCCTTTCGCCTAGCTACCGGCGGGGCCAAGCCGGAAACCCAGATTCACACCCACATGTGCTACTCGGAGTTTGGGGACATCATCGAGCACATTGAGCGGCTGGATGCCGACGTGCTTTCCATTGAAAACAGCCGCAGCAACAACAAAACCCTGCTGCAAATTGCCCAGGCTGGGTATCGCCACCAGGTGGGCAATGGCGTTTACGATGTCCACAGCCCTGCGGTGCCGAGCGTCGAACAAATCCTGCAGCAGCTGCGCACAGGACTGGCCCACCTCCCTGTGGAGCAAACTTGGGTTAACCCCGACTGTGGCCTCAAGACCCGCCGCTGGGAGGAGGTGATCCCCGCACTGAAAAATATGGTGGCTGCCGCTCATCAGCTAGGGGAGGAGCTTCTGGAAACCCAACTTGAGGGCAGCCTCTAATCGCCAATTGACTGCTCGCGATAGCGGAACCGAGTCCTCACTTTGCTGCACAGTTCTCTACAGCTTGATGTACAAACGCTAGGCGGTTGTGCGACTATACAAAGAGGGGGTAGTTAGGTTTATGTTTCTAGACCTCAGCTACCGTTTGAGACGTACCCCAAGCTCTGGGGGAATTGACGCCTGTGGAGACTCTGCCGGCGGGGTGGTAGGTCTAAAACCTACCGCTAGTCATGAGTCGCTGAAGCAGGAAGAGAGCAACAATGCTGGACAAAAATTTGTTTTGTCTAGTGTTGTGTAGGTCTTTCGGAGCGGTCTGCGCGAGTAAGGCCCACGACCCGCTGATGTAACTGGTCGGGCTGGCTTGACAAGTCGCCGCGGGTGGTGCCGCTGTTGTGCTGATGCGGCTGGCTTAGGGCTCATGGTCTGCTGATGCAACCGGCAAAGCTGCTCTCCGGGATCTCAAAAAGCTTGTGAAGAGCAAAGTAGGAATCCCGGTAGCCCCTCAGCGCAGATCATACAGGCGCCCTCCCTCCATGCGCACCACCCGGTGACCAGCCCGCTCCACCAGGTAAGGGTCGTGGCTGGTCATGATGACGGTCACCCCAAAGGAATTGAGCCGCTCCAAAATCTGGAGAACCAGGAGGGAGTTTTCCGGATCCAGATTCCCCGTTGGCTCGTCCGCCAGCAGCAGCACCGGCATGTTGACAATGGCGCGGGCCAGACTAAGGCGCTGCTGTTCCCCCCCCGAAAGCTCATGGGGAAAGCGATCCCGCTTTTCCGTCAGCCCCACCATCTTCAAAGTTGGCCCAATGCGACGGCGGATTTCTGCAGGGGACAGCCCTTGGGCGCGCAGCACAAAGGCCACATTTTCCGCCAGGGTGCGGTTGGCCAAAAGGCGATAATCTTGAAAGACCACCCCCAAGCGCCGCCGCAACATAGCCAGAGGACGAGGTGGGATGCGATAGGGTCGCCGCCGCCCTTCAGAAGAAAATAGACAGACTTGATCGACGATGACCGTGCCCTCGGTGGCCTGTTCCGCCCCGTAGAGCAGTCGCAAAAGAGTGGACTTGCCAGCTCCGGAGACCCCCGTTACGAACACAAACTCGCCGCGGCGCACCTCCAAGTTCACATCCTGAAAAATCAGGCTGCCGTTGGGAAAGACTTTGCTCACGCCCCGCAAGGACACCATGCTAGCCGGGGTTTGCAGGGATCCAGATTGAGTACTGCCGTAAAAGCCCAGGGTGGCCTCTGGATTGGCTGGGGCAGGAAGATGAGGGGTCGGAGCCGTACCGGCCCAACGGTGCAAGCGAGGAGGATGGCTGATGTGCTGACCAATCATCATAGGGAGCGCCTAGACAGAGGAGGGAGAGAGCGCCGGCAGACTAGGGGCGCCAACGAGAAGAGGGATCCCAGAGCACCTGCCAGACAAACTTGGGCAAAGCCAACATGCGTCGCCAGCGCCAGGGTTCCTGATAGAGACGATACAACCATTCCAGGTGATGGTCACGCCACCAACGGGGCGCTCGCCGTTTTTGACCGGCCCAAATGTCAAAGCTGCCCCCCACCCCCATCCAGATAGCCTGGGGCAAGAGGGGACGCCACTTCTGGATCCACAGCTCCTGGCGCGGGGATCCCAGCCCCACCCACACCAGTTGCGGTCGAAATTCTTGGAGAGCTTGCAGAAGCTCTTTTTCTTCAGTGTCAGAGAAGTAGCCGTGGTAGCCCCAAATGGTCAAACCAGAAAACTGGGCTTGCCAATGTCGAATCGCCGCCCGGTTGACTTCCGGCCTTCCCCCCACCAAGGCCAAGCGCCACCCCCGTTCTGCCGCCAACGGGATCAGGGCCTCTGCCAGCTCGATCCCCGGCACCCGCTGGACGCAGATCCCCTGCCGCCGTAAGGCCCACACCACTCCGATGCCGTCGGGGATCACCAGCTCTGCTGCTTGCAGCACCTGGGCAAAGGTGGGATCCCGCTGCGCCTGCATGATCATTTCCGGGTTGCAGGTAACCACCTGAGCCCCCTGCCCCTCCCGGATACGCGCCTCAATCCACGTGGCGTAGCTCTGCAAGCTGGCCTCCGGCAGAGCAATGTGTAAGTTCACGCCCAGAATCGAATGGATGGCTAATGACACCACCACCGGCCATTCACTTGTCTCCAATGAAGCTGTTGGACGCAGCTTTCAAAGTAGCCTATCCCAAAAGCTGAGCACACAACCCAAATCTCTTCCCCTAGGCATCCACGGCGACATCAGCGGCGTATTCCCATCAGACCAGGCCAAGAGGGAATTGCCCGAGAGCAAGCTCCCGAAGGTTGGTTGCCCTCTTTCCAGACAGGAGACTTGAGATGAAGACTTCAAAGACTCCCTTCGCTCTGCCTCAATTGGCCGCCGAATGGGATCCCGGCACTGCAACTTCCCGCCGCAACCTATTGCTAACCGGTTTGCTGGCGGGTGTGGGAGGAGCGATCGGGGCGCGCAGCCTGCCCGGTGCCGCTCAGTCCAACACTGCTGATATTGCCATTCTCAACGCCGCCATCGACTTGGAGCAGCAGGCGATCTGGGCCTACAAAACCGCTGCCGGCAAGTTGAGCAACACCGAGGTGGGCAAGATCGTGTTGGAAGTGGCCACCAAGAACCTGAAGGATCACGAACAGCACCGGGATCTGCTGGCGGGCGCCGTGCGGCAACTGGGAGGGATCCCCTCTCGGGCGCGGGATAGCTACGACCTTTCCACCTACATCGACAACAAAGAAGGCAATCTCGATTCCGATGCCAACATCGCCAAGCTGGCCCTGGCTCTGGAGTTCGATGCGGCCTTAGCCTACAACGATGCCTTTGTCCAGCTTTCCAACAAAGACCTGGTGGCTGCTGCCAGCACCATTGGCCCCAACGAAGTTGCCCATGCCACCGCGATTCGGGCCGTGTTCCATAGCCTTGACCCCAGCATTCTGGTGGTGCCTGCCCCCTTTGTCAGTGCCGAGACTCGGGAGCGCTGGATCCTGAAGGTGTAGAGCCCCTGCCAGCGATGATCTCTGCGAAGCCTTCCAAGGTTCTCTGTAGGATCTTGAGGCTTGCAGATTAAAGTGCTCTGCACTGCTGGCGCAACCGCCTTCCTTCATAAGCGTCTCAGTCTTTATTTCTCTTCCTGTTCTCTTCCTGCATCTGTGTGGAGAAAGTCCTATGCCGATGACGCGGCGGCTGCTGTTGCTGAGTGGGCTGGGATCCCTGCTCAATGTGGGGGCTATCTTGGCCGTGGATCGGTGGCGACAAGCCAGCTCTGTTGCGGGGCGAGATCCTGTCGAGGCAATGGCGGAAGCAGAGGTGATCATTCGCGGGTTTCAATACCTGCCCCCGGAGATCATCCTCAAGCGGGGCGGCAAGGTGACCTTCACCAACCTGGATTCCACCCCCCACACGGCTACTCCTATAGAGGGAGCGCAATTCCAAGGAACGGGACGGCTGAGGCGCAACGAGAGCAAAGCAGTGGCTTTCGAAGTGGCCGGCATCCAGGACTATTTCTGCGAGATCCACCCCAGCATGGTGGGCCGTATTGTCATCGTCGATTAGGTGGAGGCCATGCAAACCCCTCTTCCCTTCTGGAACATTTGTCGGCGGGTGTACCTGGTTTGGGCGATTCTTCTGGGGATGGGGTTCGCCGCCACCCAGTTTCACCAGGAGGCCAACATCAACTGGCTGTGGTTGGTGATTTCCCTGGTTGGCTTGGGCTACATGGTGCGGCAGACCAGCTTGCCGGAGTTTCGAACAGCCGGACTGGCTCACCTCTACTTTGTGGGTTTGGTGTGGACGTTGGTGATTGCCCAGGGCATGATCCTCTCGGTGCTGCCCTTTGTCGGGCGTACCCCTTTGGCAGCTTTGGGCCAGTACTTGGGGGTGTTCTGGCTGTTTCAAATGGGGCTAGGCCACTGGCTCAACGGCCTGGTGGATCCGCCGCGTCTCCCCTACTGGATTACCGGTGGGATCCAGATCCTGGCCGGAGTTGCCTGCCTGCTGTGGGGACTGGAATGGCAGTTTGCGGTGGCAGGAGGAATCGGAGCCTTGGCCATGCTTCTTTTGATCCCATGGCATTGATCTCAGTTTGAGACCTCATCCAGGCGCACCCGCCAAACTCCACCTCCCACGGCCACCTCATCCCCAAGGCGCAGCTTGCGTCCCCGCCGGGTTTCCACCTCGCCATTCACCCGCACTTGCCCCGCTTGGATGAGCTGCTTGGCTTGCCCACCGGTGGGAACAACCCCGGCCAACTTGAGAAACTGATCCAGTTTAATTGTGGGATCCGCCGCCGGCTGGGGATCCCTTTGAGGAGTCTCCACCATCACTTCACCCAAATGGTTTTGACATTCACAAATTCCAGGATCCCTTCCCGGCCCAGTTCCCGTCCATACCCTGAGCGTTTGATGCCGCCGAAGGGAAGGCGGGGGTCGGACTTGACCATGCCATTGATGAACACGGATCCCGCCTCCAGCTCCTCCAACAGGCGCTCCTGTTCCTCTGGATCGGTTGTCCAGGCGCTGGCACCTAGGCCAAAGGGTGTGCTGTTGGCCAGCTCAATGGCTGCCGACACATCCGGCACCGTAAACAACAGGGCCACTGGTCCAAACACCTCCTGGTGGGCCACCGGCTGATCAGGGGGGATTTCGCTCAGGATTGTGGGCGGGTAAAAATTTCCTCCCAAGGGGGATCCGCCGACATGAACTTTGGCCCCTGCCTGCACCAAAGCCTGCACCTGTCCGTCCACCTCTTGCAGGATGTTGGCGGTAGCCAGAGGCCCCACATCCGTTTGCGGATCCAAGGGATCCCCCACCTTGAGCTGGCGAAATCGCTCCGTCATGGCAGCCGTGAAAGGTTCGGCGATAGCCCTGTGCAAGATAAATCGTTTGGCGGCAATGCAGGACTGACCATTGTTGATCAGACGGGCTGCGACCGCTGTGGTAACTGCTGTCTCTAAATCGGCGCTGGGCAGCACGATGAAGGGATCGCTCCCTCCCAGTTCCAGCACCGTTTTTTTCAGATGTTGACCGGCCAAACGGGCCAGGCTGGAGCCGGCGGCTTCGCTCCCGGTGAGGGCGGCCCCCCGCACCCGTTCATCCGCCACCACCTCTGCCACTTGGGCTGCTGTGATCAGCAGGGTTTGAAAGACCCCTGGTGGAAATCCTGCCTCCTGAAAGATCCGCTCCAGGGTCAAAGCCGATTGGGGCACATTGGAGGCATGTTTGAGCAGGAGGGTATTGCCTGCCATCAGGGCCGGGGCCGCACAGCGAAACACCTGCCAAAAGGGAAAGTTCCAGGGCATCACCGCCAAAATCACCCCCAGCGGCTGGTAGCGGATCCCACTGCGACTGGCAAAGTGCTCCGCACCGCTGGCATTCGCGTAAGCGTTGCGCAGCAACATGGAGCGCTCGGCCAAGAATCCTTCTGCCTCCTCGGCGTAGTAGCGACAAACCCAAGCGGATTTTTCCACTTCCGCAACAGCAGAGGCCAAGGTTTTGCCCATCTCCAGGCTGATCAGGCGGCCAAACTCCGCTTTGCGCTCCTCCAAGATCCCTGCCACTCGCTTCAGCCAGGCGGATCGTTGAGCAAACGGGATCCGACGATAGCTCTGGAACCGCTCATGGGCTTGGGCAATACAGGTCTGGATCTGCTGGGAATCGAAAGCTGGGTAGCGAGCCAATTCCTCTCCGGTGGCGGGGTTGATGCTGACCAGGTGCCCCATCGTTTTCCCTCAACGCCTATTTCTCCACTCTGGCATTTACGCTTTGCCTAGAATAGTGCTCCGCACCGCTGGCGCGAGAGTGCTCCGCACCGCTGGCGCGAGAGTGCTC
>DVDX01000003.1 GCA_015295985.1 Synechococcus sp. M44_DOE_062 | reverse complement strand
TACAAGCCTCCCAGAGAGAATTGCAAGCTGCCCAGCAGGAGCTGCGTCTTGTCCAGCAAAACCAGCAGGTTTTGATTCAAGAGCTGCGGGAGGGACAGGCGATGCTGGCGCAGTTTTTTCGCGAGTCAATGGATCGGTTTGACGAGCGTACTCGGGCCATCGAACGCCGCACCGAAGCGCTGGAACGGCGTACCGACCAGATGGCTGAGGAGATGAGGGAGATGCGGCAGGAGATTCGGGATCTGCGCCGCGATTTTCTGGAACGGCGTTAGCTTCCATCCAACCCTGGCCCAAGCGCTCACAGCCCCGCTCCCGGGAGGAGAAGATCCACAAGATCTTTGGGGAGTTAGGACTAGGAAGGGATCCCATCTGGATTAGTCTAGAGGGAACTTGGTCTGGCCCCATCGGCGTTTGCCATTCCCTGCGAGTTTGCCTATGTCTGTGATTCGCGCCCTACACAGCCAGTTGCTAGCCAAAGAGCGCTCAGCGGAGGAGATTGCCCGCGAATATCTGGAGCGTCTCACCCAACTGGAGCCGCAGCTCAAGAGCTTTATTACCATCACCGAGGAACTGGCCCTGCAACAGGCCAGGGCGGTGGATGCCCGCATTCGGGCTGGGGAGGCAATCGGCCCTTTGGCCGGGATCCCGCTTGCCGTAAAAGATAACCTCTGCACCCAAGGGATCCGCACCACCTGTGCTTCCCGGATGCTGGAGGGGTTCATTCCCCCCTATGAATCGACGGTGACGGCGCGGCTGGCGGCTGCGGGCATGGTGACGGTGGGCAAGACCAACCTGGACGAGTTTGCCATGGGCAGCTCTACGGAAAACTCCGCCTTTCAGCGCACCGCCAATCCCTGGGATCTGACGCGGGTGCCAGGGGGATCCTCTGGGGGATCGGCGGCGGCAGTGGCTGCTGACCAAGCGGTGGTGGCTCTGGGCTCGGATACAGGGGGATCCATCCGTCAACCTGCGGCTTTTTGTGGAGTGGTGGGCCTGAAACCCACCTATGGGCTGGTGTCCCGCTACGGGCTGGTGGCTTTTGCCTCGTCTTTGGATCAGGTGGGGCCGTTTGGGCGCACGGTGGAGGATGTGGCCTTGCTGCTGCAGGGGATCGCCGGCCATGACCCGATGGACTCCACCAGCTTAAAGGTGCGGATCCCGGACTACAGCCAAGCCCTGATCCCTGAGATCAAGGGGTTCAAAATCGGGGTGATCCGCGAATTGTTGGGAGAAGGATGCGGGGAGGAGACCCGCGCTGCCGTTCAAGCAGCCATTCAACATCTGCAAGAACTGGGGGCCGAGATCCTGGAGATCGACTGCCCCAGTTTTCGCTACGGCCTCGCCACCTATTACATCATTGCCCCTTCGGAAGCCTCTGCCAATTTGGCCCGCTACGACGGGGTGAAATACGGCCTGCGGGAACCTGCCGACTCCCTGCTGTCGATGTATGGCAAGACCCGCGCCCATGGCTTTGGGCCGGAAGTGAAGCGGCGCATCATGATCGGCACCTATGCCCTCTCTTCGGGATATTACGATGCCTACTACCTCAAGGCCCAGAAGGTGCGCACCCTCATCAAGCAGGACTTCCTCAGGGCTTTCGAGAAGGTGGATGTGCTGGTCAGCCCCACCACCCCCACCCCGGCCTTCAAGATCGGGGAGCGGGAGGATCCCCTCAGCATGTACCTGTGCGACCTGATGACGATCCCCGTGAACTTAGCGGGATTGCCGGGGCTGAGCCTGCCCTGCGGGTTTGCCGATGGCCTGCCCATTGGCCTGCAAATTGTGGGCAACGCCCTACAGGAGAGCAAGGTGCTCCGCGTGGCCTACGCCTACGAGCAAAGCACCGACTGGCACCGACAGCGCCCCCCGTTGGAAAAGCCTAAGGAATCTGCCCCCGCCCAGCCCAAAGCCAAGAGCAAGTCCGGCAAAGGCAGCAAAAAATCCAAGGGCTGAGGAAGGAGAGGTGGAAACTAGGCCATGCCCATCTGGTTGGCCGCCGAAAAGCGTTCCATAAAGCGCAGGAAGCGATCCCACTCCGCCTCGGTTTCCATGTCGTAGGTCACTTCCAGGGCTTTGAATTCCCCATTCAGGAACTTGGCCCTGATGTTGCGGGTGGTCAGCTCCCCTTCCTCATCGATCATCCGCATGCCGAGGATATTTTGCGTATCGGATTTTAGCTCCTCGAAGCGGAAAATCGCGGATCCCCGGTTGCCGGTCTTGGATTTCAGCACCCGCACCTGGGTGGGCACCTCTTGGATGCCGGGGGAGAACTCGATACTGGCCATGATGTCCTAACCAAACCCAAACATTTGAGCCATTATAGCTGGCCCATCGCTGCGCCCTGCTCCAGAAAATCTCTCAGCTCCTGGGCTGCCATCTGCTCCAGGTGATGACCTGCCTGCCGTTGGGCTTCTGCCACATCGGGGATCCGGTCGCACAGGGCGCCAACCCGAAGGGGAAGAGGTTGGGCTGCCAGCCAAGCGCGTGCTGCCGGAGTCACCTGGCCACAGAGGATGAGCAGGGGCTTTTGGGCGCGGATGGCTTGCTCCAGCACGGCCCCCACCACCTTCCCCATGGCACTCTGTTCGTCGAGGCGGCCTTCTCCAGTGATGACCAGATCGCAGCGGCGGATGCGCTCCGGCAGAGCCAATTGCTGGGCCAGCAAGCGGATCCCGGACTCCAGGGTGGCCCCCAAAAAAGCCACCAACCCTGCCCCCGCTCCCCCTGCGGCTCCGGCCCCTGGGATCCCGGCCACTGCCTGGCCTAGGTCTCGCTCCACCACCGTTGCCCAATGCGCCAAGGCTTGCTCCAACTGCTGCACTTGCGGAGGGGTAGCCCCTTTCTGAGGCGCAAAGACGGCGGCAGCTCCCAACGGGCCGGTGAGGGGGTTCTGCACATCGCACAGGCCGCGGATGCGTTTCCCCTGCCAAACAGGCTGCTCAGGAGGCTCGATGCGCCGCAAACGGGCCAGCTCTCCCCCGCCCCAGCCGATGGGATCCCCGGCCTCGTCCAACAGGCGATAGCCCAAGGCCTGCGCCATGCCGGCTCCCCCATCCACAGTGGCGGATCCCCCCAGCCCTATCCAGATCTCGGCGACGGGCTCTCGGCAGACAGCCCGCAACAGCTCCCCCAGGCCATAGGTGGTGGTGCAGGTGGGATCCCGCCGCTCCGCTGGCACCAAAGTCAGGCCAGCCACCTGGGCCAGCTCCAGCAGGGCCAGCTCTCCCGCCACCCCATATTCCGCCCACACGGGATCCCCCAGCGGGCCGATAACCCATAGACCCTTTTTCTCTCCCCCCAACGCCGGCAGCAGTGCCTCTAGGGTGCCCTCTCCCCCATCCGCCAAGGGGATCCGCTCCACCTCAACTTCCGGCAGCACCTGTTGGATCCCGCGGGCCATGCTCTCTGCCGCCTCTGCTGCCCTCAGGGATCCCTTAAAGCTATCCGGGCAAATCAAAACCCGCCGGGGCGGGCGCTCGAATCCGGATCTCATTTCTCCTAGCCCGAACTCGATGGACTCAACGCCTAATCTGCAGCAGCTCCCGGCGGAAAACCGAAAAATGGATGAGAATGACGAGGCAGGTAGCTTAAGCTCAGGCAGCTAGGAAGGGTCGCTTTCCGGCTGCGGAGAAGGATCTGAAGCGGGCGAGCTGCCCAAGGACTGCTCCAGGGCCAGACGCTGCTCCATCACCCGCAGAAAATAGCCGCCCATCATCGCGCCGGAGAGCATTTTGGCTAAGCTCTCGCGGTTGGTGATGATCTGAACCCCGAATTGATCGGAGGGCAAGCTCCCCACCAAGCTGCGGATGTTGTGGCCCAGGATCTCCAGCACTTCCGGGGAAGAATTGCGGGCAATATCCTGGAAGACGCTGGGATCCTGAGACTGCAGATACTGCCAGAGTCGGTTGTCGGGGCTCGGAGTTTGCACTGCCTCAAAACCAGGGATGAAATTCAACGGGCTTGCCATGGAGTAATCAAGCTCCACAAACACAGCAGATGCAACCCAAACCGGGCCGCTTGGCCTGATCCCACAGACCTTCATGTTTCCCGAAATTTGGGCTATATCAAAGCTAACACCCCATCTTCACCCCCCTCGGTACGGGATCCCACCCTTCTGCGGCGGCAAATGCCGTACCTGGGATCCCTCATATCGAGGGCCGAAGCTGTGGCTCCAGGATCAACAGCTTTCTTCCAAGGGTTCATCTGTGGGCTCTTCCTCGGCTGCGGTGGGATCCCCGACAAAAGAGGCAGGCACCACCGTTACCCCCACGATGCTGTCTTCGGGATCCAGGCGTTGCACCAGCACCCCTGTCGCCTCGCGAGATTGCGTGGGAATGGCCTTGGCCAACTGGCGCATAACAATGCCCCTGGCGGTCACCAACAGGATCTCGTCCTCGGCATTGACGATGCGCAAGGCCGCCAGTTCATCGGAGTCCTGCCGGAACTTGGTGGCGATCACCCCCTTGCCACCTCGGTTTTGCTGGCGGAAATGGTCGATGGCCGAGCGCTTGCCCCGCCCTTCTTTGGTGATCACCAGCACCCAAGGGTTGGCTAGCCTCTCCCCCTCTTGTTCGGCAGCCATCACCGACTCGGCAGAGATAATATCCATGCTGACGATGTTATCGTCGGAGTTGAGGGTCATGGCCCGCACGCCCCGGGTGGCCCGTCCCAGAGGGCGCAGTTGCTCGTCATCCGCCCGAAAGCGAATGGACATGCCTTGGCGGGTTGCCATCACCACATCGTCGCTGGAGCGGGCGCGGCGCACCCAGCGCAGTTCGTCGTTTTCTTCCAGAGAGATGGCGATCAGGCCGTTGGAGCGCACATTGGCAAAGGCGCTGAGGGCCGTTTTTTTGATGTAGCCCCCGCGGGTCAGCATCACCAGATACTCGTCCTCGCTGAACTTGCTCACGGGCACCATGGAAGTAACCCGCTCTTCCCGGGTAAGCGGCAGCAACTGAACGATGGCGCTGCCACGGGCGGTACGGCTCCCTTGGGGGATCTGGTGGGCAGGCAGGGTATAGACCACCCCTCGATTGGTGAAAAAGAGAATGGTGTCGTGGCTGCGACAGGCAAAAACCTGTTCGATGGCATCGTCTTCCTTGATGCGGGCGCCAGCTTTGCCGCGGGTGGCTCGCCCCTGCACCTGGAACTCCTCAAGGCCCATGCGCTTGATGTAGCCCTGCTCGGTTAGAAAGATAACCGTCTCCCGATTTTCAATCAGATCATCCGTTCTCAGCTCCCCATCTTCCAGACAGAGGCGGGAGCGGCGCGGGCTGGCAAAGCGGGCTTTGAGCTGCTGCAGCTCCTCGCTGATGATCTGCATCACCCGTTCTCGGCGGGCCAGAATATCCCGCAGGTCGGCAATTTGCCTCACCAAGTCTTCGTGCTCGGCCTGGATTTTTTCCGCTTCCAGAGCGGTCAGGCGGCGCAGTTGCATTTGCAGGATCCCGTCGGCTTGGGCTTCGCTCAGGCCCAACGCAGCCTGCAATTCCTCTCGGGCTGTGGCGGTATCGGCGGCTCCCCGGATGAGGGCAATCACCCGATCCAACTGCCCCAAAGCCAAGAGATAGCCCTGCAGCAGGTGATCCCGATCTTCGGCTTTTTGCAGCTCGTAGCGGGTGCGCCGCTCAATGACCTCCTCCCGGAAGTCCAGGAAAGCTTGTAGAGCATCCCGCAGGGTCAGGGTACGCGGCTCGCCGTTGAGAATGGCCAGCATGTTGACCCCGAAATTGGCCTGCAGGGGGGTTTGCTTGTAGAGGTTGTTGAGCACCACCTGGGCCTGGGCATCCCGCTTCAGCTCGATCACCACTCGCATGCCGCTGCGGTCGCTCTCGTCACGGATGTCGGCGATGCCTTCCAGCTTTTTCTCGTTGACCAGCTCGGCGATCTTCTCGATCATGGCTGCCTTGTTGGTTTGGTAGGGCAGCTCAGTGATGATGATGGCGTCCCGAACCGGTCGGCCCCGCTGCTCGAGGGTTTCGACGGTGGCCACCCCCCTCAGGGTGATGGAGCCGCGCCCGGTGGTATAGGCTTCGCGGATGCCCTCTTGGCCCATGATCAGCGCCCCGGTGGGGAAGTCGGGGGCTGGGATCCACTGCATCAACTCCAGGCTGGTTAGGTTGGGGTTGTGGATGAGGGCAATCAGGCCGTCCACCAATTCGCCCAAGTTGTGGGGCGGAATGTTGGTGGCCATGCCCACGGCAATGCCGGAAGAACCGTTTAAGAGCAGTTGCGGGATCCGCGCCGGCAGCACCAGGGGCTCTTGCTGGGATCCGTCGTAGTTGCCGACAAAATCGACGGTGTTGGCGTCAATATCTTGGAGCAGGGCTTCCTGGGCAAAGGCGGTCAGCCGACACTCGGTATAGCGCATGGCCGCCGGCGGATCGTTGTCCACAGAGCCGAAGTTGCCATGCCCATCCACCAGGCGCTCCCGCATGGAGAAATCCTGAGCCATGCGCACCAGCGCATCGTAGACGGCCTGATCCCCGTGGGGATGGTATTTCCCAATCACATCCCCCACCACGCGGGCACACTTGCGAAAGGGGCGATCCGCCGTCAAGCCCAACTCGTGCATGGCGTAGAGAATGCGGCGGTGCACCGGCTTCAGGCCATCCCGCGCATCCGGCAAAGCCCTCCCGACGATGACGCTCATGGCGTATTCCAGGTAGGACTGCGACATCTCCCGCTGCAGATCGGTGGAGATGATGCGCGCCGTCGATTCGTTCTCGCTCATGGGGTTGGGTTATCGTTAAGGGATCCCAGTCGGCCTTGGCGCAGTGGGTTCATGGAAGGTTATCGAGAAGGAAACCCTGACCGTGGCAGACTGAGGGTGATTTGAGAGTGATTGAGTTAATCAGAGAAGTTTTGTATTCCTAGTCTACCATTTGCCCTTCGTGAAGGCTGGCTGACTTCCAGCGAGACATGCTCAGTGGTTCATCGGTGGCTCTCTCTACGGCCTCACGGATCAAGATTTACAGGTGGGCCAAGCGGAGCTGATCATCACCCTGACCGGCATTGACGATACCTTTTCCCAAACCACCCATGCTCGCCACTCCTAATTGGCCGATGAGATTCTCTGGAACCACCGATTTGCCGATATTCTCCACCTGGACAGCAATGGGCATCGCTATGTGGATTACTCCCACTTTCATACCACCCTGCCGGCTCAAGCCCCATGCCCTCACTTGGAGGGGGATCCTTGAGGGAAATTATAGAAGAAAATCTATTCTCTAGCGTGATCTCTATAGTAACGTTCAATGATAGGCTGCCCATAGCGTGGAGGGCTTTGGGGCATGCTGAGCCAAGTGAAAGAACAACGGTCGGGCAACAGGAGATTTCTGGATTGGCACCGACGTCTGAGCCTAGACAACTGGCGCGGGGATCTCTTCGGCGGGCTGACGACAGCGATTGTTTCCTTGCCGATGGCCTTGGCCTTTGGGGTGGCTTCGGGGGCAGGGCCGGTGGCGGGTCTATACGGGGCAGTGTGTGTGGGCTTTTTTGCGGCTCTGTTTGGGGGTACGCCCACGCTCATCTCCGAACCCACCGGGCCGATGACTGTGATGATGACGGCGGTGGTTGCTAATGTTACAGCTCGTTACCCGGAGCAGGGGCTGGGGCCGGCCTTCACCGTGGTGATGCTGGGGGGCTTGTTTCAGATCCTGTTTGGATCCCTGAAACTGGGTAAATACATCACCCTCATGCCCTACAGCGTTATTTCCGGCTTTATGTCTGGGATCGGCTGGATCATGATTTTGCTGCAGATCCCGCCGCTTTTGGGCCACGCCAGCCAGGGGGGAGTGATCGGGGCGGTGCAGAACCTGCCGACCTACCTACTCAACCTCAAGATCCCAGAGCTGGGGCTGGGGCTGCTGACGCTTGCCATCCTTTTTGGCTATCCCAAGCCCTGGCGACGGGTGGTGCCGCCGCAGTTGGTGGCTTTGCTGGTGGGAACGCTGGTGGCCAGCTTGTTCATGGCCGATTGGGATTTGCGGCGCATTGGCCCTATCCCCACCGGTTTGCCGCAGTTGCAGTGGCCGCAGTTGCCCTTTGCTTCCCTGGCCAACCTGGTGCTGGATGGGGTGGTGCTGGGGATGCTGGGCTGCATCGATACCCTCTTGACAGCAGTCATTGCCGATAACCTCACCCGCACCCGCCACGACTCCGACCAAGAGCTGATCGGGCAGGGGATCGCCAACCTGGTCTCCGGCTTCATGGGAGGGTTGCCGGGAGCGGGGGCGACCATGGGCACGGTGGTGAACATCCAGTCGGGGGGGCGTACCCCTCTGGCGGGCGTCACCCGCGCCCTTATCCTGTTGATGGTGGTGCTGTTTGCGGCTCCCCTCACGCAAGGGATACCGATGGCGGTGCTGGCAGGGATCGCCCTCAAGGTGGGGGTGGATATCCTCGACTGGAGCTTCCTGAAACGGGCCCACCGGCTTTCTCTCAAAGGGGCTGCCATCATGTACGGGGTGATGTTCATGACGGTGTTTGTGGATCTCATCGCCGCCGTAGGGGTGGGGGTGTTTGTGGCCAACTTGCTCACCATTCAACGCCTCAGCGAGATCCACTCCGAAGAGGTAAAAGCCATCACCGATGCGGATGACGCCGTGGATCTCACCCCGCAAGAGAGGGATTTGTTGCGACAGGGACGCGGCCAGGTCTTGCTGTTTTACCTGAGCGGGCCGATGATCTTTGGGGTTTCCCAAGCCATTTCCCGCCAACACCAGGCGGTGGCCTCCTGCCAAGCTTTGGTGCTGGATTTGTCGGATGTGCCGATGTTGGGCGTCTCCGCAACGCTATCCTTGGAAAATGCCATTCGCGAGGCCCTGGATCGGGGCAAACAGGTGTGGATTGTTGGGGCCAAGGGCCGGATCCGGCAGCGCCTGGAAAACCTGCATCTGCCGCTGCCCCCAGAGCGGTTTGTGGACAGCCGTGAGGTGGCTTTGGCTGAAGCCGTTGCCCAAGTTGGGCTTGCCCCTGGAAACTAGCCCCCTGGTTTGAGCAATCCCTATTGGCCTGAGCCACAAAGCTGCGGGATCCGTTTGCCAGATCTAGGTTAAGTCTGAGTCTATGCAATGGAAGGGTCGGGTCGCCTACTTGGCGACCATGCATCGCAAAGAGCAGGTCATCGGCCCTCTCTTGGCCGAACATTTGGGAATCCAAGTCCAGGTAGTAACTTTTGACACCGACCAACTGGGCACCTTCTCGCGAGAGCGGCCTCGACCGGGAGATCCCCTCCACACCCTGCGCCTGAAGATTGCAAGGGCTTTACAGGATCATCCTGCAGCTCTGGGCTTGGCCAGCGAGGGATCCTTTGGCCCCCACCCTCAGATCCCCTGGATCCCTTGGAACCAAGAATGGGTCATGCTCAGGGTTTGTGAGCCTGGCGCAGAGCCTTTGGAGCTGGTGGGCTATGCGGAAAGCACCCAAACCAATTTCGGCCATCGCTGGGTACACAGCTTTGCAGAGGCGCTGGACTTTGCCCAGAAGGCGGGTTTTCCCCAGCACGCCCTGATTGCCCTCGACCGGCCAGAAAAGCCCCAGGTCATCCACAAAGGGATCCAAGATGAAGAGACCCTGAAGCAGGTGGTGGGGGAGATGCTGGCTCGGCAAGGAGGCCTTCACCTAGAAACCGACATGCGGGCCATGTGCAACCCAACTCGACTCCAGGTGATTGCAGCCGCCACCCAAAACCTAATTGCCAAGGCTCAAAGCCTGTGCCCGGCCTGCGGCACTCCCGGCTACTGGCGGATCCGCTCGGTCTCTGGACTGCCCTGCGGTCAATGTGGCGCCCCCACTCCCATGGTCAAGGCATGGGTATATGGCTGTTCCCGCTGTTCTCACACCCACACCGAGCCTGTGGCAGAGCCTTGGGCGGATCCCGCTCAGTGTGCCTTTTGTAATCCCTAGCCTTGTCTTGAGCCCGACCTCAGGCTCTCCAGAGCCAGCAGTCTCCGCAGAGGAGTTGTAGTCGTTTCAGATTAGGGTGAGACACATGGGCTGTAGAGAAAAAGCCTTTGGCTACGTGCACTCAACGTTTCAGACGTGGGTGCAGTGTCCCGGTCTGAATCGAAATGACCATAAAGGTTTGAGCTAAAAAAAAGGGATCCACTGCAGTGGATCCCTGCCTGGCAATTTGGCTGTCAGCGTGAGGAGCTAGGAACTAGAAAGTAAACACAGCTCGCAGAGCGCCCACGCCAATGGTCGGATCGTTGTCTCCGGGTCTGCCCCCATTAGGATTGCTCACAAAGTAAGCAGCAGGCGTCAGCGTGATGTACTCGTTCACCGGGAAGCTGTAGTAAATGTCCACAACGAAGGGACGAGTGTCCCACACTCCATCGTTGTCGGCAGTCACAATTGGCTGGCCAAACACAATGCCACCTTTGGCACCCTCCACGAACAGGTCGGGGAAAACGAAGCCAAGAAGAAGGCCGTTGAAATCTTCATCACCCGGATCAACAGTGCCAGCCGGCACCACGTTGGGCAAGTTGTAATCCACATTGCCAGCCGTAAACCAGCCAGACAAGGTAATGCGAGGGCTGATCTCCCAGTTGGCTGCGAACGTAAAAGCATTCACCCGCGCAGAGACATCTACCTGAGTTCTTCGTACCGGTCCACGGAAGAGACTTTTACCCGTGGCCAGGAAGGTGGGGCCGTCGTTCGCTTGCTGTAGGTAGGTGGAAGCAAATTGGAGATAGAACTCCAGGCCCTTTGTCGGCAAGAAGCCCAGCTCAACGACGTGGGCGCTATCATCACCTGTCAAGCCACTGTCGCCAAAGCCTCTCCCCAAGGCTTGCCCTCTTCTGGTGCTGTAGGCATAGGACAAACGAAACTGGTCACTCAGGCGGTAGCGGAAGCCAAATACGGTTCCGCTGGGCAGATCCGCCGTGGAGTTGGGAGCATCGGCAAAGTCCGACAGGGCATCAAAGGGCGTGCTGTACTGCAGAACACTGGACACCCCTGTACCTGTAATACCTGTGTAGATGGTAGCAGCGCGGTCAAAAGCAGGAAATTGATAAACCAGCTGGGCAAGAGTAAAAGTACCGCCCGCGCCTCCTTGGAAGCCAACGCCTGGGTCACCTTCAAAGAAGGAGGTCACTGCATCGCGAGCTTGGAGACGAATGCGCAGGCGATCCCGACCCACAAAAGAAGCATCGAAGTTCAGGCGTACCCGATAGGGAAGAGTCATGTTTGCCTGATTCTGCTCGGCTACCACTCTCCCTCGCACGACTCGGTCTTCTGTGAGAGCGCTGCCGAGAATTGCGGTGATCACCTGGGCGTTAAGCTTGGTGACTGGGTTGAAGATCTTCCCTTTTAGATCGTTGATCTCGGCTTCCGCCGCATCCACCCGCCCGCGCAGGGCCGCCAGCTCAGCAGCAAATTCCTCTTGCAAGCGCTGCAGCGTGGCCAGGTCTTCTTTGGAGACTTTGTCGGCCAAACCGGCTGCAATCAACTCATTGATGCGATCCAAGCAGGCGTTCATACCGGCGGCAAACTCAAAGCGGGTCATGGCCCGGTTGCCGCGGAAGGTGCGGTCAGGGTAGCCGGCAATGCAGCCGTAGCGCTCCACCAAGGATTGCAGGGCTTGGAAGGCCCAGTCGGTGGGCTGCACATCCGAAAGCTCGGAGATGGAGGTGACCGGCCCGGTAGCTTGGGCATAAGCCACTCCAGGGGTCAAGATCGCTGCTGCACCCAAAGTGCCAGCCAGCAGCGTTTTCCAGTAGTTCGCGTGTTTCGCGGGCATGTTTCTCTCCTTGTTCTTTTCCTCACACCTTTTTGGCTGTAGGGATGTCCTCATAGAAGCGACAAACTGCCTACCTCAAGGACGAGCCTGGCAATCGCGGACTCTGGGAAGACATGATACAGCCGAAGTCCACATCGTCTACCACTTTACACACTTTCTGCGCGAGACTCAATGCGAGACCCAACTGCGGTAGAAGATCGAGGCTCGATATCCATTACTTTACCTCAGGGATCCGGCTCTGGCCAGCGGGTGTATCTCAAACTAGGACAGAGCTTCTAAGCTGCGGGCCAGGTGGAGATGGGCGGTACCGGACTCGAACCAGTGACATCCTGCTTGTAAGGCAGGCGCTCTACCGCTGAGCTAACCGCCCCCGAGGGATCCCAGCTGACTGAGTTTAGCATTCCCAAGGGACTATTTCCCCATGCCCAGGCTTTGCGCCTTCTGGTACACCTTCCCCTCTGTGAGCAGGGAAGGGGCAATGCAGATCTCCACCTGCTGCATTTCTCGAAGATTGGCAGCCCCCAAGGTGGCCATGCTGGTGCGCAGGGCGCCCAAGAGGTTGTGGGTGCCATCGTCCAGGCGGGCGGGGCCGCGTAGGATTTCTTCTAGGGTGCCGGTGGATCCCACGCGGATGCGGGTGCCGCGGGGCAAGATGGGGCTGGGGGTGGCCATGCCCCAGTGAAAGCCGCGACCGGGGGCTTCATAGGCGCGGGCTAAGGGGGATCCGATCATCACTGCGTCGGCCCCACAGGCGATGGCCTTGCAAATGTCGCCGCCGGTCACCAACCCGCCATCGGCAATCACAGGAACATAGGTGCCGGTTTCTGCCAAAAACTGCTCCCGTGCAGCGGCACAGTCGGCGATGGCCGTAGCCTGCGGCACTCCCACCCCCAACACGCCTCGGGAAGTACAGGCAGCGCCAGGGCCGATCCCCACCAAGACACCGGCAGCTCCGGCCTGCATCAGCTCCAGGGCGACATCGTAGGTAACACAGTTGCCCACCACAACAGGAATGGGCATCGACCGGCAAAATTGGGCCAGATCCAGCAGTTCCATGCCTTCAGGAACCTTGTGGTGAACGGAAACCACCGTGGCCTGGACAAAAAACAGATCCCCCCCGGCTTCAGCCACCAGGGGGCCGTATTGGGCGGCGTGGGCGGGCACACTGCTGGCTGCTGCAATGGCACCACCGGCCTTGATTTGGCGGATGCGCTCTTGAATCAGATCCGGCTTTACAGGTTCGCTGTAGAGGCGCTGCATTAGAGGCACAAACTCGTCTTTGCCTACTGACGCAATCTGATCCAACACCTCATCGGGATTGACATAGCGGGTTTGGATCCCATCCAGGTTCAGCACCCCGAAGGCCCCCAGCTCCGAGAGCAAAATGGCCATTCGCACATCTACTACGCCATCCATGGCGCTGGCGATGATGGGAATTTGCCGTTGGATCCCTCCCAGGGTGAAGTGGGTGTCCACCAGGCTGGGATCCAGGGTTCGCCTGCCCGGAGCCAGAGCGATCTCATCCAGCCCATAAGCTCGTCTCGCCTGCCGATTGCGGCCCAGTTGCACGTCCATTGTTCCCCTGTTCTGCGGATCTTTGTTCTTATCATGCCGCCAAGGGGGGATCCAAGGCCAGCGAGAGTTTTGTTCTTCTGGCCGGGATTTCCACCTGCGATCCCGAAGCCAGCCTCAATCCGCCCCAGAGGTTCGAGGGGGTAGGGGCGTGAAAATGTGCCCTTCTTGCAGGTTGCCAAAACTGCGGCAGCGCTCGGATCCCCAACGGAACCCGTAGAGGGCGATGTAGGCACACATCAACGCATCCACCTGATCTTCGTAGTTTTTGAGCCGACGGCCTTTGAGGGATCCCACCTGCACTTGGAGCAGCTCTTCGTGGCCCTGGAGAGCCGGGTCAGCGGCAGCTAGAGAGCGCAGATGATGTTGGTAAAGTTGCCAAGCTTGTTGCCGTTCCGACCAGGAGCGTCGGGGGCGGGCCTTGTATTTTAGGGTGCGGCTGAGGCCAAAGAGGCCGACCAAGGCGCTATGGGGGAAGACCTCGGTCACTTGGCGGGTAAGTTTTCCTTGCTCGATGCTGGCCTGCTCCCGAAAGCCATAGGAGGATAGGGCTTGCACCAAGGCTTCCCCTCTCACCTGTCCATTTTTTGCCAGTAACCGGCGGTTGGCCGGGTGAGCCCCGGCTGCATAGGTGCGAAACACCTGGTTCAGTTCGGCCTCGGCCCGCCGCTGCCCCGTGAGGTTGGGAACCCGCAAGGGCGCGTCCACCGCCACCAAGCAGGGATCCCTTCCTGCCTGAGCTTGAATGTAGTCCAAGATCTCCTCATCCGTCTGGAGAACGCGGCTATCCACCAGATGGGCTATCAAGTTCTGCCTGCCGGGATCCCCGAGCTGGACTCGCAGAGTGGCCAGACCGGAAGGGTTGCGGGTTGACCAAGCCAGATCCAGCCCAATGCAAATCAACTGAGCCAAACCCCTTCCCCTTCTCTTCAAGTTAGACGGATTAGACGGAATCAAATTCATTATCAAAATCAAATAAAAACCAAAAAACCAGTTTGAGACAGTTCCCAATTGCATGGCTCTAGCGCCCTCACCCTCAGCCCCTCTCCCTCTGAGCAAAAGGGTTAGGGGTCAGCGTCACGGACAGTTGTGCTGCTGTTGCATGGCTATTGGAAATGCTCCTGCCAGCTCGTCTGTGCCTTGATAAAAATCCACAAAGAAAGGGATCCCACTAAGGGATCCCAAGATGTCTAGCTCGGAAGCGGAGTACCCCCAGACTCTGCAGTGGGCCTAAGGAATCCGCCTCGCTGTGGTGACACCCGATTAGTAGTCGTAGTCACTCATGCCGCTGCCGCTGCTTGCCGGCGTGTTGGTTTTGGGCTCCGGCTTATCCACCACGATCGCTTCGGTGGTCAGCACCATCCCGGCAATGGAAGCGGCGTTTTGCAAGGCAGAACGGGTAACCTTGGCCGGGTCTACAATGCCCGCCTCGAACATATCTACGAAGGCGTCGTTCTGAGCATCGTAGCCGGTGTTGAAGGGCTTGTCTTTCACCCGCTCCAGCACAATGGAGCCGTTTTGGCCGGCGTTCTCAGCAATGCGGCGCAGCGGAGCACCCAGAGCGCGGGCGACCAGGTTGGCCCCCACCAGTTCATCGCCGGACAGGTTGGCTTGCGCCCACTCGGTTACTACCGGGATCAGGTGTGCCAGGGTAGTACCGCCGCCGGGAACGATCCCTTCTTCCACCGCCGCTTTGGTGGCGTTGATGGCATCTTCCAGGCGCAACTTGCGGTCTTTCATCTCGGTTTCAGTGGCCGCACCCACTTTGATCACCGCCACACCGCCGGAGAGTTTGGCCAAGCGCTCTTGCAGTTTTTCTTTGTCGTAGGTGGAGTCGGTTTCCTCAATTTGGCGACGAATTTGCTCGCAACGAGCTTTTACAGCCGCTTCGTTGCCTTCCGCCACGATGGTGGTGTTGTCCTTGGTCACCGTGACGCGACGGGCCGTGCCAAAGGAATCGAGGCGAGCGTTCTCCAGCTTCAGGCCGCGCTCTTCGCTGATCACCTCACCACCGGTCAGGATGGCAATGTCCTCCAGCATGGCTTTACGGCGATCCCCAAAGCCAGGGGCTTTCACCGCCACCACGCTCAGCACACCCCGCAGCTTGTTCACCACCAGGGTAGCCAGCGCTTCTTTCTCGATGTCTTCGGCGATGATCAGCAGGGGACGACCGGCACGAGCCACCTGCTCCAGAACCGGCACCAGGTCTTGAACCAAGGTGATCTTCTTATCGGTGATGAGGATGTAGGGGTTTTCCAGAACCGCTTCCATCCGCTCGGTATCGGTGACGAAGTAAGGGGAGATGTAGCCCTTGTCGAAGCGCATCCCTTCCGTCACTTCCAGCTCGGTGGTCATGGACTTGCCTTCTTCCAGGGAGATCACCCCTTCGCGGCCCACTTTGTCCATGGCCTCAGCGATCATGCGGCCCACTTCTTCGTCGTTACCGGCGGAAATGGCCGCCACCTGGGCAATGGCTTTGGAATCTTCCACCGGGCGGGCATGTTCGGCGATTTTGCCCACCAAAAACTTCACCGCCTTGTCGATCCCCCGCTTCAGGGCAATTGGGTTGGCGCCGGCAGCCACGTTTTTCAGACCTTCCTTCACCATGGCGTGGGCCAAGACCGTGGCCGTGGTGGTGCCATCTCCAGCCGTGTCATTGGTCTTGGAAGCCGCCTGCCGGATCAAGGAAACGCCCGTGTTCTCAATGTGGTCTTCCAGCTCGATTTCTTTGGCAATGGTTACCCCGTCGTTGATGATTTGGGGGGCACCAAACTTCTTCTCCAGCACGACGTTGCGCCCTTTGGGACCTAGGGTAACGGCTACGGCTTCTGCCAAAATATCCATGCCGTGCTCTAGAGCGCGACGGGCTTCTTCACTAAAAATGATCGACTTCGCCATAGTCAACCTCTCCGATGCAAACGCAGGTAAGGGTGAAACAGAATCTCAAGGGTTCAATCGGTCGTTGAACTGCTGCTAAATCACTGAATGGTTACTGAACAATGGCGAGAATGTCCCGCTCGGCCAACAGCACATATTCATCGCTGCCCAGCTTAACTTCGGTTCCAGCGTACTTGGAGTAGAGCACTTTATCGCCGGCTTTCAGTTCCATCGGGATCAGCTTGCCGTCGTCGTTGCGCTTGCCAGGGCCAACAGCGACCACCTCCCCAACTTGGGGCTTTTCCTTAGCAGTGTCCGGCAGGAAGATCCCACCTGCGGTTTTCTCGTCTTGCTGAGCAATTTTGACCAGTACGCGGTCGCCCAGCGGTTTCAGGGTAGAGACGTTAAGAGCTACTGCAGCCATGACAAATGTCCTCCGTGATCTTGAAGCACGAAGCTGAAGGATTTGTGAACCGGGAACCTAAGCTTGTGCAAATCGAGGATTTAGCACTCTCGACTTACGAGTGCTAGTTTATCAACCAACTTTCTGGCCTGACAATAGCCTCTGTCGAAGGGATCCCGCTTTTGGCAGGTACGGTCGGGGTGTGGATCCCCCTACTTTTGGCACCGCTGTGGGATCATGACCTGGGTTGGGCTGAGTTGAGAACGTGCGGATCCCGTTTTTTCAGGTGGATGCGTTTACGGCGGCGCCTTTCGGCGGCAATCCGGCGGCGGTATGTTTGCTGCCCCAGGAGTTGCCAGAGGCACTGATGCAAGCCATCGCCGCAGAGAACAATTTGTCGGAGACGGCTTTTTTATTTCCCCAGGGATCCCAGGGCGAGGTTCCCTGCTATGGGCTGCGCTGGTTTACCCCCACCACCGAGGTGAATCTCTGCGGCCACGCCACCCTGGCCAGCGCCTATGTGTTGTTGACCGAGGTGCATCCCCAGGCAGAGAGGGTAGCCTTTTCCACCCGCAGTGGCCTGTTGCAGGTGCGGTGGCAGGGGGATCGTCTGGCGATGGATTTTCCTGCTCGAAGTCCGGAACCTTGGCCAGAAGCCAAAGAGCAGGTGGCAGCGGCTTTAGGGATCCCACCCGTGGAGCTGTACCGCGGGGATATGGGGGTAGCGGTGCTGGCTTCGGCGGGACAGGTGCAGCAGGTGCAGCCGGATCTGACCCAGGTTCAAGCGCTCCCCGTTCCGGGATTGATTGTCACAGCCTCTGGGGCGGATCTGCGAGATGGGCCGGATTTCGTCTGCCGCGTTTTTGCCCCTCGGCTGGGGATCCCAGAAGATCCAGTGACGGGATCCGCCCAGTGTCTTTTGATGCCCTATTGGGCCAAACGCCTGGGTCGCTCTGAGTTGCGGGCTCACCAGCTATCCAACCGCGGTGGGGAGCTCTGGTGTCGCGATCTCGGCTCGCGCGTGGAGATTGCCGGGCAGGCTGTGCAGGTGATCAGAGGAGAGCTGAGGCTACCTTAGAGCCCTACCGAACAAAAAACACCCCGGACATACTTCCGAGGTGCAGGCTAGGAAAGAGCTTGAGCTAGCCGAGAATTTCGGCGGCTTGAATGAGCTCCACCTGCTTTTTCTTCAGCACCAGCAGCACCTGGGTGATGGTAATGGCTGCCAGGAAAGCCACCAGCCATTTCACCCGATCCGGGCTTTGCAGCACTAGATCCCGCTCCACCTGGCCAAAGCCGCCCACATTGGGATTGTTGGTGACGGCATCCCCTTCTTTGACGCTGTCGCCAATGCTAACCACCAGTTCCGGCCCAGGTGGCACCACCAGGTTTTGGATCCCGCTTTCGGTCTCGAAGCTGAGAATCCGCGTGCCTGGCAGCTCATATTCCGGGGGCACCAGGCTGGCCAATTCAGCAGGCAAATCGCTGATGTCGGAGTTGAGGGTGGCGATGTTGACCAGGCGCCCGCTAGCCGGAGCACGGAAGACGTTGTTGTTGCTGAGGCTGCCATCAGGGTTGAGCTGACCGCGACCCCGGTTGGCCCCAATGTAAACGCGATACTTCATGAAGGCCACTGAGGGATCCTCCTTCGGGTCAGGGGCTACCACCGGGAAGACGATTTCTTGATGCTGCTCGCCCGGCAAAGGCCCCACCAAGAGGATGTTGGGCTTCGTGTCGCTGTAGGGGGTGATGTAGGTCTCAGCAGTTTCCTGCCGCTGTTCCTCGGTCATCTCGGCTTCGGTGGCCAAACGGAAGCCCTCCGGCAAGACCACTACGGCACCCACATTCAACCCGCCCTTGCTGCCGTCTGCCAGCACCTGCTGCTTGCTCAAGTCATAAGGGATCCCAACTTTGATGGTAAACACCTGGCCGGGGGTGACTGCCTGCGGCACCTCGGCGCGAGTGGGCATGGCATTCAGGTGGCAGTTGGCACAGACAATTTTTCCGGTCGCCTCGCGGGGGTTGTCGTAGGCCATCTGGGCGTAATAGGGGTAGGCTGCCACCGGGCGCGCCCCTATCCCCAGCAGCAGCAGCAGCGCGCAGAAGGCCAAGCCAATTCGCTTCATAACTCTCAGCTCAAAATGGATTTCCATCACAGCTCAAGGACACAGTCTCAGAGTAGCAATCTCGGCAATTTATCCCGAATCATTTGGACAAAAGCCCGCACAGCCAACGGGATCCCTCCTCACCATCCTTGAACCAGGGGTCGGTCAACAGTTGGACTGGAAAGGTGCTCCGCACCGCTGACGCAATTGCCTGGGCAGAACTGGCGGGATCCCTTGCCCTTTAGGTCTCCCGGAAATCAGGGCCTTGCCAGGGGCTGAAGCGCACGTTGTCTCCATCTATCGTGGCGCTCACCAGCTCCAGCGAGCGGGGAGCCGGCCCCCGGATCACCTTGCCATTGGCCGCGTACTGGGATCCGTGGCAGGGGCATTTAAACAAGTTTTCCCCCACATTCCAGGGCACCACGCAACCAAGGTGGGTGCAAACTGCGTTGAGGCCATAGTTGGCCACCGCCCCATTGTCGATCACGATGTAGGTGGGATCCCCCTTCAAGCCTTGGGCCAGCACCCGGTCCGTGGCAGCATGGGTGGCCAACAGCTCACTGACACTGATGGGCTTGCCGAGAGCGTCCTGAGCTATGAGGCCCTCACCCCCTCCACCGGAAGAGGGCGGGATAAAGTACTTCACCACCGGGTAGAGGGCGCCCACCACCACGACTCCCACAGAGCCACTGAGCAGGGCATTGAGAAGAACCCGCCGGCTCATGGGGGGCGCTTCAAAGTTGCTAACCGCTTCCGTCATAATGGCAAATGCAGACCTGAAAAGTTTTAACGTTCGTTGACAAACGACACCATCCTAACCGACCCCTCTGGCCAATATCGTTAAGAAATGCAACGCTGGAAGAGGCCGTAGCCTTCCTTCCCAAGGTGAGCGGCCCACCCGGCAAGGTTGGAGCCAGATCCAAACCAGTCTCAGGCAACTCTGATGAAGGGATCCGACTTTCAAGCTTTGTTGCGCGAGAAGTGGGGCTGTTCCTACGACGTACAGTTGCGCCGTATCCAGCAGAAGGTGGTGCTGCTGGTGATGTGGCGCTACCTGGAGCAGCCCTCCTTTCCCTTGAGCGAGGCGGAGTATCTGGCCCACTTGGAGAGAGTGCTGGCCCATTTGCAGGCTTGGGGGGTGTGGGAATCGGTGCGCCGGGAGATCGAGTCCACCCGTCAGAGACCTCGTATGGGCAAGGCGGTGGCCATTCCTCTGGATTTGCAGAAGGTGGGGGAGCGGGTCTCGGAGTGGTTGCTTTGAGTTCTCCGGGGGAGAAAAAAGTCCAAGCAAACCCAAGCGCCGGATTCTCCGGCTGGGCAAGAAACTCGAATGGGTCTCGGCTCAAACGGCAGACCGGGAGTTTGCCCAACGGCCATGACCTCTCTAGAGGGGACGCGGCTTGCGCACTTGTTCGGTTTCCGGGTGCTCCTGCTGAGCTTCAGATTCCAAAAGCTGGCGGAACACCGGCTCGTCCAGACGGTAGTCTCGCTGCTCGATCAAATCCCGGTCGGTTGAGTAAATGGTGTCCGACTCTTGCACAACTTCTTGGCGGCGGAAGCGGCGGGCAAAGTTGAGTTTGCGCAGCAGCGCCTCTGTGGGATGCTGCAGATGTTCTCGCCAAAGCTGCCGGATACGATTGCGACGCTCCACCCCCTGGTTACGGATTTGCAAGGCTAGCCAGCGAACAGCGGGCACCGCCAAAAACAGCGTGCCGTAGAGGAAGAGGAAGCCGATCAACGGGTAGATGAAGGCCAAAAAAGCATTGCTGCCGGCTGCCGCTGCCACCTCCTCCCGTGCCCCATAGAGAATGGCGGCCAGAAAGAAATTGAGAACTCCCAAGCCCCCTGCCAGGGTCAGTTGACCAGGCGTGGCCCGGCTGAACACCCAAGGTTTCTCCTGCAACACCTCAGGGATCCTCTTGGGCTTGCGCTCTGAGGCGGCCACCTGCAGCTCTGGGAAGCGGTAGACAATGTCCCCGTCCTCGCTGACTTCCGGCTGACCGTCAAACTTGAGCAGAATGGGCAGCATGTAATCTTCGTATTCTAGGGCGGGGGATCCCGGCTCCACGTCCAGATAGGGCAACACCTGCTCCGCTGCGATCACCCCCCCATTGGCGCGAATCCGTTGGCCGATGAGGGCATAGCGCTCCTCTTCCAGGTCGGCATTGGGATCCCCGTCCCCAAAGAGGAAGCTGTACACTGCTTCCAGGAAGTTCATCTCGGATTTTTGCGGCTGGTGAGGGCGCGTCCGACCGGAGTAGCTCCCATAGTAGGGATAAGGATCCCAGAAGGGGTTGCCGATCCAAAGGTTGGGGAAGTAGTAAAACCCTATTCCCCGCGACCGGCTGCGATTGTCCTGCTCGCGGCTACTGGCCATCTGCAAGGCAATCAACGCCAGGACAATCAAGACAATCGACACCACCAGCAGAATGCCGAAGGAAATGCGCAACCCATAGAGGAAGCCCCCCCACAACCGGCGACGTAGGGCTGCCAGCCGATCCTGCTGCTCCTTGCGCTTGAGAATGCTGCGAAAATCCGGCGGGAAGACGTAGGTAATCTCCCCCTGCCGGGAGACCTGGAGATGCCCCTCCGCCTTTTGGGCCAAATTCAGCAGCTCTTGTTTGGCCTCGTGTAAAGCCAATCCTGTGCTGGATGCAATATCTCCCAGCGTCACCCGCAGGCCCAACTGTTCCACTGCATCCATCACCACTGTTTGTGTAGCCACTCTTAACCTCCGCTTTCCGCCCCAACTGCCGAGGAGCCTATTGGGATCCCTGGACGCAGATCCGCTCCCCTGAGCTAGACCCATCGTCTCCTCCATTCCCAGTATCTCCCCATTAACCCAGCAGCGGCGAGGGTTGTGTCCCCCTCTAGGGCAGCCAAGCCATCACGGCCAGCAGGGTCAAGAGGATCCCGATCAACACCCAGATGAGGGGCTGGGTATCCAATGGGGGATCCGCTTCACGGCGGCTGAGGGGATCCCCAGAAGGAGCGCCGGATCCTGGGGAAGGGCCTTTGCGTTGAGAGTGCCCATGGAGCAAGCGGTATTCCGGGGGATCGGCTTCTTCCAGCCGGCTGAGATCGGGAATTTCGCTCAACCACTCCGCCGGACGCCGCAGACGAGGGGCTTGCCAGATGCCCAGGACATAGCGAGCCTGCTGGGCAACTTCTGGATCTGGGTTGCGCAGTAAGGTTTGGGCCAACAGGATAGCCTCCTGCGTTTCGCCAAGGGCTTCTTGGGCCAGGGCCTGCCAGAGCCGTAGCTTACCCGACTGTGGATAGCGGCTTTGGGCCTGTTTGGCCTGCTCTAGCGCCTGCCGATATTGTCCTCGCTCGAACCTCAACTGGATCAGGGCCAAGTGCTGGGACAATCTCAAGTCTTCGGGAAGCGTCATGCTCAGGATCCGCAGGTTAGCTAGACCGCCGAGAAGCCCCGCCCTCTATGCATCAGCATGAGTGCAGGAGTAGGTCACGTCAGCTTCTGTTCTACCCCAAACCCCACCAGCAACAGCTCCTGCAAAGGTTGACCCTGAGGAGGACGCCGGTAGGTGAGGATCTGCCGCAGGCGCAGGCGCGGATTCAGTAGAGTGATGGTATCTACGGCAACCACACGAGTGTAGGTGGTGGTCATCACCAGTTGCAGGGATCCAGGATCGAACCGGAAAGCCGCCACCATCGGGCGATCTTCCTCATAAGCCCGATCCCGCAGATAGTCTCCCTGCAGCCCCAAGGGGGTTTCCCGCCGAGGAACAAACAGCATGTTCAGCTCTTGCCCGGCCTCCTCACCCTTTTCGGAAACCGTCTCAAAAGCCAAGTGAAAGCCCAGAAAACCATCCACGTTGTGGTTGGGGTAGTTGTTGTCGGCGAGCACCTTGTGCTTGAGCTCAGGGGTGAGGGTGCGAATGGTGAACTCGGTGCGGGAGCGCTCCACCTCGCCACGGTCTAGGTAATGGTAGGTGCGCTCTGTGCGCCAAGCCCCAATGCAGCAGTTGAAAAAGTGGTGAAATTGCTGGATGGCGTTCATGCGGGCGGGAGCGGACAGAGTCAGAGATCGGCGCTGGGTAGGAAACCCTGCTTCCGATCCTAAAACGAATCGAAAACAACCAGGAATCCAAATCCTGAATGCCAACGATTGAGATCTGTTGAGATCTACAGTGGGATCCCCTTCCTCACCGGCTTTTGGCCACCGGGATCCCTTGCAGCTGCCCCAACAACTCCAGGGCTCGCTGCAGCTGGATGTCCTCCGGCCCGGCCAAGGTTTCCGCCGTCAGGGGAACGGATTCCTCCGCCACCACCACATCGGGCTGGATCCCCTGGCGATGAATGTCGTGGCCTTTGGGGGTGAGATACTTGGCCGTGGTCACTGCCAGCCCCGATCCATCCGCCAGCTCCAGCAGCGATTGAATGAGCCCTTTGCCAAAGGTGCGGGTTCCCACCAGTTGGGCTCGCCCACTATCCTGAAGTGCCCCGGCCAACACTTCACTGGCACTGGCGCTGCCCTGGTTCACCAAGACCACCAGCGGCGCCTCTGTGAGCACCTCGCCAGTGGCGGGAATGCTATCTTGAATGCCGTGGCGATCCGTCACCAGCACAATGTCGCCCTTGGGGATCCAGAAGCGGGCGATCTCGATAGCCGCCTGCAAGAGTCCCCCCGGATTGTTGCGCAAATCGAGAATGTAGCCCCGCACCCCTTGAGCTTCTGCGGTTCGAATGGCTTGACGGACTTGGGCGGCAGCATTGCCGTTGAACTGGCTGAGACGAATGTAGGCCACCGATCCCTGAGGCAGCTCAAAAAAACGGGTGCGCACGGGGTTGATGGTGATCGATTGGCGCACCAGCTCCACTTCCCAAATGCGATCCTGCCGCTTCAGCTTCAAGGTAACCGGCGTGCCACTGCGCCCCCGCATCCGCTCGGCCACTTCGTCCAGACTCAACCCCGCCACCGGCACCCGATCCACCGCCAAAATCTCATCCTGAGGTTGGATCCCGGCCTGCTCGGCAGGAGTGCCTTCCATGGGGGCAATCACCCGCACAGCGCCTTCCTCGTCGATGGCAATCTGCAAGCCGACACCACTCAGCTCGCCGGCTGTAGAGGTCTGCAGGCTAAGGTAGTGCTCTCTGTCCAAAAAGCGGGTAAAGGGATCCCCCAGAGTGGCCAACATCTCCTCGATGGCCTGATAGGTCTGCTTGCGCTCCTTCAAGGGTCGGGAGAGAAACCGTTGTCGCACCTGCCACCAGTTTTGCCCGTTAAACCCCGGATCCACATAGGCCCGATCCACATAGGCCCAAGCCTGCGCCAGCAGTTGCTGCTCTTCTCCCCAGCGGCTGGCCTGTGCTGGACAGGGGCCAATGGCCAAACTCGCCCAGAGCAAACACCCAAGCAAGACAAGGCGGATCCCCCACCAACGGATCCCTGTGTATCTCGGCTTCTGCACAACCATCGATCCCAAAAAACGTTAAGAAACATGAACAAAACGCAATATCAAAGACTCGTCTGGCCTGCTGGGATCGAGATCTTCGTCCCCAAGCTGAGCCCGACGCCAGGATAGTGTTAAAGGATTGTGTTACATTGAGGAGTGGGCTTGCCCCGCCCCTGAGATCCAACTTCAAGAATTGCAGGCATTATGAGCAAAGTTTACGACTGGTTGGACGAGCGGCTAGAGATTACGCCTTTCGTCGACGATGCAACGGGAAAATTCATTCCGCCTCACGTTAACATCTTCTACTGCCTTGGCGGGGTGACGCTGGTGTGCTTCTTAATCCAGTTTGCCACCGGCTTTGCCATGACGTTTTACTATCGTCCGACGGTGGCCGAGGCTTTTGAATCGGTGAACTACATCATGACCCAGGTGAACTTCGGCTGGCTGTTGCGCTCCATCCACCGTTGGAGTGCCTCCATGATGGTGCTGATGATGATCCTACACACCTTCCGGGTTTACCTGACGGGGGGATTCAAGAAGCCCCGCGAGCTGACCTGGGTAACCGGTGTGATCTTGGCGGTGCTGACTGTCTCCTTCGGCGTTACCGGCTACTCCCTGCCCTGGGATCAGGTGGGCTACTGGGCGGTCAAGATCGTCTCCGGTGTGCCCAGTGCCATTCCGGTGGTGGGCGACTCGTTGGTGCAACTGATCCGGGGCGGCGAAGCAGTGGGTCAAGCTACCCTGACTCGTTTCTACAGCTTGCACACTTTCGTGTTACCTTGGCTGACTGCGGTCTTTATGACCATGCACTTTTTGATGATTCGCCGCCAAGGTATTTCTGGGCCTTTGTGAGCAAGGTTTGACTCCCAGCCGGCTTTGACCGTCCCGGCAACTGGGATCTCTAAGCTGCCACTTTTTCAAAACCTTTTGCCCCTAGATAAGGAGAACTCTCATGGCTGTCTCAAAACAGGTGATAGCAACTGAGGCCATTACCCGTAAGGTTGACCTAGACAACCCCAAAGTTGTAGCCAAGCTGAAGAAAAACATGGGCCACATGACCTATGGCGAGCCCGCTTGGCCCAACGACTTGCTCTTTATGTTTCCGGTGGTGATCTTGGGCACTATTGGGGTGATCGTCGGCCTGTCGGTCATGGATCCTGCAGGTGTAGGTGAGCCAGCGGATCCCTTTGCTACGCCTCTGGAAATTCTGCCGGAATGGTATCTCTACCCCGCCTTCCATATTCTGCGGATTGCTCCCAATAAGCTGTTGGGAATTGCTCTGATGTCTGCCATTCCTGTCGGTCTCCTGTTTGTGCCCTTCATCGAAAGCGTCAACAAGTTCCAAAACCCCCTGCGCCGCCCGGTGGCGACAACGGTGTTTTTGATCGGCACCTTGGTCACTCTCTACCTGGGCATTGGTGCTACTCTGCCCTTGGATAAGTGGGTCACCTTGGGCTTGTTCTAAAGGAACATCTGGGACTCCAGCTTGATGGGTTAACTGTCATCATCACCATCACAGTGCAGCAGGTCGGTGGCCGGGCTGCACTTTGTCTTTTGGAGAGCTTTTTGGAGAAGTTGTCTGCAAACCTGTGTGCCAAGGGATGGGCCAGCCCGCCGAAGTGGTAGTATCTCTACGCCCTCGTTTTAGCTTGACTGCTCATGAGCGCTCCTTCTTCAACTGCTCGAACCTATCGGATCACAGCCCTTGCCGGAGATGGGATCGGCCCCGAAATCATGCGGGTGGGGCGGGCTGTTTTGGATGCGGTTGCCCAGCAGATGGGATTTGCTCTGCAGTGGCAAGAGGGTTTGATCGGCGGGGCTGCCTACGAACAGACCGGGGATCCCTTGCCGGCAGAAACCCTGAAGATGGCTCAAGAGAGCGATGCCGTTTATCTGGCTGCTGTCGGCGACTTCAAGTATGACACTCTGCCTCCTGAGAAACGCCCAGAACGGGCCTTGTTGGGCCTGAGGGCGGGGCTGGGGCTGTTTGCCAACTTGCGCCCGGTAAAAGTCTTCCCTCAACTGGTGGGGGCCTCCTCCCTAAAGCCAGAGGTGGTCTTGGGGATCGATCTGGTGGTGGTGCGAGAGCTGACGGGGGGCATCTACTTCGGCCAGCCCAAGGGAATCTTCACGGATGCCCAGGGATCCCGGCGTGGCGTGAACACCATGGTCTACAGCGAAGCTGAGGTGGATCGGATCGCCCGAGTTGCCTTCGAGCTGGCCCGCAAGCGTCGGCGCAAGCTCTGCTCGGTGGACAAAGCCAACGTTCTGGAGGTATCGCAACTGTGGCGGGAGCGGGTCAATGTCATTGCGGCTGACTACCCGGATGTGGAACTTTCCCACCTGTACATCGACAATGCCGCTATGCAGCTGGTGCGCTGGCCCAAGCAGTTCGACGTCATCCTCACGGGCAATCTCTTCGGTGATATCCTCTCCGATGAAGCGGCCATGCTGACCGGCTCCATTGGTATGCTGCCCTCTGCCTCTCTGGGATCCTCTGGCCCCGGCCTATACGAGCCGGTACACGGGTCGGCCCCCGATATTGCCGGACAAGACAAAGCCAACCCCATTGCCCAGGTGCTCTCCGGCGCCCTGATGCTGCGTTACTCCTTGGATCAGCCGCAAGCTGCTGACCGTATCGAACAGGCGGTAGAGGCCGTTTTGGCGCAAGGGTACCGTACCCCAGACATTTACTCTGAGGGAATGACCTTGGTGGGTTGTCAGGAAATGGGAGAAAAGTTGGTGGCAGCGCTGTCCCAACAGCAGGCGCAATAGCCTTTTTCAGGGATTTCAGGGACGCGGCTACAGCCAGCGCAGGCAGGCAGCGATTTTCAGTTGCAAAGATCATTCAACTGGCCTCAGGGAGAAGATCGGCCTCTTCCATAGTCCCTTCCGGTTGAGGTGTGGCTTCTTGGCAGCGCTCCATAGCCTGAAGAAGCAGGGCTTCCCCTTCCTGCACCGTCTCAATGCGACAGAGGAGAGCGCGGAATTGAGAGGCCCCGGCAAAGTCTTTGACGTACCAAGTCATGTGCTTGCGGGCCTGACGAATGCCACGTTCCCCCTTGTACTCCCAGAGACCGCGCAGGTGCTCTAGAGCCATTTGAATCCGCTCCAGGGGAGTAGGAGCCGGTCTTTCTTGACCGGTTTTCAGGAAGTGATCAATTTCCCCCACCAGAAAGGGATAGCCCATGGTGCCACGGGAGCACATCACCCCATCGGCTCCGGTTTCCTCCAGACACTTCACCGCTGCGGCTGTCGAGAAAATATCCCCGTTGGCAATGACGGGAATGCGCAAGTGCTGTTTGACGCGGCGGATCCAGTCCCAGCGAGCTTTGCCGTTGAAGCCTTGGGCGCGTGTCCGGGCATGCAAGGTGAGCAGTTGTGCCCCTGCCTCCTGCAGACGGTGGGCAAAATCCAAAATGTTGATCTCCTGATCCGACCAGCCTAGGCGGGTTTTTACGGTTACGGGCACCTCCACCGCTTTGGCCACCGCCTCCACGATTCGTGCTGCCGTGTCGGGATCGCGAAGCAGAGAAGAGCCACCGCCGTTTTGGGTAATCTTGTTCACCGGGCAGCCCATGTTGATGTCCACCAAGGTCGCCCCTTCGTCCACCGCCATGCGGGCTGCTTCTGCCAGAAAGTCAGGCCGACAATCGAACAGTTGAATGCCGATAGGCTGCTCTCCCTCGCCAACCTCCATAATGCGGGGCAACTGGCGGGCATAGTGCAAGCCAGCCGCACTGACCATTTCTGTGTAAACCAAGCTGTGGGGGGCAAAACGGCGCACCAGCCCTCGAAAGACTTGGTCGGTTACCCCTGACAGCGGCGCCTGAAAAACGCGACTCAAGACTTTCACCCCACCGATATTCAGGGGCGGGGATAGGCGGGCTTGGAGTTCCGGCGAAAGCTGTAGGCCCATCGAGATCCGGAGAAGGCTATCCCTCTTTGTTGACAAAGTAAAGAAGACCCATGATGCGCGCTTGCTTGATTGCAGCGGTGAGTTGCCGCTGTTGTTTGGCGGTCAGGCCGGTGATGCGACGGGGCAGGATCTTGCCGCGCTCGGTTACAAATTTCTTGAGCAGCTCAACATCGGTGTATTTAATAGATTCTCCCGGCTTGATGGGAGACAGGCGGCGACGAGTGTAAACCATAGGGTAGGAGAACGGCAAAACGGCTTGAACTACTTAATCTCTTTGTGGATGGTGTGGCGGTTGCAGTGAGGGCAGAATTTCTTCAGCTCCAAGCGAGCTGTTGTGTTACGGCGGTTTTTGGTGGTGGTATAGCGGTTCACGCCTGGAGAACGTTTGTTGACGTTGGTGCGGCACTCGGTGCACTCCAGGGTGATGATGATGCGGGCACCCTTTGCTTTAGCCATGACGGATCCCAGGACAAAGGTAAACAGTAACGAGGAAACCGCCATCCCAGGCCCTAAGGCTGGAGATATGGGTTTGCCTCAACAAGCGCGATCACCAATTATCCAACTTTTCCTTGACGGAATCAACCCAAGTTTTCACGTGCTTGCCCGTTTGTTGCCGTAGGCTGCGGGCATTGCGATCCACATCTTTGCTCAGGCGTTGCAACTGCTTGGACAGATCCCGCACGGCGTCATTGCGTTGGGCTTGGCGCAGCAGGTCGCGAGCAGCCGATTTGACGTCGTCAGCAGCGTCCCCCTCTAGGATGTCCTGCAAAAACCGCAAGACTTTTTCATCCAGGTGGTAGCCCCGCTCTGCTTCCACCACCAAGGTGCGTCCAGCCCGGTCGTGGATGGTTTGGCGTTTTTCCTTGTCGAAGACGGCAAACAGCCCATCCGCAGCCAGAGGCACCAGCAGGGCCTCCGTGAGCACAAAGAGGGAGAGCACCCCCTCTCGAGCCAGAGAACGAATCAGGTGCGGCGAGGCTTCGGTTTCGGGATCCAGGGTTTTGATGTTCAGCAGCCATTTGCCAAGGCTTTGGCCCTCAGGACGGGATTGGCAATAGCCACGGTTCACCAGCCAGGTGGCGAAGAAGGCGACATAGCCAACCATGTCCACCGCGCCTGCATCGGATCCCACCAGAGCAGCCAAGCCCTGAGCCAGATAGGAGATCCCCAACCCCAGCCCAAAGTCGAGGGCAAAGGCCCCGATCCGTTTACTCCAGGGAGCCAATTTGGGCAGAGTTTCCCCCTTAGCAGCCGCTTGCGGGACTGGCCGCTCGGCTTGAACCGGGGGCAGAGAGGTGGCAGGGGGCAAAGCGCTAAAGGCTTGCCATTCACCAGCACTTTGATCCAGTTGTTCGGTTTTGGGCCGCTCTGGAAATTGGGGTTGTTTGGGGTAGGGTCTGGGATCCGTCATTGCCGGTTGAGACAGTCAGTTCTACCATTCTAGCGAGGCAAGCCCACACCCACGGGCAGGGGGGCCGGGCTGCGACGAGGGATCTCGTAGGTCAGCCGATCGCGAGCCAGCAGGGTATTGGGGAAAATGGCTTGGGCTTCGGCCAGTAGGTCTTCCAGAGTAATGGGGGCTTCTGGGGTGTAGCGGGGGCTGAAGTGGGTGAGGATGAGGGCTTGAGCTTTGGCTTCAGCGGCCACTTGGGCGGCCATAGCAGCGGTGGAATGCTTAGAGCGGCGGGCCAGCTCCCAGTCAGCCTGGGCGTAGGTGGCCTCGTGAATGACCAGGTCGGCAGCCCGGGAGAGATCGACGGCGTTGCGGCAGAAGGTGGTGTCGGTGCAATAGGAGAATTTGCGGCCCGGAATGGGATCCCCGACATAATCCCGTCCGTGAAAGCAGCGGCCCTGCCAGATGATGGATTGGCCGGCCTTGAGCTGCCCATACAGAGGGCCAAAGGGGATCCCGTCGGCTTGGGCTTTGGCCACATTAAAGCTGCCTGGCCGATCCTGTTCCACCACGCGGTAGCCGAAGGCGGGTACCCGGTGATCCAAGGGCGCACAGAAGACAGAGTACTCCGGCTCTTGCAGGATGAGACCAGTTTCTACAGTGTGAACGCGGAAGCCATAGGGGATCCGGGTCTCGCTGTAGCGCAACACCGCCTTCAGGTACTCTTCCAAACCTGGCGGGCCGTAGATATCGATGTGCTCAGGGGCGCTGCCCAAACCACAAGAGGCCAACAGCCCCGGCAGGCCGTAGATGTGATCCCCATGCATGTGGGTGATGAAAATGCGGCGCAACTGGCTAGGGCGCAGCTCATCTAGGCGCAGCAACTGGTGCTGGGTGCCCTCGCCGCAGTCAAACAGCCACCATTCCGACCGTTGGGGAAACTGCACTGCCACCCCGGAGACATTGCGCTGGCGGGTGGGCATGCCGGAGCTGGTGCCCAAAAAGGTGATCCGAATGGCGTTGGGATCTGTCACAGGGGCAAAACCTTTAGGGATTGGGATCCCTAGCTTACCAACTGCTCCCGCTGGCCGAGAAAAAACCCCTGATACGATGGGAAGTAGACTGTACCCTTGAGCCTTCTCGTCATGATCACCCTGACCGATAGCGCTGTCCAAGAGTTGAAGCGCCTGCGCAGCAAGTACGAAAAAGAGGGATCCCAGCCCATCCTGCGTCTGGGAGTCAAGCCGAGCGGCTGCTCTGGCCTCTCCTATGTGATGAACTTCGAGTCTCAGGCCAACCCTGACGATCACACCTTCGACTTTGGGGATATCCAGGTGGCGGTGGATCCCTTGAGCATGACTTTGATCAGCGGCACCACCGTCGATTTTTCTGAAGATCTGCTGGGCGGTGGCTTCCGCTTCAAGAACCCCAACGCAGTCGCTAGCTGTGGGTGTGGCACCTCCTTTGCCACTGCCGAGACCGCTGCTGCCGTCGGCCACTAAAGTCTCAACAGCTCAATCCCATCTGCCTCTGGGCAAGCTGCCTCAAGGGCTGGACGGTTCTAGGCTGGGCAGCCAAAGGACAAACCAAGTCCATCCCTTCTGGCTGGTGACCCGGACTTGGCCCTGCAGATACTCCACCCACTGCTTCACCAAGGCCAGTCCAAGGCCGCTGCCCGGCTGTGCCCAGGGATCCTCAGAGGGCACCCGGTAGAAGCGCTCGAAAAGGAGGGGCAGATGTTCAGGCTCGATTTGGGCGGTGTTGCCGATCCTTAGCTCAACCCCACCGAGAAAGGCTTGCACCTCCAAGCGAAGGGTTCCGCCCGGTTGGGTAAACTTGCAGGCATTTTCCAGCAGTTCCTTTAGGATCAGGGTTAGCTGCTGCGGGTAGCTGTAGAGCACTGCGGGAAATGCGGTCGGCTCCGCCATCTCCAGCTTCAGTTTCCGGGCCTGGGCCCGTTCCCGCACCCCATCAAGCAGGCTGGTGCAAAGGCTGTGGAGATCGATGGCGGCAGCCGCAGCGCTCAACTCTTTGGCTTCTAGGCTCTGCAGATCCAGCAATCTATTGATCAGCTCAATTTCAGCCTGACACTCTTCCAAGGCAATGCGGTGGTATTGGTGCTGCTTGTCGTCCAGAGGCGTGCGGCCCAGTAGTTCCAGGGCTAGCTTGATCTTGGTAAGGGGGGTGCGCAGCTCGTGGGAAACGCTGGCCAGAAAGCTATCTTTAAGGCGGTTGAGCTGCTGCAGACCCTGCACCTGGCAGGCCAACTGGGCAGTGCGTTCTTGCACCTTGGCTTCTAGGGCATGGTTAAGTTCCCGTAGGTGGCGTTGGGCTTGGCTGGCCTGGATCAGGTGGCGGATGCGCCGCTTCAAAACCGACCAGCGAATCGGTTTGGAAATGTAATCGCTGGCCCCGGCAGCAAAGGCTTCATCCACGCAGGACTCATCTTCCAGCGCCGTGACGATGAGAATGGGCAAATCCGAGTTTTGAGCATGGAGGCGGCGACAGCACTCAAACCCATCCACATCCGGCATGACCGCGTCCAGCAACACCATATCTACCGGATGGTGAGCGGCTAGCTCCAGGCAAGCCTCGCCACTACTGGCTTCCAGCACTTGGTAGCCTTCTCGCTCAAGGGCGTAGCGAACCAAAAGCCGCTGGCTAGCCTCATCGTCCACAACCAACAACAACGGCTTCCTTCCAAGAGAGGGGGATCCCGCCTGTGTCTCAGGAATGGGGGCTACCGGTGGCGAGTTACCTGGGGGATGGGGATCAGACCTCAGCATAGGCATCGCGACGAGAGGAAGAAAAGCTCTGCACTCAGGGGGAGAGACTGAGGATAACTTGCCGATACGCCACCTCCAATTTCTGCACGGCTTGCTCTAGAGTATCCCATTTTACAGAACTGGCTGGCTCGGCGTGAGCCAGCTTCTCCAACTGCTGACACAACTCAGCCAGACGTTTGGCGCCCAGGGTGCTGCTGCCGCCTTTGAGGCGGTGAGCCAATCGAGCAATGGCTTGGGGATCCCGCTGCTCCAGGGCCTGCCGCAGGGATCCCAATAGAGCCTTGCTGTCCTGCCGGTAGGTTTGGATCATCTCCTGCCAGGCTTCTGGGGAGCCGAGCACTGCCCGCATCTGGGCGAGGATAACGGGGTCGAGGGGCGGATCCTCTTCTTGGCTGGCCGGGTTGGGAAGGGGAGGGGATCCCTGAAGAACTTGCACTAGGGTGGCCGGCTCCAAGGGCTTGGTTAGATAGCCATCTACCCCAGCAGCTTCGGCAGCGGCACGGCCTTCCGAAAACACATTGGCCGTAAGGACAACAATGCGAGGCTGGCGCTCAGGAGGCAGTTCAGCGCGGATGCGACGGGTGGCCGAAAGACCATCCAGCTCCGGCATTTGCATATCCATCAACACCAGATCGTAGGGGCGCAGGCGCAGAGCTTGGACGGCTTCTAGGCCGTTGCCGACTATGTCGGGTCGGTAGCCCAATCGCTCCAGCATGAGGCGAATCACCTTCTGGTTAACCGGGTTATCCTCTGCCACCAGGATCTGAAGCGGGTGGCGGCTGGCCAGGGTTGCGTCCCAAATGGAGGGAGGAGCGGCGGGAGAGGAAGATAAAGAGAGAGGAGCCTTTTCTCCCAAAAGCCCCAGCAGCAACTTCTGTAGTTGGGAGGCTTTGACCGGCTTGGCCAGGGTGGGAAAAGGAGCCGCTGTGGAGATGAAATTGCGCCCCGTCAGCACTAGGGGTAACAGGTGGGGTTGCGCTGTCTGCAGGTCAGCCGCCAGGGTCAAGCCATCCCGGTCTGGCAGGGTGGCATCCAGCAGGGCTAGGTCAAAAGGATGGGTTTTAGCTGCAGCCTGGGCTTCTGCTGCCAAGGCACAACAGGTTACCTCCAAGCCCCAAGCGCTCAGCAATCGGGATAGCAACTGCCGTTGGCTGGCATTATCTTCCACCAGCAAAACCCGCTTGCCGGCTAAGCAGGGATCCGGTGCGGCGGTTGGCAACAGCTCCTGGTCTGGCCTCTTTAGGGGGATGCGAAAGCGAAAAGTGGATCCCTGGCCCGGCTGACTTTCCACCCCGATTGCTCCCCCCATGAGCTGACAAAGGCGCTGGCTGATGGCCAAGCCTAGGCCGGTGCCCCCAAACTGGCGGCTGATGGAGCTATCCACTTGGCTGAAGGGCTTGAAGAGGCGATCCTGTTTTTCAGGGGGAATGCCAATGCCGGTATCCCGCACCTGAACGTTGACCCATTGTTTTTCGGGATCCCTCTCCCCGGCCTCGACGGTTACCACCACCTCTCCCTGGGGGGTGAACTTGATGGCGTTGCTGAGTAGATTGGCCAAAATTTGCCGCAGGCGTCCCGGATCCCCTATCAAGGTTGGCGGCAGGTTGGGATCCACCCAGGCCATCAGCTCCAGATCCTTGCTCTGGGCTTGAGCTGCCATCAAGTCCAGCAGCTCCTCCACCAACTGCGGCAAGGAAAAGGGCATTTCCTCCAGCTCTAGCTTCTGGGACTCGATCTTGGAGAAATCGAGGATGTCGTTGATCAAGTTCAGCAGCACCTCGCCCCCATAGCGGATGGTCTGCACCCAATCCCGCTGCTGCGGATCCAAAGAAGTGTCCAGCAGCAGGTTGGCCATTCCCAGGATGGCGTTGATGGGAGTGCGGATCTCGTGGCTGATGGTGGCCAGGAACTCGCTCTTGGCGCGGCTGGCAGCTTCGGCAGCTTCCTTGGCTGCTTTCATCTGCTCTTCTGCCAGCTTGGCCACAGTGATATCCCGCCCGGCGGCGTAAACCAGGGATCCGTCCAAAAAGGCTCGCCACTCGATGAAGCGATAGCTTCCGTCCTGGGTGCGGTAGCGGTTGACGAAGTGATCCAGCCGTTTCTCTTCTAAGAGCTGCTGCATGGCCGCCTGCGTGGCGGGGACATCTTCCGGGTAAACCCACTCCAAAAAGGGTCGGCTCTGCAGCTCCTGCAGAGAATAGCCCAGCGTGGTCTCCCAGGCGCGGTTAAGACGGCGAAAGTACCCTTGGGCATCGGCAATGCAGAGCAAATCCAAGGCCACCGAGAAAAACTGCTCCAGCTCCGCTTCTGCCGACTTGCGGGCAGTGATGTCCACCGCGGTAAATACCCAACACGGGATCCCACGCAGGACAAGGGGCTGCACAAACACGTCTTCCCAGACAACCCGGTCATCCTGCCGCTGCCATTGCCACTCAAAGCGAGCGGATCCTTGGTATCGAGCCTCCTCCAGGTAAGGCTGTAAGGCAAACCCCCTTCCCTGCAAAGCCTGGCGATAGGGAGACTGCTCCGAAGCGTCGAAGGCCCGCAGCTCCTCCAGGCTGGAGAAGCCATAGGCCGCAATGGCTTGGGAGTTGGCCTCTAGGATCTCCCCCGTTTCCCCGTGGCGGATGAGGATAGCCACAGCGGCATTCTCAAACAGCGCCCGGAACTTCTGTTCGCTTTCCTGGACGGCCTGCTGGGATCGCACCCTGTCGGTAACATCGCGGACGATCACCACCACCTCTTGGGGGTTGAGGGGCACGATGCGCACCTCTTCGTGGCGGGTCTCCCCTTCAATCTCGATGCTTTGGTCGTAGCGCTGCCGCGTCTGGGTGGCCAGGGCCTGCCGAATAAAGAAAAGCCGCCGCTCGGCCAACTCCGGTGGCAAAAGCTCCTGCAGGGATCGGCCCACGTAGGTGTCGGGTGAGCCGTAGGGAAGAACCTCGCCCCCCGAGACAAAGCTCAAGCAAATGCCCTGGCTGTCGAGGCGAAAGATCAAGTCGGGAATGGCTTCCAGAATGGCTCGCTGCACCCGTTCAGCAGTCTGCAAGGCCAGCTCCGCCTGCTTGGCCTCTGTAATATCCCGCACGATCACCAGCACTTCTTGGCTGTTCAAAGGCACAATGCGGGCCTCTTCATGACGCACTTCCCCTTGGACTTCAATGCTGTACTCGTAGCGCTGTTGGGTTTGGGTGGCCAGGGCCTGCTGAACAAAGAAAAGCCGCTGCTCGGCCAACTCCGGTGGCAAAAGCTCCTGGAGGGATCGCCCTAGCTGGATCTCTCCTGGGCAGTAAAGGTGGACATCGCCGCCGGAGATAAAACTCAAGCGGATACCCTGGCTATTTAGGCGAACAATAAGGTCGGGGATGGCTTGGAGAATGGCTCGCTGGGTGCCTTCCATTTCTCTAAGGGCCAACTCCGCCTGTTTCCGCTCGGTAATATCCCGCACCAGAACATAGACCCTGCTCTTGCCATAGGCGACGATGCAGGCCCTCTGATAGCAGTGGATCCCCGGCGCAATCTCAACTTTGTACTCCAGGTACTGCGGCGTTTGGTTGGCCAAGGCCCGCTCTGCCAAAAGTTGGTACTGCTCTCCCAGAGAGCCGGGAAACACGTCTTGAGCGCGGCGACCCACATAAAACTCAGGCGGATGCTGGGTGGGGACGTAAGGGGAAGGCTTGCAGTGAAGAATGACTCCCTCGGCGCTAAGCTCGAAAATCAAATCGGGAATGGCTTCGTAGAGGGCGCGGTAGCGAGACTCGCTTTCCTGCAGAGCCTGCTCTGTCTTGACCTGGTTGCTGATGTCGCGGCTGGTGATGAGGATCCCGTCTCCCACCGGCACCACTTGGTGATGGATCCAACTGGCCTTCAAGCCCGGCTGGCCGGAAATGGGGAACTCCTCTTCCAGAGGAATGCGGGTTTCCACCACCCGCTTGTATTTCTCAAAAAAGCCCCCCCAGCGGTTGATGGGCAGCAGCTCGCACAGCCGCTGGCCGATGATCTGGTGGCGCTTAAGGGAGATGAGCTCTTCCCCCTTGGCGTTGACATCCACAAAGACAAAATCGCAGATCTCGCGGGTAACGGGATCCCGCACCGCCTCCAGCAGGTAAATAGCATCCAAGCTGGCTTCCAGGGCTGCCCGAAAGCGAGCCTCTGGGCTGGGGGTGCCTCTAGGAGGTTGGAAGGGAAATCTTTGAGAAAGGGATCTTAGGATCCTTCTGAAGACAGAAAGCGGCTGACTTTCCCCCAGGCTGACACCGAACAACAGGAGAGCCAAGAAGAGGGATCCCACTATCCAAAAGCCAAGGCTAGGGGGATCCACCAGGCCCACCGTTTTCCCTGCTGCCCACAGCTCCCTGTGCATAGAATCCAGAGGTTCCTGCCCTCTTTCCACAGTATCCCAGCAAGTCTTTCCAGCTTATCCTGCAAGTCAAAAGAGGGAGTTCGGCTAACTTGCGGAAATAAATTGGCAGGATTCCTCAGGAATGACTTTTTGGGGAAATGAGTCTTGGCTCAAAGTTTTGTTTCTGGGTGCAGCAGGGAGAGGGGCTTTTTGTTGCGAAGATGCTTCATTGTGAAAAATAATTTTGTTGAAGCGTCAGCGGGATCCCTTGCGCCATCGGCAGTAGAGCTTTTCCAGCTCCACCCAAACCATGACCACAGTGCTGAAGCCCAGGCAGATTAAAAGTTCAGTACGGCTTAGCTCCTCTGTTCCAAAAAAGCTGCGCAAGAAAGGCACATAAAGCAGAGCCAATTGCAAGAGCAGAGTGGTCAGCACGGCGCCCAGCAGGTAGGGGTTGGAGAGGGGGTTGGTCTCGATAATGAACTTCTCGTTGGAGCGCACTGCCAGCGCATGGCCCATCTGGGCGATACACAAGGTGGTGAAGACCATCGTGCGCCAGTGGGGGATGTAGGCTTCCACAATGGCCATCATGAGGATCGTGGAGATGGCGAAGACCACGCCAATGCGGATCATGTAGGCTCCTAGCCCCTGCGCGAAGATGCTTTCTTTGGGGTTGAAGGGAGGGCGCTGCATTACCCCTGGTTCCGCCGGTTCCAAAGCCAAAGCCAGAGCGGGCAAGCCGTCAGTTACCAGGTTCATCCACAAGATCTGTAGGGGTGTCAGCGGCACATCTCCCAAGCCCAGGATGGGGGCGGCAGCCACCGTCAGCACTTCGCCGATGTTGCTGCCCAAAATGTATTTCACAAAACGGCGGATGTTGCTGTAGACCACTCGCCCTTCTTCAATAGCGGCCACAATGGTGGCAAAGTTGTCGTCCAGCAGCACCATATCGCTGGCCTCTTTGCTCACATCGGTGCCCGTGATGCCCATGGCAATGCCAATATCCGCTTGGCGCAGGGCAGGCGCGTCGTTAACCCCATCCCCGGTCATGGCTACAAACTCGTTTTGCTTTTGCAGGGCTTGCACAATGCGCAGCTTGTGTTCAGGTGCCACGCGGGCATAGACGTTGACCGTTTGCACTGTTTGCAGCAGCTCCTCAAGACTGAGGCGGGAGAGGGTGCGTCCATCGATGGCCTGATCTTCGGACTCAAGAATGCCCAGCTGACGGGCAATGGCCACAGCCGTGAGCTGATGATCCCCGGTAATCATCAGGGTGCGGATCCCGGCTTCTCGGCAGCGGGCCACGGCCTCTCGCGCCTCTGGTCGCGGAGCATCGTGCATCCCCACCAAGCCCAGCCAAACCAGGTTGTGCTCCACCTCTTCCCCGTTGTCCGGTATCCGCTCTAGCCTCTGGGTGGCTACCCCCAGAACCCGTATGCCTTGGGCGGCCAGGCGGTTATTGGTGCTGAGGATGGCCTGGCGAGCCGTTTCCGACAGTTCCTGCCAAACGCCCCCTTTCTGGATACGATCACACCGCTCCAGCACCAGCTCTGGGGATCCCTTAGTGTAGACACAATAGCCGCCGTTTTCCTGGATCACCACGCTCATGCGTTTGCGTTCCGAGCTGAAGGGGAGCTCCTGCACGCGTGGGTAGCGCTCCTGTAAGGAGCCTTTGTGGAGGTTGGCTTTGGCGGCTGCCACCAGCAGGGCCGCTTCCGTCGGATCCCCCAGGATAGACCAGGTGGGCGTTGGCGGGGGAGAAGAAACTGCAGACCGAGGGTTGCGCCCGGCAACGGGTTGGAGGCTGGCCTGCAACAGAGCATCGTTGCAGAACACTACGGCCCGCAGGATGGCCTGCAAATCCGGGGCGCTCTCCGGATCCATGGGCTGGCCGCCGCAGTAGAAGGATCCCTTGGGAGTGTAGCCGGTGCCGCTGACGTGGTAGTGGCGATCTGGCGTGACGATGTCCGTTACCACCATTTTGTTTTCTGTGAGGGTGCCGGTTTTGTCGGAGCAGATGGTGGTCACCGACCCAAGGGTCTCTACTGCCGGCAGGCGGCGGATCAGGGCGTGGCGGCGCACCATGCGTTGGGTGCCAATGGCCAGGGTGACAGTGATCACCGCAGGCAACCCCTCCGGTACCACGGCCACAGCCATGCTCAAAGAGGTTTCCAACAGCGAGGTGAAAGGGGCCATACTCCCGGCTTGCAGCAGCCCTATCCCCACCACCAAGGCCACCAAGGCCAGGGATCCCGACACCAGCACCTTCCCCAATTGGCTCATGCGCCGCTGCAGAGGGGTGGGCTCGGTCTCCACCGATTGCAGCAAGGTTGCCACTTTGCCCAGCTCGGTATTCATCCCGATGCTGGTGACCAAGAGGATCCCTCGCCCCTGAATCACTTCGGTGCCCATGAAAGCCATGTTGCGACGTTCCCCCAGCTCGATGTCCGGCGGGAGTAGGCAATCTGCCTGTTTGGTGACAGGGGTGGCTTCTCCGGTCAAAGCTGCTTCTCGCACCTGCAAGTTCACGGCCTCAGCCAAGCGCCCATCGGCTGGGATCTGTACCCCCGCCTCCAGCAACACGCGATCCCCTGGCACCAGTTGGCTGGCCGGAACTTCTTGCCACAGGCCATCCCGCTGTACCCGAACGGTAGGGGAAGCCAGTTTTTTCAGGGCTGCCAGCGCCTTTTCCGCCCGACTTTCTTGCAAATAGCCCAGGCCACCGTTGAGGCCGACGATCAACATAATGGCCAGGGCATCTTTGGGAAACTCGCCTTCTTGCAAGTCCAAAGTAGCCGAGATTGCCGCTACGGCAATCAGCATCAGCAGCATAACGTTGCGGAATTGATCCAGCAGGACTTGCCAGGAGCTACGGCCAGAGGTGGTGATTAGCTCATTGGAGCCATACTGCCGCTGCCTCTGGATCACCTGCTGAGTGGTGAGGCCACGATCGGGATCGGTCTGCAACTTTTCGATGGCGGCGGCGAGGGTGAGGCTATGCCAGGCAGGGACAGAGGAAAGGGGGGATCCATCCGGTGGGATCATTGCGGCCACTCGAGGGGTCTTGCCGAATTTTGACACACTCCCCGCCCTAAAGGAGGAGGATTCTTGTTGATGGTATTCTTCGCAACACTGGGTAAAGGCTGACAGCACTTACTGTAAGCGGCTTGTGCTGAAAGACTAAGACAGGAGACTACGGCGGGGCTTGGCTTCGCTCCAGGCACATCCATCCAAAGCAATCCGCTCAACCTCCGAGGCCAGCCTTAAAGCTTTCAGGGCCTGCTCGCCACCCACGGAAGGTTGGTTGCCCCCCCGCACGCAGTTGATGAAGTGCTCCAGTTCGGCATGGAGCTTGTCGATGTTTTCGGTGTGGACTTTCTCAATCAAACAATCCCGCTGGTAGGGCATTTGGCCGTAGTCGCTGGTGCTGCTGACGAATCCCTGGCGGTACACTGAGATCTCGTTGTGTAGAAAATCCGCTTCTACCAAGGCATTTTTGCAGTGGACGGCAATTTTGCGCACCTTGCGGTGGGTGACCTTACTGGCAGTGAGGGTGGCAATGACACCGTTGGCAAAGGTGAGAGTAGCCGTGACGTAGTCCAGGTAACCCAGCTTGGAGACACGGTTGCCGCTGGCGGTAATTTGAGTCACCGGAGACGGGATCAGCTCCAGCAATAGGTCAATGTCGTGGATCATCAAGTCGAATACTACCGACACATCGCTGGCGCGGTCGGAATAGGGGCTGAGACGGTGGGCCTCAAAAGCCAGAGGTTCCTCCGCCTGTAAGACTTGGCCCAGCTTTTGGAAAACAGGGCTGAAGCGCTCGATGTGCCCCACCTGCAAGATACAATTGCAATCGGCAGCTCGGTTTACCAGCGATTCTGCTTCGCTGATGCTGGCGGCGATGGGCTTTTCGATCAGCACATGAACCCCGGCCTCCAGGCAGGCCATACCCACCTCGTGGTGTAAAGCTGTTGGTACGGCAATGGCCACAGCAGCTACGTGGGGCAGCAGATCGCGGTAGTCCTCATAGAAATGAACACGGTGGCGGCTGGCCACATCCAATCCCCGTTCTACATTGATATCCGCTACCCCCACGACCCGCACATCCTTCATCAGGCTGAACACACGGGTGTGGTGTTGGCCCATGTTGCCTACCCCGATCACCCCAACCGGGACAGCTTGCTCTGGGTAAGCCAGTGGACGGCGGGGAGAGTTGGCAGAACTCGGGCAGGATCGGGCCATGACGTTTCCACTACCTCCACCACAAAGGTTTCGCGAACCACACCCCATCTTCCGGTAACAGAGCGCGGCATTTCACGAAACAAACTTCACAAAGCTTACCATGCCTCCCTCAGATCCAGTTCAAGCCGGGAATGGGCGGCAGGCGCAGCGGAGGCTGTTGGCAAGATTGAGGGCTGAAACAGAACAGCGGCACCGGGCTGGAGCGAAACCACATGCGGGCGTAAAATCCACTTGGGCTGAGGGGCAGGCCGAGCCAAACGGGGAAAAAGAAGACAAAGGACGCCAAAACCAAGGCCACTGCCGTGATGCTCGCCCCGCGCCCAAAGCGGCGATAGCTCTGCCAGCCCAGCAGCACCAACCAAGCCAGGGCCAGGGTGCTAAACGCCAGAGCGCTCATGTAGTGGTAGATGAAAACGCAGCGGCTGACCCTAAACCAAGGCAGGTAGTTGGCTGCATAGCCGATCAAGATGAAGGCTTCGAGACCATGAAAATGGCGGATCCCTCGCCAGACGAGCGCCAAGATGGATCCCGTGCCCAACCACCACAGCCAAGGATTGCCCAGGCCATGAACAGCTTGCCAGAGGTTGCCCTGACTGCTGAAGTAGTAGGCTACGGGGCGGCCTAGAATTGGCCAGGACCAAGCTCCTGCCGAGGCTAAGGGCGTGGTCAGCCAAGGACGCAAAGCTGGGAACCAAGCCACCAGGGAGCGCAAGCTGGTGGAGCAGTAGGGGTGGACGGGTGTCTCTTCGTCCACCACCAGGTGAGCTGCCATGTGTCCACCGTAGATGGATTGGTTGATGAGCACCAGGGATCGCAAGTAATTCTGGATGCCCGTCCAGCTCCAATCTAGGGTTAGCCCCTGTTGGGGATTCAGTTGCAGGTGTGGGATCCACTGAATGGCGTAAAAGGCCAGCGGAGCAAGGATGAAGCAAAACCCATAGTGCCACCAGCGCAGATGACGAATCTGGATCAAAAGGCCCAGCCGTGGGATCCACTGCGGGCGCAGCCAGACCACCCCCCAGACGAGGATCCCCAACAGAGCAAACATGAAGGCAAACCAGAGGCCATTCCACTTCACCGAAGCTGCCGCCCCCAACAAGATCCCGGAGCAAGTAAAGTAAGCAGCCCGCCGCCAACCTTGCTCTTCTAGACCTTTCAGCAGCAGAATAGTCGCCGCCAGCCCAAAGGCCACCAGATACACGTTGATCAGGCCAAAGCGGGATTCCACCAGAAACACCCCATCGGTCAGCAGCAAAGCCCCGCTCAATAGGGCAAAGCCCACGTGGTAGGTGAGGCGGTAGGCCAAGCCGGTCAGCAACAGCGGGATCAGGGATCCACAAAAAGCGGTGGCGAAGCGGAACCCCCACTCATTGCGGCCAAACACCTGAATGCTGAGGGCAATGAAGTACTTTCCCAAGGGGGGATGCACATCGTAAAAAGGCTTGCCATCCAGGTAATTCTGGGCAAACTCCGGGAAGTACACCTCATCGAACACGGGTGCCGGGAACTCGTCCAGCCGCCACAGGCGCAACCCCAGGCCCACCAGAAAGATCCCCAGCGCTCCCCATACCAGCCACTGCCGGGATCCCACAGCACTGTGCGGGGATCCGAGGATGGGCCCAGACAGCAGCAAGCTGCCCTGAGACCGCTCGGGCCCGGAGTCAATGGGGGTTGGCTCTCCAGTCATGGATGGGGCACCTTCAACACATCCGGCAAGGATCCCCAGGGATCCCCAGTGTTACTTTAGCCGACTGGGAAAGTCTGAGGGATTCCAGAGCAGACCGCTGCTAGACTGTAGAATTAAATACAAAGTTGGCCAACTGCTGGCCACTACCCTGTCTGCGCCGGCGCTCCTGAAAGCAGGCGCTCAACATCCGGTCATCTCAGTGGGGAGAAGACATCGTGGCGACTGGTGGATATGCGTTGGTGGATAGCCTGCACCGGCACGGGGTGCAACACATCTTTGGCTATCCAGGGGGAGCCATCCTCCCCATCTACGACGAGCTGTACAAAGCCGAGTCTCAGGGGCTGCTCAAACATTACCTGGTTCGCCATGAACAAGCGGCTGCCCACGCTGCCGATGGATATGCTCGCGCCACTGGCAAGGTTGGAGTGTGTTTTGCTACCTCTGGCCCAGGGGCGACCAACCTGGTGACGGGCATTGCCAACGCCATGATGGACTCTGTACCGATGGTGGTTATCACCGGGCAGGTGCCCCGCCATTTGATCGGCACCGACGGCTTCCAGGAGACGGATATTTTTGGCATCACCCTGCCGATTGTCAAGCACTCCTACGTGGTACGGGATCCGCGCCAAATGTCTCGGATCGTGGCAGAGGCTTTTCACATTGCCGGGACAGGACGGCCTGGGCCGGTGTTGATTGACATCCCCAAAGATGTGGGCCTGGAAGAGTTTGACTATCAACCTGTCAGCGAGGTCAATATCCCCGGCTACAAGCCCACCGTGCGGGGCAACCCGCGGCAAATCCACGCGGCGGCCAAGCTGATCCTACAGGCCAAACGGCCCTTGCTCTATGTGGGGGGTGGGGCGATTATCTCCGGTGCCCACGCCGAAATTGCCGAGCTGGCCCACACCTATCGGATCCCGGTAACCACCACCCTCATGGGCAAAGGGGCCTTCGATGAGAACGATCCCCTGTCGGTGGGGATGCTCGGCATGCACGGCACGGCCTATGCCAACTTCGCCGTTACCGAGTGTGACCTGCTCATTGCGGTGGGGGCACGCTTTGACGATCGCGTGACCGGTAAGCTGGACGAATTTGCCAAGCACGCCAAAGTCATTCACATCGACATCGACCCAGCCGAGGTGGGCAAAAACCGTGCCCCGGATGTGCCGATTGTGGGGGATGTGCGCACCGTTCTGGTGGAGATGTTGGCCCAACTGAGCAAAATGCCTTCTACCCCCGGCCTAACTCAGGCTTGGCTGGATCGGATCGAGCGCTGGAAGCGGGACTATCCCCTGCAGGTGCCCAGCTACGAAGGCGTGATTGCTCCTCAACAGGTGATCGATGCCTTTCGTCGTCATGCCCCCCACGCTTACTACACCACCGATGTTGGCCAGCATCAGATGTGGGCCGCACAGTTTCTGCGCAATGGGCCGCGCCAATGGATCTCCAGTTCTGGGCTAGGCACCATGGGCTACGGGTTCCCGGCGGCGATGGGGGTCAAGGTGGCCCTGCCGGATCAAGAGGTGATCTGCATCAGCGGCGACGCCAGCTTCCAGATGAACATGCAAGAGCTGGGCACGGTGGCCCAGTACGGCATTGCCACCAAGGTGGCCATCATCAACAACGGCTGGCAGGGCATGGTGCGGCAGTGGCAGCAGGCCTTCCACGGCGAGCGCTACTCCCACTCGGATATGTCCCCCGGCATGCCGGATTTTGTTAAGCTGGCCGAGGCTTTTGGGGTGAAAGGGATCCGCGTCGATCACCCCGACCAACTGGAAGATGCCATCCAGGAGATCCTCAAGCACGAGGGGCCGGTAGTGGCCGACTTTGTGGTCAAGCGGGATGAAAACTGCTACCCGATGGTGCCCGCTGGCAAAGCCAACTATCAGATGATCGGGCTGCCGGAGAAGCGGCAACTGGAGCAGGCGGCAGAGCTGATCTACTGCCCCAACTGCGGCACCAAAAACCCTACCCTACATAAGTTCTGCGCCGAGTGCGGCACCAAGCTCTAGAACCGGCAGCCTGGCCATTCGGCTGGGGAAGCTGGGATCCCAAGTTCTCTCTGCCGACTCCTGACCCTCACCCTCAGCCCTTCTCCCAAAGGGAGAGGAGAGTTGGGATCAACACTGCTTAGAGGGGTCGGTAAACTCGGTAGTTGAGATTGGGGAAGATGTTGTCCATATATTCCACCTTGGCCAGCCACTGCTCCTCTTCAGGAGTGGCCTTCTCCCGCCGAAACCGACCCTCCTTGATCTTCTCGTAGAGGTGATTGAAGCGCAGCAGATGGGACTTGGTGCGGCGCACCGCATAAGGAACCATCGTCCCCGTACGCATGATAAAAGCCCAGTCGGAAGATTGAGCCAGCAGCAATTCTCGCGCCGCCTGGTTCAAGGCTCGCCACTCCAGGTCATCGGCGGGCTCACGACGGCTCAACTCAATCATCCGCTCGGTGGCCTTGTGCAAATGGGGATAAATCCAAGCGTTGCTGGGGTTAAGCCAGTATTCATGGAAGCCGCGCGCCCCCCAACTGGATTGGGCGGGTTTGCACACCTGTTGGGTGGGGTTCTCTTTCAGGTACTCGGCCAGGTGGGTCATACGGTAGGTGGACTGGTCGAAGTAGCTCTTGCGGATGAGAAAATCCAAAAACCAGGGACCTTCATACCACCAGTGGCCGAACAACTCGGCATCGTAGGGGGCCACCACCAGCGGCGGACGTCCCATCACGCTGTAGAGGTGCTCAATTTGCCGCTGCCGGTTGAACATGAAGTTGCCCGCATGCTCTGCCGCTTTCTCCCGCGCCCAGTAGGGATCGTAAAGCTGCTTTTGCCCCAAATCCAAATTGCGCCCGGTGATGCGGTGGTATTTGATGCCAGTATTTTTTCGTTGGCCGTTGGGCATGATGTAGGGCTTGATGTACTCGTAGTCGGCTTCATACCCCAGGTCTTTGTAGAACTCGCGGTAAACCGGATCCCCTGGGTAACCCACCTCCGCCGACCACACCTGCTGCGAGGATTCGTGATCTCGCCCAAAGACGGCAACACCGGTCTCGGTAAAAATGGGGGCGTACATGCCGTAGCGGGGCCGTGGCTTGGCGTAGAGAAGACCATGGGCGTCGGTGATCATGTAGCGCAGGCCGGCATCGGCGATCATCCGTTCCAGCCCTTGGTAATAGGCGCATTCCGGCAGCCAGATCCCCCGCGGCCACTGGCCAAAGTGTTCGTTGTAGTGCTCGCAGGCAACGATGAGCTGGGCCCAAACCGCCTGTGGGTACATCTGCATCAGGGGCAGGTAGCCATGGGTAGCCCCACAGGTGATGATCTCCAGGTTGCCACTGTCTTGAAACTGTCGAAAGGCCCGCACCAGATCCCGGTCATAGCGCTCCCAGAGATCCCGCACCATGGCAAATTGCTTGATGTAGTGCTCGGCTAGGTAGCGAATGTGGCCGTTGGTGGTGTTTTTGTCGTACTCCAGTTGGGCCAGTTCTTCCAGCTTGGTCAAGTAGTGGTCGTAGCGCTCCTGCAGCAAGGGATCCCGCAGCATCGACACCAAGGGTGGCGTCAGGGACATGGTGAAACGAAAATCAATGCCATCTCGCTGTAGCCCCTCGAACATGTGCAGCAGGGGGACATAGGTCTCCGTGATGGCTTCGTAGAGCCATTCTTCTTCCAGCACAAAGTCTTGTTCAGGGTGGCGCACAAACGGCAGGTGGGCGTGGAGCACCAAAGCGAGATAACCCATAGCAGCCAGGGATCCTCAAGCAGGAAAAGATAACGGAGCAGGCCTCCCTTCTTCACTTCAGCAGCAAATCTGTAGAGAAGGTTAAGCCCGCGATTGCTACCTATCGTCCAGCATTTCATCCTTGGGGTCAAGGGCTGGGATCGCTGGGGATCGCCGTCAGGCTCAGCGGTGGCGAATGAAGTCGTAGATCTCCAGATACTCCTTGCCAGGGTAGTTCCAGGAGTAGTCGTAGCTCATGCCTTGCATCTGCAGTTGGCGAAACTGGTCGGGAGCGGTGTACCAAAGATCGATGGCCCGATCCAGAGCCGACTCCAAAGCAGCCGGATCTGTGTGATAAAAGACGTAACCGTTGCGCTGCTCCGGCAATTTGTGGGGATCGTAGTCGCGGTCAAAGATGGTATCCACCAGGCCACCCACTCCTCTTACCACCGGAACCGTGCCATATTTCAAGCCAATCATCTGGGTGAGTCCACAGGGTTCGTAGTGGCTGGGCACCACGATCACATCCGCGCCGGCATAGATCAGGTGAGAGAGTTCTTCGTTAAAGCCCAGTTCGAGATGAACATCGGGGTTGTCGTTGAGGTAGCTTTTCTCGTGGGCAAACCAAGCACCGATCCCTCGCTCCGTAGCGGATCCCAGGAGAACAAATTGGGCATTTTTGAACAGCGAGCGGTAGATGGCATGATGCACCAAATGCACGCCCTTTTGCTCGTCTAACCGCCCGATATAGGCAACAATAGGCTTGTTAACATCTTGCAATAGCAGCCGTTCCCGCAGGGCTTTTTTGTTTTTGGCTTTGTCTTCCAGCGTTTGAGCGGTGTAGCGTGCGGGGATAAAGCGGTCGATCTCCGGGTTCCAAATGTCGTAATCAATGCCGTTCAAAACGCCGCGAAACTTGTGCCGGTGCAGGTAGAGGGTATGGCCTAGTCCATAGCCGTAGTCGCCAAATTGCACCTCCAGCGCGTGATTGGGAGAGACTGTGGTAACAAAGTTTGAAAAAACAATTCCTCCCTTCATAAAGTTGAGAGAAAAAGGGTTGAAGTTATCGCGCAAACGGTCGTAGTGGAAGTAATAGGGTTCACGGTTGAGGCCGGTAGCCCAAAGAATCTCTGGGCCGCCAAAGCCTTGGTGCTTGAAGTTGTGAATGGTGTAGCATACCCGCTGATTTCCCATGCCATGGTACTTGTAGATCTCAAACAGCAGCACCGGCACCAACCCTGTCTGCCAGTCGTGGCAATGGATCACATCTGGGCGCTTGTTGCTTTGCAGGAGAAACTCTAGAGCCGCCTTGCTAAAAAAAGCAAAACGCATGTTGTCATCCGGGCAGCCGTAATAGCACCCGCGATTGAAGAAGTTGTCTCCTGAGTGGGGCTCAATGAAAAAGCAAAGGCGGCCATGCACCCAGCCGCAGTACACCGAGCAGTGAATGGCTCCCCCGTACCAGGGCACCCAGAGATCGCGATAGGCATCGTGCAAGCCCCAAATCTGGTCGTAGCGCATGGTGTCGTACTTGGGCAAAACCAGCTCGACACAGTGCCCCCGCACTTCCAGCTCTCGGCTGAGGCCGTACACCACATCCCCCAGTCCCCCTGCCTTGATGACCGGGGCACATTCAGACGCAATCTGCACGATGTACATTTCGAGACCTCCCGTAGCAGAGCCTTACCTTTATTTACAAACGATAATCGTTTTTGGTCTCGATAGAGCATTCCTTGCAATGGCAAGGGATCCCTGCACTGGGGATCCCTACCTTGAACAACCTCTGGGCCAACTGGGTTCAGGCTCAAACTAAGCCATGTGCTGGAGACCTGAACTCCAGGAGCAGCTCTCTACGGAACTGGGGTCACTTTGATTCAAACTAGGGCACTGCGCCCCCACCTAAAACGTTGGATGCAAGGGCCAGAAGGCTTTTCAAGGACTCCGTCCCGCCGGCATGGTCGCGGCAACGTTGCGTAGCAACACAGTAGCCCGGGTGCTTCACCCTAACCTGAAAGACTATAAACCGTTGATCTCGGCGTAGCAGTACTGTTCCTCGATGCAAGTGCGCAGCTCATCCCCCGAGAAAGCAGCAGCAGCAGTGCTCGCTCTGGGATCGCAGGCAAGCCAAAGAATATCGCCGGATGGATCCCGCCTTTGCCAAACCAAAACATTTTCTACATGGGGTCCATGAGCAATGTCGATAGGGGGTGGCACCTGTTTACAATTCCTCAGGCAGGGATCCCCCTAGGTCACCCGAACTCAATACCACTGCTGAGCGTAAAGGCGCTGCACCAAATAAAACACAAATAGGTTGACATCCACGCGCCGCTCGTCGATCATAAAAGACTCGATGGTGCTGGCTGGGGATCCTTCGGTGGTACAGCGGAAGAACTTGCGACCATTCAAGGATCCCTCGGCAAACAGCACGCTGAACTGCTTCTTGCCTCCTGCAAACGCCCCGATCAGCGTCTTGCCTTCTAGGCGCAGCTCCAGATCGTTGACCCCCCGTTTTTGAAAAGCTGCAATAGCCGCCGGGATCACCTCTTCCGTGATCTGTTGCTCGAAAGGCTTTTCTTCCTTAGCGACTTTTTTCCCGGCAGCTTTGGGGGAATCCTCAGCAGCAGGCTTGGCAGCTTCAGCAGGTTTCTCGGTAGCAGCAACTTCGGGGGTGGGTTCTCCAGACATAGGGAAACGCTCCGACAATGAGATGGGTGAAAGACTCAGATGCAAAACCATCAAAAACTCTGCCCAGAACCGGCAAAGAGCTAGCCCTTGGGAATGTACTGGCCGACCATTTCTTCGGCAGGGATCTGGGGAAAGCCCATGCTGAAGTTGGGGGCACGCCCTTGCAGGTTGTAGGCAATCTCCCCTTGCTTGAGCAGGGATCGGATGAAATGTTCCAGGTCAGACCCAATGCGGCGGATGTTGTACTCGGTCAAATCTCGCCCTCGGTACTCTTCCACCAGTTCTTCGAAACGGGCATAGACCTTCTGGAGCGCAGCATCCGTCCAGACCAGCTCATTGTCCGGATCCACGTCGAGGGTAAACAGGTCGTCGCGGGGCACGAAGTTGTTGTCGGCAGTAACTTCACCGGCAAAGATATGGACGTGGCGAGTGGTGCATTTCAGCATTGCGATGACTCCGATCCGGATCTAACCTGGTGACATACTCCTGCATTCATGCTGACGCATAAAGTGCGGGCTTCTCGCTTCAACGGGGAGCCTACACAAGAACCCTCCACGAGCAGACACGGGATGCCTCACCGCGTAGCTGTACCAGATTCCGGCAATGCCGTTTTGTACAACCAAGTTGATTATAGTGCTACGCACCGCTAAAGCGACAGTGCTACGCACCGCTAAAGCGACAG
>DVDX01000044.1 GCA_015295985.1 Synechococcus sp. M44_DOE_062 | reverse complement strand
CTTCTCAGTCACCCCGTTCGCCTACGGCGGCGCGGAGCGCTTTGTCATAACGACGAGCCATCTCTGAGGTAATCTTATGTTGCCAGTCCCTGCGCTGACGGGCAACCTTCGCCTTCAGTCGGGATTCCCGCTGGTTGATCTTCTTCCATCGTCTGGAAGCCTTTACACCCCTTTTCGGGGCACGCTTGCGCCGTTTTAACTTGGCAATCTTGCGTACCCTCTCCTCACTTTTTTGGGTAAAACGAGGATTGGCAATCTCCTGAAACTCCACCCCATCAAACAACGTCAAGGCGGTCTCCGTACCCAAGTCATAGGCAACAATGGACTCATACTGCAAATCCGACTGAGAACCCAACTTCGGTTCAGGGACTTCTACTTCCACAGTAAACGACGCATACCACCGGCGCTGGGACGGCTTAGGTTAGCGTCGTAGGCACACCCCAGTGCTTAGCTTTACCCCGCATCTTGAGGGTAATACCCAAATCGGTAAGCGTCACCGTACCGTGCTTCCCTGTACTATTGACTTTCCACCCCGACTGGGCAGGATAAGTCCAGCCTGAATACCTGCGAATAGACTTGAACTTGGGCTTACCACTTAGACCTTGAAAGAACCTTTGATAGGCAAAATCCACCCGTTTCACGGTAGCTTGTAGGGACTGGGAATGCAGTGCTGAGTACTCCACCCATACTTTCTTGAAATCAGGTAGTAGGTTTTGCTGTTCTAAATAACTAACCGTTTTTCGGTTGCGCTTGTATTCATACTCCCGATGGCTAACACAGGCATTGTAAAGATAACAGTGCAGACGACGCGCATACAACAAAGCCTTTTCCTGTGCTTTATTTGGGTATAGTCGAAAGGTCTGCCTTTTAGTCGCCACCGTGCTTTTACCTATCTTTTGCACTTCAGTCGCTAAAATCAATATAGCATAGTCTGCAGTTAGGAAGAATTACTGTGACTCAGCTGAGGAGTGGCGCTCATTACGTCAAAGATAACCTCTGCTTTTCAGGCTTTGCATCACCAGGTCAATACATTCGGAGATGCTTTGCTCAGCAGTTTTGCACACCACCTCCGGCTGTTCCGGCGGTTCGTAGGGATCGTCAATGCCGGTAAAGTGCTGGATTAAGCCTGCCCGCGCCTTTCGATAGAGGCCCTTCACATCCCGACGTTCACACACCTCCAAGGGGGCATCCACAAAGACCTCGATAAAGTTGCCGATGTATTGCCGCACCTCTTGTCGCACCGCCCGATAAGGGGAAATGGCCGACACCAGCACAATCACCCCATGCCGGGTCAGCATCTCCGCCACAAAGCCAATGCGGCGAATGTTCTCATCCCGATCCGCTTTGCTGAAGCCAAGCCCTTTGGTGAGATGTTGCCGCACCAGGTCTCCATCAAGCACCTCCACCGGCAGCCCCCAAGCGCGCAACTGCTGGGCCACGCCGCAGCTTAGGGTGGTTTTGCCCGCTCCGCTCAATCCGGTAAACCAGACCGTTACCCCCCGCCGCGACATCTGTCTGTTTGCTGTGGATCCCTGAATCTTTGGCCCCGCCAGAATATCATCTCCAAAAGCAGGGTGATACACTCAAAACACGGCTTGCGTCAGCCCCAAAGCGCTCCGCGCCGCCGACACGACAACAACCCTTCACTGGCCATGTCCCCTTTGACTTCGCCGCTTGCCACTGCTGCCTCCGGATCCCTGGAAACTGCCGAGCTGTTTGCCGAGCATGTGATGTCCACCTATGGGCGCTATCCTTTAACCTTGGTGCGCGGGCAGGGGTGTCGGGTTTGGGATGAGCAGGGACGGGAGTACCTGGATTTTGTGGCCGGCATCGCCACCTGTACCCTGGGACATGCCCACCCGGTGTGGATTCAGGCGCTCACCGAGCAGGCACAACAGTTGCATCATGTTTCCAACCTTTACTACAACCAGCCGCAGGCGCAACTGGCCCAATGGCTGACCCAGCACTCCTGTGCCGACAAGGTGTTTTTCTGCAACTCAGGGGCAGAAGCCAACGAGGGAGCCATCAAGCTGGCCCGCAAGTATGCCCACGCGGTGCGCGGGATCCAAGATCCGGTGATCCTCACCGCCCATGCCAGCTTCCATGGCCGCACCCTGGCCACCGTTACCGCCACTGGCCAGCCGAAATACCAGAAAGACTTTGCCCCTCTGGTGCCCGGCTTTGATTACGTTCCCTACAACGACATTGAGGGCACGGCAGCGGTGTTGGATCGCTGGGGCGAGCGGGTGTGTGCCGTGCTGTTGGAGCCGTTGCAGGGGGAAGGGGGGGTTGTACCGGGGGATCCCGCCTATTTTCAGTGGTTGCGCCGGATCTGCAGCGAGCGGGGCATTCTGCTGATGTTGGACGAGGTGCAGGTGGGCATGGGCCGTACCGGCATGCTGTGGGGCTACTGTAACCTGGGGGTGGAGCCGGATGTGTTCACCTTGGCCAAGGGCCTGGCCGGTGGGATCCCCATCGGGGCTTTGTTGGCGAAAGACTTTTGCGCTGTGTTTCAGCCTGGGGATCACGCCAGCACCTTTGGGGGTAACCCCTTGGCTTGCGCGGTGGGCCTGGCGGTTTGCCGCACGCTGATGTCAGAGAGTTTGGTTTGGAATGCTCAGCAAACGGGGATGTATCTACGTCAGGGGCTGTCCCGCTTGGCGGAGCAGTTTCCGCAGCTTGTTGAGCAAGTGCGGGGCTGGGGCCTGATTCAGGGCTTGGCAGTGCGCATCCCGGCGGCTGAAGTGGTCAAGGCAGCTATGGACTACGGGCTGTTGTTGGTGTCGGCAGGATCCCAGGTGGTGCGCTTGGTGCCCCCCTTGATCGTCACCCCGGCGGAAATCGACGAGGCTCTGGTAATGTTGGGATCGGCTTTGCAGAGGTTGGCCGCCTCCCTTGGCCATTCCGGGGAAGCCTAGCCTCGCCAAACTTGTCGTAGAAACGCCTGCAACTGCTGTCGGGCAGAGAGCTCGTGGGGAGCGGGATCCCTTGCCTGCTCCAGAAGGGGCAATACCTCCTCCGCATAGGCCGGAACAAAGCCGGCAGCAGGCCAGAGCAAATCCGAGGTGGCCCGCAGGTTCAAGACTTGGGATCCCTGCCTGAGCAAGAGAGGCCGCACCCAGAGCAGCGGTGGGGATCCCGCCGCAAGATTGTGGAGAGAAGCCTGAATCAGCTCCACATAGAGGGTGGCTTGCGGCCCTGGCAGGGCGAGGATGGGACGGGGTGAGGGGGGAGCACTGCCCACTTCTGCTGAGGCAGGCAAAGGGCGCCCCAGCAGATGTATGGCCTCAGCGCACTGGGCAGGCAGACGAGGCAACAGGGTCATGCAATCCTTGACCGGAGACTACATAGACTGTACTTATCCTAATCGATGGCCTCCTTAGTTTTCGTTGACAGGCCGGTTGGCTGGGGATCCCGTCTCTGCGGACATTGCGTGAACCCGATCTTGTGGCATGGTGCTAGGTAGCTTTCTGATCAAACTTGGATGGATCCCGCCATGATGCACACTTTTATCCCGCCCCACCGCTTTTTCCCCTACCTCACCTGGACGGAAATTCAGGCCATGCCCGACAAAGAGAACGTGGTGATCATCCAGCCAGTTGCCTCAATCGAGCAACACGGGCCCCACCTGCCCCTGGTGGTGGATGCCTGCATCGGCACGGCAGTCATCGGGCGCGCCATGGAGAAGCTGGAGCCTGAGATCCCAGCCTATGTTTTGCCCACCCAATGCTACGGCAAAGCCAACGAGCACTGGCATTTCCCCGGCACCATTACCCTCTCCGCCCAAACCCTGATGGCAGTGCTGACGGAAGTGGCAGAGAGCATCTACCGAGCTGGGTTTCGCAAGCTGGTCTTCCTCAATTCCCACGGCGGCCAACCACAGGTGCTGGAGATTGTTGCCCGCGATCTTCACCAGAAGTACGAAGATCTCATGCTGTTCCCGGTGTCCGTCTGGCGGGTTCCCCACGAAGGGCGAGAGCTGTTTACTGAGAAAGAGCGGGAATTGGGCATTCACGCCGGCGATGGGGAGACCAGTATGCTGATGCACCTTTTGCCCGACACGGTGCGAATCGACCGATTGGTCTGCGAATATCCCCACGATCTGCCGGAAAACAGCTTGCTCAGCATGGAAGGGCGGATTCCCTTCGCTTGGGCAACTCGCGACCTCACCCAGAGCGGAGTTTTGGGCGATGCTACCGCCGCTACGCCGGAGAAGGGTAAAGTTTTGGTGGAGTCTATGTCCGACGGCTGGGTGCGGCTGATCCGAGATCTGCACAGGTTCCAGCAGCCCAAGGCTTGGCGCAAAGCCCCGCTGCCGGTCTAGGGATCCAGGCAAAAGTCTGCGGTTAATTGCCCCAAAGACCTACGGCCTGCTTTGTGAAAAGCTTCCGCCAAAACTGGCTGGCCATTAGAACCATTAGGATTGAAGAGATGAACTCCCCTATCTCATTTTTGCTGAGGGGTGATAGAGCTACGCTTCACCAGCGTGACCGATGATCCTTTCCTTAAAACCGGCCACCCAACCCATCCTCGAGCGCCACAACGCCACCTGGCAAGACTACGTGGCCATCCGCGACCATCCCGCTGGGGATTGGCAGAAACTTTCCTTTTACCGGGGCTGGTTGTGGGTCAACATGGGCAAAGAAGGGCCAGAGCATGCCTCTGTTAGCGACTTAATCACCATCATTTTTGGGTTTTGGGCATTTCTCCACCCCGATGTCCCCTTACAGTCCTATGGTCGCTGCCTAATCGAACACCCTGAGACCCATGCCTGCGCCCCAGATCTGGTGCTCTACAAAGGCGACAACATTCCCAAGTACCAGTCCGGTGAACCGCGGCGGATTGATCTGCGCTACCAACGGGCGCCCGACTTGGTAGGGGAAATTGCCGACACCACCCTTAGCATTGATCTGGACGAGCAAAAGCAACTTTACGCCAGCTTGGGCATTCCTGAGTATTGGGTGATAGATGTTAAAGGGCAGCGTGTCTTTGCTTTTGGGCTGACTGAAGCGGGGCGTTATGGGGCAATCTCCCAGTCGCAGGTGCTGGCGGGCTTAGAAATAGCTCTTCTTGAACAAGCCCTAGAACGACTTGCCACCCAAACCAATACTGCTGCTGCTAGTTGGTTCATCCAACAGCTACAGGGCCATGTTTAAGGCTGCCACTGATGAAGATTCCAGAATGAGCAGTAGCGTTGCGGAGCAATAATGCACTAATCCAGAAGGCTTTTCAAGGACTCCGTCCCGCTGGCGCGATCGATAGCCCAGGCATCTCACTCTAACCTGA
>DVDX01000043.1 GCA_015295985.1 Synechococcus sp. M44_DOE_062 | reverse complement strand
TCGCGTCAGCGGGACGGAGTCCTTGCAGACCTCTCTGTGGACATTCGCTCAGCAGCTTTGGGGCCACCCCGGATCCCGGCGACGCAGGCCGCGTCTACAGATCTCGTTGGGCCGCTTGGTGCCAGAGCAAACCGATCGCCTATCCAAGTTGGAAGTGCTGCTGCGCCTGCGGTTTTTCATCGCCCTTGAAGCAGGAACCCCGGAGCATCCCCTGCCGGCCCTTCCCCTCGGCCAGGGATCCGCCATTCAGCTTGCCCGCTACACCGAGGGCTCGCAGCAGTACAAGACGGAGATCATCCGCTTCGCTTTGGGGGGATCCCGCACCCTTGTTGCCAGAACTCCATCCCGCTGCCGTGAACGGCGCCGCCGTCGCCCCTGAAACAAACTCCCCAACAAGCCATAGCGATAGAGTCTTGCCAGCCTGTCTATACTGGAAATGCACTAAATCTGCGTTTCCCTTGCGAGCCGGTCTGGGCTGCGTCTTTGCAGCATTCCAGCAGGGGTCTGAGTTGCCGCCAATCCCGCCAGAGGAGATGGATCCCATGTGCAACACCCGTCAGGAGTACGGCTGGCTAAAAGGCTCCCCACCCCTGTTGCCAGTGCGACCCGCCCTCCTTGCCGGATCCCTTGCGGCCTTTGCCTTCGTGCTCCACACCGGTAATGGGAGCGTCCTGCCTGCTGCTTTGGCCCTGACCCGTTACCAAGTGCATGTGCTGGCGGATGGCGCGGCGGAGTTGGCCCAGGTGCGCGCCCAGGTGCCGGATGCCTATTTTGTGCAAGGGGATGGGCAGGTTTTCATTCTGGCAGGGACGTTCATCAACCGCAGCCATGCCCAACGCCGTCAGGCCGACTTGGAACGGTTGGGGTTATCGGTGCGGGTGGTGAGCCGCCAAGAGACAGATCCCCCTCTGCCCCCTGCTTTCCCTGCCCAAGCAGCACCCAGCCGTCCCGCTGCCAGCTCAAAACCTTCTGTGCCGCCAACGCCAACGGCTCCGCCCTTGGATCCCCAGCGCCCCTTCGCCACCTACGTGCCCAACCCCACCGGCGATCCCCGTTTGGAAGAGCGGGTGCGCCGCTTCTTTCCAGGAGCCACTGTGGTGCAGTACCGCGGCCAGGCTGCTTTGCAAACGGGAACCTTCTCCCGCCTGTCGTTGGCCCAGGATCAAGCCCGCTGGCTAGCCGCTCAGGGGTTGCCGGCAGTGGCAGTGTCGCTAGCAGGAGAAAATGCTAGCCGGGATCCCATCTCCAATCCCGCTCAAGGGGAACGCTATTGGGTGCTGGTGGCAGATCCCACCGGGGAGAAATGGCCTGCGCTAAAACAACTCCTAGAGGGATCCCTGCCCTTGATTTACGATGACCTGCGGGTGGTGCGCACGGGTGGGTTTGCCGACCCTGTTGCTGCCGCTGATCAGGTGCGTTACCTGGCCGGCCAAGGCTACGAAGCAGGGATCTTCCCCGCCGATCTGCGTCGCTCTCAGCCTCTGCTGCAAGCAGATCCTATCTCCTCCTCGCCTGCCCAGGCTGTCCCTCCTGGGGAAGAAGGTGCCGGCAGATTTTGGGTGGTGGTGCAGGCAGGGGAAGAGGCCCTACCCAAGCTGCAACAGTTTGCCCCCGATGCCTTCCTGCGGGGCTCGGTGATTCAGGTGGGCACCTACCGGCAACGGGCCAACGCCGAACAGGTGCGGCGCTCCCTGGCCGAAGCGGGGTTCGAGGCTCGCATCCTGCCTGTGGAGTAGCCGAGAGCCACTTCCACCAGCAAACGCTCTTCTCCTTCCCTCCAGAACAACTCCATAAAGCGGGATGATGGGGTCTTGGGCAGGGTTGGATCCCACCTTTGACCAGGGCTTGCCACAGCAGGGACAACAGGGGTACCAACGCAACAGTTGCCAAAACTCGGCTGCGGCCCTTGTCAGGTTGTAGCTGCTCCGTTTTTCCCCAGCGTGGGCAGCCTGCTGCTCCTGGCGTTGTCGGCTGCGGAGCGCTTTTCCGGCTAGAGGGCTTGCTTGGCCTGCTGCAGCGTCTGCTCAAACACCTCCAGCGGCTGCGCACCGGAGAAGGAAATGCCGTTCAAGATGAAATGGGGGGTGCCGCCGATGCCCAGTTGAGAGGCCAGGTCGATATCTCGCTGAATGGCGCGCTCTGCCGCCCGACCGCGCCGATCCCGATTGAATTTTTCTACATTCAGGCCCAGCTTCTCAGCAGTGGCCACATAAAACCCATCCCCAAGCTGGGATTGGTTGGCAAACAGCTCGTCGTGAAACTCCCAGAACTTACCCTGACGTTGGGCGGCCCAAGCAGCACGGGCAGCCGACATCGCTTCTGGGTGAATGCTGGTCAAAGGCAGGTGCTTGTACACCAAGGTCACCTCATCTCCATGGTCGGCCATGAACTGCTTGAGGGTGCTGTGGGCGCGGGCGCAGAAGGGGCATTGAAAATCGGAGAACTCCACCAATACCAACCGCAGAGCGTCGGATCCCAGTTGAGGGGAATCTCCGATGACGGCGCGTGGGTTCTCTCGCAGTTGACGGCCAAATTCTTCTGCCAGCCGCTGCTGTTGCTGCTGCTGCTCTTGGTATTGTCGCTGCTGGTATTCCTGCACGGCTTCCAGAATCACCTGGGGGTTCTTCCGAATGATCTGCAGCACTTGCTCTTCCAAATCCGCCGGGGCAGCCGCCGCCGAGGGTAGGAAAACCGAAGCTCCACTTCCCACTCCCAGCAGAACCACCAGCCCGAACAAAAGCCCAGCCTGAGCCCAAGTGCGAAAAATCCTCGCTAGCCTATTCATGCCAACCCCCCTCTCAGCCATGCCTAGAGCTGTTGCAACTCACCCAGCCTACCGTCAGAGACCGACGGTGTCTATTACTCCTTTTGGGGGGGTTAGGAATTGGTGGCCTGCAGAAGCTGCTCCTTGATCCGCTGCAACTGGCTGGCCCAGCGGGGATCCGGCTCAGAAGCTCCCTCATTTTCGGCGGCGACGGTGGAGCGCCCACCCTTATTGCCCCGCTGGCGTTGCTTCTTGCTGGGGGCAGAGTTTTCCGCCGACTCTTTAGAGCCCTTGGTCTCAGAATCCCTAGACGGCCTGGAATCTTTAGAACCTTTGGACTCTTTGGATGAGGGCTCAGGGGCTGCCGTTTTGGATTCGGCCTCTTCCCCGCGGTCGCGCGGCTGGGCGATCTCAATGCGTAAGCTGACATCCCCAAAGCTGTGGCCATTGAACTTTTCGATGTACTGCTGCGCCTGCTCCTCGGTGTTCACCGTTACAAAGCCGAAGCCGCGGCATTTGCCTGTCTTCCGATCCCGAATCACCTTGGTGGAAATGACCTCACCGGCAGAGCGAAAGAGCTTCTCCAATGCCTGACGATCCACCTCCTCCGGCAGATTTCCCACATACAGACGCACAGGCATAATCCAGTAAAGCTCCTAATCGAAATAACAAAAGGCCAAGAGGCAAGGGGCTAGGTCAAAGGTGCTCAAGCCTGCAATATTCAAAGACCGGGAACCCAGTAGTCTATTGTCACACCACAGGGCAACAGGAAGCACGACCTTTGCAAATCACAAAGCTATTTTTTAATCTACCTCAACCTGGAGCCGCAAAGACGAGCAGAACGGTTTCTTCTGTCGATTGCCCAGTACAGTTGGTTTCTGCGGCGGGCTATGTCCCTTAGGCCAAGCCGGTGTTGTTCAGGCGATCCCGATGTTGAAAAGGTCGGGCCTGGGGGCCTGTGTAGTCGGCTACAAGATGTCCTTGCCCTCGCAGTTGGTAGCGGTAGGTCACCAAACCCTCCAAGCCCACCGGCCCGCGCGGCGGCAGTTTTTGGGTGCTGATGCCCACTTCTGCCCCGAAGCCATAGCGAAACCCGTCGGCAAAGCGGGTGGAAGCATTGTGAAAGACCCCTGCCGCATCCACTTCATCCAGAAATCGCCGGGCGGCGGCGGCATCCTCAGTCACAATCGCCTCGGTGTGGCGGGATCCGTACCGCTGGATATGGGCAATGGCCTCGTCAAGGGAGCCCACCATTTTAATAGAGAGGATCAAGTCGGCATACTCGGTGCTCCAGTCGTCCTCGGTGGCCGGGATCAGATCGGGCACCAGCTCGCGGCAGAGGGGATCCCCCCGCAATTCCACCCCCTTCTCCCGCAGGGCCTTGACCGCCAGAGGCAAAAAGTGGGGGGCTATGGCCTTGTGAACCAGCAGGGTCTCAATGGCATTGCAGGCAGCAGGGTACTGGGTTTTGCTGTCCACCGTCAGCTTGATCGCCATGTCCACATCCGCTGCCCGATCCACGTACAGGTGACACAGGCCATCGGCATGGCCCAATACCGGGATGCGGGTATTCTCCAGGATGTAGCGGACAAAGCTGCTGGAGCCGCGGGGGATGATCAGGTCTACCAGCCCCTCCAGTTGCAGTAGGGCCTTGACCTCGGCGCGGCTGGTGAGCAACTGCAGGGATCCCTGGGGAAACTCTGGGATCTGCTGCAGGCCCGCCTGGATGGCCGCCATCAAGGCTTGACAGGAGAGCAAAGCTTCGGATCCCCCCTTGAGCAAGACGCTATTGCCGGTTTTCACCGCCAGGGCAGCAATTTGCACCAGAGCATCGGGCCGCGACTCGAAGATCACCCCCAGCACCCCCAAAGGGTAGGTGCGCCGTTCCAAAATCAGCCCCTCGTCCAGTTCCCGGATCAGCAAAGCTCGGCCCACCGGATCCCCCAGCCGGATCACCTGCCGCACTCCGGCCACCATGTCGGCCAGTTTGTGGGCATCCAGCTTCAGGCGGGCATAGGCAGATGCCGACAACTCCCCGGCTTTCACCATCTCTGCTGCCCGCTCCAAGTCCGCCCGGTTGGCAGCCAGGATAGACTCTTGGTGCTCCACCAAGGCAGTAGCCATGGCCTCTAGTGCGGCATTCTTAATGGCAGTGGGCAAGGTGGCCGTGTGTTGGGCAGCAGCGCGGGCCAACTGCACTTGGGACAGCAGCGGGCGGTCTGAAGCAGAGGCAAGCGAGCTGGGGCAATCGGTGGCGAGGGACATAGCGTCAAACAGGGGGCAAAGGTGCCCATTGATGTGAAGAAGAGCTGTGAGGATAAGTTGTGATGAACTGTGATCCCAGGAGCACCCCCAGAAGGGATCCCTATGCTAGGTTGGGCACAGTCGCTGGGGGCTATCTGTAGCCTACCAAAGTCTGGATCCCACTTGTTGTTGCAGCGGGGGAGCCTTCCCTTACTCCTGTGCGCTTCATGAGCTGACGTTTGGACGGGGGAAGGCCCTTGCTTGAAACCCAGTTCCCTGACAATTAGAGATCAGATCC
>DVDX01000020.1 GCA_015295985.1 Synechococcus sp. M44_DOE_062 | reverse complement strand
GATCACTCTACAGTGGCTTCAGGGGAACCAGCTCTCCTTTCCCCTTAAGAACAGGGCTGGGGGTGGTCGCCTTTGAGGTCACGGAGTGCTTGGGCACAGAGGGGCTGGTCTCAGAGTCAACTGGGGTAGCCCTTGTAGTTTTTTCACCTGCGGGGAAGTTCTGTCGACAGCAGGGATCCCTGTGTCTGGATGGCTTAGACGGTTAAGATTCAGAGTCACCGACAGGGCAGTGGTCATCTCTGCTTAGGCCGTGAGGTGCCGATGCTCGCAGGCTTGTGCAATTCTAGAGCTGGAGCCCACCTGCTGCTCCGTAGCATTCCCGGCCACTTCCATGACTGCCGTCGACTCCTCGCGCCTGCTCCAGCCCAGAACTGCCCTTGTTCACCGTCGCACCGGGGAAACGGATGTTCAAATTCGTCTGAACCTGGATGGCAGTGGACAACATGAGATCGATACCGGGATCCCCTTCTTGGATCACATGCTGGCCCAGCTCAGCACCCACGGGCTGATCGACCTGCAGATCAAGGCCATAGGGGATCTGCACATCGACGATCACCACACCAACGAAGATGTGGGCATCACGCTGGGACAAGCCCTGGCGCAGGCTCTGCAGGATCGGCGCGGCATTCATCGCTTCGGCCATTTTTGGGCACCCTTGGATGAAGCTTTGGTGCAGGTGGTGCTGGATTTCTCCGGGCGTCCTCACCTCAGCTATGGCCTGGAGCTGCCCACAGAGCGCATTGGCCGCTACGAAACCCAGTTGGTGCGGGAGTTTTATCAGGCGGTGGTCAACCACGCCCAGCTCACTTTGCACATTCGCCAAGCCGCTGGCCTCAATGCCCACCATATTGTCGAGGCCAGTTTTAAGGCGTTTGCCCGTGCCCTGCGCATGGCCGTAGAACGGGATCCCCGCCGACAAGAAGGGATCCCCAGCTCCAAGGGGGTTCTGTAGCCGTGCGGTGGCTGCAGGGGGTGTTTGCCTTGGGCCTAGGACTGGCGACAGTTTTGGCTGGGCCGGGCCGGGCGTGGAGCACAGAGCGCTTGGGGGTGTTTCTGCCGCCTTTGATTGAGTTCTCTTTGCCCGTGGAGGATCTGGCTCGTTTTGCTCACAATGGCGCGGTAAGCCGGCAGTTGGATTTTTATCTGCGGCGGCTCACGCCAGAGCAACAGGCAGCTTTGGCGGATTTGCTGACACGTAATTTTGACCTTGACCAGGTTACGGTCAGCCAGTTTACCTACTCTGCGATTGGCGAAGATCTGCTGCGGCGGTTGACCCTAGTATGGCACGGAGATGGAGAAGCAGAGTTTTATGCCTTGCGGGCGGCATTGATCCTGGCAGCAGGGGATCCCGAGGGGCTGACGTTGGTGAATGTGTTGCGCCGCTACCCGCTGGAGAGGTTGCAGATCGATCTGGATATGAGCATTCGCTTGGTGCGAGAGGCCGGTCAACTCTTCCGCCAGCGGGATCTTGATCGCAAGGCTGCGAGAAGAGGCCGGGCGGAAAGCTGAGTGGGCATCTTCCAGCGCTTCTCTCAGCATGGCAGCCCAAGACTCAGCTCAACCTCACCTTAGCCCCGAGCAGCCGGGTGAGTTGGAGTGGCAGGTGGAGCGCTTCCAGTTGGTCAACCCTTGGCGCGATACGCCTGTGTCGGTGGAAGTCTATCCGCCGGAGGGGAAGGGGCGTATCCCCTTGGTGGTAATCTCCCACGGCATTGCCTCTGACCGCAATACCTTTGCCTATTTGGCCCACTATTTGGCTTCTTGGGGGTTTGCGGTGGCGGTGTTGGAGCATCCGGGCACCGATGTGGAGCGGGTGCGCAGCTTTTTGTCAGGGTTTGGCTCTTTGCCAAGGCCCTATGAGTGGGTGGCGCGGCCCCAGGATATTTCTCTGCTGTTGGACGAGCTGGAACTCAGGGCACAGCAAGATCCCAGCCGCTGGGGCAGGCTGGATGTAAAGTCGGCAGGACTGCTCGGCCAGTCTTTGGGGGGATACACGGTGTTGGCGGCAGCAGGGGCTGCGCTCAATCCAGCCCGCTTGCAAGAGAACTGCCAGACATCCCATTCCTTGGAGCTGATCCTGAATGTTTCTCTGTTGTTGCAATGTCGGGCGATAGAGGTGTTCCAGGCTTCCAACCTGGCCGCGCAGGCGGGGCAGTTGGCAGATGCGCGCATTCAGGCGGTGTTTGCCCTCAACCCCCTCACCAGCACGGTGTTTGGCCCAGAAGGGCTAGGCCAAGTGGGGATCCCGGTGATGATAATGTCGGGCAGCGAGGATTACTTTACCCCCGCCCTAGCAGAGCAGATTGAACCCTTTACCTGGCCGGGATCCCAGCAGCGTTATTTGGCGATAGTGGAGGGATCCACCCATTTCACCTTCCTGGGTGGGGGTGGCCAGGGGGCCTTCCCGGTGCCGCAGGAGTTGATCGGGCCAGATCCCCAGTCAGCTCGCCCCTTGCTCAAGGGCTTGGCCACTGCTTTTTTCAAAACCTACCTGGCGGCGGGATTCGACTCCGGCGGGTTTTCCAAGTATTCGACTTATCTCAACTCTGCCTACGCCGAATCCCTGACCCCAGCACCTCTACGCACCACTTTGATTCGAGACTTGAGGCCAGAACGGATCCAACTGGCCTCGTTCGCGACGGCGGTGCGGAGCACTTTCCCGTGAGAAGTGTCTTGAGCTGAGGAGCTGAGAAGAGGGCTGGCTGCTATCTTTGTCGGGTTGTCCTCCCTAAGATCTTGTTGAATCTCTGCCCATCGCATTAGCGGTGCGTAGCACCATGCTGCTGTTGCTGACCAATCTGAGCGCCGTTTTGCTGTTTTTGCTCTGCCCCTGGTGGGTGCTGAGGCGGGAGTTCGGTGGCGCAGGGGTGCTGGCAGGAACTTTTGGCCTCATCGACCCGCAGCAGTTGGGGATCCCGGATACTTTGGCGGTGGGTTGGATCCCAAGGTTGAGCTGGGCCTGGGTGCTGTTGGCGCTGTTGTCGTGTCTGGCCCTGGGGATCAAAGAGCGGCAAGTGCGCGCCCGCTGGCTGTACAGCTTGGGGGTGGGCGGTCTAGTTCTGTTTGGGCTGGGCTTGCTCTGGTTTTATGGGGCAGTGGGGGTGGTGAATGGGGCGGCCCTGGCGGAAGGGATCCCGCCAACTCGGTTGCCGTTGCGGCGGTTCAGCCCTTCTTTGGCCAGCTATGCCAGCTTTGCCTATGCCCTGCTGCTGTTGCTGCTGGGGCGGCTGCAGTTGCCGGGGGGAAAAGCCTTTTTGGTGCGGCGGAGGCAGATCATCGTACCCCTGAGTGCCCTGGGGGCGGCGGTGGCAGCGGGGGCGGTGGTGGTGGGGTTGCTGCGGCCTGGCCTGGGCTCCTCGCCCGATTCGCCCTTTTTTGTAAAGCTAAGCACCAAACTGGACTTGATCACCTACACCTTTCAGGTGCTGTTTAGCCCCATCACCCATCTGCCTGGGTTGTTCCAGAGTTTGCTGCTGGCCACTCCTCTGATTTTTACGGGGTTGGCGGTGGCCTTTGGCTTTCACGCGGGTTTGTTCAACATCGGCGCGCCGGGACAACTGACGATGGGAGCCATTGCCACCATGCTGGTGGGGGTATACCTGCCGGGGCCAGGTTGGCTGACTTTGCCCCTTTCGATTTTGGCAGCGGCTGCCGGTGGGGCCCTCTGGGGTGGGATCCCTGGTTGGCTCAAGGCCCGCTTCGGCACCCACGAGGTCATCAACACGATCATGATGAACTACATTGCCGCCTCAATCTTTTTGTTCTTCATTTCGGCCAACCAGTACCGTTTTTTCGGCTACCCGGTTACCTTGCCCTTCAAGGCCCCCGGCCCAGAAGCCCGTAGCTACGAAATTCGCCCCGAATCGCGGCTTCCCTCGCTGCTGGAGTTGCTGGGGCTACAGGGATCCGGCCCCGGAACGCTGTCTTGGGCTTGGCCCTTGGCCCTGTTGGCCGGGGTGGGGTTCTACCTGTTCTGCAGAGGCTGGCCCCTGCAAAGACGATGTATCGGATCCCTGGCGGCAGGGTTGGGGGGATATCTGCTGGGGGGTATCTTGCCCGGTTGGCCGGTGGAGGTGCCCACAGGGTTGGCCGCCATCCGCTTGAATGGGGCCTTTTTGATTGCACTGCTGGCGGTGGCGGTGGTGAATGTCTATCTGTGGGGAACCTTGGAGGGCTATGAGCTGCGGGCCATGGGCTTTTCTCCCAGAGCGGCAGAATATGCCGGGGTGAACTTGGGCCAAAAGCAAATCTGGGCCATGGCCATCTCCGGCGCCTTGGCGGGGCTGGCCGCAACCCACTATGTTTTGGGGGCCGGCCTCGAGGAATACCGCCTCAAGCAATCCTTGCCTGCCCAAGTTGGTTTTGATGGCATTGCGGTGGCCCTGATGGGGCAAAACTCCCCTCTGGGCATCGTCCTCACAGCGCTGCTGTTTGGGGTACTCTTGACGGGGGGGCTGCGGCTCAATCTGGAATTGGGGATCAGCCGAGAATTGGTGACCGCCCTACAAGCTTTGATTGTCTTGTTCATCGCAGCAGGCGGCCTGTTGCCGGGCTATTTCACGGATCCCCTGCAGGCAGCCCAGGTGGAAATGGACTGCGATGAAGGCTCAACTTGAGTACCCCTGAGCGAAGAGCTCGTTTGCGCTGGCGCTACGGAGCACTATGGCAACTCTGTTTTGGGCTTTGATCCCGGCTACCCTGCGCTCCACCACCCCTCTGTTGCTCACGGCCTTGGGGGGCATGTACTCCGAACGCAGCGGCGTGGTCAATATTGCCCTGGAAGGGATCATCTTATTCGGGGCTCTGGCGGCGGCAGTAACCACCCAACGCCTGGAAGCTTCCCTTCTGGCCCAGACCCCGGCAGCTCAGGTGGGTTGGATCCCTTGGGTGGGTCTGTTGGCCGGTGCCTTGGGGGGGGTGGCCATTGCCTTTGTGCATGCGCTGATGTGCATCCGCTACAGAGCCGATCAAATTGTCAGCGGCACCGCCATCAACCTGTTGGCCATGAGCGTGCCTTCGCTGGTGCTGCAATCCTTCTACGGCAACACCACCAACTCTCAGGAAATTGTCAATCGGCTGCCGCTGTGGCATGGGTTTAGCCCCTTGGTGTATCTGGCCTTTCTATTGGTGCCGATCTCCTGGTGGTTGCTGTTCAAAACGCCCTGGGGCTTGCGGCTGCGAGCGGTGGGAGAGCATCCTCAGGCTGCTGCCACCATGGGGGTGGATGTCCTGGGTATGCGCTACACGGCGGTGCTGCTCTCCGGCCTGTTGGGGGGTCTGGCGGGGGCCTATCTTTCCATCGGCTTTTTGAACCAGTTTGTCCGCAACATGTCAGCAGGAAAGGGCTTTATCGCCTTGGCAGCGATGATCTTCGGCAAGTGGCATCCCTTTGGGATCCTGGGCGCGACGCTGTTGTTTGGGGCCACCGACGCCCTGGCCATCCAACTGCAGGGGGGAGATGTGATGCCGCCCGTGTTGATCCAGGCGTTGCCCTTCGTGTTAACAATGGGGGTTCTATCGGGAGTGCTGAGCCGCACCCGCCAAACTCGCCCGCCGGCTGCCTTGGGCAAAATCTACAACAACTGAGAAAGAGCCCAGAGATTAAGATCCGAGTTGCGAGCTTGGGCAGCAGTTAGCAGGTGAGCGGGGTCGATTGCACATCCCTACTGGGTACGCTAGTTCTGGACGCGATTCTCGGTGTGGGCCTGTTGGCTCCCGCCTTGGCAGCCCAGATGGGGCAAAGTCTGTCCGGTAGGGATCCCCATTTGGGTTTATTCTGGACTTAGCTATACCGCCGGGAAGCCCCCCTCTATGCATCAGCATGAGGGCCAGGATGAGAGGCGGAGGTTCTTGCGGTATGGTAAACACAGAGCGGTGGGACATCCCGTTCTTAAAGCTCAGGAAATGTCCCTAACAGGAGTCACTGAGAAGCCTGTACTCTATGCATCAGCATGAGTGCGGGAGTATGTCACGCATCTTTCCAGAGTTGCACCTCAGCTTATGTATGTGGGATCCAGAGTCGAAAACGGTTTCACCCTATCGGGATTCTGGCGGTGGCCAACCCTGGAGGCTCTTGTTCCCAGCAGTCGGTAAATCTATGTTAGGGGGGGATGAAAACCATGGACATTGATCTTCGTCCGCTGATCGTTTTGTCGCCCATTGTTTTGGTGGTTGCCTGGGCTGCTTACAACATCATCAAGGCTGCCATCAAGGGGGAGGCCAAGCTCTTCGGCGAAAGAGGCAACAACCCCTTCGGCAGAGGGAGGAGCTGAACGTGCAGGTTCGCTCACAGCCAGCAGGCTCAGTATGCTAGGCGAGGAGACCCAGGCAGCGGTAACGCCCTCCGAGGGGACAAGCCCAAAGTGCGCCGATGTGATTGTCATCGGGGCCGGGGTGGCTGGCTTGGTGTGTGCAAGGCAACTGCTGCGGGCAGGGCTCCAGGTTCTGGTGCTGGAAAAATCGGCAGGCTTGGGCGGGCGCATGGCCACCCGTCGAGTTGAACATGCTGGACAAACGGTGCCGGTGGATCATGGGGCTCAATACCTGACCGCCGACTCGGATGGCTTTCATCGCTGGGTGAAGGAGCTGCTGGGCCTGGGGCTGCTGACGGAATGGACACGCTCGCTGTATGTGCTGGATCGAGAAGGGCTGCGCCCGGAGGATCCCAACGATGAAAAACCGCGCTATGTCTGCCCTCAGGGCATGACGACGCTGGCCAAACACCTGGCTGCCCCGCTGTCGGTACACACCCAAGCTCGTGTGGTCAGCCTCAAACCTTTGGTAACCGCCTGGCAATTGAAAGCGGAGAACGGCCAATGCTACGAGGCTGCTGCCTTGGTGGCAACAATCCCGGCCCCCCAGTTGCTGCCTTTGCTCCGCGAAGGGATCCCCCTGGCTGACAACCTGTTGTCTCTGCTGGGATCCGCCCAGTATCAACCCTGCCTTGCGGTTTTGGCGGGCTACTCCGAGAACATACCGCCACCGCCCTGGAAGGGGATCAAGTGCTTGGAAGATCCAATGTTGGCCTGGCTGGGACTGGACAGCAGCAAGCGCCTACAGCCGCTCTCGCCCGTGGTGGTCTTGCATGGGGGGGCGGAGTGGTCATCTCTGTACCTGGAGGCCAGCCCACCTGAGCTGGAAAAGGCCGGTCGAGAATTGCTGGCCCACGCGGCCCAACGGCTGGATCCCTGGCTGGCTTCGCCACAATGGATGCAGGTGCACCGTTGGCGCTACGCTTTGCCTTTGGAAACCACGGGATTGGCCAGCCTAAGCACCCGTATTCCCGCCGCTGAGGGATTGCCTTTGGTTTGTGCCGGTGATTGGTGTGCCGGGGGACGCATAGAGGGGGCTTGGCTCTCAGGACATGATGCCGCCAAAACGTTGCTCGAAATGCTTTCTGGAAAATGAGGGCCGAGGGCAGTGGCGGAGCAGTGCGGGAAACAGGTAGTCGAGGTTTTTGCAGCCTACGCCAGCAAGACCGGTGGTTGGAGTGGAGAGAGGGTCAACGTTGGAGCGAGTGAAGTTACCAGAGGCAACGACTCCGTCCCACCTACGCAAGGGGTAGAACTACCCTGGTTGCGTGAGCTGCTCCGGCAAGCTGCATTGGTGAAAAACGCTAGCTTTTGTTAGCGTTGAATCGCTAAAAAAAAGTTCAGCAGATCCCCTGGCAGATACTCTCCTCTCCATTCATGCCCAAAACCTGCACAATCTACCGCCGGGCGCAATTTGCCGCCAGCCATCGGTACTGGTTGCCCGAACTCTCAGAAGCCGAGAACTTGGCCCGCTTTGGCCCCAATGCCCGTTTTCCCGGCCACGGCCACAACTACGTGCTGGAGGTGGGCATGAGTGGCGAGGTGGATGACTACGGGATGGTGCTTAACCTCTCGGAGGTGAAGCAGGTGATCCGGCAGCGGGTGATTCAAGATCTCAACTTTACCTATCTGAATCAAGCTTGGCCGGAATTTGCCCAAACCTTGCCCACTACCGAGTTTATCGCTTACGCGATTTGGCAACGCCTGGCCGAGGCTCTGCCCCTGACCAGCGTCCGTCTGTACGAAGATCCTGAACTTTGGGCCGATTACCGAGGAGAAGCCATGCAAGCCTACCTGACGGTTGCCACCCATTTCAGCGCTGCCCACCGTTTGGCTCTGGATCACCTGAGCTTTGAAGAAAACAGCGCCATTTACGGCCTCTGTGCTCGTCCCCACGGCCACGGCCACAACTACGGCCTGGAAATTACTGTCAAGGGATCCATCCATCCGCGCACGGGGATGATCGTGGACTTAGCGGCTCTACAGCGGGTCATCGACGAGCAGGTAGTGAAGCCCCTGGATCACACCTTTCTGAACAAAGACATTCCCTACTTTGCCCAGGTGGTGCCCACCGCCGAAAACATCGCCCTCTACATCCAGCGGCTGCTGACCTTGCCCATTCGGGAGCTGGGGGTGCAGTTGCATCGGGTGCGCCTGCAGGAGAGCCCCAACAACAGCAGTGAGGTCTACGGGGAGTTTCCGCTGGAAGAGCTGCCCAACCCCCCAGAAGGGATCTCTCAGGGTGTGGCTCCCCCCGCTTCTGGCAGCCGTATTGCCACGCAATGTTGATGCCGCCATATGTTGGATCTGGTTAAGCTGAGTGGGCAAATTCCTGCCTTCACCCGGCACCTGCAACAGGAGTCGAAAGCCGGCCAAGAACGCCTGCGCCAGGCCTGGCAAGTTTTCAAGCGCTGGCAGCAGGAGCCGCAGGTCTGGCAGTCCCGCTGGGTTGAGTGGGGATCCCATCTGTCGTTTGTTTGCGCCAGCCCTGCCGAGCCGCCGGAAGCCTGGGGATCCCTGCCCAAGGTTGAGCCTCTGCAAGGGCGACACACGGTGGTGGCTACGGATGGATCCCAGATTTTGCCCAGTCACCACGAGATTGCCTACTGCTCGCTGATCAATGTTGGGCGCGTGGTTCTCCACTACGGCACCCAGGAGTGGCCGCTGCTGGACAGCCAGCCCTTGCTGCTGTATGGAGATGGGCCCTTTGCCCGGCAAGACCGCTCAGACTCCTCTTCCCCGGAGCGAAGGGCAGAAGGGTTGCCGAGCGCCCCCCTTAACCGGCGAGACTCTCGCCCACGGCGCACCCCAGGTGAACGCAACCCCGGCAGTGGCACAGAGTCCTCGTTGGGGCCAGAAGAGGTGCTGGCCTTACGACGCTCCCGGGCGGAACTGGAGGAGCTGGCTCGGTTGGCTCTGTCGGTGCCCCGTCGCCGCACCACGCTGGCGCTCCTGGATGGATCCCTGATCCCCTGGGGACTGGAACCTCTGTCCCAGCCGGCCCGGCGCCCCTGGTTGGATCCCATTCTGGCGACCTTGGAGCAGTTGCAGGCAGCCCGCATCCCTCTTGTGGGCTACATCAGCGCCTCTCGCAGCAGCGAAACCCTCAACTACCTGCGCCTGGGGCTATGCCCCTACCTGGGCTGTGAATGTTATCGCTACTGCCTTGCCGACAAAACCCCCCCCTGCCATCCCTTTGCCCCCCTGCCGGATCGCGTTTTTTGGGGATCCCTGCTGCAGCCGGGAGAGCGCAGCCCCCTTTGGCGCTGCGGAGCCAGCGTGTTGGACACCTTCGGGGAACATCACATCCACTGCTGTTATCTGAATGTCAGCGAGGGATCCCTGGGCGAACCTGAGATTGCCCGCCTAGAGTTTCCCGCTTGGGTGGCCCAGGATGCAGAGTTGCTGCAGCGGGCCTTGGCGGGGGTACTGAGCCAGGTGCACAAGGGCTTTGGCTACCCCATTGCCTTGGCAGAAGCCCATCATTTGGCAGTGGTGAGGAGCGGGGATCGGCAGCGGTTTTTTGCCCTGATCGAGCAGGAGCTGATCCGCACCGGCCTGCGCCATGTAACCGTCTCCCGCAAGGAAGCCCAGAAGCGAAGTGGCATTGCCTAAGCCCGAGAAAGCCCGCACTGACCCTGGGGATCCCTGGCACCCAAGAAAAGGCTGTAGCCTATTGAGGGGATCCCCATTCAACGGTTAGGGTTGCCAAGGTGTCCCCATCCTGTCTCTGTTGCCAGCATGATGATCCGAACCCCTCTGCGCAGCATCGTCTCCCCCCTCACCCACAACCCCCTCTGGTACAAAGACGCGATCATCTACGAGCTACCGGTGCGGGCTTTTGCCGATAGCGATGGCGACGGCGTGGGAGACTTTCAGGGCCTGACGGAAAAGCTGGACTACCTGCAGGATCTGGGCATCACGGCCATTTGGCTGCTGCCCTTTTTCCCCTCGCCCCTGCGGGATGACGGCTACGATGTTTCCGATTTCACCAACGTTAACCCCACCTTGGGCACCCTAGAAGACTTCAAAATCTTTCTGGATGCCGCCCATCAACGGGGGATCCGCGTCATCATCGAGCTGATCCTCAACCACACCTCAGATCAGCACCCGTGGTTTCAGCGGGCTCGGCGGGCTGCTCCCGGTACCCCAGAGCGAGACTTTTACGTTTGGAGCGATACGCCCGAAAAGTACAAAGAAGCCCGCATCATCTTTCAAGACTTTGAAACTTCCAACTGGACCTGGGATCCGGTGGCCAAAGCCTACTATTGGCATCGCTTCTACTCCCACCAGCCGGATCTCAACTACGACAACCCCGCCGTGCAGAAAGCCATCTTTGAGGTGGTGGACTTCTGGCTGAGCATGGGGGTGGATGGCCTGCGGCTGGATGCCGTGCCCTATCTCTACGAGCGGGAAGGCACCAACTGCGAGAACCTACCGGAAACCCATGCCTTCCTCAAAGCCCTACGCAGACACATCGACCGCAACTATCCCGACCGCATGTTGCTGGCCGAGGCGAACCAATGGCCGGAAGATGCTGTGGCCTATTTCGGCGACGGGGACGAATGCCACATGGACTTTCACTTCCCCCTCATGCCGCGGCTGTTCATGGCCATCCAGATGGAGGATCGCTTTCCCATCATCGACATCCTGCAGCAAACCCCGCCCATTCCTGAAACCTGCCAGTGGGCCATCTTCCTGCGCAACCACGACGAGCTTACCTTGGAGATGGTCACCGACGAAGAGCGGGACTACATGTACCAGGTGTACGCCAAGGATCCCAATGCGCGGGTGAACCTGGGCATCCGCCGGCGCTTGGCCCCCCTGCTGGGCAACAGTCGCCGCCGCATCGAGCTGATGAACAGCCTGCTGTTTTCCCTGCCCGGCACCCCGGTTATTTACTACGGGGACGAGATCGGCATGGGGGACAACATCTACCTGGGGGATCGCAACAGCGTGCGCACCCCTATGCAGTGGAGCGCCGACCGCAACGCTGGCTTTTCCCGGGCCAACCCGCAAAAGCTTTATCTGCCCATCGTTATCGATGCTGAGTACCACTACGAAACCGTCAATGTCGAAGCCCAGCGGAACAACCCCTATTCCCTGTGGTGGACCATGAAGCGGCTCATCGCAGTGCGCAAGCGATTCCAAGCGTTTGGCCGCGGCTCCTTCGAGCTGCTCCACCCGGAAAATCGCAAGGTGCTTGCCTTTATGCGGGCCTTTGGCGATGAGCGCATCTTGGTGGTGGCCAACCTCTCCCGCTATGTGCAATGCGTGGAGCTGGACTTGGCGGAGTGGGAAGGGCTGGTCCCGGTGGAGATCTTTGGGCGCACCGAGTTTCCCGCCATCGGACAACTGCCCTATTTCTTGACCCTAGGCCCCCATTCCTTCTACTGGTTTTCTCTGGAGCCGCAAACGGAGCGGGTTCACTCCAGCTACAGCAAGCCGGAAGAGCTGGATCGCTTGCCCACCCTGATCCCCCCAAATGGCGATTGGGAAAGCCTCTTTCAAGGGGAAAGCCAAAAGCAGGTGGAGGCGCTTTTGGGAGACTACCTCTACCGTTGTCGCTGGTTTGGCTCCAAAGCCCGCCAGATCCAGTCGGCCCAGATCTTGGATGCCATTCCCTGCAACCGGGAGGCGGATCCCCCCTTTCGGGGCCAGATCATTCTTCTGCAAACTGAGTTCACTCAGGGGGAAGCGGAAGTCTACTCCCTTCCGGTGGGCTACGCCACTCGGGAGATGGCTCTGCACCTGCGCAGGGAGATGCCGCAAGCGGTCATTGCCCCTGTACAAGTGGCCGGGGATCCGCCGGGAGTTCTTTTCGACGCTTTGGCAGATAAAGCCTTTTTGTCCCTACCCTTGCAGATCATCGCCCAGCAGGGGCGCTTGCGCCACAGCTCCGGGGAGCTTTGGGCCACCACCTTTGGCTCTTTTGAGTATGACCCCAGCCTGGAACCCCGTATCCTCAAGGCCGAGCAGAGCAACACCTCTGTGGTCTACGGCAACCAATACATCCTCAAGGTCTACCGCAAGGTGGCCGAAGGGGTGAATCCCGAGCTGGAGATTGGCCGCTACCTGCTGGAGCACCATCCCCAAGTGCGGGTGCCGCGGCTGCTGGGATCCCTGGAGTATCGCCGTCGTCGCGGGGCCCGTGGGTTTGATCCTGCCGATCAGCCCATCACCCTGGCCATTTTGCAGGAGTACATCCCCAACGAGGGGGATGCCTGGCACTACACGCTGGACAGCCTGGGGCAATTTTTTGAGGCGATGCTGGTTCACTATCAAGAGGTGGATCCCGTGCCCGTTCCGCAGGGATCTTTCTTAGAGCTTTCCCAACAGCCCTTGCCGGAGCTGGCCTATGCCACCATTGGCAGCTACCTGGAATCGGTGCGAATCTTGGCCAAGCGCACTGCTGAGCTGCACATCGCCTTGGCTGCCGTTCGCGGCAGTGGGACGGAGTCCTTTACCGAGAACAAAGACTTTGCCCCAGAGCCTTTCTCCAGCCTTTACCAGCGCTCCGTTTACCAGTCCATGCGCAACTTGGTGGGGCAGGTGTTTCCGCTGCTGAACAAGCAGCTCCCCAAGCTGCCGGAAGCAGAGGCCAACTTGGCTCGGGCTGTTCGCGACCAAGAAGGGGAAATCATGAGTCGCTTCCGCCTGATTCTGGAGCGGAAGATCACCGCCCTGCGCACCCGCTGCCACGGGGATTACCACCTGGGCCAGGTGCTGTTTACCGGCAAAGACTTTGTCATCATCGACTTTGAAGGGGAGCCGGCCCGCTCTTTGGGCGAACGGCGTCTTAAGCGTTGCCCCTTACGGGATGTGGCGGGGATGCTGCGCTCCTTCCACTACGCCGTCCACACAGCTTTGCGCCAGCAACTGGAGAGCGGCCTGGTCTGCGCCGACCACTGCCCCGACATGATGCGGTGGGCTCAGTTTTGGCACCGCTGGGTCTGTGCAGGCTTTTTGGCCGAATACTTGCGGGCGGCTTCCCAGGAAGATTCTGCCTCGCCCACGCGAAAAGCTTTTTTGCCCCGCAGCCTGCAAGAGATAGAGGTGTTGTTGGACGCCTATCTGCTGGAAAAAGCCATTTACGAGCTGGGCTACGAGTTGAACCACCGTCCCGAGTGGGTGGAGATCCCCCTGCGCGGGATCCTGCAATTGCTGGGCATTTCCACCAAGGTTTAGGGGATCCTGGCGGTGGGTCATTGGGGGGACAAACATGTGTGGACGGTTTAGCCTGGCAGTGGCCCCGGAAGTGCTGATGCAGCATTTCGGCCTGTCGGTGGCAGCAGAAGAAACGGCAGTTGTCCCCCGCTACAACATCGCCCCTTCTCAGCCCGTGCTGGCGGTGATTGAGCTGGGATCCCTTCAGCGCAAGGCAACCCATTTTCGCTGGGGCTTGATCCCTGCTTGGAGCCAAGCTGCCAAGGCCGGGTTGATCAATGCTCGTTCTGAAACGGTGGCCGAGAAGCCTTCTTTCCGCGAAGCTTTCCGCCGTCGTCGCTGCCTGATCCCGGCAGATGGCTTCTACGAGTGGGCCGAACGGGGTACAGCCAAGAAGGGCAAACGGCCCTACTGGTTTCACCTGGTGGATCGACCGGTATTTGCCTTTGCCGGGATTTGGGAACGCTGGCGCAGCCCAAAGGGGGTGGAGGTGGAAACCTGTGCCATCCTCAACACCGCTGCCAACCGCCTGATGCGGCTTTTTCACGAGCGGATGCCTGCGATTTTGACGGAAAGCGACTACGACCTTTGGCTGGATCCCCAGGTGCAGGATCCCAAGCTGCTGTTGCCCCTGCTCCGCCCCTACCCGGCAGAGGCCATGGCGGCTTATCCGGTCAGCACCTATGTGAACAATCCCCGCCACGAGGATCTCACTTGCCGCGCTCCCGCAGGAGAGGCAGTGCGGGGGGCCGACTTCAGCGCGCTCGACGATAGCGCATCCCCGGCAGTTGCACCAGCCAGCCTTCCAATTCCATAAGGAGTAAGGTGCTGGAGAGGGTGGTGATGTCCATCTGGGTGGCCTGGGCCAAGGCATCGATGCTGAGGATCTCGGTTCCAATGGCCTGCCATAGGATTTGCTGCCGGGGATCGGTGGGGGCAACAGGTTGGGGTTCTGTCTTGGGCGGGGATCCCTGAACTAAGCCCAAGTCTTTCAACAGATCCTCGATCCCCAGGATCATGCCCGCGCCACTGCGGATGAGGTGGAGACAGCCACGGGCTGCCGCCGTGTCGATATTCCCCGGCAACGCATAGACTTCCCGACCGTAGTGGTTGGCCAAGTGAGCAGTAATCAGCGCTCCAGAGGTTTCAGGGGCTTCCATCACCAAAGTGGCGCGGCAGAGGCCGGCAATGATGCGGTTGCGCTGGGGAAAATGCTCCTTGGCTGGCGGTGTGCCGGGGGGATATTCGCTCAGGATGGCCCCTTGCTTCAGAATGCACCGGTACAGCGGTCGATGGTGAGAGGGGTAAACCTGATCCACCCCGGTTCCCACCACGGCCACCGTCTGGCCACCGGCGTCCAGACAGGCTTGGTGGGCAGCACCATCGATCCCAGCCGCCAACCCCGACACCACCACACATCCGGCTTCGACAAGGGCAGCGCTGATTTGTTTTGTCCAATGCAGACCATAAGCTGTAGGAGCGCGGGTGCCGACAATGGCAATGGCCGGCTGCTCCCAGTCGGGGCACTTCCCCAAGACATAGAGAACAGGCGGCGGATCGGGTAGCTCCCACAGCAGCGGCGGGTATTCGGGATCCGCAGGCGTCATAAACGGGATCCCAGGTTTGAGGGTTTGCTCCAAGATCTCCTGGGGCTTGAGAGCCGGACGGGCTGAGCTAATCGACTGGGCTAAGGTGGGGCCGATCCCTTCCACCTGCTGTAGGGCCGGGGCATCCGCCTGCCAAGCTTGTTCCAGGGATCCGAAAAACTCCGCCAGCCGTTTCAGGCGGTGGGGACCGATCCCCTTGATTTGCGCCCAAGCCAGCCAATAGGACCGCTCTGGTTCTCCGCGCTTTGGCCAATGGAAAGGCTCCATCTTGCCGGCGGGATCTGAATCTGAAGGGGAAATGGAGAGAGACAATTTCAGCTCCGCGCAACAGTGGCTGTATCCTAGATAATCGGCAAAAAGAACCCTTGGCAAACAATCGGGAGAGGGGCAGATGTCAGGGTTGGATCCCGGCGGTAACCTTCAGGAACCAAAGCCCCTGCGGTTTGGACGAATGCGGCAGGCTTGGGTGTGGGGGTTTTATCCCTTGCTGTGGCTATTGACCTGGGCAGGGATCCGCTCTGCCCAGCCGCAGGTATTGGGGATCCCGGCATGGTACTGGGGGGCAGGGCTGGCGGTGCTGCTGCTGGTGCCCTTGAATCTTTACATCGTGCGCGTTTGCTGGCCTGGAGATGACTGATAGCACTTTAAGTTTGAGTGTGGTGGGGGTGTACTTGCTGCTGCTGGCGGCCATCGGCTTCTGGAGCTATCGCCACAGCGGTCAGGATCCGGTTAGCTACTTTTTGGCAGGACGGGGTTTGGGATCCCTGGCTCTCACCCTGACAACGCTGGCTACACTGCTGAGCGCCTTTACCTTCATTGGGGTGCCGGCGGATGCCTATACCCATGGCCTGGGAATCTTCCTAGGGGTGGGGGTGACCACCGCCTTCATTTCGGGGCTGTTTTTGTGGGTGGGCTACCGGGTATGGCTAGCAGCCCAACACTTTGGCTTCATCACCCCTTCGGAGTTCTTTGGCCACCGCTTCCAAAGCCCCCTGTTGGCACTGCTGTACTGCCTGAGCGCTTTGGTGTTTACAGCCCCCTACATCAGCATCCAGATCATTGGCGGAGCCCGAACCCTAGCGGCTGTCTTGGGGGAGGGGATCCCCTACCGGCCTCTGGCAGTGGTGGTGGCCTTGGTGATCCTGGGGTATGTGCTCTTTGGAGGATCCCAGGCGGTGGTCTGGACAGATGTGGTGCAGGGGATCATCTTGATTCTGGGGATGGGGGTGGCCTTTGTTGCGGTGGCTTTCTCCCTAGGGAGAGAAGCGGGCAGCGAGCTGGATCCCTGGCTGAGCTTGCCCGGTCCTACAGGGCGCTGGAGTTGGCAGGGGCTAATTGGCAACCAGTTGTTGTTTTTCATGGCCACTCCCCTCTTCCCGCAATTCTTCCAGCGCTTCTACATGGCCAAAAGTGCCCAACCCTTCAAGACCCTGATGGTAGTCTGGCCGCTGCTGATTTTGCTGGTCTTTTTCCCGGCAGCTCTTCTTGGGGTTTGGGGCCGTCTGGCTTTTCCCAGCCTGGAGAAAGCGGATCAGATTATGCCCCTGATGTTGCAAACCCTGCCCGGCGGTGTGGCAGCAGTGGTGATTACAGCAGCTCTGGCCGCCCTCATGTCCACGGCAGACTCACAGCTCCTCACGGCCAGCTCGTTGGTAACGCGGGATCTGGTAGTTAACCTCTTTAGACGCCAGCTTTCCCCCCGTCAGGAAGAGCAATTGGGACGCTGGGTGGTGCTGGGGATTGGCTTGGTCTCTTTTGCCATTGCCCTTAACCCACCGGGGCTGATTGTGGAAATTGCCACCTGGAGCTTTCAGGGCAACGCCATGCTGTTCCCTGTCTTGATAGCCGGTCTGTACTGGAAGCAGGCCACTCGCGCTGGGGCTGTGGCAGGAGCTTTGGTCTCCAGTGGCCTGACTTTGGGCTGGCTGTCGGGCCTGTTGCCGCGGGCTTGGACAGGGGGCTGGTTACCCGTAATCCCCGCGGTAGTGATTGGCAGTGGGGTGTTGATTGTCGTGAGCTTGCTCACCCAGCCGCCCAAGGAGCAGGTGACTGCCTACTATGAGGAAGGCCCTTGGCGAGAGTAGGTTATATCAATCAACAGCAATCAACTCAATCAACGCTTTTCCAGGTCTGCCGGTAGCCAGCCGACCTGAGCCAGGCCGTTGAGAAACGCGAAAGTCCCTCCCAGAAAAAGCAAGCCCATCAGGCCCGCCAAGGGGTTGCCGCCGATCCCCGTTAGCCACGCTGGTACTTTGCCGGTGTAGTTTATCCAAGCCAAGTTGTTGACCCAGGCCATGCCCCATACCCAACCCGCGTGCAGCCCTAGGCTAAGGCCCAGCTTGTTCTGGTTCCAAACCCTTGCCTGCACCAGCAGCAACCCCATCAGCGCCAGTCCGGGAAATTGCGGCCAGGTGGCGAGAATCTCCGGCAAAGGCTTTAGGAAATGGGCTGAAGCAAACAGAAAGCTGGATCCCCACACTGCAGTTCTCAAACCGTAGTCCAGCCGCATCTCCTGCAGCAGCCAGCCGCGAAAAAACAGCTCCTCCGCCAGCGCCACCGCCAAGCCCAAAAGCAAGCCCAGCAACCCATAGGTCAGCAGGGATCCCCCTTCTACCGCCCTCCAACTCAGCCAACCCAGGGATCCCTCTAAGCCCAAAAGCAAGAAAAGCCCCCCAACCCCGATCCCCAGGCCCCACAAGATCCCGCCTCGGCAAGGCCAACTGCCATCCAGTCCGTAGGCAGCAAAGCCGGATCCCCACAGCCATAGCCAGGCCAGCAGCAGGGCATACAGGGGCAGCCACAGGTACTCTTGTCCTTCAGGAAGAAGCCAACTCCCCAGCCCGACCAACGGCAGCCAGGCCAAGACCGGGATCCCCAAGAAAAGCAGCAGACGCAGTGGAAATGGACAAGCCTTCAGCTTAGGGATTGGCAGGGCCATCCAACCCACCCCGCCTAGCATTCCGGCTCGATGGAACTGGTGAGGCCATGTTGCCGCAACTGTTCACAGTAAAACTCCGCGTGCTCCCGCGGCACCACAATCACCACAGCAACGCCGTTGTGGTGGGCTTCCAACATGATCTCGGTGGCTTGCGGCGGCATCATCGCCGGGATCACCTTCACCAGCACCTGCACCACGTACTCCATGGTGTTGACATCGTCGTTGTGCAGCAACACCCGGTACATGGGCATGTGCTTCGGGGTTACAGAAGGCTTGACCAGAGTCTCCGTAGCCACGACGATCCCTCCTTCGGCAGGGTCAACAAGAAGTCTAAGGAACGCAAAACCGCAAAAATGGGGCAAAGTCAGGAAAAACTGTAATGAAATTTTAGCCTTCTCAGCAAGCTCTGTGAAAAGGCCATGGGAACCTGGGCGCAGGGGTCAGAGCTGTTAAACCGGCCCTAACCCAGCCTTCACCTGCCCACAACCTCAGCCTGAGGACAAAAATGCTTGACTAAAAAGGCAACTGGCCTTTGTTGCGGATCTCTTTACATTTCATTTGCCTGCATCCCTGAGGTTGCTCTTATGAGTTCCCTGCGTTCCCGTCGCTTTTTCCTGCAACTGCTCCTGTTTGGGGGTGGGGCAGCCGCCCTGGCTGCCTGTGGGGGCACCTCCAGTTCCTCCATTCCCCCCCTGGGAGAGCCCGGATTTCCCCAAGGGGTGTTTGCCGGGGATCCCACCTCGGAAGGGGCAGTGCTTTCCACGCGGGTGATCCCGGCCAGGGCGACAGATACGGTTGCGGTGACGTTGCAGGTGGCCGAGAATTCTGAGTTCAATCCCATCCTGCAACAAGTTTCTCTCGTCGCCCGCCGTGTGGCGGGTCGCGACTACCGCACCGAACCAGGCGACTACATTGCCCGCGCCGTCGTCACCGGCTTGAGGCCAGCGCAACGCCATTTCTACCGTTTTGTCAGCGAAGGCTTCACCAGTCCAGTGGGACAGTTCCGCACCCTGCCGGCTCCTGGAGATGGGCGGCCTGTTCGTTTTCTGCACATTAGCTGCGCCAACGAGCCCCCCTTTCCGATTGGGGCAGCCATGTTGGCAGAAGTTAGCCGCGGCGACATTGATTTCATCTCCTTTAACGGCGATACCGTCTACGCCGATCGCTTCTGGCTGGGGTTGGATCCCATCGGCAATCTGGAGTTCTACCGCAGCCTCTACCGGGATCAGCGGGATCCCAACTATGCCGGACAGGAGTTCGCGCAACTGTTTGGCCGGACTTCCTTTGTTGTCAACTGGGACGATCACGAGGTAATTGACAACTACAGCGGCCAGAAGGCGCGCGGTGGCCGGGCCACCCAGCTCAACGACACCACCGGGCAAACCCGCGATGTGGAAGATCTTAAGGTGCTTGGCTACCAAGCCTTTTTTGAATACAACCCCATTACCCCCAACCTGACGGATGTGGCGGGTGTGGATAGCCGGGATCGGCTGTTTCGCAGCTTCCGCTACGGGGCCAATGCCGAAGTCTTTATCCTGGATCTGCGCCAGTACCGGGATTTGGCGGCGGTCACCCCCATTTTGCCCATTTTGCCTCCTGGCTTGACCCGTCAGCGCTTTTTGGAGCTGGCCGGCATTCGCCTCACGCCTGAACAGGAAACCCTCTTCTTTGGCCCGCCGGGATCCGAGCAAGCCCTGTTTAACCTGCTGCGCCGCACGCCCCGCACCCTCTTGGGCAATCCGCAGAAGCAGTGGCTGTTCAACGGCCTGCGCAACTCCACTGCCACCTACAAGTTCATCATCAGCGAGTTTCCCATCACGGTGACCTATTTCCGCTCCAACGATGTTTGGGAAGGCTACTGGCTGGAGCGGCAGGAAGTCATTGACTTTATCGAGAGCAACAACATCCGCAACGTGGTGTTCTTGACCGGCAACAACCACGCCGGCTTCATCGGGCAGGTCAACCCCGGCAGCAGCAACCCCATCTGGGAAGTGTGGACTGGCCCCACCGGGCGGAGCGTCACAGCCCTCAGCATCGACGAGCTGGGCAATCAACTGGGGATCCCCAATGCCAGCCGCCTGTATTACCGGATTGTGAACGGCTTTTTGGCACCAGTGAACCCGGCCAATCCGCAAGTAAGCGGGATCCCAGGGGTAACGACGGGCAACTTGCGCTTTTTGGAGCTGGCGGTGCCCAACTACAACGTTATTGAAGTGTCCGGCAGCCGCTGCACCATTCAAATCAAAGGCCCTACCGGCAGTGTTTTGACGGATCCCTTAGGGCGAAGAGGGGAACTGAATTTGCCGCAATGAGAAGTCGGCCAGACCGATGCGGGAGCTTCGCCGGATTTCTGGTCAGAATTGAGGGATCCCTGCTCTACCTGGGATCCCTTTTTTTGTAACTCTTTTTCGCGATTTTTAACATGGAATCCTCAACGTGATCTGAATCATTCAGGAGAAACGGATCTGGGTGCTAGAGTGTGGGCGTTGAGGTGGATCCCTGTAGAAAATCCATTCTTTCTCCATTCTTCAGTAGGGAGGGCAGTCTTATGGCTTCGGTGCGGGGCTGGTTGATGGCAAGCTTAATAGGGGCGGCTACGGTTATCGGGGTCGCTGCCGCTTGGGCCCAGAGCCGTAGTTTGTGGCTTTTTAATGAACAATCGACCGTAGTTACAGGCTACTTCTACCGAGGTGAAAACATTTGGGCGCAGTGCGATCAGGATTGCTTCGATGTGGATCTGGTGCTTTACGATACCAGCGGTCGGGTGGTGGCTGCAGACGAACTATTGGACGATTTCCCCATCGTGCAGGCACCCTACGAGGGCAACTTTTCCGTCAAGGTAATTATGGCTAGCTGTCTCCACCCCCGTGGTTGCGCTGTGATTGTAGATTCGGACTACAGCTTCTGAGGGGCGCTGGCTGGCTTCACCTCGTCGCCACTGCTTGGGAAACCGAGTCAGTAGCCTAGGCTGCCTTGTGAGCAGCCTCCTGGACTTTGGCGTGGGTAAACTTGCTCAGCCCGTGGATGGTCTTTTCCCAGTAGAAGGGCTTGGTGAAAAGCTGCCACAGGGCCATGTAAGCTGCCATAGAGTGCAGTTGCCAGTAGATGGGGTTGAGCAGGGCATAGAAGGCTAGATCGTAGTACCCCCGGCGGAAGACCGCGACCAAGTTGAGGTAAATCCCAATGGCGTTGCTCACCAGGAGGTTAAATAAGCCCAGATAAAGCAGCCAACTGGGAAATAGGTTTTGCAGCCAATGGGCGCGGGTGAGCAGCCAGTAAATAAACAGCAGCCACATGATGGGGCTGGTGAGGAAGGTAAAGAAGCTGCCCCCGATAAAAAATTGGTAAGACAGCCAGTTTTTGAGCCCCAGCTTGCGCAAAGAGCGCAGGGGGTTGCGGTTGTGAACCAGCCAAGTTTGCATGTAGCCTTTAATCCAGCGGGAGCGCTGCCGGATCCAGTTTTTGACAGCGCAGTTGGCCTCTTCGTAGGTGGTGGAGTTGATCACGCCCACGGTATAGCCGTGCTGACTGGCGCGGATGCCCAGGTCGGCATCCTCGGTGACGTTGAACGGATCCCATCCCTGCAGCTCCCGCAGGCGGTCGGTGCGAAAGTGGTTGCTGGTGCCTCCCAGGGGGATCGGCATCCTGAGAGTTTCCAACCCCGGCAGAAGGTAATCAAACCAATAGGAGTACTCCAGGGTAAACATGCGGGTGAGGAAGTTCTCGTTGCGGTTGAAGTAGTTAAGGGCAGCCTGTACACAGACCAAGCTGGGATCCCCTTTCTGGAAGGCCACAACCGCCTTTTTCAGTTGATCGGGGTCGGGGATATCTTCGGCGTCGTAGATGGTCAAGTATTGGCCGCGGGCAAAGGCCAGTCCATAGTTACAGGCTTTGGGCTTCGTCTTGGGCTTGCTGTCGGGCACCAACAGCAGGCGCACGTAGCGGGGGGGCTTGGCAGCTCGGGCTGCCTCAATGGTCTCTCGGTCGTTTTCCTCCAGCAGGACAAGCACATCCAACCGCTCGTGGGGGTAATCCAGCTTGGAGAGAGACTTGATCAAAATCGGCATCACTTCCGGCTCTTTGTAGACCGGCACCAGGATGGTATAGATGGGCAAATCGCGGTCATCCAGGGCGGCTACTTCCTCATCGGTAATCTGGTGGAAGCGATCGGCGGATCCCACCAGACTGAGCAATAGCTTAAACAGAATCGAGGCCACGTAGAAGAGGTTGATCAGCAACACCAAAATCGTCAGGGTCGTCCAGGGAGCAGTGGCCAATCCCCAAAGCAACAGCAGCAGTAGGCCGTAGCCCACCGCAATCTGGGAGGGGGTAAACACCCGCGAGGCCGATTCTTCTGGCAGGCGGGCCATGAGCTTGTACACGGCTTCTTGGCTGAGCTTAGAGCCTTGATCCTGGCTGAGAAGCTGCGTGATATCCTGCTCGGTGCCCAGAACTTTTTCAATACGCAAGCCTGGCCGCCAAGCGTAGAGGATCTCGTCCACCACCCAGTCCAGGGGGTCATTCACCATCACCATGAGAGTGTTCTGATCCGTCCAGGCCAAGGGATAGAACAGGTGACGCATCATCACCTCAGGATCAAACTGTTTGCTCAAGGCTGGATCTCGATGGAGCAGCCCTGTCCCCATCAATTCAGACACTGTCGGATACCCCAACAACTGGGTGAGGATGCTTAAGTACTCCGGCGTGGAAAGGTAGCTGAGCCGGGTTAAAAGCTGGCCTAGGCTGGATCCGGTGCGGCGACGAATGGCCAGAAGATCCTGCCATTGTTCCAAGGTAAGCCGGCTGCCCACCAGCTCTGCCGTCAGCTTGCGCTCAATAAGTGCCGTCAGAATTTGCTTTTCGGTGGCCGGGATCTCCCAAATCCGATCGGCTTCGGGGCAGAGGCGCTTGACATTTTGCCAGACGATGGGATGGCCCGGCTCCTCGGTAGCAACCACTGCGGTTTGCGGGTCGAGCCAGCCACAGGGCAGGAAGCGCACCGGCACCAAATCGATAGGTTCAATCAGCCAAGGCAGCTCTGGGTTGAGGGGATGTTCGAGCAACCAGCTCCTCAGCTTGGGCCGCTCCAAGATCTGGCAGCAGAGGCGAGCAAACTGGCGGGGGTGCATTGCCCTCAAGCTCCAGAGGGCCCGCGGCAGGGAACAACCAGCTTGTTGTTGATAGCGATAAGCCTTGGCCAATTGCTCCCCAGTTAGATGACCCCCATGCACCAGCCAGTATTCGATAAGCGGCAACATAAGCTCAAAATCAGGTTAATTTTGGGCGAATACAAGTTCTCACTTAACCTAAGAAGGTGAAGGGGTTGGCGGCTCAGGTCGCCGGGCCAAACGTCGATAGATGTCCCATGCCCCCACAGCCAGCAGGATGGCCAGCAAAAGCACCAGCCAAAAGCGGTATTGCCACAAAAGGAGCTGCCAGTTGAGGTGACCGCGGTAGCGCACTCGATAGCCCGACGGGGTGAGATCCCAGCTTTGCACTTGGGTGAGATCGGGGGCAGCGGCATAGGCGGTGACTACATTCCCCTGCAACTGGCTGGCCAGGCGGGTGCGTGGATCGGCCAGGGATTGGCTCAAGCGCTCCGCCAAAACCGCGTCAGATCCCCACCAGGAAAGCCAAAGGGTGGGCTTGCCTTGGAGGAGAAAGTATTGCAAAAGGCTGAGATTCTCCTGGGGCTGAGCTGCCAGGGCAACCTGCTGGTTTAAGGGATTGATGATTTCAAACTCGGATCCCAGCCGGATGGGGCTACTAAGCTCCACCTGATCCGGCCCGGCCACAATCATCTGCCAGGCAAAGTTCTCTGCTTGCGGCTCGGATTTCCCCTCCGGCAAAAACTGAAGGGTGGGCAACAAGGGCTGTGCCGACAGACGGCTAAGGGCACCCAAGAGATGGGCGGCAGCCGGCAACAACTGGGAATCCCCCACCCACACTTGGCCGGATCCCTGGAGCACCGCCGGGATCTCCTGCAGCTCGCCGCTAGGGGCTTGGTAGCCGCTCCAGATAAAGCCAGAGCTATCCGAGCGCACTTGTAGGGTCAGCGGAGTCAGGGATCCCTGGCAGTTGCCAGGGCTGGCTCCGTAATCAAAACGCAGCTCCAGTTGGTTAAAGCGGCGCAGCAGGTGGGTGGGAAGGGGGATGGTCTCGTTGAGCTGGGTGCGGCCCGTTAGGTTGTAGGTGCGCAGCATCACCCCATTTAAGAACACGTAGCCGGTGAGGCGATCCCCCACCCGGCCATCGACCGGGTTCATGATCACATCCAGTTGTGCTGCCAGATCCCGCGGGCGTCCCCCCAATTGGGACAGGCTGAAGTTGAAGACCAAAGACTGGCTGCCAAACCCCCGCAGCAGCGGATCCACAATACCCAACTCCCGCAAGCTAAGGCGGTTGGCCCTGGCTGAGGTTTCCGGCTCCGGCACCGCGGCCACCTGGATCCCTCGGCTCACCAGCCCCACCCGCTTCCACTCCTCATACAAAGCTCGAATGGCCTCTGGGCGAGCCGCCACCCGCAGTCGGGATCCCTCTGGGGTAATTTGGTGCTGCAAGTGGGGGGTGAAGTTGGCCGGTTCTAGGATCACCTGTGCCCCCTGCGCCGGACGATTGCTCCACAGGATAGGCGTTTGCGGAAAGAGGTGGGAAAGCAAGCTGTAGAGCCAAAGGGCTGCTTCTGCCGCTTCAGGAGTGAGGTTGGTCGGCACCACCAGAGTAAGCTGAGGGTACAGCCGACGCAGAAAACCGGCCACCGTGGCATCGGGGACGCGGGGCACCAGCTCAAAGAAACTGTCCCGCCCCACCGTCAGGAGCAAATTGCCGGTATTCAAGTCGGCGCAAATATCGTCGCTGATGCTCAGGAAAGGCTGCACCGACAAGGTAATAAAGCGCTCGCCAGCAGCCAAGCTGGGGATAGGCACCCGCACCACCGGCTCCTGCCGCAGATCCCGCACCAGAAAAAGGCCCATCAGCTCCTCGTTGATCAGCACCCGCACTGTGGAGGTGGGTTTGAGCACCGGCGAGGGATCCAGGCGCAACTGCACAAAGCTGGCCTCAGGGTCAACGCCGTTCAGGGGGGCAGGGATCCCAATATCTAGGCGCGGGTTGGCCCCTTGCAGCAGTACCGAGCGGTCGTAGCCCAGCCTTTGCAGAGAAAGGGTTTCCGCTGCCTGGACAGCCGTCGGCCCACAACACCAAAGCAAACCGGCAACCCACAAAGCCCACTGTCTTGCCTTCTGCGTCACCTTGACCCCCTCTTGCTTATCCCTCACTTGTCTAGGGCAGACAAACTCCTTAGCCTACCTGACCCGAGTTTGCCCGACATGCAGAAATCTGTAAGCTTTCGGGGTCTATACGCACAAATCGTGGATTCAGATGCCCAGCGGATCCCTCTACTGGCGAGCGTAGTCATCCTCGAAGCGCACGATGTCGTCCTCCCCGAGATATTCCCCATTTTGCACCTCGATCAACACCAAGGGAAGGGCGCCGGGGTTTTCTAGACGGTGCTTGGTGCAGGGGGGGATGTAGGTGGACTCGTTGGAGCTCAGCAGCATCACCTCTTCTCCGCGGGTCACTTTCGCTGTGCCCCTGACCACGATCCAGTGCTCGCTGCGGTGGTAGTGCATCTGCAGGCTGAGCCGATGGCCGGGCTTCACCTCGATGCGCTTGATCTTGTACATCGGGCCTTCATCCAAAACCCAGAAGGATCCCCAGGGACGGGTCTCTGCTTGGGAAGACACCAGCTCAAGCGCTGGAACTGCTGCATCATTCACATCCCGCACGGCCTGCAACATAAGATCATGTCCTTGCAAAGTCGTCCCCATCCTCTCTCAGAATCCGAGAACCCCTCATCGACAATTTGGCTGAATTAGCCTACGCCAAAACTCGTAGAAAAAGACTCTCAAGACAGGGAATGCTAATCTATCCCTGTGTTCAGTGCCTAGACACGTCAGCCCATCCCTATGCCCTACCTTGAGACGTGTTCTCATTAACACTAATAAATAGCTCTTGAGGCTCGATTGGCGATTTAACCAGTTACCCTCTAGTTAATTCTTTCTTGAAGCTACTGAAGTAACCCATGTTTCTCACCAGGCTCAAGGCTTTCTTGCCGCTCTTCGCATCTAGCGGGATCCCGTTTTTGCTGCTGGCCGCCCTTCTTTGGGGTTTGAAGGAAGGCTGGGGCTGGGTGAGCTTGGAGATGCAGTTTCTCGGCTACAAGGGATCCATAGCGGCCTTGGGGCCGGATCCCCGCCTGCCCGTTGTGGGCACCACCTTTCCTCCCTTGCTGGTGATGGTCACGGCCATTCTGGGACGATCCCCGCTGTTGTTGCAGGCTATCGTGGGCTCGCTGGTGCTGGGCTGGGTGTGGCGGCAGTTGCGCTGTTTGCCCGCCGGAGTAGGATGGCGCTGGCTGTGGGGCTTGTTGATGGCGGTGCAGCCGACTTTGATCTTGATGCTGCTGCGCAGCCCTGCTTGGACGGCCACGGCGGGGTTGGTGGGGGTGAACATGGCCCTGCTGTTTCCCTTGAGCAAAGAGGAGCAGCCCAGGGCAGAGACTGGGGCGGATTCTGGCGAGCTGCCCCTTGCGCTACGGCTGCTGCTCATTGGGCTGGCGCTGGGGCCTCTGATGGTGCTGCGTTGGGAAAGTGGGTGGCTGCTGCCCTGGGTGGCAGGGGTGCTGCTGTTGGCTTTTCGCAGACAGTCCTGGGGCTTTCGGCTAACTTCACTGCTGGTGGCGGGGTTCATCAGCCTGGCTTTGATCCTGAGCTGGCTGTACGTGAACTGGCTGTCGGCAGGGGATCCCTGGGCTTTCGCCTACCAGGCAGGCAGCGGTTTGCGGTTACCCCAATTCCGAGAAGCCTTACAGCAGGCCGGAGGATGGCAAGGTCTGGTGCAGGCTCTGCAGTGGTTGGAGATGTTGGCGTCCGCTTATTTCATCCTGGGTGTTGGAACCCTCCTGGGCTTTGGGGCTGGCCGCTGGGTTTGGGCCTTGATCTGGGGAATACCCCTGGTGATCTTGCTGGCCTCCCTGGGGCAGGGGCTGTTTTTGCCGGAGCTGAGCCAGTTTGGCCTCTTCTGGCTGCCGCTGCCTTTGCTGATGGGCGCTTACCTCCATAAGGGACTCGGGCCAGGTTGGGCTAAACGCTTGGTCATCACTGCTCTGCTGGGATTGAACTGCCTGACCAGCGGCTATGTGCTCACCCAGGAGCCGGGGTTCTTACCTCCCCTGGTAGCCGAGGAACGGGATCTCTGGCAGTGGCTGGTTGGGGAGTTGTCGCCAGTTAGCTGGAACTTGGAAGCTGCCCAAGCGGTCTATGAGGTTACCCCCGCCGGACAGGCCCTAGAGGACTGGCGGAGGCTGCGGCAGGAAAAGCGGCAGGTTGGACAGTATCTCTATCGCCACCTGTTGCCCGGACAAAAAGTGCTGGTGGACGACGACATCCACTTTGAGGCTATCTTTTGGGCAAGGGATCCGCGTTCTTTCCTCACCCCTCACCAATACGAGTTTTCCAAAGCCCTGCAAATCCCCCAGGAGGGGGTGGACTATCTCTTGGTGGCAGGGCCGGTGGATCCGTTGTGGAGCGCAGATCGCATTCTCCAGTTCTGGCCCCAGCTCACTCTTGAAGGGCTGCCCAACTTCGTAGAGGTTTACAGCTCCCTGCAGGTGCGGTTGTGGGCACGCCGAGAAAAAACCGAAAGCGTTGAGAGCAGTTTGTGTTATGAACATGCGCCAACAATTCCATCGGATCTTGCGCCGGCGGCGGGTTCTGCAGATGGGGGGATCCCTCCTGGCTGCCTGGGGAATAGCCGGCTGTGGTCAGGCGGGGTTTTGGCCACAAGGGCAGCAGAGTTCCCACAGCCCTGAGGCGGGGAACATGACTTTACGAGAGCTGCTGGCCCGCTGGCAGGTGGGCATAGGGGAAGATCCAGGCCGGTTTCTGTGGGAGATCGAGTCGGATCCGCAGGTGGCAGCGGTGGCGCAGGGATGGGATCCCCATTTCCTGAGCGGTTGGCTCAACAGCTTTGATCACCGCCAGGGGGATCTTTCCTTCTGGCGCAACTGGCACCAGGCCGGGCTTCTGCGGCAGTGGTTTGAGCGGGGCTACACCCTCCATGTCATCACCTGGGAAGACGACACCACCCGTCCCAGCGGCGACTATCACATCTCCCCGCAATTTGTGGAGGATGTGGCGGAGCTGGCGGGCTATATTGCCCAAGCCAATCCTCAGGGCCGCCCCACCTACTGGAGCTTGGCTACTGAGTTTTCCTACTGGCGGATCCCGGCGGACTCCTACAACGCTGACACCGCTCCCTACTACCAAGCCCTGATGCGCAATGTCCTCAAAGCCCGACAGGCCATCAAAAAGCGGCTGCCGGAGGCCGAGGTGGCCCTGTGCTGGGGGGGCTGGATTGCCACCTTTGACGATCCTTCCCGTGGGGCAGGCCGCAGCATGGTGGAGCCCTTTGCTGAGACCATGAGCCAGATGGACGGCATTGCCTTCCAGTCCATGCGCCAGCGGCGGCCCGGAGAGTTTAATCCAGAGCTGAACGGCTCAGATCCCGGCAACCCAGAGCAGATCCGGCTCTGTTGCCGCCTGTTTTCTCCTATCCACTCCAACCTAATGCTGGCCCACTACGAGCCCTCCATCAAAGACATGCACCCCAGCGGCGGACGGGCCGACACCGTCCATGCAGATTTTCAGCTCATGAGCCAGCCGGAGTGGCTGCGGGAAGTTTCTCAACTGGGGCTGCGCCGCCTCTCCCTGATGCACTATGGCCTGTATAAGGGAAATCCCTTTGGGGCGCTGACCGCCGCTCGCCAATTCCGGGCGCGGGTGGGCCTACCGGCTGCCACCTCATAGTTAGCAGTCGTTCTAAAGCCGGTTATGTCCCGGATCTTGGCCCAGAGCTTGATCCTGGGGGTATAATCCCCCTGAAGCTGCCGGGATCCCTGCCATGAAGAAGCCTAGATTTCCATGGGCAAGCCTGCTGGCGAGTCTAGTGGTCAGCACAATGCCGCCGGAGCAGCCGGCCTGGGCGGGCTGTGGTTTTCCCCGCGGTGCAGGCAAGACTTTCTTTTCGCTGCAGCCGGAGGTCTATCGGCCTCGTACCCGCTTTGACCAAGGGGGGCAACTGGGGCCTGCTCGCTCCGAGTATGGGGAAACCCGCCTCAACCTCTTTGCGGAGACGGGTCTCAGCGATCAGCTCACCCTCAACCTCAACACCAGCTATGTTTTCCTGGAAAATCGCTTTGCCAGTGGAGGCGATACCATCACCCAGCGCAACCAGGGCTTGCGGGATCTGGAGCTGGGCCTACGCCATACTTGGGGGAACGGGGATCCCTTCCTTTCGGCCCAATTGACGGCCTTGATCCCGCCGGGATACACCACCCAAGACATCCCCCTGCCCTTGGGGTACGGTGTTTTCGGCTATGATCTCAAAATTGGGGCGGCGGCCAATACCGAGTTAGGATCCCTGCCCGCCTTTTTCGATTCCTGCCTCACGTTCCGAGATTACTTGGGCTACCCCGGAGATCGCATCAAGGCCAACCTGACCTTTGGGGCAGACTTGACCCCTGAGCTGCAGGCTATCCTGGCCCTGGATGGGGATTTTACGTTGGGCAACGGCGCGCCTCTGTTGTTCGGGGATTTGGCCGTTCAGGATCCCGACTACGACAACCTCAAGCTTTCTGGCCAGCTCAACTGGCGGCTGGAGGGAGGGTTAACGCTGGGCTTGGGGGGGTTTCAGTTCCTGGCCGGTCGCAACACCAATGCCGGCGGCGGCTTTACCGGCTATGTATGGCTAAGTTACTGAAACCAAACAAAATGTTGCAGGATATCCCCTACGGTAACAGGGATCCGCAGGGGCAGATCTAGGATGAGTCTTGGCAACTGTTGGCCAGGAGAACGGATCCCATGCCTCGATTTGAGAACCTCATTGCCGCCACCGATGGCAGCGGCCCCACCGAGCAGATGGTGCATACCCTCTTATCTCTGCCGGCTTTTGCCCAGTGCAATGTTACGTTGCTGCATGCGGTACCTTCCCAAACGTCTGCCGAGGAGATGCGGGCTGCCTGGCAACGGGGGCAGGAGCTGCTGGCCAAAACCCTGCAAAGTTTTCCAGCTCGGCCCGGTGTAACCATCAGCACCCAACTGGTGGAAGGGGATCCCAAGGTGGTGGTGCTGCAAGTGGCTGAGTCCATGCCCAATCCCTTAATTGTCATGGGATCCCGCGGGCGCAACCGCATCATGGCCATTTTGCAGAACTCGGTGAGTCAATATGTGTTTCAGCTCGCCTCCTGCCCCATGCTGTTGGTGAAAGACGATGCTTACATCAAATACCCCAGCCATGTCATGGTGGCCCTCAACAGCTCCCCCGCCGCTCAAGCCGCCTTTGCCACTGCCCTTGACTTGATCTCCGGCATTCAAGGGGCTCAGATCTTCCTGGCCTCTGTGCAGTTGGATGCCGACAACCCAGGCAGAGATGAGGCCCTAGATCGGGCAATCGATACCCTCAAAAACCGACAAATCGGCCACCAAGTGTTAACTGCCGTCGGAGATCCGGGTACTGAGATTGTCCGCTTGGCCGCCGAGAGCAACGCCGATCTGCTGGTGATGGGATCCCCTGACCGCCGACCTACGATTGCTCGTAGCATTCCCGATTTGGATCGGCTGTTGGGGCGCTCCATCTCGGACTATGTGCGGGTTCACATTGGCTGCCCCGTGCTGATGGTGCGTTCTGCCCAAGACAGCGACTGAGCCAGGCATCAAGGCAGTATGGAGCGGCGCTCTGTAACTCGGTCACTCTGCTGCTGACGATCTGGGCTGACAGCCCAAGCTTCAAAGATCAGCTCAGGGACGCCGGGAGGGATGGTCATGCGGGTGAGGGCCTGCCACTGCCCCTGCTCGTCACGGGAGAAGTCCAGCAACCAACGGGGGCCATCCACCAAAGAGCGGGTGCGCCCGTGCTTCACCCAAAACTTGATCCAAAAAGGGGCTTGATGGCCTGCTGCAGAATCGGCCACAGGGGGTAAGCGCAACACCACATCGAAATTGTCTCCGGCTCGGAGTTGCTCAGGCACCACCAGTTGAGGGGTTGGACAAACCCCTGGTGGAGCGGGGGGCAGCAGCGAGTTTTCAGAGTGAGGGTTAGGCACAACTGGTGAAGGAGCCACAGGGCTACCCGGGATCCCGGCTGGCGCTTGCGTTGGCAAGATGGCCTCAGCTTGGGGTGATGGGGGAGGCGAGGAGATGGGCGATGGCAACTCCACGGTCTCCACTGCGGACAAGGGCTGCGCAGGAGGGTTGGGTGCTGATGTTGGGGAATTCTCCTCTGGGGAGGGGCGGAAGGCTTGGGTCTCGGCAGGCTGCATGGGCAGAGCCGAGTCTTCCTCTCGTTGATCCTCCGCGGCGCTGACGGGAACGGGGGCGCTGTGCTGCCAGATGCGCAACAACTTTTGCAGAGTGCGTTCGGGAGACAGCAAGGTTAGGGGGGGGTCTTCCCGCAACCGACCCGGTGGGATCTTTGTTGCTCCCCAATGCTGATGCGGAGGGGAGGAGGGAGGCAGCTCTTCGCCTTGTTGCTCCGCGACGCTGACGCGAAGATCTCGGCAACGGACGGAAAACAGAATCGTCAAGGGCTGCAAAGGCCGGTCTGCATCCTGCCAGGAAGAGGGAGTGAGGGCCAGTTCCCCCCGCAGAGGACGGGTCCAAACGCGGCTTGGCAGAGTGATGGGAATGCTAAACACCGCCGTTCGGGCTTCAGTGGGAAATTGAATTAGCCGTTGCCCCTCGAAAACCGTGCCCCCTTCCCCTTCCTGCCAAACCCGTACCCGCAGCTCGCCACTGCAGCCAATCCGCCCCGTCAACACCAGCACCTCATCCGGGGATCCCTCCAATTCGCTGTGCATCAGGGAAAACAGCTCTGCCGGGATGGCGGCCTCTTTTTTCTGGGGGGGCTCAAACCCGGCCTCTACGGGCACAGGGATCCCCTGTTCCGGCTCTAGAGGCGCGGCAGCAGGCACAACCTGAAAACGGAGGCAATTGTTTAACTCGGTTTCACCGAACAGTTCTGCAATCAAGTCCGCGTCTCGACAGTGCAATTCCCAGAACCCAGGGGTGAGGTGGCTGGCAGGCAAAATAATGCCGATCCCTTCATCGTTGGTGCGCACAGAACGGGTTTGGACGGGTGGGGGAGTTGTGTCGGTGTTGGGGCCCTGATTCTGCGACGACAGAGGACGCTGCCGAACCTCCACCGTGATGGTGAAGTGGGGCTGGGGCGAACAGGCAACAATGGTGTAGGTATCTTCTTCCAGAACGGCTCCCTCGGCTGGTACCGGCTGCCAGTCTTCTTGGCCGTCGCGCCGAACCCAAAAATTCAACATGGCTCCGTCACCTCGGTACTCCGTACCCCTGACGGGAATGGGAGGCCAGATACTTAACCAGATCAGCTTGCAAAAGAGTCTGCTGTTGCCCTGTAGGCAGGTGCTTAAGCTGCACCTCTCCGGCCACAGCTTCTGCATCCCCCAGCGTAACAGCCCAAGTTGCGCCGCTGCGGCTGGCCCGCTTGAACTGCTTGCCAAAGGCACTACCGCTCAGATCCAGCTCGGTGCAGAAACCAGCTTGGCGCAGTGCCTGAGCAATCCGGAGGGATTGAGCCTCAGCCTTCGCTCCACGGGAGATCACGTAAACCTCGACCAGGGCTGGCGGGATCTCGCCCTGTTTCTTTTGCAACAGCAGCACCAGCCGCTCCATGCCGATGGCCCAGCCCACCGCCGGGGTTGAAGGCCCGCCCAGCTCCTCCACTAAGCCATCGTAGCGACCACCCCCACAGACCGTACTCTGGGATCCCAAGTCAGGCGAGACGATCTCAAAGGCGGTGTGGGTGTAGTAGTCCAGGCCCCGCACCAAGTAGGGATCCAACTGGTAGGGAATGTCCAACCTCTGCAGGTGATCTTGCACCTGCTCGAAGAAAGCCCGCGATTCTGGGCTGAGGTAATCCGGCAGCTTGGGGGCTCCCTCGGCAATCTCGCGGGTGCGGGGATCCTTGCTATCCAGAATGCGCAGCGGGTTGCGGGTGAGGCGCTCTTGGGAGTCGGGATCCAGCTTTTCCCGCAAGGGGGTGAGGTAGTCCACCAGGGCCTGACGATAGGCCCGCCGATCCTGCGGATCCCCCAGGGAGTTGAGCCGCAAGCTCAGGTTCTCCGCCCCCACCGCCTGCAACAGATCCCAGGCCAAGGCAATGACTTCGGCATCGGCGCGGGGATCCCGGCTGCCCAGCAGCTCTACCCCCAACTGATGAAACTGGCGTTGCCGCCCCGCTTGGGGACGCTCATAGCGGAACATCGGCCCACAATACCAGAGACGTTGCACATCCCCGGCCATTTGCAGCCCGTGCTGGATGTAGGCCCGCACCACACCGGCAGTGTTCTCAGGACGCAGGCTCACCTCTTGCTCGCCACGGGTGCTGAAGGAGTACATCTCCTTGCCCACCACATCGGTGGCGCTGCCAATGCTGCGGGCAAAGAGTTCCGTCAACTCCAGGATGGGGGTGCGAATTTCTTGGTAGTTGGCCCGTCCCAGGATCTCTCGAGCGCTGGCTTCCACCTGCTGCCAGAGCCGCACCTCCTGCGGCAGAATGTCGCGGGTGCCCCGCACCGCCTGGATTATCTCCATTCCCGTTCTCCCTCCCTAGGGTGGGCTTGGCCGCGCCCCAAACCACGGCCTGCTATGCCAATGGCTCTTCTCGTCAAAGGACTTCGTCCCGCTCACGTGAATGGCTCAATTATCGATTATCGGCGACATCGCTCCCCATCGCTAACGGAGCCAAATGACTCTGATCCAAGCTCAAGTCCAAACGGGAGTAGGTGGCAACAATTTGGCTGGTGGCAACAACAGCGGCGGTGGTGGCTCGCAAGATGGTAGGGCCAAGGGAGACGCACACTCCTCCATATTCCTCAGCTTGCTGACGTTCGGCAACAGTCCAGCCTCCTTCTGGGCCGATGGCTATGGCCAAGAGGGGATCCCTAGCCGGGATCTTCAGCTTTGGCAGGGCTTGCACCAGCGGGGGCGCTTGGTGCCGAGCCACAGCTATACCCCACCAAAAGGACTCCGTCCGAGTAGCGCGAACGGCTTGTAGCTCCGCCAGCCAACTTGTCCAAGGGGTAGGGGGATCAACCTGAGGCCAGCGCAACCGCTCACATTGTTCTGCGGCCTCCCGCACAATTTTTTGCCAGCGTTCCTGCCGTCCAGATCCCGGTTCCAACACGGTGCGCTCTGTCAGCAGGGGGGTAATTCGCGCCACCCCCAGCTCGGTAACCTGGCGGAGCACCTCGTCAAACCCCTGCCCCTTGACCACCGCCAAGCCCAGATGCAAAAAAACGGGCAATTCCCGCGGCAGCGTCTCCACCTCGCCCACAATTTGGGATCCCTGGGCCTGCCAATGAGCTGCCCACAGCTTGCCTGAGCCATCCAAAACCAAAAAGAGATCCCCCGGCCTGAGGCGGCGCACCCGCTGCAAGTAGTGCTGTTGCGGGCCGGTTAAACGGAGAACACCACTGGGATCCCACTGCGCCCGGTCAATCGCCAATCGGGGCAAAGCGCTCAGGTCATGCGTGCGTTCAGACAACACCATTCCCCCCGTCGCCAGAGGGCTGCCACCACCCATTCGTTGGCCTCCAGCATCTCTGCCACCAACTTGGCTTGCTCGATGAGGATGCCGCTGAGGATCAGCCATCCCCCCTCTTTCACCACCAGTCGAAATTCTGGGATCATATCCAAGATCACATCCGTCAGGATGTTGCACACCAGTCCATCCACCATCTCGGGAATCTGCTCCAGGCTGCCCTGAGCCACCACAATGCGATCCGTCAGGCCGTTGAGATCGCGGTTGTGCATCGTGGCCTGCACCGCCAGGGGGTCGACGTCCACAGCAAACACCCGCTTCACCCCCAACAGGGCCGCCGCCAAGGACAGGATCCCGGATCCACAGCCCACATCCGCCAGCGTCGCCGCCGGGGGATCCCCTCCCCAGCTCTCCAGACGCATTTCCAGCGACTCCAGACAGAGCTGGGTGGTGGGGTGAGTGCCCGTGCCGAAGGCCATACCGGGATCCAGCCGCAACAGGTGACGACCGGGGTGAGGGGGCGGATCCAGCCAGGCCGGACAAATGAGCAACTTATCCCCGATGGGTTGGGGCTGCCAGTGCTGCTTCCAACTGCTGCTCCAGTCTTCCGCCTCTATGCGTTCCCAGCGCAGCTTCGGAACCCGCTGACCGGCAATGAGGGCATCCTGCTGCAGGCGCAGGGAGAGGGCTGCCAAATCCAGGAGACTGACATGAGGCCAAGGCAAATAGGCGTGAATGCAAATCTGATCTTCGCCATAGGCTTGGCTGGTCATGCCCCGACAGCCAAAACTCTCCAGCCGCCAAAAGATCAGGTCTTCTTGGGCAGGAGAAGCGATGAGACTGAGATCCCACCAGGCTCCACCGGGATCCGGCGCTTGTGCGGGCGAAAAGGGGGTGGGATCGGCAACAGTCCTGCTCACAGGGATCTCTTCAACAAACCTGAGGGAAAGTTAAACTAATGGCTAACAAGATAGCGCTCCCTGTCTCCAAGCCGGTTAGCGCACAATGCAGCACTTTATATCAAAAATTGCAGTGCCCTACTCAATTTATAGTTTAGGCTTTAAGAGCTTACTCTATCTATCCCAGTTATTCTGGGATTTGAAAGCTCACACCGCTGGTTCAGCAGTGAGGAAGGTGGGATCCCCCCAATTGGGGGATGCCTTTTGCCGGTTCCTTGGATGCCCAGCTTAGCCCCATGAGATAGATTGAACTGAAAAGCATTGGCCAAGAATTGGATACAGCATTGACGTTCGTTTCGAGCCTCAGTGATTTTGCGGATAAATGGGGTTTGCTGGGGCGTACTGAGCAACGATGTAAGGATGAAGAGGGAGCAATGCAGGTGGCAAGGTCGATGTCCATTGAGCAATCAACGCAGCAGGGTACTCCCCAGCCCAAGGTGGCCCCTTTGGAGGTTGCCGGGGATCGGGAAGCGCGGAAAAGGGCTACCAATGACGACGATCCCCAGCCGATCAAAGTCAGCACCCGCAAGGACCCCGTCCCGCTGACGCGAAAGGACTCCGTCCCGCTGACGCGAAAGGACTCCGTCCCGCTGACGCGATCTGCTCTGATGCGGCGTTTTAACCAGAGCTTTCCGCCCTTTTACAGCCAGTTTGTCAGCAGCGAGGTGCAGGCCCAAAATCTGCGCTTGGCCTATGCCCTCTACCAAACCCGCAAGGCGGTAGTACAGATGCAGGACGAATGTCGCAAGACGGTGGTTTGTCTGGCCTACCGTAATCGACCTTCTCTGCTCAGCGATCTGTTTGGGGTGTTCACCGCTTTTAATCTCTCGGTGCATGGCATTCATCTCTATGGGCAGATCTACTCGCCGCATCTGGTGTTTATCCGCACCATCGTCTCCCGCGATGGCCACAGCCTTTCTTCCCAAACCAAGCTCAGCCTAGAACGGGCCATTCACGAATGCCTGGCGAGTGTGTTTCGCGTTCACGAAACCTTAGCACTGGAGTTTGATCTCAAAGCTGGCCTGAAAGACACACAGGTTTCTTTTTATTTTGACCCGGTGTTTCACCTGCCCACGCTTTTGGTGGATGTGGACAACCAGCCGGGCGTGTTCTACCGGGTGATGACAGCCTTGGCGCAGGAGGACTTGACTGTTGTTAACCTCAATTTGATGCTCCGCCGCAAGCAGACGCGCTTCATTTTTTACTTGCTAGGGCCGGACTCAACTCCAACCATGCCGGAGTTCTTAGGGCAAAAATTGGCGTTGAGCATCCAGCAGCGGCTGCAAGGGGATCCCGTCTAGATCTGCACAGGGCTGGGAGGCAAGTCGAAAAGGACGGTGTTCATGTAGCGCTCTGCCCAGGCGGGGCCGAAGGCTTTTTCCAAAACGCGGCGGGTGCGGTCGTTCTGCTGTTGCTGGCTGCAATAGCGCTGCTGCCCCTGGTAGTGGGCCAAAATCTGGCTGGGATCCGTCTGGGGAGCAATCTGTTGGGCCAGCCGACAGTGAATTTCCAGGTAACGGCAGGCAAAGTGCAAAAAGCGGTCGGCCTCTACTTCGTCGGCAGGGCGGATGAACAGGCAGTAGGGAGAAAAAATCGTGCCCCAGTCCGGCAACTGGCGCCGATGTTGGAAAGGGGCCCAATGGGATCCCAGCGCTTCCAGCTCCTGGATGTAGAGATCGGGCAAGCTGGGGGTCACCGGCGAGAGATCGACAATGGCGGCGCTCACCTGTCCGCGACCAGCCACGATGTCGCAACCGAACAGCGGCAGCGGGTACTGCGGCTGCGGAAACATAACGCAATGGAGAATATCCAGGCTTTGCCCGGCCTGGGCCAGCTCCAGGTGCAGCTTGCGAAAGGGATCCCCCTGGTAGCAGCGGTTTTCAATTTGCAATCTCTCGCCCTCTAGGCGGCCTTCCACATAGCCCAGATCCTCAGGCAGAGGATAGGGGGCCAAGGTGAGGGTGGATCCCCAAACGTTCAGGATTGCCTCAGATAAGTTCTGAATAAGCGGATGCAGTTGGGCAGAGAGAGCAGGAGCGGAGAGCATAAGACCCTAAAAGAAAGGCTAAGAAACCCATCCAACCTTGAGCTCAATCCAAAAGTAAAGTGTTATGGGCAGGGGAACCGCACTGCTGACGTAAAGGGCTTGGGTGGAGCAAAAATCCCAGAAGTTCCACCCCGTCTGTTGTGTCCATCGTCATGTCCCACTTTAGCCTGGATTACAGTGGGTTTCCCCAGTCTTTCTTGGACACCCAAAAGCCTTGCTGGGTAAAGGCTTTCTGGACTTGGGTGGATGTTATTGAGCTAGATGGCAACGGAAGGGGTGGGATTCGAACCCACGGTGACCTTGCAGTCACAACGCTTTTCGAGAGCGTCACAATCAACCACTCTGTCACCCTTCCAGTCAGCTATGGGGCTTTACCATCTTAACGGCAAACCGAGTATCCTGCTTCGCCCCGACCTCAAAGCCAAGCTTGTCTCCCCTGCGGGATCCGGTTGAGGGGAAAGTGCCCCGCACCGCTGGCGGGAACGCCCAGATGAGATCATAGGGATATGGCTGCTCTATCCATTCACCACTTTCGCCAGGCCAAACAGGCCGGTCAACCTTTGGTGGCCCTCACGGCTGCCGACTACGCCACCGCTCAGATTTTGGATCAGGCTGGGATCGACTTGATCCTGGTGGGGGACAGCTTGGCCATGACCAACTTGGGGTACACCAGCACCCTGCCCCTGACGCTGGAACAGATGCTCCATCACGCCCAGGCAGTGCGCCGCGGGGTGGAACGGGCCTTTTTGGTGGCCGACTTGCCTTTTCTGACCTATCAAGTCCACAAAGAACAAGCTCTCCTCTCGGCAGGGCGGTTGATGAAGGAGGCAGGGGTCAATGGGGTCAAGCTGGAGGGGGGGTACCCCGACATGGTGGAAACGGTGGCCTTTCTGGTGCAGCGGGGGATCCCGGTTTTGGGTCATATCGGCCTCACTCCGCAGGCCAAACATCAACTGGGAGGCTATCGCCAGCAGGGGAAAAACCCTCCAGAGGCCGAGCGTCTGCGGCAAGAAGCCCTCAGCCTGGAACAAGCAGGGGCATTTGCCCTGGTTTTGGAGCACATGCCGGCGGAATTGGCTGCCCAAATCTCGGCCCAGGCGGGGATCCCAACCTTGGGCATTGGGGCCGGGCCAGCCTGCGACGGGCAGATTTTGGTCACCCACGACCTGCTGGGGCTGAGCGAGCGGATCCCCCCTTTTGCCAAGCCCTATACCAACTTGAGGCAGGCAATCCGAGAAGCGGTGGAAGCTTTCGCCAATGATGTTCGCCAAAAAGTATTTCCCCCTCGCTGATCCCTTTCAAAATCCGGGCAAAAGTGCTATGCCTACAGCACTTATACTGCTACACAACGCTTGTGGGAGCGGGAACCGCACCGCTTTCTCAAGGCTGGGCAAGGATAGGACAACCTCAGGGATCCCTGAGCAACACCGTCCCGCTCACCGCAGCACTTTGACCCAACCGGTCGAAGATCCGCAAGCTGACTAGGTAGGAGCCGGGCACCAAGCTTAGGGGAGGACGAACGCGAAAGCGGGTTGTACAAGACACCTCTCCAGACACACAGTTCACCTGCGCTGCCGATAGTGTCTGAACCTCGATCCCCGACCACGATACCTGAAACGCCAGCTCCGCCGGGATCCGTCCCGGCACCGATACCGAGACCCCCAGCTCCAAAAAGCCGTTCCGATGCACCACAGAAGGAATATCACTGCTGGTGATCAAAGGCGGCGGCGGAGTATTGGCCGTCAGCGCATCGGCACCACAACCGACCAGGGCCACGCCCAGCAAGCCCAGCGCCCATTCCCAGGATTTGGATCCCAGCTTCATCACAGGGTTCATCTGAAAACTCACCTTCTCAGTATAGAGGGTGAGGGCAACAAGTTTAGTGTTAGTTCTGGGAAAGGCTAAAAAAATACGCCACATGTAGTGTCAAACTGGATTCCCGCCCAGACCATCTGCTACAGTAAGGCTCATAACCTGTCGAGCAGCCTGGATATGGAAGGGGAAGAGGAGCTGAAAGCTTTGCGGGCGCGTGTGCGCAACCTAGAGCGATCCCTGGCAGAATCGGAGGCGCTGTCATTGCAGCAGATTGAGTGTATCCACCGCTTGGAACATCAACTGCTGGAAGCGCAGGCCCAAATTCAAGAACGGGATCAAGCTTTGCAAGCCTGTCAAGAAGAGAAAGCGCAGCTAGCCCAGCGCCCTACCCTAGAGGCTTTTCAGCTTCAGCAACAGCACATCGAAGAACTGCAAAATCTCCTGTGGGAAATGGAGCGCCGTCCAACGCTTGAGCACTACCACATTCTGCAGCAGCAGTTGCAAACCAGCCAGACAGAAATTGAAACCCTCAAGGCGGAATTGCAGCGGCGCGTCGATCCGGCCCGATTTTACCAACTGCAGCAGGAGCTCCTGGAACTGAAACAGCAGGCCAACCAGTTGGGAGAATACGCCGTCAAGCTGCCGCAGGTACAGCTTTTGCAAGCCCAACTGCAGCTCCGTGTACAGCAGCTAGAGGAAGAAAAAGCACAATTGCAAGCGCAGATCCAAGAGTTGGCTGCTCGACCTTCTGCGCAAGAACTGGAAACCCTCCGGGCGGAGCTAGAGGCTGCCCACCGCCAAGCGGAAGCCGAATGGCAGCGTTTGCAGGCCCATCTGGAAACCGAAAAGGCACACATGGAAGCTGACCTGAACACCGCCCGGCAACGTATTCGCGAACTGGAAGAGCGTCCTACCCCAGAGCAATGGGCACGCTTGCAGGCGGAGTTGGATCATCTGCGCCAACAAGCCTCTTTTGCCAAGGCCGAACGGGCCACCTTGCTGGAAGAACTGCAACAGAGTCAGCGGCAGCAGGCCGAGCAAGCCCAACAGATCGCTAAGCTGGAAGCGGAAGCAGCCCAGGTGGCCCACCTTAGGGAAACAGAGTCCTCACGGGCGCAGCAGATCTTGGCCCTAGAGGAGCAGGTTCAGGCTTTGACCCGCGAGCTTGGTGCTTTGCGAGCTGAGCGGGATCAGCTTATCCAAGAGTTGGCTCAGCGTCCCACCCTTGCCCAGTGGCAGGAAGTTCAGCAGCAGGTGCAGAGCACCCGAGAAAGCCTGGAAGAAGCCCGGCGGGGGCGAGAACTGGCCGAGGCCCATCATCTGGTCAGCCAAAAGCAGATCGAGAAGTTGCAGCAGCAGGTGATGGCTTTGAAAACCGAGTGTGTGCAAGCCCACGCCTACGCCCAAACCCAAGAAAAGGAAGTGGCCCTGTTGCAGCAGCGCAATCAAGAGCTGGAAGAGCAACTGGCCACACTGCGCCAGTCAGCCTCGGCTTCCCCTCAAGCAGCGGTTGTCGAGCTCAGGTCGAAGCATCCGGCTAGTGCTCCGCACCGCTGGCACGACCAGGAACGGATTCCTGCAGCGGCTGACGAGTCTGCTCCTTCCCCGGCGACACCCCCCAGCCAGCCCACCACCTGGAGAACACCCACCACAGGGATCCCGCCCCTCACCCTGGAAGAGCAGGAAGAAAGTGCTCCGCACCGCTGGCGCGAACGGGCAGAAAAGCTCCTCAAACGCTCCGCTCCGGCTGTTTCACGGGCGGGAGTGGAAACAGGCGGTCGCAGCCGGATTGAGTTGCCGGCTTTTGTGCAGCGGCGGCCCTACTGAGGGCTCCATTCCCGGGGATCCAACCGTTCTCCGGCTTGAAAACGAGGCCAAGCCCAGCGCAGCAGGGATCCCAACTGAGCATGAAATCGCTCCGGAGCAAATTGCAGAGCATGGGTCCGAATCCGCCGGGGATCCCACTCCTGTCGATCCGCCTGGCGCAGCCCTTCCACCAACGCTTCCACACTGGCTTCGGGGATGAGGATGCCGGTTTGGCCGTGGATAACCGTCTCCCGGGCACCTCCCCGGTTGAGGGCGACCACAGGGCGACCACAGGCTTGCACCTCCACCGGCACCAGGCCGAAATCCTCCTCCCACGGGAACAACAGCACCCGGCAATGGGCCAATAGCTCTTGCAGACGGGCTTGCGGTTGATGGGGCAAAAACTCCACCTGCGGCCCCGCCAGTCGCTTGAGCCTAGGGAGCTCCGGCCCTTCTCCCACAATCAGCAGACGACGACCCAGCCGCTCACAGGCGGCAATGGCCAGATCCACCCGCTTGTAGGGCACCAATCGGCCCGCCACCAGGTCGTAATCGGCGCTGGGATCCGCCACCGGCTCAAACCCCTGCAGCGGAACAGGCGGATAAATGACCACAGCCTCGCGGCGATAGAGCTTGGCGATGCGGCGGCGAATGTGCTGGGAGTTGGCGATCAACAGATCCGGACGTTGAGCCGCCAGAAAATCCCATTGGCGCAAGCGGTGCAGCAGCCATTGGCTGATTGCGCGAATAGGCCCGATTCCCCCCAGCCCTTCTCGCTGCAGATACAGCTCTCGGTTTTCCCAGAGGTAGCGGGTGGGGCTGTGGATGTAACTCAGGTGCAGGGTAGAAGATCCCGTCAGGATCCCTTTGGCAAAGGCGTGGCTGCTGGAAATCACACAGTCATACCCCGAAAAGTCAAAGCTCTCGTAGGCCAACGGCATCCAGGGCAGCAGATACTTAAGGCGGGCATGGTAATCAGGGCGCAGTACCCCCAGCCACTTGGCCCAGCCTTGCAAAAAAGAGGTGTGAATCGACAGCTCTTGCCAACCTGGTGGCAGGGTGTGAGCCGAGAAGAGACTGACGTAGAGGGGAGCCTGCGGGGCAAAAGCCACCAGCTCCTGCAAAACCTTTTCCGATCCCCCCGGCCAGATTAGGTACTCATGCACCAGGGCCAGGCGCTCAGGCCAAGCGGGATCCCGGCTGGGAAGAGAGGAGACAGCCACGGGAAGGGATCCCCAACTCAGGCATGCTCAGGACTTGGCAGGGCGGCGATTTTTGCCGATTGGGCCGCTCACCTGCTTGGCCTTCTCGTCGATCCGCTCGTTGATGTAGTTGTAGATTTCGCGGAAGCGAGGCAAGGCCCGCATCTCCAGGCGACTGCCATCCTTGAGGGTAAGCACCATATCTCCCCACACGCCCAGGCCGCGGGGCACCATGACCACCTTGGCGATCTCGCTGTAGATCACATCTGAGCGCTCCTTGCCGCCCCACCCCCCGATCACGGTGATGCGACGATTGGTAATCCGATAGTGTACCCACAGCTTGCGCACCAGGGCCCCCACAAACAGAGGCAAGCCGACCAGCGTAGCCCCAATGAAGGAGTTCAACACCAAATCGCCGCTGTGGGGGCCACCCTCAAAAAAAACCTCCTCTTGCACCGCCATGCCGAGCACCACCCAGTTGTTGAGAGGGTTACCATTAATGATATTAAGTGATCTTAAATGATTTCTCAGCTTTCCCCAACTGGGGTCAACGGCAGGTTCGGGATTGGGTTAGCCTTCGGACGGCTTGCACGGAACGGCAGGTGGCCAAGACCAGGTGAACAAACAACACCATCACCACCACCGCAACCGCCGTGGCTCCGACGCCACCCAGCCCCGTCAGGGCCACCAAAGCCCAAGAAGCCAGCTGCAGCATTCCGCCTGACAGGAGAATCTGCGAAAACAGCCGACCAGCTGCCAGGCGGGACGCCAACCAGTCCGCCGCCGATGTTGATCAGCCCCATATTTCCCAGAAAGGCGTAGCAAATGTGCCAGGCATACTTTTGTTTGGGCACCTCCTGCCAAGAGAGAGTCTCGGCAGGGATCCCTTGCAAATCCTGAGCGACAGGTGGCAACGGTTGAACTTGGCTGAGCACCAGGCCAAGAGCAATGGCAGCAAAAAGCATCCCCACCCCTGCCTTCACGTTCAACTGGCCGGGGATGACCGGCTTGGGGTACGCCAGCATCGCAGATCCTCTGCCCAACCCGTCCTAGCTTACCCTGTTGTTGCTTTCGCACAGGAAATTTTCCAAAAATGTCGGGCCAACCCCGATAGGCTTAACTGCCTGGGTAGAGCGGTGTGCCACAGCGTTTGCAGAATTGGGCATCCCCATCGTGTTGGGACAAACCGCACCCTGGGCAGGCCCATTGCACCGAGTTGCCGCTTTTCACCAATTGTTTGATCAGCTCCCCCACTTGCCAGGGGATCAGGGCGATCCCCGTCAGGATCATCAGCACCGTCAGCAACCGACCCAGCTCAGAACTGGGGGTGAGATCCCCAAACCCCACCGTGGTCATGGTGACGACGGAAAAGTAGAAAGCATCCAAAAAGGTGGCAAAAACACCAGGATTCACCGGATGTTCTACCTGATAGATCAGCCCAGAGTAGACGAAAACAATGGCAAAGAGAGTGAAGAAAATGCGCAGCAAAATGCGGCTATCGGCAGAAATGAACTGCCCAAACAGAGTTTTACCCTCTACCAAGCGCAGCAGCCGCAGAATGCGAAACCAGCGGAAGATGCGTATGAAGCGAATATCGGTTAGCCCGGCAAAAAAAGGCAAAATGGCGAGCAGATCAATCAGCGAATACAAGCTCACGACATAGCGCAACTTTTGCGGGGCCGCTGCCAGGCGGAGCAGGTATTCCACCACAAACAGGCCGAGAATGAGACGATCCACCCGCTCCAGCCAAAGACGCACCTCAGGAGGAATGGGATAGGTTTCCACCACAAAAAAGGTGGATGAACAGAAAACCAACACCGCCACCAGCAAGTTCACCCAGCGGCTTTCCGGGGTGTCTTGATCCCCCCAATAACGCTGAAGGATCCCGGAACGGGCAAGATCGAGATCCGCTTGGGTGGGGGCCTGTGAGGGTACAGTGGTCACAAATGGGATCCGGCTGGGAAGATGTCGAGAGAGTTTCCTTTCAGCGCCTGCTCGTCGCTACACCTCAGGCGCATCCCAAAAGGGATGGAAACCCACAATTATTAATAGATTATTAATAGAACGAACTTCAATCCAGCAAACGTCCAGGCTTTGAGTGTTGCATCGATGTTGCCTCCCACTATCGTACTGGCCTCGCAATCCGCTGCTCGCCGCCAATTGTTAAAGGCTGCCGGGATCCCTCATCGCGTTCAACCCAGTTATTTCGACGAAAGCCAAATCCAGAGCTCTAATCCGGTGGAGCTGGTGCAGAAGCTGGCCTCGGCAAAAGCGGAAGTGGTGGCAGCCCAGCAACGGGAGCCTGTCTTGGTTGTGGGAGCCGATTCCGTGCTCTACCTACACGGTGAGATCCTGGGTAAGCCACCCAATCCTCTAGAGGCGGAACGGCGCTTGCGGCAAATGCGGGGCGAAGTGGGAGAGCTTTACACGGGCCATGCCTTGATTGACACGAAGCAGAACCGCCGCCTTACCCACTATGCGGTGACGCGGGTGTTTTTTGCTAAGCCCAGCGACGAGGAAATTCGCGCCTATGTGGCCACCGGCGAGCCTTTGGCCTGTGCTGGCTGCTTTGCCATCGATGGTCGTGGCAGCCTGTTTGTGGAGCGAATTGAGGGGTGCCCCGGCAATGTCATCGGGCTGAGTTTGCCTCTGCTGCGGCGCATGGTTCAGGAGTTGGGCTATTCCCTCACCGATGCTTGGAGCTAGCCGTTGAGGTGTTGCTTAAGCAGGTCGTTGGCCAACTTTGGATCCGCTCGTCCCTGGGTTTTTTTCATCAATTGCCCAACAAAGTAGCCAAAGAGCTTAGTTTTGCCCTCCCGATACTGCTCCAGTTGCTCTGGGTTCTCCGCCAGCACCTCGGCGATGAGCTGCTCCAGAAGAGTGCTGTCCGAGATTTGGGTCATGCCTTTGGCTTCCACCAAGGCGCGGGCCGATCCGCCTTTTTCCAGCAGTTCCGGCAGGATCTCCTTGGCAATTTTGCTGGAGATGGTGCCCTGCTCGATGAGAGCAATCAGCTCAGCCAGGGTTTCCGGCTTTAGGGCAATGTCAGGGTAGTCCAGCTTGTGGGTGTTGAGGTAGCTGGCGATGTCGCTCATCATCCAGTTGGCGGCTGCTTTCGGGTCGGCGCCAGCAGCGATCACAGCTTCAAAGTACTCGGCGGTGTTGCGTTCGTCGCTGAGGTAGCGGGCATCGTACACCGAGAGGCCGTACACCTCTTGGTAGCGTCGCCGCTTCACACCGGGCAATTCCGGCAGCTCTGCCCTCCAGCGGGCCTTTTGCTCTTCGGTAACACGAATCGGTGGCAGATCCGGCTCGGGGAAATAGCGGTAGTCGCTGGATCCCTCTTTCTTGCGCATGCTGATGGTGCGCTGGCTGTTTTCTTCCCAGAGGCGGGTCTCCTGTACGATCCGCTCACCCGCCTCCACAACCTTGACCTGGCGGTTGAACTCGTACTCTATGGCCCGTTGGATGGCGTTGAAGGAGTTCATGTTTTTAATTTCCACCTTCGTGCCAAAGGTCTCGCACCCCAGCGGACGCACCGAGATGTTCACATCACAGCGCAGGGATCCCTCCTGTAGGTTGCCATCGCACAGCCCGGCATAGCGCAGGATGCGGCGCAGCTCTTGCACATACTCTGCCGCCTCTTCCCCGCTGCGGATGTCCGGCTCGCTGACGATCTCGATGAGGGGAACCCCCGCCCGGTTGAAATCCACCAAGGAATAGCTGGATCCCGACAGGCGATCGCTGCCGGCATGCACCAGTTTGCCCGCGTCTTCTTCCATGTGCAGACGGGTGATGCCGATGCGCTTGGTGCGACCGTCGCTGAGCTGGATCTCGATCCAGCCGTGGGTGGCAATCGGCAGGTCGTATTGGGAGATTTGGTAGTTTTTGGGCAAGTCGGGGTAAAAGTATTGCTTGCGGTCGAACTTGCTGTAGGGAGCAATGGTGCAATTCAAGGCCAAACCGGCTTTGACCGCGTACTCCAGCACCTTTTCGTTCAATACCGGCAGGGTGCCGGGCAAGCCCATACAAATCGGGTCAATATTCGTGTTGGGGGGAGCGCCAAATGCCGTCGCGCTGCTGGAGAAGATCTTGGAGCGGGTGCTGAGCTGGCAGTGAACTTCCAGCCCGATCACAGCTTCGTATTGCACTTTGGCAGGGGCAGCAACAGTCATGGGACGGGAAAAATTGCGGTGTACCCATTGTAGTGTGACCTTGGGGAATCCCAGCTCATGGGCAGTTTCCGGGGATGGCAGCTCAGAACCGACGGACGAAGCTCTTTAGGTCAAAGGAATCCTCGGAACAGCGGAACTCCTTCAGACGGTAGGGCGAATCTCAAAGGTGGCTAGACCTTCCGGTGGCTCGGAACGTTGCTCAATAGCCTCCACAACCGAGCCAGGGCTGCCCTGTTGGCACCAGCGCAGCATCGCCTCTACTGCGGCAGGGGATCCTTCAAAAACGGCCTCTACGCGACCATCCCGCAAATTGCGCACCCACCCTTGGACACCCGCGTTGCGAGCCATCGCTTCGGTGTGAGCCCGAAACCCCACCCCCTGAACTCGCCCCCGCACCCAGACGTGAACGCGAACCCTGTCACTCATGCCGACTGGGATCCCTCCGGTGTGCTGCAGGGTTCTGGTGGCTCGGTTGGCTTCGCCGGGGTCTCTCGCCGCTCCAGCCACTCCACGAGAACGTTAACAAGGGCAACCAAGCCCAGGATCCCCAGCGAGATCCCACAGGCATACCCAATCGCTTGCCACAGCACGGGAGACATGAACCCAACCTCAGGAATGCTTGTGCAGAAGAGTCCACCCTTCCTGCACCTTAACAGATACCGGATCCCTAGCGACCTACGGCCCGCTTCGCGAGCATCCATTTTGACCCTTCCAATCCCAAAGGGTTCCCCGCCAGCTCGAAATCTCTGCGCTCGAAAGTTAATGAAGCTTATGATTCAAGCCGAGCCAAAAAGATTCGGCACAATGGGGAGAGCTATTTCACCAAGCTGTTGAGGACATCGCTATGGCCTACAAACTCTGGATCGACGGTCAATGGGTCGATAGCCAAGGGGGGGGATTGATGACCATCGAGAACCCGGCCACCGGCGAGAAACTGGCAGAGGTGGTGGATGCCAGCCCTGCCGATGTGGATCGGGCGGTGCAGGCTGCCCAAACAGCCTTCTACGATGGCCGTTGGTCGAAACTCACCCCCGGCGAGCGATCCCTGGCCCTCTGGAAATTGGCAGATCTGATCGAAGCTCGCGCCGCAGAATTGGCTCGTGTGGAATCGGAAAACACCGGCAAGCCCTACGAGTTCCTTAGCTTGGGGGGAGATTTGCCGTTTGCAGTGGATAATCTGCGTTTCTTCGCTGCTGCCGCCCGCGACATCCATGGCTTTAGCGCTGGAGAATACGCCAAGGGCTACACCTCCCTCTTTCGCAAAGAGCCGGTGGGGGTATGCGCTCAAATTACCCCCTGGAACTATCCGCTGATGATGGCCGTCTGGAAGATTGGCCCCGCCCTAGCTGCCGGCTGTACGGTGGTGCTCAAGCCTGCTCCTGCCACCCCCCTGACCACCCTGATGCTGGGGGAACTGATTGCTGAGGCCGGGATCCCACCAGGAGTGGTCAACATCGTTACCGGGGGCAACGCCACTGGCCAAGCCCTGGTGGAGCACCCGCAGGTGCGGATGGTCAGCCTCACCGGCTCTACCGCCACTGGCAAGCAGGTGATGCGGACAGCGGCAGATACTCTGAAGCGGGTGCATTTGGAACTGGGGGGCAAAGCGCCGTTTATCGTCTTCGAGGATGCGGATGTAGAGACCGTTGCTGCCAAGGCCACCTTTGCTGCCACCGTCAATACTGGCCAAGACTGCACGGCAGCCACCCGCGTCTATGTGCAAGAGAGCAAGCTGGCGCAGGTGCAAGAGGCCATTGTAGAGGCCATGCGCAAAGTAACAGTGGGATCCCCCTTTGAAGCCGGGGTGGAGATGGGGCCTTTGGTCTCAGCAGTCCAGCGGGAGCGGGTGATGGGGTTTGTGGAGCGGGCCAAAGCAGAGGGAGCCAAGGTACTGACCGGCGGGCGGATCCCTTCCCAGTTTGCCCAGGGCTACTACTATGAACCCACGGTGATTGTCAATGTTGATCAAAAAGCGGAGATCGTACAGAGTGAGGTTTTTGGGCCGGTTCTCACGCTCAGCTCGTTTCGCGAAGAAGCGGAAGCGCTACGCCTGGGCAATGACGTCCTATACGGGCTGGCGGCTTCTGTGTGGACTCAAGACATCGGACGAGCGATGAAGTTGGCCGCCGACCTGGAGTTTGGCACCGTCTGGATCAACGACCACATTCCCATTGCCTCTGAGGCCCCCCATGGTGGCTTTAAGCAATCAGGATTCGGCAAAGATCTCTCGGCAGAAGCGGTGCGCGACTACCAAATCACCAAGCACGTGATGATTGCAACCCGCTGAAGCGGTGCCCATTTTGAACAGAGATGACCACCAAACGGCAGTAGCCCACCCGGAGCATTCCCAGTCGGCGTGAAGCCGTTGGCGGCCTGGATTCCGAACTACTCCTTTGGGAAAGCGACTTGGGGTGGTTGCGTCAGCAGCGCGGAACGCTTGGGGAACTCCCTAAAACCGGTTTGGAACACCCCCAAAAACCCTCGGTCGCGAAAGCGCTGCGGAGCACTCAAGCGATAGACTGGGGTGTGAGCTCCCGATCCGCTGCGAATTGGCCCGATTGAACCCTTGATCGCCAAGCTTTATCCGTCAACCATGGGATCCGCAACTCTATCCGCCCCTTGTACCTTTCCCCTCACCGCTGTCGTGGGGCAGCAGGCGGCCAAGCTGGCTCTGCTGTTGGCAGCGGTGGATCCCAGCCTGGGGGGGGTAGTGCTGGTGGGGCCGCGTGGCACGGCCAAGTCGGTTTTGGCCAGAGGGATCCATGCCTTGCTACCGCCCATCGAGGTGATCGCGGGATCCTATTGCAACGACGATCCGGCGCGACCGGACACCTGGTCAGACTGGGCCAAGGCTCGCTACCCAGCCGGAGAGGTGCCGCCCACCCAAGTGATATCGCCCCCCTTTGTCCAGATTCCCCTGGGCGTGACCGAAGATCGGCTGCTGGGATCCGTGGATGTGGGAGCTTCGGTGGAGCTGGGAGAAACCGTCCTTCAGCCGGGGCTGCTGGCTGCCGCCCACCGGGGTGTGCTGTACGTGGACGACATCAACCTGCTGGATGACTCAATTGCCAACCTGCTGTTGACGGTGGTGGGCGATGGGGTGAATCGCCTGGAGCGGGAAGGGATCAGCCTGCAACACCCCTGTCGGCCCCTGCTGGTGGCCACCTACAACCCCGAGGAGGGATCCCTGCGCCCCCACTTGCTGGATCGCATGGCCATGGTGGTGCCGGTGGAGCGGGATCTGAGCCTGGAGGAGCGGCGGGAGATCACTCAGCGGGTCAACCAATTCAGCGATGCCCCCGAACCCTTTCTGGCACAACACCAGGCAGAATTGGAAGAAATCCGCACCCGCATCCTGCTTGCGCGAGAGTGGCTGCCTCAAGTCAAGCCGCGGCAGGAACAGATCCACTACCTGGTGCAAGAGGCCATCCGCGGCAATGTCCAAGGCCATCGAGGAGATCAGTTTGCCCTGCGAGCCGCCTGTGCCCTGGCCGCCCTGGAAGGACGGGATCGCCTGTTGGCCGAAGATCTGCAGCAGGCTGTGCAACTGGTGCTGCTGCCCCGCGCCCAATACGACCCCGACCAGCCCCCCCCTCCCCCCCCGCCACCACCCCAACAACCGCCTTCCAACAAGGATGGGGAAGACCAACAGGAAACGGATCCCCAACCAGAAAACCTGAGTCTGCCGGAAGAGTTTTTCTTTGAGCCAGAGCGCATTGCCCTCGACCCGCGCCTGCTGGCCTTTGCCCAGTCCCTCAACCAACGGGGAAAAACGGGATCCCGCAGCCTGGTGTTCAGCGCCGACCGGGGCCGTTACATCAAGCCCATCCTGCCCCAGGGATCCAACCCCCGCATTGCCGTCGATGCCACCTTGCGAGCCGCTGCTCCCTACCAGAAGAGCCGCCGCCAGCGACAACCGGGACGCGCCGTCGTCGTGGAACCGAGCGATATCCGCGCCAAAAAGCTGGTTCGCAAGGCCGGAGCCCTGGTGATCTTTGTGGTGGATGCCTCCGGCTCCATGGCCCTCAACCGCATGCAAGCGGCCAAAGGAGCGGCCCTGCGCCTGCTCACAGAAGCCTACCAGAACCGCGATAAGGTGGCCCTCATCGCCTTTCGTGGAGAAACTGCCGAAGTGCTGCTGCCCCCCACCCGCTCCATTGAGCTGGCCCGCCGCCGTTTGGAATCTCTGCCCTGTGGCGGGGGATCCCCTCTTGCCCATGCCCTCACCCAAGCGGTGCGGATGGGAGTCAATGCCCGTGCTGCCGGCGACGTGGGCCAGGTGATGCTGGTGGCCCTCACCGATGGTCGGGGCAACATCCCCCTCAGCCGCTCTCTGGGACGGAGTGACGGCAAAACTCAACTGGGGACGGATCCCATCGACCTAAAGCAGGAGCTGCGGGAGATTGCCCTGCGCATCCGCGCCCTGGGGTTGAAGCTGCTCTTGATCGACTCCCAAAGCCGCTTTGTAACCACCGGCTTCAGCGCCGAACTGGCGGAATTGGCGGGCGGACGGTACTTTCATCTGCCCCGCGCCACCGACCAGGGGATCGCAGCCGTGGCCCGCTCGGCCATGCAGGAAGGACGCACCTACTCCTGAGAGAACAGCCTCTCCGTCGGCGGAGGTTGTAACTTTTCTTAATGGTTGGTTATGATCCCTGTAGACGAACTTCACCTTGTCCCATGGCTACAGGACTCCTGCCCCAACTTTCCCTCCAGAATCCCATGGCTGTCGATTGGGTCAGTCGGGGGGTAAGCGCAGCCATTCGCGCCCTCTTCAAGCAGGCAGAGCGGCTAGAAGCGCGCGTACGGGTGGAGCCTGTTGCCAAACTGTTGCAGGGTCGTATCGATAGCTTTGAGTTGTTGGGCCAGCACTTGCAGATGTACAACGGCCTGAGGCTTTCGGCCTTGGAGCTGTTTTGCAACGCGGTGGCCATCGATTTCAGCCAAATTTGGCAGGGGAAGATCAAACTGCGCCAGCCGGTACAGGCCACGATGCGTGTGGTGCTGAGCCAAGACGATCTGGTGCAATCGTTTAACACACCTTTTGTGCTGAACAGGCTGGCCCTGGTGGGACAGGATGGCAGCCCCCTATCCTTCCATCACGTCCATATCAGCATCACCCCGGCGCGGCAACTACAATTGCAGGCAAACGTACGGCAGGGAGAAGCCAGGGCTTTCCGCGTCGGTTTTTCCGCCCAGGTTGAGGTGCTGGAGCGGCGTCGCATCCGCTTTACAGATCCGGTGTTTGCAGGCGGCACAGAAGAGGAGCTGGCCTTGAGCCGGGCCTTGGTAGACCGCCTGAATGGGCTGCTGGATTTGGATCGGCTGGCCTTGCGAGGCACTGAGCTGCGGGTCGATCGGGTGAACTTACAGCCCCAGCAGATGATCCTGTATGGCAGTGCCACCCTGGCCCAATTTCCCACACGCCAACCCCAATGGGAAAGTGCTTGACAGCCTTTCAAAGGGCGGCTATGCTCAATAGTGGTGAGGAGTGAAGAGAAGAAGCCTCTGGGGTCGAAACACGGACAGACTCCCAGGGGTTTTTTCATGCCTCAGGAGCTTGAATGCTCTGCTCTGCCCCTCGATCTGTTGAACTTGTAGTCCTTTGACTCAGACTGGGACACCACACCCAAAACGTTGTCGCGTCTTCGCGTTAGCGTTGCGGTTCCCGTCAGGGTGCCGTAGGCATAGCAATAGCGTTGCCGAGCAA
>DVDX01000016.1 GCA_015295985.1 Synechococcus sp. M44_DOE_062 | reverse complement strand
GGGTTTAATAGGGGTGGAGTTCCCCCTTCGGGGGGATCCCTAGAAATTGGAAACTTGACGGCCCATAAATCAGTACCGATTTTCCGGATCATGTTCCCCCTTCGGGGGGATCCCTAGAAATTGGAAACTGGGTAAATCGCCAATCCCGGACCAGTTCCTAGCGTTTAATTGTTCCCCCTTCGGGGGGATCCCTAGAAATTGGAAACCCGCTTTACTACGTCCCCCCAGGTCCGCATAAACGAGGTCGTTCCCCCTTCGGGGGGATCCCTAGAAATTGGAAACTATCCCCCCCGAAACGCCTGCAACACTGCAACGGTCCGGTTCGTTCCCCCTTCGGGGGGATCCCTAGAAATTGGAAACTAGACCCTGCCTGGTTCTCCATTCGTTATAAGTTTGTTCCCCCTTCGGGGGGATCCCTAGAAATTGGAAACAAAAATGTCCAGTCACGGGTTGGCAGGGTGTCTAAAGTTCCCCCTTCGGGGGGATCCCTAGAAATTGGAAACAAAAGGATACTCGGTTCTGCTCAGGACAATATTAAAAGTGTTCCCCCTTCGGGGGGATCCCTAGAAATTGGAAACCGTTTATAGTAAATGACCTCCTGCCGGGTTGTCTTTAATTGCTGTTCCCCCTTCGGGGGGATCCCTAGAAATTGGAAACTCAGTATCGACCAGGCTCATCTCTCGCATTTCCGCATGGAGTTCCCCCTTCGGGGGGATCCCTAGAAATTGGAAACTAGACAATTATGACGCGGTCCGCCGCCACGGAACCGCGTTCCCCCTTCGGGGGGATCCCTAGAAATTGGAAACCGCCAGCGAAGTGTAAAGATTCTCTCCCAATAAAACTTAAGTTCCCCCTTCGGGGGGATCCCTAGAAATTGGAAACGGTAGACGAGTATTCCCCCGCCTGGGATGTGCCCGTCCCCGGTTCCCCCTTCGGGGGGATCCCTAGAAATTGGAAACACTGCCAAGTAGCCGATCGATACTAGTGGCTCGACATGAGCATTAATGTTCCCCCTTCGGGGGGATCCCTAGAAATTGGAAACCTGCTTGTAACGCCTCAACGGTCGGGAGGATATCTGCCTCGTTCCCCCTTCGGGGGGATCCCTAGAAATTGGAAACGCCTTATCACCTGTCATCTAAATGTGCGTATCATTCTGCATGGGTTCCCCCTTCGGGGGGATCCCTAGAAATTGGAAACTGGCAGGGCTCGGCGGAGTAGCTGGGACCTGGGGGGCGATCTCGCGTTCCCCCTTCGGGGGGATCCCTAGAAATTGGAAACACTTGGAAACACTTGGAAACACGAAGTTGGGCCTGGTTATCAGGGGGGCAGCGAAAGCAACGGCTGAAACGTTCTAAGAATCGGCCTGCCGGTTGGGGAAAGTCCGGGAAAGAGAGGTCTGGATCCCCGGCAGCCACTGCTGCCCAAAAGTAGCGCAATCGTGGGGCCAAGGCTTGCGCCTGCGCCAGGGGCAGATTCAGCGGCGCAGAAGTTAAAAACTTAACCACCGCCGGTTCGCTGCGCTGGGCCATCCATTCTCGCGAGAACGCCTGCAAATCAGGCCAATCCGGCAGGGATCCCACCCGATAGCTTTGGATGTGGACTTGGATCCCGGTCTCCCGATCCAACTGGATCTCGACAAGGCGGTAGGGATGGGGAAAGCTAACCAAAGAGCCGGTGGTAATGTCATAGACCCCCCCTCGCCGGGCGATGTGCTGGATGTGCAGATGTCCGGTGAACACCAGTTGCACGCCATAAGTTTGTAGCAGCCGCCGCAATTGGGGGGCATTGTCCAGCATGTAGCGACGCCCCCAAGGATGGAGAGACTGCCCGCGCAGATGCTCGACCACGTTGTGATGCACCATCAGCAGCACCAGCTCTTCTTTGGCTGCCGCCAATTCCTTCTCCAGCCAGGTCAGTTGTTCCGGGGTTAGACACCCCACCAATTGACCCTGAGCATCGAAATGGTTGGAATTGAGGCCGATTAAGCGGATCCCTGGCCGCAACACCCGGCTGTAATCCAAAGACTGTCCATCCTCATAGCCAAAAGCTTGGTAGTAGCGGGGAAAATCCGCCAAACCAATGGAGCGCCCGTTGCCCTTAGGCTGCGGCACATCGTGATTACCGGGCACCACAAAAGCCGGAAAGGGCAGCCGAGCCAGCCGCTCCGCCAGCCACGCATGGTTTTCCGGCTCCCCATGCTGGGTTAGATCCCCCGGCAACAGCAGAAAATCCAAAGGCAACTGCACCAGATGCTGCAAAACCTGTTCCAGAGCCGGGATGCTCACCTCTACCAAGTGAAATCGGCTGGGGTGATCCCAAAGGGTAGAAGGAAGGGTGACGTGGGGATCGCTCACCACAGCAAAGCGGATCTGCACTGATTACTCCCCTTTGACAACAGCAAGCAGAGGAAGCCTTCGGCCCACCGGGGGCAAGCGCTTCTGCTATTCTGGCATCCATCACGGGATCCCTTTATCTCAGGAGCACAGCATGGCGGCCCAGGTGATTACCATCGATCACCCTCTGGTACAGCACAAGCTCAGCCTCATGCGCCGCGTTGAAACCACAACCGCCGACTTCCGAGCGCTGATGCGGGAGATCAGCCTCTTGATGGCCTACGAGGTAACCCGCGATTTGCCCCTCAAGCTGCAGCCCATTCAAACCCCGATGGCCCCAATGTTGGCGCCGATGTTGGCGGCAGAGAAAAAGCTGGTGCTGGCCTCGATCCTGCGGGCCGGCCAAGGGCTCCTCGACGGCATGCTGGAGCTGATCCCATCAGCACGGGTGGGGCATATCGGCCTGTATCGGGATCCCCATACCCTGATCCCCATCGAGTACTACTTCAAGGTGCCCACCGATATCGAGGATCGTGAGGTGCTGGTGGTGGATCCGATGTTGGCCACCGGCCATTCGGCAGCAGCGGCTGTGGCACGCCTACGCCAAACCCGACCCAAGTCGATCCGCTTCATTTGCCTGGTGGCCGCCCCAGAAGGGATCCGATACTTCCACAAACAGAACCCGGATGTGCCGATTTATACCGCTGCTGTGGACGATGGCCTAGATGAGCACGGGTACATCATCCCCGGCCTGGGAGATGCAGGGGATCGCCTGTTCGGCACCCGCTGATACAAGAGTGCCATGCTTACACTTACAGCACCCCCGCCAGAACTGCACTACTGTTGTGATTGGGAAGTTGGGTTAGGCGCCAACAACTGTTCTCCCCGCAGCATGCGGGCAGCAGCGCTGAGCAGCTCCTCTTCCAGGTAGGGCTTGGTGAAGTAGGCAGTTGCTCCCAGTTCCCGTGCGGTTTGCCGGTGCCGTTCTGCCCCCCGCGAGGTGAGCATGGCAACCGGAAGATGCTTGAAGTTGCTGTCTTCTCGCAGGCGGGCGAGCAGCTCTAGGCCGTCCATGCGCGGCATCTCGATGTCGCAGAAGATAAGGTCGCAGGGCAGGCCACCGCGCAGCTTTTCCCAGGCATCCTGGCCGTCCCGCGCCTGTTCCACCCGGTAGCCCACCTTCTGGAAAGACATTGAGAGCAGCTCCCGAACGGTAATCGAGTCGTCCACGATCAGCACCGTGGTCTGACGCACCTCTTCCGGGGTCGGCTCCTCATCCCGGTGATCCAGCCAGAAGCGGTTGAGATCCCGACGGCGACCGTGGGCTATGTCCACCAGCTCGATGATATCGGCAATCGGCAGCACCCGCCCGTTCCCCAACACCGTTGCCCCAGAAATGCCCGGCGGCTTGGGCACAGGCCCGCGCAGTTGCTTGATCACGATTTCCTGCTCTTCCACAAAGCTGTCCACCTGCAGGGCAACATACTGACCGGCACTTTGCAGGATGACGATGGGAATGATGCCCTCCTCCTGAGTGATGCTGTACACCTCAGAACGGCTGCGGCTGTGGCTGCGGCTGTAGGCCAGCAAATTCGAGAGGGGCTGGAAGGGAAGGCGCTGATCCCGCCAGAGAATCGAGGGCCGCCCCTGCTCATCCGGCTGAACTTCGTCGGCAGGAACATCCAGCATCTCCTCCACACCATCCAGGGGGAAGGCGATCAGGGCTTTGTTGCTGACACACACCATGGCCTTGGAGATGCTCAGGGTGAGGGGGAGACGGATGGTGAAGGTGGTTCCTTTGCCCCGCACAGAATCCACTTGGATACTGCCGCGCAGATCGGTGATGTTGCGGCGCACCACATCCAAGCCAACCCCTCGACCGGCCAGGTCGTCCACTTCGCTGGCCTCGCGAACACTGAAACCGGGGTGGAAGAGAACGTTGAACACTTCGTCCTCGTCGGCTTGTTGCGCCAGCAGCCCCAACCTTTGAGCTTTGGCCTTGACTTTCTCCACCGGGATCCCGGCGCCGTCGTCCGAGACGATGATGATCGTCTGGTTGCCCTGATAGAAGGCTTTGACGACGATCTTGCCCTCAGGGGGCTTGCCCGCCCGGCGACGCTCCTCAGGGGGCTCGATCCCGTGAACCAGAGCGTTGTTCACCAGGTGGGTCATCGGGTCATAGAGCTCCTCCAGGATGGCCTTGTCGATAAGGGTGTCGCGTCCCTCCACCACCAGGCTGGCCTGCTTGCCCGTTTTGATGGAGAGATCCCGAATGGCGCGGGGCAAGCGGTCGGCAACTTGCGAGAAGGGCACCATGCGCGCCCGGTTCAGGCCCTCTTGCAGTTGGGTGGTCACCTGGCGAAATTGGCGGGTAATCTGCTCTGCCTCATCCACGGCAAACTCGATGTCGGAGGAAGACTCGCGCACCCGCACAATGAGCTCAATGATCTCCTGGGCCAGAGCGTGGAAGGCCGTAAACTGATCCATTTCCAGCTTGTCGAACTCTTGGCCGGAGGAATGGCCGCGCCTGCCTCGGGTGGATCCCTCGCCATTTCGACCAAAGCCCACCGTTACCGTGCCGCCATAGGCTGAGCCGCTGCGGCTGGAGAACAAAGCCGATTCCAGCAGGGAGCGGTCATACTGATCCCGCATGCGCTGGCCCAGATCCCCTAGCTGTTGCACACGGCCCAACAGGCCATCCAGAAACTGGCGCAGACGGGTTTGGTTTTGCTCCATGCTGTTGCGGATGACCACCAACTCTCCCACCAGGTTGTTGATGGAGTCGAGGTGACGTACTTCCACCCGCATCACGGGGTTGCTGAGGGCAGCAGTTCGCCGTGAGGTTGGCCCAGTCACCGCCGCGGTGGGAGCAGCAACAACTGGTGAAAGGGTGGGAGCAGCGGCAGGTGCTTTGGGATCTACAAAGTGCTCCCCACCGCTGACGCGATCAAGATCCCCCAGGAGAGACTCCAGTTGGGCTTCAAAATCGCTTCCAGCATCGCCCAGCGCTGCAGCAGCAGGCTCTAGAGTGGGAGCCAATGTCTCCTCAAGAGCCGCCGCCGGTTCAGCAGCATCGAAAAGAGCCGCCAAATCGTCCAAACGGGGAGCCGGAGCAGCTTCCAGCGCCTCTTCCTCTGGGGTCTCAGCCTGGCCAACAGGAACAGCCAAGGATTCATCCTCTGCAAACAGGCTGGCCAACTGGCTTTCCAGGTCGTCCTCCGCAGGTTGGGGGGCACTGTCCTCCTCCACTGCGGCATCAAGCGGCTCTGGCTCAGACACGGTCGCTTCGGCCAGGCTGCTCGCTTGCAAAGCCTCTGTGTCGCCCAGGAAGGTGGCAAAATCCAAGGGGATCCCTTCTTGGGGCGCTTCCCCTTCTGCTAAGAACTGGCTCAACTCATCCAGATCCACCTGGCCAGAGAGCTCCGCTCCGCTGGCGCGACCGCCATCGGCATCCAAGGCCGAGAGGGATCCGTCGGATTCCTGAGTGAACAGAGCATCGAGACGGTCGAAAGGAATCTCCGAGGAAGGGGGGACTGCCTCCTCAGCCATGGGTTGCAGCTCCGCAAAAGACTCCTCCTGAACCGGGAACAGATCCTCCAGAAGCGCCCACTCTTGGGCTTCCGCTGTGTCCCCAGCTTCTGATTGGGTCAGTGGGATGGAGTCCTCCTCGGGGAGCTCACCGGCAAAGAGATCCCCCAGGCTCAGCTCAGCCCTGAAGTCTGGAATTGCCGATTCCGTCGGCTCGTTGGCCATGTCGGGTAGAGAGGCAAGCTCGTCCAACGTGGGGAAGGGTTCGCCAACAACGAGATCCCCGAGTTGCTCAGGCTCGGCAATGTCCAAAGAAAATACGGAAGGTTCACCGACTTCCAGCATCGACCAAGCCGGATCGGCTTCTGCCGCAGGGGTGGAAAAAAGGCTTTCCAGGCTGTCTTCGGCAGCATCAAAGACAGCAGGGTCGGCAACCTCCAGGGATCCCACCTCGTCGGAACCCGACTCTGCCAGATGATCTGCTGGGAGGGAAAAATCCTCTAGCTGGAGGTCTGCGGGAAATTCAGCCCAAAGATCTGCTGCGATCTCCCCATCCTCAAGGGCTTCCTGGAGGGGTGAAGACAGCTCAGCCGCGGCAACGGCCTCAACGTCAGGAAGCTGAGACCCTTCTTGCTGGGAAGCGCTCTCCAGGGGAAGTTCCTCAAGCTCAAACAGCGCCTCTACCCCGGCACTTGCGGCTACCTCTGGGGCAAAGCCGGATCCCTCGCTCATTTCCGCAGCAACGCTCTGGGCAGTTGGCTCCTGTTCAGCGGTATCCCAGGCAGATTCAGCAGAGACGACCCCCTCTGCCCCTTCACCCACCACTTCGGCAAACAACTCCGCCAGATCTGCCTCGGCTCTCTCCTCCTCCAACCTTGGGCTCAGATCCTCAAAGGTCTGGGAGAAGGGCTCAGGAGAGGGAGGGATCAGCTCTGTTGGGAACTCTTCGATATCGGATAGCGCTTCTGCATTGGCAAACAGTTCGTCAAAGGCTGAGGTGGCTTCTTCCTCCAGATCCAAGGGGGTGGCATAGAGCTCCGCTCCGCTAGCGCGACCAAAGTCGCCGGCACCAGAGAGCAAGTCGATCCCCGGCCCGTCCTCTTCTGGGCTTTCTATCGACCCAGCGGCTGCCCACCGGTCTTCTTCCCAAGCTGCTGCAGCTCCGACCTCTGGCCAACTCAGATCACCTAGATTGCCCTCTTCCGCGGGAGAAGACAGAGGCTCTGAATCTGTTCCCACCAGCGGGACGGAGTCCTCAGCGGTGCCCACTTCCCAAAGGGATGGGGGCTGTTCTGCCACCAGATCCCAGCTTGTCTCTACGCTCTCCTGCTCCGGCAATTGGTCGGCTCCCAGCTCATCCCCATCAAAAGAGGTCTCGGCCAGGGGTACTGCTTCCCAGCTCAGATTGGGGGCAGCGCTTTCCTCCGCAGGGATCCCAGCAGCCACAGCCCAATCCTCTGCAGCACCCTCGGGTTCTGGGAATGGCGGCTCTGCCTCAGACCCCCAAGCAAGGCCAAGGTCGAAGGGCTCGGGGACTTCTGGCTCTTCAGGGGCTGCCGGAACAGGGCGGAAAGCCAGCAACTCAGCCGAGGGCTGGATGGTGTTTGCCGCTCCACTGGCCAGAGCTTGGTGCGCTTGCTTCAGGTCTCGCAGCACCGGCAGGGCCAGTTGTCGCAAATCCTGGCCGGGATCCGCCAAAATCTCGCCGATCAAGCGGGTCAAATCTGTCCAGCCCCCCAGTTCCAGAGCCGAGGATTGCCCCAAATCCTGCAAAGATTGCGCCAACGCTTGCAGGGCCGGTCGAGTGGCTGGGTCGTCGGGACGTTTGAAGAGTTCCAACATCTGGCGCAACAAGGCCGGGATCTGCTGATGCACCAGCACCTCGAGGGGATCCGGCGGGGCAGGAGGGGCGGCAGGACGAGCCAATTGTTGCAATTCTGAGGAGGGGGCAACCTGCTCAGGCTTGCCGGCCAAGATAAGTTGCTGCCCTTGCTTCAAATCCCGCAAGGCAACCAAAGCCAAAGTTCGCAGGTCGGCATCGGGGTTGCCCAGGGCTTGCTCGAAGGTTTCCGTTAACTGTTGCCAGCCCGCCAGATGATGGACTTGCCCGATCTCCTTGAGAACGGCGTTCGCCGCCACCAAACGCTCTCGGACATCTGGCTGATCCCGTTGTTTAAACAGCTCCAGCATCTGGCGCAACTGCTGCGGCACCACCTCCGCCATGTCTTGCTGCAGGGTGCGAACCGGCGGCGGTGAGACGGGAGCTGAGACAGGGCCTTCGCCAAGAAGATTTTGAATGTGCTTTTCGGTCTCTTGAAAAACCGGCTCCAATTCCGCCAGGGTGGTGTTGCTGACTTCCTGGGTGAGGCCGCGGGGGCTCTGCAGCTCCTCCAACAACATCGAAAGCCCATCAAAAGCTCGCAGCAGCAGGGTTTCCAGGTGCTGATCGACGGGCACTCCGCCTGGGCGAGAGCGAAAGATATTAAAAAAATCTTCCATGCGGTGGGCCGTCCGTTGGATGCTGGTGAGACCCAGCATGGCAGCTCCTCCCTTGATGGAGTGAGCAGCTCGAAACAGTTCGTTGATCAGCTCGGGATCGCTCATGCTGTCCCGCAGGCTGAGGAGCACTTGTTCAATCGTTGCCAAGTGGTCGCGGGCTTCTTCGATGAAATAACTGAGGATCCGCTTCTGTGCTTCTTCATTCATGGCAGGAGGCCCTTCCTACAGCCCACAAGTTTTCATTCAGTAATAACAGACCGGACAGGGCGAGGCTCGCCTGGGCGAAAAGTCCGGCCAACGGTTGCAACAGGGGGATCCCACTGCCATTGCAAATCGGGGACTTCTCCGTCATGGGGATCCTTGCCCCTAGAATGCCCTCAAAACAGCAAATTTGCTCATTCATCCCCAACCCGGAACCGACCGACAGAAGTTTGCAGCTCACGGGCAATACTCACCAACTGTTGTAGCGAAGTTGCCACCTTCTGCGCCTCTTTGGAAGTCTCGTTGGCGGTCAACTCCACCGATTGCATCACTTGCGCCACAGAGCGAGAGGTTTCCGTTTGTTGCACGGTGGCCTGAGAGATCGCCCGCACCAGCTCGTCAATCCGGCGACTGACCTCGATGATCTCGTCCAGGCTGTTCTTGGCCTGCTCTGCCCGCCGCGTCCCCTCGATCACCAATTGGGTGCCCTCTTCCATGGCCGTCATCACGTTGCTGGTTTCCGATTGAATCTGCAACACAATCTGCTCAATCTCCTTCGAGGCTTTGGCAGCTCGGTCGGCCAGTTGTCGCACCTCATCGGCCACGATGGCAAAGCCCCGTCCCGATTCCCCAGCTCGAGCCGCCTCGATACTGGCATTCAGGGCGAGCAGGTTGGTGCGAGAGGCAATTTGAGAAATCAAAGCCACAATTTTGGAAATTTCCTGCGAGGATTCCGCCAATCGCTTCACTTTGCGGGTGGTTTCTGCCACGGTTTCGCGGATCTCCAGGATGCCACTCACCATGCGATCCACAGCTTCTCCGCCTCGAGAGGCTGCTTCTGTGGCTTGGGCGGTCACATTGGCCGCTTCGCGGGCGTTGCTGGCCACCTCTTGAATGGAGTCCGTCATCTCCTGAATGGAGTTGAGGGAGTTGGAGATCTCCTCTGCCTGGCGCAAGGCATCGGCAGAGAGGCTGCGGGCAAAGTCCTCGTTCTGCAAGGCGGCATCGTTCACGGCGGCAGCAGCCCGCTTCACCTGGCTGACAATGTCTCGCAGACTGCGAATGGTTAGGTTAAAGGAGTCGGCCACAGCCCCCAGCACATCGGCAGTCACCTCTGCCCGCACGGTCAGGTCTCCACGGGCGGCTCCTTCCACGTCGTCCAGCAGGCGAATCACCTGGCGCTGTAGGTCTTCCTTGGCTTGCCCTTGCTCGGCAGCCCGCTGGTTCAGTTCGGTGAAGTTGGCTTCGATGGCAGCCGCCATCTGGTTAAAGCTGTCGGCCAAGCGCCCCAGCTCATCGTGGGTGTTGGCTGTGGCTCGTACTGAATAATTCCCCTGGGCCAAAGCGGCAAAATGACTGGCCAGCTCTTGGGCGGTGGAGCGAACGTGTTTGGCACTGCCGGCTCCAAGGATAACCCCTGCTCCTGTGCCGATCACCCCGCCTCCGATCACCCCGGCAATCAAGCGGGCTCCCCCATTGGTCGGGATCCCAAGACCAATCGCCAATCCGGCAGCCAAACTCACCGCTCCTTGGATAAGCGCTATGGCCAATTGCCGATCCGCAATCGGTCGGTTGGCAATCCCGGCGGACGCTCTTGCCCCTTGCTCACCTACATCGGGGATGGGGAGTAAGGCCGTGGGCAGACGTTGCGGCTGCAAAACTTGGGCCGCTCCACTGCTGGTCTCCACCATTGGGCTCATTCCCCCGGTCGCCCCTTCGTCTGGGTAGAAGGCACCCACCGGCTCGCCGCCATCCATGCCGGCAAGTTCGCGATCCAGGCTGTCTAGCTCGTCAAGATCGAAAAGAGCAGAGCCGGGACTGGCAGTATCTTCATCAGGGGCAGGGATCGGCTCACTCATGGGGGCAACCAATTCGGTCGGCAGGACTTCATCCAGGGATCCCCCTTCCTCTTCCTCAAGACCGGGCAGGGAGAAGCCCATCTCATCAGGAAAATCGGCATCGACGGCCAACTGCGTATCGGAGTCCCCTTCTAGAACTTCCGGATGATCTCGATCGAACTCGTTGAGAAAGGCAAAGTCACTCTCAGCCACCCGATTGGTTTGAGGCCCACTCTCTTGCGAGCCTGCCCATCCTGAGATGACTGACGGGGTTACCCGAGGATAGGTCGGCAGTTTGTAAGATGGACTCAGTGGATCAGCCCCCGGCATTTGCAGGCCGGTCTCAAAGGGATCCCTAAATCTCTCTTCTCCCATGAAGACCTCGCTATCGCTGCCAAGGCTGTCCGCCTCCAGCGGAAACGGATCTTGAGCGAAGGGATCCGCTTCCCCCATCCCCTCGAACTGCAAGAAGGGATCGGCAGCCGGGAAAGCCACTTCTGAAAAGGCATCCGACGCAGGTGCAAACTCATCTTGAGGGCGAAACTCGTCCACTCTTGGGGAATCGGGAATGTCCGCTAGCTCCGGCGCCATTTGCAACAGCTCTTCTAGACCCTTCCGGGCCGACTCCAGCTCATCGGGATCGCTGGCCATTTGTAAAATGGTGTTGTAGGTCTGGCGAGCTTCTAACAACTGCCCAGCTTGTTTTTGTGCTGAAGCCAGCAGCAGCTTGACAGTAGTATCTTGCGGCTGAGCAGCGGCCACTTGGTTGAACAACCGCACCGCCTGGACGTAGTCTCCCTGCCAAAAGGCGGCCACCGCATCGGTGTAGTCTCTCTGACTGTTCGCGCTCGGAACCATGGATCCTCCCTTGACTGCTTGGCTACCTCTGTTCATGCTTCAACACAGATGCTAACGGAACGCCCCCAACACCTCAGAACCCCATAGAATAAATGCAAGCTATCTCCCCTTCTGCCCCCTTTTGGTCGAGAATGCACCTTTCTGCCGCCCTCTTAGGGCTTAGCTGTTATGCAACCCTGCCCTCAACCGCCTCGGCACGCATCCGTAGGGGATAGCGTCAGTCCAGCTTTCCCCATTGTGAACGGAGTGAGCTTGGATCTTTGATAGGAACTATACACTTTCCTCCCGCCGAGCTCCTAGAGGGCCGTCTGTCAACCCCAACGATGGGATCTCAGAATGGCCGACTGATCCAGCAATGGCAAGCGCGCTCCCGTTCCGGGCACCACCCATTCTCCTCGCAAAAAAGGAGCCATGGACTCAGGAGCCGTGAGGGCAGGCCGCACCAGTTCAGTCTTCAGCCACTCCATACCCACAATTAAATCCACAGCCAAGCCCATCAGCAAATCCTGTTGATCCATTACGGCCACCACAGGAATCTCGGCTCGGTCGATGTTCAGGGGTGGGCTGATCCCCAAAAATTGCCCCAGGTCTGCAACCCAGATGATCTCGCCCCGCAAATTCAGCGTGCCCAGCAAAACCGGAGCGACATTGGGCATGGGGGTGATTTTCTCTGGGCCAATGCTCATCACCTCTACAACCGATACCGCTGGCAGCGCAAATTCCTCCCCGGTGGCAATCTTGAACTTTAGGAACAGCTCACCCTCGGGAGCCTCCATCTCCTGCAGTTCCTGGGTTTCATCCCCCATCAATAAATCCAGATCCCCCAGCATGATGCTCCCCCGCCTGTAACAGTCTTGTGGAGAGTTTGTCTCCGCCCACGCCCCCTGCCAAAACACAAAGCCCTTCGACTTTCCAGAAGTCTCGAGGCAGAAAAGTGGTTCTCAACCTCTCAGCAATTGTTTAATCGTACCCACCAGCTCCTGGGGCTGGAAGGGCTTGGCAATGTAGGCATCCGCTCCCTGGCGGATCCCCCAGTAGCGGTCAAATTCTTCGCCCTTGGAGGAACACATGACGATCGGGGTTTTCTGGGTGAGGGGATCGGCCTTCAGAAGGCGGCACACCTCATACCCATTCATGCGCGGCATCACAATATCCAGCACGATCAGATCAGGTTTGCTCTGCTTCACGGCTTCGATGGCTTCCACGCCATCCCCCACCATCGTCACCTCCAAGCCGTTCTCCTGCAGCAGCTTGCTGATCATCTCCCGCTGAGATTGGCTGTCTTCCACCACCAAAACGCGACTCATTTCCGATTCATCTCCCGCAATTGATGTTTGATGGTCGCCAGGAGCTCTTGGGGCTGGAAGGGCTTGGTTACATAGGCATCCGCCTGGTTGCGCCTGGCCCACTCGATATCAAAGGTCTGGTCTTTGATGGAACACATGACGATGCGAATGTGCTTGGTGCTCTCATCCCCCTTCACTTCCCGGCACACCTCGTAGCCGTTCATGCGCGGCATGACAATATCCAGCACCACCACATCAGGCTTTTGCTGACGAATGAGCTCCATCGCCTCTATGCCGTCTGTTGCTGTGGAGACTTCCAAACCGTTCTTGGAAAGCAAGCTGGAAATGGTCTCCAGGTAGGTACGGTTGTCATCCACCACCAGCACTTTGCTCATCGCCGCCTTGCTCCTTTTGCACTCCCGCGCCACCGTCGGGCTGCCTTGACTGAGGTTTGCTCTTGTAACCTCACCGGGCTCCATGGCTCCCGGTCGGCCATGCTACCCCTATTGTTTCGGTGAGGCCACTCTTCTGTCCAGTACTCCGCCCACAGTCCTCTGGGCCAATATTTTGGCTGCCCCAACGCCTATTCGCCACCGCCCCGTTTGAGGGGAGGGCCCACGTAGGATTCGACAATGGTCAACAACTCCTTTTCCGCAAAGGGTTTGCTCAAAAATTCGTTGGCTCCGGCCATGCGGGCCTTAATCCGGTCGGTAAAACCATCCTTGCCGGTCAGCATGATCATGGGGGTTTCGCGAAACTGGCTAGACTTGCGCAACATGGCGCACAGCTCATACCCATCCAATTTGGGCATGGCCACATCGCAGAGGATCATGTCTGGGTTGAGGAGAAACACCTGTCCCAGGGCTTTGAGAGGATTGCCGATGGTGGTGACCTGGTAGCCCTCGTTTTGCAGGATGAACTCCACGGTTTTTTGGATGGCCATGGAATCGTCGATGCAAAGGATGTGGCTGGGCTTATCGCTGGGTTTGAGGGGACGGCTGGGCTTGGGCTCCACGATCAAGACGGGCTCGGACAGTTGAATGGCCCCTTGGCAGACGTAGGGATAGATGGCCTTGGCCACCGTGAGGGTGTCTCGACCCAGGTAGCGGCTCATCTGGCGAATACTGGTTTTGCCATCCGACCACTCGCTCAGGGCTTTGAAGACGGGGGCAGGCAGATTTTGCTGGAGCGGCAGGGGGTTGACGATGGTGGGGGCTTGGTTGGGAGCTTGGATGTAGGGGTGCAGTTTCTTCCACTCCTGCACTTGGGCTACGATCTCGGTGAGCAGGGGGGTGACGGGGAAGGTGGTCAACTGGGGGGATAGGGGGGATCCGGCCTCGAAAATGAAAGAGCCATGGTGAAGGCTGAGCAGGTCGAAGAGGACTTCCCGCACCATGCCCAGCAGGATTTGCTTGCCTTGGTTGGGGCTAAGCTTGTGGTTTTCTAGCAAAGACCAGAGGCGGTTGTATTCGGGGGCATTGACCGCAGCTTTGTGGGGAATTTGAATTTCCTCAAGGGCAGCTTCCACCTTGAACCGGCGCAAGTAGTCTTTGAGGCGGGCAATGTTCCCTTCCGCTTCAGAGGCGTAGATGATTCGCCCATTCAGGAAAAAGACAAACCAGTAGACAGAGGAGCTAGCCTCTACAAAAAGCTCACCGGTGCGCTGGCCCAGCTCGATGAGCTGAAGGATACTGCGGATATCGATCTCTTGTAGTTTTCCCTGCATGGGATCCCTGCCTGAAGTCCAGCAAGATACGACCATTATGACGCTAGTCTTTGCGGTTGCCGCCCCGTCGGCAAGGCTATTTTTGGGAATGTTCGGGAAGAGAGTTAAAGTCTAAAAAAGTCGGGGTTTGACTTGGGCCGAGCGTCTGCATTCCCCGGGGCATCTTCGGGATCCCGACAGGTTGCTCCCATCCAGAGCAGAATGGATCTAGGGTATCCCCTAAAGCTGGATTGCTGCAAAATCTATGCTGCCGATATTCACTGCCTGGGTGCTTGGCCCGCTGCTGGCGCTTTACACCATCCTGTTTGTGCTGCGCATCTTTCTGTCGTGGTATCCGCAACTGGATACTTCCCGGTTGCCCTACTCGCTGGTGGTCAGCCTGACAGAGTTTCTGCTGCACCCAACCCGCCGCCTGATCCCGCCGCTGGGAGGCGTGGACATGGCTCCTGTGGTTTGGGTGGGCCTGGTTACCCTGTTGCGGGAGGTGCTGCTGGGGCAGCAGGGGCTGCTGACGATGGCTCTGCACTGAGAGCGTTTGGGTTAGCAGTCTTTTATCGACCCTGCAGAATTGGGATCCGCTCACCGGCGCTTTGGAAAGGCTGGCTGTTGGCTCGTTCGTTGATCTCACCCTTCATCTGCTGCATCTGACGGATCAGTTCGGGTACCACCTGGTAGAGATCCCCGACGATACCGTAGTGGGCAAATTTGAAGATGGGGGCAGAGCTGTCTTTGTTGATGGCGATGATCGTTTGGGATTTGTCCATGCCCACCCGATGTTGGATGGCTCCGGAAATGCCGCAGGCGATGTAGAGCTGAGGGCGGACGGTCTTGCCGGTTTGGCCCACCTGATGGGCGTAGGGGATCCACCCAGAATCCACGGCCTTGCGGGAGGAGCCGACGGCGCTGTTGGGAAAACAAGCGGCCAACTCCCTCAACAGCTCAAATCCCTCTGGGGATCCCAGCCCGTAGCCGCCGGAAACAATCACCTTGGCACGGGTGAGATCCACCGCCTGGGACAGGTTGCGCACCGTTTCCACAATCTGCAGGCTTAGGTCGCCGGGATCCAAGTTGACCGGTACCGGGATCACGTCCCCCTGGCGGGATCCATCCCAAGGCAAGGGCACCATCACCCCTGGGCGCACTGTAGCCATCTGTGGGTTTTTCCACGGGCCAAGGATGCGGGCCTTGAGGGATTCGCCAAAGCTGGGCCGGATGGCATAGAGGCAGTCGGGGAAGAGGCCAGACTTGCTCGGATCTTTGCTGTTGGTGTACTCGAAGGGGCCGATGTCCAGCTCGGTGCAGTCTGCCGTCAGGCCGGTCTCCAGGTGGGCGGCCAAGCGGGGGGCCAGATCTCGCCCGGTGGTGGTGGATCCCAGCAGGATGGTGTGGGGCGGTTGGGGCCAGCTTTTGATCAAGTCTGTGATCACCCGACGGTAGGGCAAGGTGCGGTATTCGGCCAACTCCGGATGATCGGCGATGAAGACTTGATCTGCCCCATGACCGATTAGGATTGGGGGCAAGTGGGCAATGTTGTGTCCAAGAACAAGGGCACTCAGGGTGGCTCCCAGCTTATCGGCCAGCCGTCGCCCGGCCCCCAACAACTCTAAGCCGATGGGCTGCAATTCCCCGTTCACCTGCTCGGCAAAGACCAATATCCGCTTGCAATCCATAGAACCGTGACTCCTAAATTGAGATCGGGATTGAATCGGGTTGAGGGCAATCTTGGGGGTTGCAACGAGGTCAGCAAAGTCTTTCTGGGTCAACTTTTCACCGCCTAAAAACCAGGAGCTTTCGCCAGCTAGCCGCCCTGGGGTCGATGATGAGACATGATGATGGAGAGGTGATTGAGAAGAGAATTGGCCAGAGGGATGCAAGGCGGAAGATCTAGGAAGTTGCCGCGTAGCGGAAGAGGTCAACAGCCTGGGTCAGTTGGCTGACCAATTGGGGGACGGATTGCCCTTGAAAGACCTGACAGTTGCCGCCAATTTCCCCCACTTTTTCGGTGGCGGCCACGATGGTCGGGGATCCCTTGAGACCGCAGCGCTCCGGGTCTGCCCCCACATCATCCAAGTTGAGAATCTGGATTGCCTCAGCCCGTGCCGCTTCATCCCGCATCAGCCGCTGCACCCGCTGCACACCCCGTAGGGTGGGGTAGGCCAAACGCCGAGCGGAATTGGCCACCGTAATCAAAACCGGCAGGGGCGCCATCACAATCTGGGATCCCCCCTCAATGGCCCGCCGCGCCACCACAATCCCATCCCGAATCTCGAAGGCTTCGCAATAGGTGATCTGAGGGATCCCCAACCGCTCCGCCAACTGGGGCCCCACTTGGGCTGTATCGCCATCGGTGGTTTGAAGCCCACAGAAAATGACATGGGGCCGGCCAGCATAGCGAACCGTCTGAGCCAGGGTGTAGGCGGTAGCCAAGGTATCGGAAGCAGCCAAGCGGCGGTCGGTCATCAAAATGCCCCGATCCACCCCGTGGGCAATCGCCTCGTAGAGCACCTCAATGGCTGGAGGTGGCCCCATTGTGATTGCCGTCACCCTTGCCCCATGCTGCCGTTTGGTTTGCAGGGCTGCTTCCAGCGCATAGCGATCAAAAGGGTTCAGCATCCGCTTGGCCTTGGCCCGGTCAATCGTGCCGTCGCTGTTGATGCCCGCTTTGGCATTTTGATCGGGAACTTGCTTAATCAGAACAAAAGTTTCCAAGGGCCTAAACTCCCTAGCGATCCTCTTCAGATTAAAATTAAAAGGGATCCCTGGGCATCACAAACTTATTCAGCTTTTTTTCGGGATCAAAAAAGTTACCTCGACCTCAAGCACCCATAAGCTACTCTTCCCAATACATCTGTTTCTCAGGTTTGATTTCATTGACATGCTCCCCATGCTCGAAGGCAGGGGCCTTACGGCGTTCTTGGGTAACCTTAAACAAAGTTCGAGACACTCCCCTACTGCTCCGCACCGCTTCCGATCTCCTGTCCCCCAACGGGAACAGGTCTACCGTCGGACTCTTCCAGGAGCAGCCTGGGATCCCTGCCGCGAAAAGCTTTGGGGATACTTCGCGCGAATGAGGGATCCAATGAGACACAGACCGCACCTGCAGCCGGAAACAGCCTCCCAGCAAGCAGGATAAGTTGGCTGCACCGGCAAGCCAATAGACAGAGGCTTCAAAATCGTTGTCGGATTACCCAGATTATCCAATCATCCGCTCAGACTTGGGTGGGAGCAGACTTCTATCAAACACTTGTTCCAGAGAGGGCCTAGTGGGCAAGCCAAAGCCATCCACCACCTGAGCAATCGAGGTTTCCATACGAGCAGGCACCACATCCCCCAAACCAATTTGTCGCACCTCATCAGTAACAAACAGGCGCGGCATTGCTAGGGTAAGGCGCAATTTCTCAATTGCCGTATCCAGCACTTGCCCGTCGGCCTTGGCTTTGTCCAGAAGGGCCAACATATTGCCATCGGTGTCGCGGATGGTGTCTTGCCAACCCTTGACATACGCCCGCAAGAAAGCTTTAAGCTGCTCTGGTTTTTCCCGCAGCAATTGCACACGGGTGATGACTGCATTACCATACAGCTCAAGGCCATAGTCGTTGTAAAGGAAGGGCGTGATATCGTTCAAGCTAACGCCGCCCCGCACCAAATTGGGCATGGCCGAGGTCATAAAGCCGCTGATGGCATCCACCCGGCCCTGAATGAGGAAAGGTTCGCGCAACTGCGGCTCCATGGTCAGCCATTCCACTGAGCCCGGATCGATGCCGACTTGCTTGGCAAAGACCGGCCAGAGCCGACGCGGCGCATCCCCTGCCGGTGCTCCCAGCTTCTTGCCCGCCAGTTGGGCAGGCTCCGTAATGCCCTTGCCTTTCAGGGTGTAGATGCCGAAGGGAGAGCGATTGAAGTGGACATAGATCGCCACCAAGGGCACATCTGGGTTTTTGGCATTGAACTCAATCATGGAGTAGGGATCCCCTTCTCCCAGGTCGTACTGGCCTGCCGCGATCTTGGTGATGGAATCGGCAGATCCAAAGCCCCGCTCGTAGGTGACCTCTAGCCCCTCTTCGGCAAAGTAGCCCTTCAGGATCGCGGTTATGAGGGGAGTATCCATAGAAGAGGGCAGCCAGGAGAGGGTGTACTTCAGGGGCGTCAGGCCCTGGGAAACCAGCAGCGGCCCTCGGCTCTGGGCTCTAGCCTTTAGGTTGTACCCCCCAACAGCGGCCAGGGAAGCAGCCGCAGCAGCAGACTGAATGAATTGGCGACGCGACGATTTCGGGATGGACATATCTGTATGCTCCACAGCACCTGGCTCAGTAAGGATCCGCAAATGGGAATGCGGCAAACAATAAGGTTAAGACTATAGGCAACCAACTTAGCAAGGCGGAGTCAAACTTCTGTATTCGAGGATACCTTTACCTGCTGGGGGATCCCCTTTCAGCCAAGGTGAGAACTCTGCCTTGGTCATGGCCGGTTCGTTGCCGGTATGATAGTGCTCCTACTGCCGCAGGGATCCCGGTCACCATTGCTCTTAGCTCACTTCTAGCCCCCTCAACCATGACCATCCAATCCCCTTCCACCTCGCTGATTCGCTTTCTCGCCGGTGCTGTATCTGAGGCCATTCGACGGGCGGCAGAGGCAGGCCAACTGGGATCCCTGGCTCCCCCGCAAGCCACAGCCATTGCTCCCGTGATCCAGATCCCCAATGACCCTCGCTACGGGGACTATGCCTGTCCCACCCCCCTGGGCATGGCCAAAGTGTGCCGCATGGCGCCGACGCAAATTGCCCAAACCCTGCAGAACCATCTGGATCTGCCCGACATCGAAACCCAGGTGGCGGGGGCCGGGTTTATCAACTTCCGCCTGGGGGATCCCTTTTTGGCCAAGCGCCTGCAGGAGCTGCTGGAGCTGGGGGAAAACTTCGGCAAAACAGCCACCCCCCATCCGGAGCGCATTCTGCTGGAGTTTGTTTCCGCCAACCCAACAGGGCCTTTGCACGTGGGCCATGGACGTTGGGCTGCCGTCGGCTCCACAGTGGCCAACCTGCTGCGCTGGACGGGGCACCAAGTGGAGCGGGAGTTTTACATCAACGATGCCGGCAATCAAATGCGGCTTCTGGGCCAGTCTCTCGAGGTGCGGGTGCGGCAACTGCAGGGGGAAGACATTGCTTTGCCAGAAGATGCCTATCACGGCACTTACTTAATTGAGATAGCCCAACGTCTCTTGGAGCAGGTAAAAGCCGGGATCCGCCCTCTGCCCACCACTCTAGAGGAGTATATCGATTTGGCCTACGGGGAAATGCTGGCCTGGCAGAAGCAAACTCTCCAGCAACTGCGCACCGAGTTCGATCACTGGTTTAGCGAGCGCCGCCTGCACACCCCGGATCCTGAGACAGGCTTGAGTGCCATCCAAAAGACCTTACAGGAGCTGGAAGAACGCGGCTTTCTCTACAGGGCCAAGGCTCCTCGGGGTGAGGATCCCAAGCCAGGGGCAGAAGAAGCCGTTTATTTCAAAACCCAAGAGTTCGGCGACGACAAGGATCGGGTGGTGCAAAAAGCCGATGGGTCTTTTACCTACCTGGCCGCCGATATTGCCTACCACCGGGATAAAGTGAAGCGAGGATATCACCGGCTGATCAACATTCTCGGCTCCGATCACCACGGCTATGTCGGCCGTTTGAACGCAGCAGTGGGGGCTTTTAGCCCGGATGTCAAGCTGGAAATTTTAATCGGTCAATTCGTCAAGCTGTTCAAAACCGACCCGGAAACCGGCGAGAAAACCGAAGTGCGCATGTCCAAGCGCACCGGCAATTTTGTCTCATTAAATGACCTGATCGAAGATCCGGAAATTGGAGTGGGAGCCGATGCGACCCGCTGGTTTTTACTTAGCAACAGCATGGACAGCCCCATCAACTTTGACCTGGATCTGGCTGTCAAACAAACCTTCGACAACCCCGTAGTGTATGTTCACTACAGCCATGCCCGCTGTTGTACCCTGCTGCGGCGGCTACAGGAAGAAGAAAAGGTTCAACTGACCAGCAAAGTCGCTTTGAATGAACAAAACAGACTGCCCTACAAAGAGCCGGAAGAACGCACCCTGTTGCTGCGCCTTTTGGCCTTGCCGGATGAGCTGATCGCGGCTGCAGAAGAGCGTGCCCCCCACAAGATCATCCGCTACACGGAAGCCATTGCTGCCGACTTCAACAAGTTTTACGACACCTGCCGTATTTTGCCCCTTTTAAAAGAGGATCCCCCCTTAGCCCAAGCTCGCATTCAGTTGGTGCAGGCTACCCGACAGGTTTTGTTTAACCTACTCACCGGCATTCTCGGCTTAAGTGCACCGGAGTCTATGTAGATAGCGTTCCAGATGAATGGCAGCAAGACCCAAGCAACATAACTGCTAGGTTTCGACTCGATGCGCACGCAGTAGGAAGTTGGTTCCCAAGTCCTCTTGGGCCATCCAAAAAGCACAGACCCACCACGAAACTTCATCTTGGCGATAGAGGCCATAGGTGAGGGGGTAGGTCTGCAAAATCTCAATCATCTGTGCTAAGGCTGACACTTCAGCGGCATAACTTGCCCACACCTCAGCATCAAGTCCCTCGTAAGCGTAATCTGAGGGGAAGTATACGTGGCATGCTTCCAGGCTAGGTTGGTGGGTTAGCAACAATTGAGCGGGATCGGAAGACTCACAGCCGAGGCGATCGCCGATCTGGAAGGTGAGTTGAAACAGGCGGTTAACAAACAATATCAAACTGCTCAGGAGTCATAAGTTTTCGATTGAGGCTGGGATCAACAGATCGGGTTACGATGGGTGCTAGAGCTGGCAAGTTCGGCGGCTGCGCTCCATTTTAGGCTCGATCCAAGAGAGGGCAAAATGGCTTACACAGGGCAACTGTGGAAAGCGGCGGGCCAGCTCTGCCATTTGCACTTCCAGACTGGGGCGCTGTTGTTGCGACTGTCCCCATAGGCCGGCAATGGCGGGACAAACAAAGGTTTGGGGAGAAGCTACGGCCAAGACCTGCTCCACCTGCTGGCCTACACAAGTGGCATCCTCGCACCTGGCATAGGCCATTGGGTGCCATTCCATGTCCGGATCAAAGCGATCCCAGGGTTGCAGACGCGCGTCAAATCCTTCTCCTACTGCCTGGTTGCCTTCTGGGAAGAAGACGGCCCCCGCTGGGATCCCCAGCCTCTGGGCGGGTTGGGCAGCTTGTCGTAGGTAATCGAGCACCCCATAGCGGGCAAACTCGACGCTGAGCTGCCAAAGCTGCTGCTGCCAGCGTTCTTGGCGAAGAGCGGCGCTAGGAGTTGGGGTGGGATCCCCCAATGGCTTCGGTGACTCCAATGAGTGGATGGAAGGCAAATCTCCGCTCTGCTGACCGGTTGCTATGCTCTCTCTCTGGGCACCCCGATCCAAAAGCTCTGGGGAAAGCACCTGCTGAGGATTGGGCCAGGGATCCCCTGGCTGACGCCATCGGGGTTCCTCGGCGTAAGCAGCATCCAACTGCTGCACGTCCCTCACCGTCACGTAGCCCTGGCTCAAATAGCGCTCCAGCAGCGCCCGACCCGCTGGATTTTCTGCCAAATCGAGGTAGGCTTTCCGAGCGGCCTCTCCATGAATCCACAAGTCTCGGACGGTGGCCGCCACGCTGGATCCCCCTGAGCCACGTGGATAGCGAATGTAGTCGAAAAGGATCCCATCCGGCTGTCGCTGTAGGATGCGGCGGACTAACTCGGCAAAATCCCGCCGTGCCAAGGGATGAAAGGGATCCACAAATACTTCGCCGGGGCTGTCCAGGTCTTCCAAAAGGGCTGTAGCAGGATCCAAGACGGTGGTGATGCCGCGACCGTTGCGGGCCAGGGCCACCTGTCGATCGGGCCGTTGTCCGTAGCTGTAACCGAAATTGAGGGAAAACACCCAGGCATAGGCAGATAAGCCGCGGCGTCGTGCTGCCTTTAGAGCCAGATCCAACAAGTCGGCGTTGGGCTGTAAGCTGGGCCAGATCCCCCCTGCGCCATCCGGCAAAATAGAGCGGCCATCGTAAAAGGTCTCGATGAAGACGCGGTTGTAGCCCAGATTCACCACTTGGTCGAATACCTGATCCAACACGCCCGGATTGGCATCACAAGGGTGCAGACGTACCCAGATGGCCTGGATCTGGGGCCAGCGTTGGCTGCGGCAGGCAATCAGGGCAGCGCGATGCTCGTCCAAAATCTGCGCGTATTCGATTCGGGCGACATCTGACCGGCTGGCCTGTTGGCGCAGTTGAGATTTGCGGGCCACTTCCGCAGGCGGTTGCTGACAGAAGGCATTGACCAGGGATCTCGCCGGTTCCTGGCTGCCCTGGAAAAGGGAATGGCCCGGCCACAGAAATTGAGCATGGGCTGCGATCCCCCATCCCAGCAATATCAGTGCGCCCAGCGCACCCGCAAGCCAGCGGATCTGTTGGTTTTTCAGCAGTCTCAGCACTCTCAACCTCCACCGACCCCAATCATACTTCTCTCCCGCCTAGAGAGCGGCCATCCGAAAAAAGACCAGCCCAATCTTCTGGTGGATCTCTTCTGGAAAGTCTCACTTGCTGCTGGGCCCCCTAAACATCCCTAAGCATCAAAAATGGCATTGCAGCAGTCTGGATCGCTTACGGCTTTCAACCCCAAAAAAGATTGATTTCTGTGCTGAAAGACACATCTCTACCCGAAGCTAAGACCTAGCTTGGGTGCATGACACAGCCGCTCTCTGAAATTGCCCGCGCCCAAGGGATCAACTACTTTCTGCTCTCTTTTACCGATCTGTTCGGGATCCAACGGGCCAAGCTGGTGCCTGCCTCAGTTATCGACTTCATGGCAGAGGGTCAGGCTGGATTCGCCGGGTTTGCCGCCTGGTTAGACTTGACTCCTGCAGATCCGGATGTGTTTGCCCAGCCGGAGCGCAAGCGCTTGTTTCAACTGCCCTGGCAGCCGGAAGTGGCCTGGATGCCTGCCGATCTAATTCAGGTCAACGGGGATCCCTTGCCACAAACCCCCCGCTGGGTATTGAAGAAGGTGTTGTCCCAAGCAGAGGCCATGGGCTTTCAAGTCAAGACGGGGATCGAATGTGAGTTCATGCTTCTATCCCCAGAAGAGTGGGCCATTTCCGATGAGCGTGACCGACAGGCCAAGCCTTGCTATGACCAACAGAGTTTGATGCGACGTTTCTCGGTGATCCGAGACATCTGCGATGGTATGCAGAAGCTGGGCTGGGATCCCTATCAAAACGACCACGAAGATGCCAACGGCCAGTTTGAGATGAACTGGCGGTTTGACGACGCCCTGGTTACGACTGATCGCCACGCCTTTTTCAAATACATGGTGAAAAGCATTGCCGAAAAGCATGGCTACCGAGCTACCTTCATGCCCAAACCCTTTGCCCATCTGACAGGCAACGGCTGCCACACCCATATTTCTCTCTGGCAAGGGGAGCAAAACCTATTCGCCGATCCCCAAGGGGAATTGGGGCTTTCTCAATTGGCCTATCACTTCATCGGCGGGGTGCTACACCATGCACCTGCTTTGTGTGCCCTTACCAACCCAACGGTCAATTCTTATCGTCGCCTCAATGCCCCCGTCACACTCTCTGGAGCCACCTGGTCTCCCAATACGATCAGCTATAGCGGCAATAATCGCACCCACGCCATTCGGATCCCGGATGCCGGGCGGTTTGAATTGCGTTTGGCCGATGCCGCTGCCAATCCCTATCTGTTGGCTGCCGGTCTCATTGCTGCCGGTCTGGACGGGATCCAACACCAACGGGATCCTGGCCCCCGCTGCGACAACAACACCTACACGGATCCCCTCCCCAATGCCCAAATGTTGCCCGGCTCTTTGGTCGAAGCCCTCAACCATTTAGACCAAAGCACCCTGTTCCGCAGCAGACTGGGGGATCCCTTTGTAGATGCCTACCTCAAGCTCAAACGCCAACAGTGGCAGGAATACAACCGTCAGATCACCCCTTGGGAGCGAGAAACAACCTTGGATTGTTAGGCCGGCATGAGAAGAGAGAAGTGAGGATTGAGAAGGGAGGAGTGAGGAGGAGGAATCTCTCCTCTTCGCTCTTTTCTCTCTTCTCGGGGTACGGAGTGCTTTCTGGAGTGACCTTAACTTAACAAAACGTGCGGAATTCCCCACCCTCTACAGGGTGGGGATGGATAGCGCTGTCGCGGCAGCGTCGCGTAGCGACAGTGGATGGGGCATCAGAAACCCCATTTGCCTATGCGGTGTAGTAGTTCATACCTAAATCTGGGGCAACTGGTGCTGAGCTGCCTGCCGCATCACCTCCACCGGTACAGGCTTGCCTCCCAGCCAAAGCGACAAGGCCTTGGCCCCCTGCTGAACCAGCATCTCCAGCCCGCTGATGGGGGTATAACCCAACTCGGCGGCCATGCGCAGCAGAGGAGTGGGATCCGGCACATAGATCAGGTCGTACACGATGGCGCCCGGAGACAGCAGGCACAGTTGCTCTCGGCTCAGGGGGGAAAGCTCCCCATTGGTATGGGATCCCGGCTTGTGCATACCCACAGGGGTGGTGTTGACCAAAAGCCGCGTCTGAGGTAGGTAGCGATCCAACTCCGCCCAGTTCACCGTCTCCACCTGCGGCCAAGTCTGTCGCAAGGCCAGCAATGGGTTGGGAGATCGCCCAGCCACCCGCACCGGCCCCAGCCCCAACTCCAAACAGCCCTGGATGGCCGCCCGCGCCGCCCCCCCGGATCCCAGAATGAGGGTGGGGATCCCTTTTTCCAGGCCCAACAAAGGCTGCACAAAGCCATCGATATCGGTATTGGTGCCCGCCCACCCGCCCTCTGGCAAGGGGTAAACCGTATTCACCGCCCCCACCGCTGCTGCCCGCGCCTCAATTTGGCTCAGGAGAGGGAGAATGGCCTGTTTGTGGGGGATTGTAACGTTAAATCCCCGCACCCCGATGGCCGCCAGTCCTGCCACCGCTGTCGCCAAGTGTTCTGGAGCCACCGGAAACGGCACATAGCAGTAGTTTTCCCCCATAGCCGCCAAAGCAGCGTTGTGCATGGCCGGGGATAAGCTGTGGGCCACCGGATCCCCAACCAGACCGAGCAATTGGGTGCTTCCCGAAATCCGACCGTCCACCGGCTCAGCCAACTCCTCAAGGGATCCCTTTAGGGTCATTTCGATTCAAACTAGGACACTGCGCCCGCACCAAAACGCTGGTTGTGTCGTCGCATCAGCGTTGCGGTTCCCGTCAGGGTGCCGTAGGCATAGCAATAGCGTTGCGGAGCAACAATGCATAGGGCCAGAAGACTTTTCAAGGACTCCGTCCCGCTAGCGCGGTCGCGGCAGCGTTGCGGAGCAACACAATAGCTCAGGCATCTTACCCTAAACTGAAGCAACTATACTTCTCACTCAAAAGTCACTCAAGATTAAAGACTACTGAGACTCCGACTCAACCCGCTGCAGAGTCTGCCGGTAGCGATGGCGCCAGCCGGCCAGAGATTCTTCCAGTCGCGTCAGCGGAACGGAGTTCCTAATGTGGTCGATCAAGGTGTTCATCTCCGCCAGGATCTGATAAACGCGGTCAAAGCTTTGTCGGGTTCGCTCTTCCTGTTCCGGTTGACGCGCCTGCACCATGTGCAAGCTCATCTTGATGGTTTGCAGGCGGTTTTTGCCCAAATCCTCTAGCATCTCCCGAATCTGTCGGATTGCCTCCCGCCTCACCTGTCTCTGCCGCCGTCGCAACAGCCAAAAGAGGATCCCGTGGATGACCCCTACCAAAGTGGCGCTGACCGCCGTCGCCGTCTCCACCGTTCGCGTCAGCGGGACGGAGTCCTTAAAAGCGCTGCGGCTGGCCACAAAACCACTTAGCAGGATCACCCCTATTCCCACCGCTGTCAAGATCAGCTCAATGTTATTGAGGAACCATCTTCCTGCTGGTCTCCAGATCCCAGATCCGGCCACTTGACCCTGAAGAATGACCATCATAGCTTTTTGCACCTCCTTTCCATCTCTCCCGTTCGCTCAGCCCATCGCTACCTAGTCAGCCGCCCCAAGGCCAGGCGCGGTCTTCTTCTGCGGCTCAGTTGACGCTTCAGACAAAGCTGCCGGAGTTTTCGCCGCCGTAAGCGGAAGGGTCTATGGGCCAGGGATCCCGCTGTGGACAGTTCCGGCGCAGGAGCCTGCATTTTTTGGCTGAGCTCTTGATGGTGTTGGCGGAGATCCTCAATCTGCTTGAGGCGAGTTTCCAGCTCTCGGCGCAGTTCGGCGTTTTCTTTTTCCAGACGCTGCAGGCGTTTCAGCAGCTCTAGGGACTCCGTCCGAGTAGCGCGAACGGAAACCGGGATGGGATGGGGAGCGGTCACCACCGAGCTGTGGGCGTTTTTGCTATCTCGCATGGCCTGGGCAGCCCGGCGCAACAGAGCCACCCCCTTGGGGTCATCGCTGTCCATGAGGCTGGCCGCTCCAAACTGGAGCTGCACCGGCAGCGCCCGCCCATTCACCACAAAGGGATCCTGAATTATTCGCTGGCAGCAGCGTTCGGCAGCAATTTGCGCAGCAGCCAAGGTGCTCCCCGGCAGCAGAATGATAAATTGCCCCTCGTTGTAGCAAAACAGGTCGTCTCCATCGCGCAGGTTATTGGCCAAACGCTCTCTAAATAGCTTGAGAAGAGCACCCCGACCGTCGGCTTCCAGCTCTTGTGCCAGAGAACCGAGGTTGGCCAAGCGCAGCACAAACAAGCTGAGGGGTTCCGATTGGGCACGGGCCTGGGCCACCCGCAGCGGCAAGCGAGCCACCAAATCTTGACGGCTACCCACCTCCAAGCCAATCGACTTGGGGGGAGAGGGAGTAGATTTTTGCCCGGTTTTGAGCAGATATTGCTGGCGGCGACCTTCTACAATGCGCAGCCCTGCCCGCACCCGCGTCAGCAGCTCTGCAGCCTGAAAGGGCTTGGAGAGAAACTCATCGGCACCTGCCTCCAAAGCCCGCTCCATGCTGTCACTGCCCTCGCGGGCAGTCATGATGATGTAGTACACCCAGGCATATTCCGGTAGTTGCCGCAGTTGGCGGCACAGGTCTAGGCCGTTCAGAGAGGGCATAACCCAATCGGCAATGATGAGATCTGGGGGTTGGCGGCGAATTTGCTCCAGCGCGGAGAGGCCATCCAAGGCATAAGAAATACTGCAGCCCTGCTTGCCCAAAAAGTTGGACAGCATCTCTGCCACCATGTAGCTATCATCCACGATCAGTACACGGGCCTGCAGACTGCTGTCTTGGCTTCTGCCAGAGATGGATTTCCCCTTCTCGGTCACAGGGGTTGCACCAATGCTCTCCGGGCTGGGATCCATAGATAATACCGAGTCAGGATGACGCGGGAAAGCAAACTACCCGCAACTTTTCATCGCTATTCTAATGTGGTAGCTCCATCGATATTCTAATGTCTAATGCGGTAGCGAACAGCAGCCGCTTCCACTTTGCCGAGTTGGTTAAACTAAACAAATTGGATCATTGACAGAAGTTTCATTACGGAGTTGGTGTCTGTTGCTGCCCAAGGCTTGCTCTGACCAGGAGCCCTTTGGCAGGAGAGCTGAAATCTGTGTGGTGAACATTTGTGAATCATCCGAGGCAACAGAGCAGGGGCTCAGTAACGGATCTCGAGGGTAACTTGGGCGCGCACGGTTTGCTGTCCCCCTTCCACCGGTGTGGATGCTGTTTCTAGACGGGCATAGTCGGCGCGGGCAAAGGGGATCGGCGGCGGGACCATGTAGCCATCGCTCTGAATCTGGATGCGCTCGACGGAACGGATGCTCAGGTTCAAGGCCCCCAGCACATCCTGGGCTTGGCGTTGGGCATCTTGCACGGCTTGGGTTAGAGCGCGGCTGCGCGCTTCCAATAAAGTGGCATCGTCGGCCCGGAAACTGACCGATTCCACCTGGGTGGCTCCAGCAGCCACGGCTTCATCCAGCACTTGCCCGGCTCTGGCCACGGGCACCTCGAATTGCAAACTGTTTTGCCCCTGCACACCCGTCAGGCGAGGCTGGCCATCCCGGTAGTCGTATTGCGGGTAGAGGGAAATGCCGGTGGTTTGCAGAGCGCCCACTTGCAGCTCCTTGAGGCGATTGACCAGCCGCTCTGAGCGTTCTGCCACCTGTTGTTGCACCGATTGCGCCGTCTCCCCTTGGATGACTACCCCCAAGCGAATGAGGGCGATGGAGCTCTCCACCGAGACCGATCCCTGCCCTGTAACCGTCAACATTCGGGATCCCTCACCAGGACTGGCCATCGCTCCACCTCCGGCGATTATGTTCCAACCCAACACTGCCACCGCCAGTACCAGGCCCAGCCACGCCACCCTCTTCAGCCCTTTCCACCCCTCGATCCCGTTCATCGCTTTCCCCTTCTGTGGTTCAATCCCAGCCTACTCCCACCGCTCCTCAACCTGATCCGACAAAAGCCCCAGCCACCAGTTCCCTAACCTCACCCAGCCGGTGCGTTCTTGCCCCCACGGATCCCGTATCCGCACATGGAATACCCGTTGATACTTGGAAGTGCTCCCGGAAAAAGGCCCCAGCCGCCAGTGCCGCGCCTCCTGGCTCAACAGGGAGTAGCCCTGCTTTGCCGCCCACCGCTGCAGCAATTCTTGGCTGCGTCTTTGTTCCCAGACGAAAATCCCAACGAAAAGGGCAGCCGCCGCCGCCGCCCCTACTAGGGCCAATGCCAGCTCAGACATGGGGATAGACCCTACTGCCCATCCTACAAAGGTTGCTCCAATGCTGGGATCCCCGGCGGTCAAAGTTCACCTTCGTCGCCTCCCCCGCCCCCAGACCTTGGACAAAGAGATCCCTGCTTCAACCCATCAGGCCGTATGATCGAGGCAGGGTGGTCAAAACTTAATTTGTTCTCAATTTGTTAAGGTCTCTTTAAGAATGGCCGAATCGAAACTGCGACAACTGCTGCGCGATCTGGATGTTGAGCTGCAAAAAACCCCTGGCCTGGACGAAAAGCAGCGGCAGCACATTGCCACCATTCGCCAAGAAGTGGAAGCGGTGCTGGCCGAGCTGGGATCTCCGACCGAGAGCAAACCGAGCCAAGGCCCCAGGGATCGCATTGGAGAGGCGCTGGGTCTGTTCGAGACCTCGCATCCCAACCTTACCCTGATCCTGGAGCAGGTGATCGACACACTGGCAGGGATGGGTTTGTAGTTTCATTCAACGTTCACAGTTAGTAAAAGGGCTCACCGGCAAGCTCACTTGCTTGCTAGCCTTGGTAATGCGTTGAAAGCTCCTGCTCTATGACCAGCACTCTCCACTCCACTTCGTTTAACACCACCCGCTCCAAACAGATTTTTGCCCGGGCACAAAGTCTCATGCCGGGGGGAGTGAGTTCTCCGGTGCGCGCCTTCAAGTCAGTGGGCGGGGATCCCGTGGTGTTCGACCGCGTCTCAGGGGCCTACGCCTGGGATGTGGACGGCAACCAGTACATCGACTACATCGGCAGTTGGGGGCCCGCCATTGTCGGCCATGCCCACCCCGAAGTCATTGAGGCTCTGCACCGAGCTTTGGAGAAAGGCACCAGCTTTGGCGCCCCTTGCGTTCTGGAAAATGAACTGGCGGAGCGGGTCATTGAGGCAGTGCCCAGTGTGGAGATGGTGCGCTTTGTCAATTCCGGCACCGAAGCTTGCATGGCGGCGCTGCGCCTGATGCGGGCCTACACCGGTCGGGAAAAGGTGATCAAGTTCGAGGGCTGCTACCACGGCCATGCAGACATGTTCTTGGTGAAGGCCGGTTCGGGGGTGGCCACGCTGGGCTTGCCCGACTCGCCAGGGGTGCCCAAGGCAGCCACCAGCGCCACTCTCACTGCCCCCTACAATGACCTAGAAGCAGTCAAGGCCCTGTTTGCAGAGCATCCTGACTCCATTGCCGGAGTCATCCTGGAGCCGGTGGTGGGCAATGCCGGCTTCATTCCCCCCCAGCCGGGCTTTTTGGAAGGGCTGCGGGATCTCACCCAAAAGTACGGAGCCCTGCTGGTATTTGACGAGGTGATGACCGGCTTTCGCATCAGCTATGGCGGCGTACAGGCCAAGTTTGGGGTCATCCCCGATTTAACCACTCTGGGCAAGGTCATCGGTGGCGGCCTGCCGGTGGGGGCCTACGGCGGTCGGCGAGAAATTATGGAGATGGTGGCTCCAGCAGGGCCGATGTATCAGGCAGGCACTCTTTCCGGCAACCCCCTGGCCATGACGGCAGGGATCCAGACGCTGGACATTTTGCGCCGCCCCGGCACCTACGAGTATCTGGAGCGGATTACCCAGAAGTTGGCAACAGGGCTGCTAGAGATCGCGCGGGAAACAGGGCATGAGATGTGTGGGGGCCATCTGCCCGGCATGTTTGGCTTCTTTTTTACTGCCGGCCCGGTGCGCAACTACGAAGAGGCCAAGACTGCCGATCTGCAGAAATTTGCCCGCTTCCATCGCGGCATGTTGGAGCGGGGAGTCTATCTGGCACCCTCGCAATTTGAGGCGGGTTTCACCTCCCTGGCCCACACAGAGGCCGATGTGGAGAAAACCTTGGCCGCAGCGCGAGAGGTGTTGAGCACCCTCTGAATCCACCCCTCACCCCCCCTGTCGAGCCGGGATCCCTGTCATGGCCGAGCGTATCCACCGCAACTGGAGCATCACCACCCAAGCTACAGAGAAGGGGTTTATCTTTCGCTGCCGGCTGCTCCAGGAAGATGGCGCTTTCCAGTCGGAGATTGGCGCCAAAGCCTACGGTTACTTTCAAAACGAGGCCGAGGCTATCCTGGCGGGCATGGTCTGGATCGACCGGCAGCGACTGCCGGATCACCTGGACGGCCTATTGTTCGACAATGAGGAGCCGGAGAGTTAGACAGGGGCCTCTTCCCGCACCAACCGCTCCCAACCCAAGCCTTTCAGGGCTGCATTGCGCCGCAGCGGTCGGGTCACCAGCTCCAGCAGAGCCTGGGCGTTGCCGAAGCCGTGGATCTGGGCGAAGGTAAACTCCACCGACCACTTGGTGGTTATCCCGCGTGCCTCTAGGGGGTTGGCGTGGGCCATACCTGTGATCACCAGATCCGGTTGTAGGGCCTTGATGCGTTGGATTTGGTTGTAGTTATCCGGCTTTTCTACGATGGTGGGCTTGGGTACCCCCATCTCTTCGCAGGTGCGCTCCAAGAGGGCCAGCTCAGCCGCCTGGTAGCGTTTGTCCAGGTAAGGGATCCCGATTTCCTGCACCGTCATGCCGCAGCGCACCAAGAAACGGGCCAGCGAGATTTCCAGCAGGTTATCACCCATGAAGAAAACGCTTTTGCCCCGCACCAGCTCCAGATAAGCCTGAACTTGGGGATGGCTCCACACTTCCGCTTCCCGCTCTGCCAAGCCTTGAGTCGGGATCCCCAGCTCGCGGGCAATGGCTTCTATCCAGGCGCGGGTGCCATCCGGCCCGATGGGAAAAGGAGCAGTGATGAGCTTGGCCTTTTTGCGGCGTACCAGCGTGGTGGCTGTGCGGCTGAGGAAAGGATTTACCCCCACCACATAGGTGCCCGGCTCGATTGCTGGCAGCTCCCCGTAGCGTTTGGCCGGCAACCAGCCGGAGACGCGGATCCCGTGTTTTTTTAGCTCCAGGGTGAGTTGGGTCACCACCGGATCGGGCACCGAGCCGAAGATCACCAAGGGGGGATGTTTGTGGAAGTCTTCTTCCTCTTTCTTTCTTCCAGAGCGGAGCCCGTAAAAAAGGGCCTGGAGACCTCCGCGGGTTTCCTGCTCCTCTGCCCGCACCTGCTCTGGGCAGCGCTGAGCCATCGAGGCCAAAACCGTGTCTTCCCCCTGGGTAAAAGCGTAGTCGAGACCATTGGCCCGCGCCACCACAATTGGGATCCCGATCTCCCCTTCCAGCTTCTGGGCTAGGCCCTCCAGATCCATTTTGATGATCTCGGTGGTGCAGGTGCCAATCCAAACAATCACACTGGGATTGCGATCCCGTTGAATTTGCAGGCACAGCCGCTTCAGCTCCTCGTAGTCGTTGAGCTTGGCGCTGATATCCCCCTCTTCCAGCTCGGCCATGGCATAACGGGGCTCGGCAAAGATCATCACCCCCATGGCATTTTGCAGAAAGTAGCCACAGGTTTTGGTGCCAATGACCAAAAAGAAGCTGTCTTCAATTTTTTGGTAGAGCCAAGCTACACAACTAATCGGGCAAAAGGTATGGTAGTTGCCGGTTTCGCACTGAAAGTTAAGGGCATTGGCACTATCCAAAGCAGTATTCATGCTCGTCTCCTAAAAATGTAAAAGAAGGGAACGTTTGCAGCTAGAGGGCGATCAACTGGGGTACACCCACCAATTTTTCGCTGAGATCCCAAAGCAATTTCGCCTTGGCCTCGTCCGCTGCCTCGTCAGAGACTTCCTGGTTAAAGGGCTTGGCATTCTTGCGTTGCCGGTTGCCCCAGCTCCAGTAGAATCCCGACTGACGAAACTCCGGATCGGCCACCACCTGGGCCACCCGCTCTCCGGCCAATTCCTCAGAAACAAATCCGCCCGTGATGTTTTTTTGGAACCAGGGGAAAAGTTTTTGAAACAGGGGATAGTGATGGCGGAACAGAGCCGTGGTGGCTACACACCCCGGATAAAGAGAGAGGAACGTGATGCCTGTGCTCTCATGGAAGCGACGGTGTAGCTCGCGCATGGTGAGGATATTGCAGACTTTACTGTCTTTGTAGGCTTTCACCGGATCGAATTTGCCGCCATCGGCCATGCTGATGGGATCCTTAAAGCCCTGGGCAAATCCCCGCAGATCCCCCAGGTGGGGTTGGGGTGGGATCTTACCCCCCAGCTCCTTGGGATTGTGGGTAACCGTGCCCAAGATCACCAGCCGCCGATCCGGATAGGTGGAGCGTTTCAGATCCTCCAGCATCAAATGGCAAAGCAAGAAATGCCCCAGATGGTTGGTGGCCATGGTCAGCTCATATCCTTCCGGGCTGCGCAAGGGCTGCTTGAGCAAGGGCATGTAGATGGCGGCATTACAGACCAAGGCGTCCAAGGGACGGCCCCAGTTGCGGAATTGCTCGACAAACCGCCGCACGCTGGCCAAGCTGGCCAGATCAATCTGCATCAGGGTATGGCTGCCCTGGGGGATCCCCACTTGTTGGGCCACCCGGTAGGCTTTGTCCAGATCCCGACAGGCCATCACCACGTGCCAGCCGCGCTTGGCCAAGGCCAAAGCTGAATACAGGCCAACACCCGAGGAAGCTCCGGTAATCACGACGGTGGGTTGCTCTTGTCCTTGCATATCCAACTCCTGTGCCATTTCCTTCTAAAGGGGGATCCCCAGGGATCCCTGCAGGATCCATCTTGGAGTGGAAAGCGGATCGGACAACAAATTGATAAGGTTTGCGACGGTTTTCTGAAACAGTGGCTTCATTCTTGGACACACTGCCCAAGCTGGCAGGGGATCCATTACACCAGGGCCAGTTGACGGGCTGGGGTGTTGTAAAAGTCGGAGAGCAAAGCAAACAGCTCCCGATCTTCGGCAGGTTGGGGCACGATCCCTTCCGGGCGGGCCAGCAGCTCATCGGCGATGTTTAGGTAGTACTGGCAGACGGGCTCCAAGCTGGGATCCGTTTCCGCCATCTCGAAAAGGGTTTTGCCCTTGACCCGCGAGACGCGAATATCTTCGATGAGGGGAAGCACCTCGATAACCGGCATGGGAACTGCCGAGACGTATTTGTCGATGAGATCCCGCTTGCTGGTGCGATTGCCGATCAGCCCGGCCAACCGCAGCTTGCGGGTTTTGGCCTTTTCTCGCACCGAGGCAGCAATTCGATTGGCAGCAAACAGGGCATCAAAGCCGTTGTCGGTCACAATCAGACAATAGTCAGCGTAGTTGAGGGGAGCCGCAAAACCGCCGCACACCACGTCCCCCAACACATCGAAGAGGATGACATCGTACTCATCAAAGGCGTTCAGCTCCTTTAGGAGTTTGACGGTTTCCCCCACCACATAGCCGCCACAACCGGCCCCTGCCGGGGGCCCACCCGCTTCCACACAGTCCACGCCGCCGTAGCCGCGGTAGATCACATCTTCTGGGTAGATGTCTTCGTGGTGATAGCCCTTGGCTTCCAGGGTGTCGATGATGGTGGGGATGAGAAAGCCGGTCAAGGTGAAGGTGCTGTCGTGCTTGGGATCACAGCCAATCTGCAAGACCTTTTTGCCCCGCCTGGCCAAGGCCACCGAGATGTTGCAACTGGTGGTGGATTTGCCGATCCCACCTTTTCCGTAAACTGCCAACTTCACAGCGCGTTCCTCCATGGGGCGGACAAAGGACATTATCGGCAGCCGATCCGCCCCCTGAGAACTGTTGCGAAGAATAAAGGTCAATCTCTCAAGAAGCCAGAAGTTCCCAAATCTTCCAGGCTCACTCAAGAGAATACTCAGACCTTCCCAAGTGAATTTTTGCTATCCCTTCCAGTTTTAGTTTGAGACATAATTTTATTGCTGATCAAAAGAAAATTTATCCAGACAACCATTCACCCCCATCGGGAACCACTCAGCTACCCCACAGCGCTCAAGGGAGTGGGATCCCGTCCTCTTGGCTTGTCGCTGAGGCAGGGCTGAGTCGAGAAAGAATCAAGAATGATCTCAATTCTCCGGGGAAGGTAGGGAGAACCCTTCACTCTCGCGGATCAAAGGCAAAGGTAACTCGCACGGCTCCCGTAGAATCCACCTCGATACGGCGCAGGAATTCCCGCAGGTAGGCACGCCGTTCGGTCTCGCTGAGGTCTTGCCAGAAGGGGGGGATGGAGAGGGTTTGGATGGTCTGGGTGAGGTTGGCGGGGGGGAGTTGCTCCAGCTTTTGGGCCAAGCGGGCCGTCTCTGCTCGCAACTGGTAGCGACGCTGAGCCAGAGAGGCTTCGTCCATCAGTCCAGATTGCTGTAGCTCTTCCAATTGCCGCAGCCGCTCGGTATTAGCCTGGATTTGGGCTTGCAGCTCTTGGCGGGCTTGAGTGAGGGCTTGTCGATCCAGTTCCTGGGCGCGTTGGGGCAGTTGTTCGCACACCTGCCGGATCACCTCCTGCAGGACTTCGGTGTAGTAGAGGCTGTAGCGACAGGTTTGGCAGCGCAGATAGAGGTAGGGGGATCCGTTCTTTTTCACCTTGCGAGGGGTAGTTTGCACAATGCGCAGAAGGCTGCCGCAAGAACAGCAATGAACCAAGCCGGCCAAAGCGCGGGGGGCACTGGCGCTGCGGCGAGGGATCCCTTGGTTGCGTTTCAGCCAGCGATCGATCTGGGCGGCTTCCGTACGGCTGAGGAGGGCCGGGTGAGTATCCCGCAGGGTGGTGCCGTCGGCATAGGCCAGATCCCCGCGGTACACCGGGTTGAGCAGCCAGTTGCGTCCGGTGGCCACAGAAATCCGCTTGTGGTGTTTTTCTTCCAAAAAGCGCACCGCCCGGCGCAGGGATCCATAGAGGAGAAAGTGCTGGAAAAAATCTTGGATGATACTGGCCTGCCGGCGATCCAGCACGTAGCGCTCTCCCTCGCGGCGATAGCCAAAGGGGGCAGGGCCAGGAGGAGGTTTGCCTGCCAGGCGGTTTTGGGCTTGGCTACAGCAGAGGCGGCGGCTTTGCAACTGATGGGGGATCTCGGCCAGCAGCGGGATCCAATCGGCAGCCTCGGTGGGGGTTTGCAGACCGGATTCGGTGACCAAGCTGAGGCGGATGCCGCAGTGTTGGATTTGCAGCAGCCGCTCGTGAATTTCATCCACCCGATCCCCCAGATCCGACAGGCGCAAGAGCAGCACTTCCTGCACCAAGCCGGCTGTGATGCGTCGGAACAGCTCCTCCAGGTCAGTTCGGGATCCCCAATCGTGCAGGATGGGATCGGCCCCTCGTGCTTTGAGCCAGGCCAACTCCTGTTCTGGCAAAGGGGCGTGGGAAGGTGTGTAGAGGTAGCCGCAAACACTCATGGACAAGCCACCAAGCCATCATCACCGCTGCTGCGCCAGAGCGGAGTCAAGCACCTGGCGAATTTTGCCCTGGGCCTGCTGCAAGTGCTGACGGGCCTCCTGAGCAGAGCATCCCATTAAGGCCACAAGGATCGCGGTTTTCACCTCTCCATCACAAGTCTGCAGCAATTGGGCAGCCGTGGTGGGATCCAGATTGCAGGCCAGGGCCACCATTCGCTCCGCTCGCCGCTTGAGCTTGGCATTGCTGGCCTGGAGATCCACCATTAGATTGCCATAGGTCTTGCCCAGGCGGATCATCACCCCGGTGGAGATTGTGTTCAACACCAGCTTTTGAGCTGTGCCGGCTTTCATGCGGGTGGATCCAAGAATCACCTCTGGCCCCACCAAAGGGGCAATGGCAATATCCACCTGCTCGGTTAGGGGGGAAGGGGAATTGCAGGCCAGGCCAATCGTGAGCGCCCCCATGCTTCTGGCAGCTCGGATCCCACCCAGCACATAGGGGGTACGACCGCTGGCAGCAATTCCTACAACACTATCTTGAGCTTGGAGATGAAGACTCTCCAGCGCGCGGGCAGCCCCTTCGGTGTCATCCTCTGCACCCTCTACCGCCTGGGTCAGGGCCTTTTCCCCCCCGGCGATCAAAGCCACTACCTGTGTAGGGGAAGTGCCAAAAGTGGGTGGGCACTCAGCCGCATCCAGTACCCCCAGACGACCTGAGGTTCCTGCCCCGATATAGATCAGCCGCCCGCCGTAACGCATCCGCTCGGCAATGGCATCGATGGCTTGGGCAATCGGCTCCGCTTGAGCAGCTACCGCTTCCGGCACCCGTCGATCCTCGGCGTTGATCCGTTTCACCAGTTCCAAGGTGCTGAGACGGTCGATCTCGGCTGTAGCCGGGTTGGGGCTTTCGGTCAGGGATCCGGGATCCCAAGCCAGTTGTGGGGAAGCCATAGCAGTGCTTGTCCAGGCAAGAGGGATCCGCTTTCTAGGGATCCCACATTTTGTCCTCTTGGATTCTAGCGGTGGCAAGGGGATCCCAACCGGTTGTTGAGCATCTTGTCCTCAGTCCAATGCTAGAGTGAACCCAGAATTTTCCCGGATCCCTATGCCAAAAGTGCCTGTGCTGAAGCCGGATCAGGCTTATACCTTCAGCAACTCTTTTCATCTTCCCTTTGAGCCGGAAGATGGGTGGGTAGAGTTTGGCTATACCTTCTGGATCCCTGTACTTACCCCCATCCCGACGAGGTCGATTGGATATCATCAATCTGTATAGCCATCCTAAAATCCACCGATTTGGAACGCAGTATCCCCTAGTTTGGATTGGATTTGAACCCTCAGCTTAGGATTGTTAGAAAATCAAACCTATGTCCGAGTTTCAACTGGTTTCTCCCTATCAACCCACCGGAGATCAACCTAAGGCAATTGCCGGCTTGGTGAAGTCAATTTCGGAAGGCCATCGTTTCCAAACCTTGCTGGGGGCAACCGGAACCGGCAAAACGTTTACCATCGCCCACACCATCCAGCAGGTCGGCAGGCCCACCTTGGTGATGGCCCACAACAAAACGCTGGCGGCCCAACTGTGCAATGAGTTGCGGGAGCTTTTTCCTCACAATGCCGTCGAATACTTCATCAGCTATTACGACTACTATCAACCGGAAGCCTATGTTCCTAGCACCGATACTTACATTGCCAAATCTTCTTCCATCAACGATGAAATTGATATGCTGCGGCACTCGGCTACCCGCTCTTTGTTTGAGCGGCGAGATGTGATTGTGGTGGCCTCGGTGAGCTGCATCTATGGTCTGGGCATGCCAGAGGAATACCTGAAGGCTTCTATCCCCTTCAAAGTCGGACAGGAGATCAACCAACGGGATGTCCTGCGAGATCTGGCCAGCATCCAGTACGAGCGCAACGATTTGGAGCTGGTGCGAGGGCGATTTCGCCTCAAAGGAGATGTGCTGGAAATTGTGCCGGCCTATGAGGATCGGGTGATACGCATCGAGTTTTTTGGGGATGAAATCGAGGCCATCCGCTTAATTGATCCGGTTACAGGCGAGATTTTGAACAGCCTCAGCGCCCTCAGGGTTTATCCTGCTCGGCACTTTGTAACACCAGAAGCACAATTGGAGCGGGCAATCCTCAACATCGAGCAAGAACTGGAAGAACAACTGGCCCTCTTTCGCAAAGAAGGCAAGCTCCTGGAAGCCCAACGGCTGGAACAGCGCACCCGCTACGACCTAGAAATGCTGCGAGAAGTGGGCTATTGCAATGGGATTGAAAACTACTCCAGACATTTAACGGGGCGCAGGGCAGGAGAGCCCCCCGCCTGCTTGGTGGATTATTTCAAGGCCAACGATTGGCTGTTGGTGGTGGATGAATCCCACGTTACCGTGCCCCAAATTCGCGGCATGTACAATGGAGACCGTGCCCGCAAGCAGGTGCTGGTGGATCATGGTTTTCGCCTGCCCAGCGCCCTCGACAATCGCCCCCTCAAAGCCGAAGAATTTTGGGCCAAAGTTCATCAATGCATCTTTGTTTCGGCCACTCCCGGCAACTGGGAACTGGAGCAGAGTGAGGCCCAATTTGAAACGCTGGTGGAAGACGGCAAGACCTTGAGGTTTTATGTGCCAGGCAGCGGTCGAGTTGTTGAGCAGGTGATTCGGCCCACTGGCGTGGTGGATCCGGAGGTGCATGTGCGCCCCACGGCTGGGCAAGTGGACGATTTGCTGGGAGAAATTTATCTGCGATTGGAACGCTCTCAGCAGGGGCCTGCCGAACGGGTGATCGTGACCACCCTCACCAAACGGATGGCAGAAGATCTCACAGAATATCTCCAGGAGCGAGGGATCCGAGTTCGCTACTTGCATTCCGAGATCACCCCGATTGAGCGAATTGAAATCTTACAAGATTTTCGAGAAGGGGCCTTTGATGTGTTGGTGGGGGTCAACTTGCTGCGGGAAGGCTTAGACCTGCCGGAAGTCTCCTTGGTGGCTATTTTGGATGCGGACAAAGAAGGGTTTTTGCGAGCAGAGCGCTCCCTGATTCAGATGATTGGGCGGGCAGCGCGGAATGTCCGCGGAACAGTGGTGATGTACGCCGACACCATGACCGGCAGCATGGCCCGGGCTATTGCTGAAACCCAGCGTCGCCGCGAAATTCAATTGCAATACAACTGCCAACACAACATCACACCCAAACCCATCGTCAAGAAAAACAGCAATGCCATCTTGTCTTTTTTGGCCATCTCCCGCAAACTGAGCAACTCAGATCTGGAAAAAGCCTTTCAAGCTGCGCAAGAGATCCCTCTCTCCGAGATTCCAGAGCTGATCCGCCAACTGGAACTGAAGATGAAAGAGGCCGCCAAAAACCTAGAATTCGAGGAAGCCGCCGAGCTGCGAGATAAGATCAAAAAACTACGTCAGCGCCTTCTGGGCCACCCTCAGGGCACCTAAAATCCTTGCTCAGATCGGCCAAAATTGAGATTGGCTTGTGCCACCCTGAGCTTACAGGGCAGCACCTAGGGATCCCCACTTGCTTGATCGATGGGCGTTCGCAGCAAACTGGCCATGCAGGACTCTGTCCCACTTAAGCGAGTAGCTCTTGTGGTTGGGCTGGCGGTAGGGATAGGTCTCTGGCTTACCCCTGCCCTTGCCTCTGCCCCTTCAGGCATCCCCTTGGCCCAAGCCCTCGAGTTTCGGGATCCCAACTTTTTCCTGACGGATCCCCGCCCCACACCGGCTGAGGCGCCAATTCCTGAGGGATCCCCTGCTCCGGCCCCCAGCCCAGTCGGGCTCCCTTTGACCGGCCAAGAGGGCACAGAGGTGTTGGTGGGGAACATCCCGGTGTTTCGCCTGCAGACGGCAGAGTACCCCAGCGATGTGCGGGCGGACAACGTTCGGGCGATCATCGAGCGCTTTCTGGAAGAAGGCCAGTTGCCGGAGCCAGAGGTACGGGTGGCCCAGGATGCCAATGGGCAATACATCTTACGCCTGGGGGAAAGAGGCCGCTTTGAGCGCACACAACGGTATTTGTTCACCGTCACTTATGCCGATGCAGCCGCAGAGCGCAGGGTAGCACCGGGTCAGGTGAGCCTGAATGACGTGCGTCTGGTGGCCAACAGTTGGGCGCGGCGGTTGGAGCAAGCGATTGCCAATTACCGCGAAGACCTGCTGGCTCTGCAACGGGCCCAGGATCCGCGCGTGCTGGTTCTGACCCTCTTAGCAGGGATCGCCACCCTGGTGGTGGGGTTCTTTCTCTGGCGGCTGTTCGACCGCAGCTTAACCCGTCTGCAACGCTGGTTGGAGCTCAAGGCCGGAGAGACCTGGGGCACCTGGATCGATGTGGGTGGGATGCTGCTGCGGGGCGCGGGGGTGATCCTCATCGCCGGCATCTCGCTGGATCGTGGTATCAGCTTCATCCCTGCCCTGCGACCCTTTCAGCGCTCTTTTTACCTAGGCCTGGGTCGTGTGGTTGCCACGGCTCTGAGTGTTCTTACCCAACCTTTGCCCAACTCCAGCGTTTCAATTGCCAGCTTGCTGGTCTTCCTCGTTCTTTCCATTTTGGTTTTCACCGGCGCCCACTACGTCAGCGTTGGCTTCAAGCAGCGCTTTCTGGCACGCCTAGGGCTAGATCTGGGCACCCAAGAGTCTTCGGCAGCCATCTTCAAGTACATCCTGACCCTCTTTGGCATTCTCCTGGTTCTGCCCTTCAGCGGTCTTAATCTGGGTTCCTTGGCGGTCATCGCTGGGGCAGTGGGTTTGGGGATCGGTTTTGGCTTGCAAAACCTCTCCAACAACTACATCAGCTACATTGCCATTTTGCTGGAGCGCCCCATCCAAATTGGGGATCTGGTGGAAGTGGACAACTTACTCGGCACGGTGGAGCGCATTGGCCCACGGGCCACCGTCTTGCGCACCCTGGATCGCATTTTTGTGATTGTGCCCAACTCCCGCTTTACCGAATCGAAGGTGGTGAACTGGAGCTATCGGGATCCCCGCTGTCGCATCCACATTCCGGTCGGCGTCGCCTACGGCTCCGATACAGCCCTGGTCACCGAAGCCCTGCTCAGCGCAGCCAAAGAAAATGCTCGGGTGTTGAGCAGCCCCGCCCCCCAAGTCTGGCTTAAGTCCTTTGGCCCTTCTGCGCTCAACTTTGAATTGCTGGTGTGGATCAACCGTCCTCAAGATCAACTGGTCGTGATCAGCGAGCTCAACTTCCTGATTGAAGCAGAGTTTCGGCGACGGGGGATCCGCATCCCCTTCCCGCAACAAGACATTCACATCCGCAGCCTAGAGGGATTTGCCCCCCTCAGTCAAAACGGCGGATCCCCTTCTTTGCCCGATGCCGACTCCATTCACTCTGCCCTCAAAGAAGCGGCTCAATCGCCGGAAGACCAAAATGGTATTTCCTAAGCCATTGCCATCGACACCCTATTTACCAAAAACCTGGGTCTAAAGCCCCGCCCTCTCGCTTTAGCGGCGCGGCTGCGCTTAAGCCTACGGCTCGCTGACGCGACTAGGGCGGCTTTGTGCTAAGCTAAAAACAGAGGTGAGGGTAATCAACCTCTCTAAAAACCCAATAGCCTAACGGCTAAAGAACTGGCCTAAGTTTTTTTGTGTTGGTTCAACGGTACCTTAGGGCATAAGGGAACCGACCCGCACTCGCGTCAGCGGCGCGGAGCGCTATACGGTAAGTGCTGTCGTGGAACCAAGAACAAGAATCCCTGACCTTTGGGGCAGGGAGTATGTCAACTTTACCGCCATGTTGCAGCGGTTAGATGAGGCCCTGGGAAGCTTCGGCAGCCATCCCCGTTGGGCTGAACTGAAGCAAATGCAAACCCTGCGGCAGCTTTGGCCCGAACTCGTCGGAGAGGCCGTAGCTGCTCAAACCTATCCCTTCCGTGTGCGCCGACAGGTGCTGCAGGTGGCCACCTCTACCCCGGCCTGGGCGCAAAGTTTAGCCTTGCAACGTCAGCTGATTCTCAAGAAACTCAACAGCCGCATCCAACCTCCCCTCAGCGACATCCGCTTTAGCCCCGGTGCTTGGCACGAGGGATCCGGCCCGGCTACCCCCCACCCCGATGCGGAGCTGACCCGCAAGTTTTATGGCCCTCCCCGCCTGGCAGCTCAAGATGGACAGCGCCCTGGATCCTGTCGCAGCCCCAATCCAAAACAGCCCACCTCCGACCCGAAAGTGGCCTTCGAGCGCTGGGCCAGGGTGGTGAAACAACAACAAACCCAGCAGAATCTGTTCCCCTGTCCCGTCTGCCGCTGTCCTACCCCTGCCGCTGAATTGGAGCGTTGGTTTGTCTGTGGGTTCTGTCATCGACAATCCTTGCGCCCGCGTAGCTAACTCAGGAAACTCAAATGAGGGTCGTTTCAAACAGCAATGAAACGATTCGCCAGGTCAATCCCCCACTTCTTTCTTTTTCTTCCTGTGGGAGAGAGTCTGTGGGTGGTCATGTCAGCAGCAAGGAGCGCTTGGGAAGCGTCTCGACCTAGTTTGAAGTGGAACTGCGAACCCTTAATCGTTCATAGCCCGATAGGTGGCTACCGAAGACGGCGATACACGGTTTAAATAGCGGAAGATCCAATACTTAAAAAGCGTATCCAGAAAAACCGGAAAAGTAGCGATGAAGCCGTAGATAAAATCGCGATTCTCCGGTAACCCCAAATGGGCAGCCAAATTACTCAGCAGCACCTCCCAGCCGTGGGGTGAGTGATAACCGACAAACACATCGGTAAAAAGAATAATAATGAAAGCCTTGGCACTGTCGCTGAGGCCATAGATCAGACGATCCAAAAAAGATTTAAGGACTTCGATTTCCTCACGCCCAATAAAGATAAGCCAGCCAAACACCAGCAGCGAAAGCAAGTCAGCAAGGATATTCTTCAATCCTTCCGAGTTCCTACGGCTATATTTTTTCAGCAGTTCCTCTGCCTTCATGGACAGTTGCTCTTCTGATTCCAGATCCCACTCTGGAGATTGATGGTGCAAAGCTCGCTCAAATTCTATTCTTTCCTTGAAAAACTCGAACTCTGACAGGGCTTTTTCTTGAAATTCGTGGCTTAGAGCCACAATGGCAGGCTCCCGTTGTTGGAAGTGATCCACCAATGGCCCAAACAGAAAGTTTTTCGAGAGGATCTGGGTGAGGAGAGGCAAAATGGCCAACAACAACAGAAAACGAATCGATACCAGTGTGCGAGTGCGAGCCTCCCGATACTCCTGGATCAGTTCCGCCTCGGCTTGGGAACTTAGCTCACGGCGGATTTGGCTGGCCGTGCGCAGAATGGAGCGGGGCAGAATGGCAGCTTTGGAAGCGACCGGGGCAGCGCCATTGCCGGAGTCTGCCTTGACAGAGACATTAGAAGAACTGGGTTGGATTGAGGTCGGTTGTTCTGGCTGTTGGAGAGGCTTAGGTGAAGCGGAAATTGAACCAGAGATGGGCTGGGATTTTCTGGTCGGGCGTTTGTATCGAGAAGTTACCTGATCGATAAACTGCAGTTTCTCCAAAATGGAAAGATCTCGTCTTTGGCGACCATTCTCAGAGTTTTCGCTGCTGCTTTCAGGAGCGTCGACCCCAGCGGCATGGCGTTCTTGATCTTGGGTAGAAGTAGGGCCGCTGCCATTTTGCTCAGGATCCGGCAGGCGAGAAAAGGCGCTGCTGGCTCTAAACTCTGCCAAACGCAGATCGATCTGGCGCAGTTGCCGGCGCAGTTGAATTTGAAAGTAGCGGCTGACATTTTGGCCATGTTGCCCATTGCTGCCGATGGATCCTCCCTGGAAGTATTGATCCTCGATGGCCTTAATGCGCAGGGCAGCCTCGTAAGCTTGGTCAAGGGAGCGCAGGGGGGTGTTTGAGATCCATTGGCCCAGCCTGCTCAATACGGATTCTCCCATTGCTTGTTCCTGTGGCACTCCCCATCAGGGCCGATCCACACGTTACAGTGATCCAATTGACCAACTATTGTAACGAGTTCTGGGTAGCTGAGCAGGGATCCCAAATACGGAGAAGCACTTGCGGAGACTGGCCCTGCCTCGACAAGAGTACAGACCGGCACCTTTGGGTTAAAGCAACATTCAGCACCCCTTAAAGCGCTTGAGGGCAAAGCCGCAGATCTGCAGCAGCCGCAGCCCCTCTCGCACATGGTGAATGTTGGAGCGGCCATAGGTTCTGGGAAAATAGCGCACGGGGATATCTAGGATCTTCAGGGTGCGCTTGGCGGATCCCAGCAACAGGTCAAAATCTCCAAACGGGTCGAAATTGCCCCACTCTTGGCGCAGCTTGGCAATCTGCTGGTAGTCCTCCCGCCACAGGGCTTTGGTGCCGCAGAGGGAATCTTTGATGCGGATGCCGAGAATGTAGGAGAGGAGAGCGGCAAAAAAACGATTGGCCCATTGGTTCAACCGAGGCATTGCCTCCGGTTTCAGGGGATAGATAAGGCGACAACCATTGGCGAAGTCACACCGCCCAGAAGCTACAGCCCGGAAAAACTTGGGCATGTCCTCTGCCTGTACCGTCAAATCCGCATCGAGGATGATCAACACATCTCCTGTAGCGGCAGCCAGTCCCTTATGCACCGCATCTCCCTTACCCTTGCCCTCCTGCCGTAAAGCCCGGATATTGCGGATCCCTTGGTATTCCGCTTGTACCCGCTGGATCTCGGCCCAAGTCTCATCGCTGGAATGCCCCTCCACAAAAATGATCTCGGTGCGGGATCCCATCTCGGGCAAATGTTCCACACAGTGGCGGATGTTGCCCGCTTCGTTCCGAGCCGGAATCACCACCGTACAGGAAGGCTGCTGCTCAGGGGGGGGATCCCAAGCCGGGTCGGGTTGCAGGCGAGCGATCGTATATTCCGTCAGGCAGAGGGCGTTGATCCCAGGCAGGGGGGCAATCACCCGGTTGATCAGGGTGGAAAGCAGGGGGATCCGCCGCGGCAGCAACAGCCGCTTGCCCTGCTGAATGACCTCGTATCCCGCCAAGTGCAGCAGATTGGCCACATCGGCTGCCGATAACCAGTTGGCTGCCGGCAGAGGCATCCGTTGCTTGAGAGCGGTTGCCAGGCTCAGGATCGGCTCCCAGAGGGGGTTGTGGTGGGAGAGGATCAGGCGGGTGCGAGGGGTACAGAAGCGGCGCAACTGCTGGAGAACCTGCTGGATGTCGGCCAGATAGCCCAGGGTATTGGTGAGCAGAATGACATCAAAAGGCTCGGCGAGGACAGGATCCTCTTTGTCCAAGGTGTGAGCATCTTGCACCCGGAAATGGAGATGGGGAAATTCTGCCTGAGCTTGGGCAACAATCTCCGCATCCCGGTCGATCCCCACCCCGACGCTGGGCTGTAAGGCATTAAGCAGGAATCCCGTGCCGGAACCGATCTCCAAGATGCGCAAACCGGCAGGGACAAAAAAGCGATGCAGCCGCTCCAGATCCTCGTGGTAGTAGCGGTTTTTCTGCCGCCAGTAATACAAGGGGTGGGTCAATGCCGGCAAGGGATCCCCAGGGTGTCGCTAGATCAGCTTTTGATCATAAGGTGTTATGGATGCTCTGCGGGTCACCCAACCCGGCTGGCTTCTTGACAACAGGGGCGAAGCACTCCGGCGATTGCCTACCGCAGCCACATCTCAGCACCCAAGTCTCCCCCACCCAGCGACTGCGGTACAGGGAAAAGCGAAGCATCGGCGGGCAAGTGCCGACAAGCAGGGATCTCAGCGACGACGCACTTTATCCCTTTGGCTAACAAAGATGATGGCACCGAAAAGAGCCCCCAGCACAACTGCACCGGCCACCAAGCTCCAGAGGAAATTAGCAAGTGAGGGAGTCATAAGAGCGTTTCCTCCTCGTGCAAATAACCGTTGCCCAACAGCTTTTCGATTATACCGAGCCCTGTCACCTTTCCAAAGCCTGCCTCTGTTTCCCGACCTCTGCCGGGCGCTGTCATTGGGTGGTTTGGTATTCCAGGGGCACCTCTTGTAAGGTCTGGCTGGTGCCGGCAAAGGGGTTATCCGGCGTTAAGAACAGCATGCAGTGACATTCCTTTCGCTCTCGCATGGGTACACAGGGACAATTCCAATAGCCTGCTTTTGCTTCCGCCTCTTTGTCTTCGTAAAAACGACAGGGACACAGCGGGGCGCCCAACTGCTCTTTGTGCAGAGCCAAGCCCTCGATCACCGCCGTCGTAATGGACGGATCCGAGCAGAAAAAGGTCTCTGAGCGTTTGGCATAGGTTTCTGCGAAATGCCGCATCAACTCAAAGCTCTTCTGTGAGGACTTGTTGTAACCACGACTTTCCATGACGATTCCCAAAGGTGGAACTAACCGGCTGTTGCTAGCAATGGGGCTCACAGCTTTTTCCGGCAACACCTCCCGAAGTCAGTACAGACCTGTGCGGGGCCGGGCTTCTACTGACTTTACAGACCTCCCACAACGTCGGGAAAAGCTGTATCTCGCTCTTCGTTGTACAGCAGACCTCTAGGCAAGATAAAAGATTATGCCCTTGCTGTTACACAAGGCAACATTCAGGAGCCGTAGCAAGAGCCAGCCTTGGCGTACTCTACAGAATACCGCTAATGGGATCCCTCTTCTCAGGGCACAACCAAAACCGGGCAGGGGGAGAGGTCGATCACGCGGTGGCTTACAGAGTTGTTCTGCCCCTCCCCAGACAGGGTGAGGCCGCGGCAGCCCATCACAATCAGGCTGATCTCCAGCTCGTCTGCCACATCACAGATGACGAAAGGCACCTTCCCCTCTCGATACTCACTCTTGACGTTGGTGAGGCCAATTTGATGCAGGCCAGACTCCGTTTGCTTGAGCAGGTTATGGATGTTCTGCCGGGCTTGCTCCGCTCGCTCCGGGTCAAGCTCTGTATCATCCAGCACAGAAAGCAAATACACTTGGCTCTTGTAGCGCTGTGCTATGTCTGCCACCAAGGGCAAGGCGTGGCTGGTCTCACGCGAGTTATCGATGGGAAAGAGCAGTTTGTCGAACATAGCCGAGGATCCCAACAGTCAACCCCAGTCCCTATCCCCATCCAAGGCGAAGACTGATTTTATTCTACCAACTTTACCGGGGGCTGAAGGAGCCTATCCCATCCCTGCCCATTTTCCCAATGTGAGCGGCTTCACCTTGGCCGCTTGGCCTCAACCGGAAACGGGAGCCTTTTTGGGTAAGCAGTAGAAGACGCCATGCATACTGCTCATGGGAAAGCCCGACCTCTTGAAGCTGTGCTTGGCTGGGGTTTGCGCAGTTCCTGCCAAAAATCCATTATTTTTAAATTGACCAAACTCGGAAAAGAGTAATGAAAAAAGTGTCGCCCTCCAGGGCAGCACCAAATTTGATCCCCTGGCTTTAAGTGATTTCTCCACTTCTCTAGTGAAGTAGGATCCGCAATTGGGTCGTCCTTGCTGCCGCAAACCAACATAGGCACCGACACCTTCTGTACCGGAACTGTTATTACTTGAAATAGGGAGTGAGGGATCGGAGAGGTATCCAAATCTTTAGCCAAAGCACAGGATAATGAGCGCGCTCGCCACTGTTCTGAAGTGGGCAGAAGGCTCTGGGCTATACGCACCAAGAGTTGTTCCCGGCTGCACCAGAACACCTGTCGCTGTACATAAAAATGGGTATGCCAGGTGGCGGCAGGCCGACCTCCCACTGCTAGCAAGGTCAGAGACTGTACCCGCTGTGGGTGATGGCACGCAAAAAGATAAGCGACCACCCCGCTCAAACCGTGGCCGATGAGATGAACGGGTCGATCCCAAGCTTTGAGATATTCGTACAGCAACGTGATCACAGTCTCCAGGCTACAAGGCTCATCTTGGGTTTGGTGATACTCCCAGTAGGCTATCCGAAAACATTTCCCCAGGGATCCCAGCAGAGGCTGATCAAAAAGCTTTAGGCTGGGAGAAATGCCCAGATACAGGGCCTCGAAAGGGAGCATAGAAGCAGAGCTTAAACTCATGTTTGTCATTCCACTTGACTGTGTAAAAACACCAAGGCCGCTGACCGAGCAAAAGATTTACAAAACTCAGCAGCCAGAAGCCGACCGGCAAAGTGCAGTTGACAATGCAATTGTGAATGGTGCAATTGGCATTGGAAGCTGCGGCTCAAGGGATCCAAGCAGATTGGGCATAGAGGAGAGGGGACAATACCCCCCTCCTTTCCGCAGATCCCCGAACCGAGGAACCTCAGATCTCATTCACAGCCCTGGCAGCATTTGGGCAAACACATCTGTGCTGTTCAGGAGCATGTAGGCAAACAGGGCACCGCCAACTCCGCCCACCAAGAATCCCCCGGCCAATTGGCTCCAGCCACCTCGGGTACGTAGGTTTTCGGGCAAGTCCTCCGATCCTGCCGGCACACGCACCGGCTGAGGGGATCCCTGCGATTCCGCCATCAGTTGCACTCCCGGCGCGGGATAGGCCACCTCTCCATAGGGGGTGTTGACCACTGCCATCAGCCGAGCTCGTGGAAAAGACACCCGTTCGTAAATCGACAGACAAACCGTTAGGATCAGCACCAACCCAATGGCCGCCAGTGTCCCCGCCGTCAGGGCTTGCTCCGAATCCCGCAGCGGACTCAACTTGTAAAACGGCCCCACCAGGAAGTATCCATGCGCCATTCCAATCTCCAAGCCGCGTAGGAAAGGCGACAAGCCCTCCCGGTAGATGGGCAGGTTCTGGAGCAGCAGCAGGGTGAGATCCCCTTTGTTAACCGGCGTCTCGAAATTGCCCACCTGTGGATCCCCGGCTCGCACCCAGCCTCCCTGCTGAAAGTCAAAACCGCTGGCTGCTGCCCGAACCCGGATGGCATGCCAAATGTGCCCTGCCAAAAACAGGATCCCCAAAACAAAGTGGGCGGTGGCCAACCAGGTGCGGCTGCTCACAATCCCCCTTTCGTCAGCGGCCAGTCCTAGCGGCCCGTAAAAAGCTACGGGGTAGGCCATCTCATTGACGCTGACAAAATAGGCCGCCAGGATCCCCATGTAGGCCAAGGCTCCCAGGCTGTAGGAGAGATAAGCCTCCCCAGAGTAGATCAACACCCGCTTTGCCCAAGCAAAAGGCCGCGTGGCCATGTGCCAAAATCCCCCCAGGACACAGAGCAGGCCCACATAGATGTGCCCCCCTACCAGATCTTCCAGGTTGTTCACCGCAGCCATGCCCTGCTGGCCCATCAGCGGCGTCAGGTAGGCAAAAATCCGCAGCGGATTCAGGGTGGGATCCGCAATCACCCGCACTCGGCCCAGGTGAGCATCATACAGCCCTCCCCAAAACAGGGCCTTGGCCACCAGTAACCAAGCCCCCAGCCCCAACAGCAGCAGGTGGATGCCCAGGATGGTGGTCATTTTGTCGTCATCTTCCCAGTCGTAGCCGAAAAAGTCGGCAAAGGTGTTCCCCTTGGGCAGCACCTCCGGCCCCAAAAGGGCATGGAAGATTCCCCCTGCCCCCAGCACCGCCGATGCGATTAGGTGCAGCACCCCCACCACGAAAAACGGATAGGGATCTGGGATCAGCCCATCTGCATTCACGCCGATACCTAACGTAGCCAGGTGGGGCAGCAAAATCAGCCCTTGGCTGTACATAGGTTGACTGGGATCCCAGTGGGCCAACTCAAACAGGGTCATCCCACCGGCCCACAGCATGATCAACCCCGCATGAGCCACATGGGCACCCAGCAATTTTCCAGACCAATTTACCAAGCGAGCATTGCCCGCCAACCAACTAACCTGGGGGGATCCCTCAACAGAAGCAGGCGATGAGGATAAAGCTGCGTTGGTCATGATCAAACTCCCAAAATAAAGCCGTTACTGACACGTTAAACACATCAAAGCCAAGTTAAAGACTACAGATTAAAGAGCAGCTTTAACTTAGCTGTCCACTCTTTAATTCGCTTCTCAGTTAGCTCTGGCTGATTATCCTCATCTAAAGCTAAGCCGACAAACTCATCATTGATCACCCCCTTGGATTCATTAAACTCATAGCCTTCTGTAGGCCAAGATCCGACGTTTTTACCGCCGCGCTCAGCAATTTTCTCAGCCAGGATCCCCATTGCATCTTGAAAGTTGTCGGGGTAACCCAACTGATCCCCAACTCCAAAATAGGCCACCGTTTTTCCGGAAAAATCAATCTCATCCAGGTTTGGGAAAAACCCATCCCAGTCTGCCTGCAATTCGCCAATATTCCAGGTTGGACAGCCGATGATCAAGTAGTCATACCTGTCAAAATCCTCAATGCTGGCCTCTGAGATGTTGATCAAATCGACATTTTCTTCTCCCAGCTCTTTTTGGATCATCTCGGCAGCCCTTTCCGTATTGCCGGTTTGAGTGCCAAAAAACAAGCCTACCTTTGCCATTTCTCCTACCTCAAACTTGCAACTTCAAGATGAACTCAACGCCACAGTCAGGCTCGCTGAACGGAGAGCTCCACCCTGCCGGTACGAAAGTTGAACCCTCGTGCCCTCAGAGCATGAAAAAGATGACCCTGTAGAAAGAAAAAGGCCAGCCAAAAGTGGGCGTTAGCCAGCCAAACCCTAGACGTTAAAGCTCCTCCCTGCTCAAAAAAGGGATAGCGATCCAAGCCCACCTGGAGCAGGGGGCCATAGAAAACTTCGGGATAAACCACCGGGTTGACGGCAACAAAATAGGCAGCAATAAACCCCATCAAGGCCAAAGCCCCCAGGCTGTAGGAAAGATAAGCCTCTCCCGACCAGACAAAAATTCGCTCTGCCCAGCCAAAAGGCTTGGTAGCTATGTGCCAAATGCCACCTGCAACCAAGAGCAAGCCCAGCCAGAGGTGGCCGCCCACCACGTCTTCCAAAGTGTCTACCCCGGCAATCCAATGGCGTCCTTCTGCGCCCAACAGGTGCCCAAACGGATTCCAATTGGGAAGGATGGTGCGCACCTCTCCCACCCCAGGGTCAAACAATCCGCCAAACACTGTTGCCTTAAGCACCAGCAACCATGCCCCCAGTCCCAGCAGCACCAGGTGGATCCCTAGGATGGTGGTCATCTTGTTTTTGTCCTGCCAGTCATAGCTAAACAGGGGAAAGGCTTTGGCCTCCAGCACCGCCGGCCCCCGCAGGGCATGAAAAATACCGCCAAACCCCAAAAAAGCAGAGCTAATCAGATGTACGGCCCCCACCGCAAAGTAGATACCGGTATCCAGGATTTCCCCGCCGGATCCCACTCCCAGCCCCAAGCTGGCCAAGTGGGGCAACAGGATTAGCCCCTGCTCGTACATCGGCTGGGTCGGGTCAAAATTGGCCAACTCGAATAGGGTCATGACACCGGCCCAGAGAACGATGAGCCCGGCATGGGCCACATGGGCCCCCAACAGTCGGCCAGAAAGATCGGTCAAACGGGCGTTGCCTGCCCACCAGGGAATCTGGTTTTGCAAGTTAGACTGGCCTTCTTGCGCTGATGTCGTCGCTGTCATATCCGTCTCTCCTGACTTTCCGAGTTCCTTCCAGAAAAAGGCCAGAGACCTCGCCTCAAGCCCGGCCCTGGCCTCCTGGACACATCCTTTCGAGACGCGCGACCACTACTGATAGTAAATCTCAATAGTGATCCCTGATATACCCTAAACTTATTGAGAAATATTTTTAAGCCTGAGAAGTTAAGTTTTATTAACAACCGGAGATGAGGGCAAAAAGCCTCAAGGGCTCCCCCCTAGCGAACCAGTTAGGGGGAAGAGCAAATTGTAAGCAATTACAAAAATCTCGGTTTTCTTAAGATTGAGTCTCAACAACTGGATTCCAATGAGGCATCATTCAGCCAAGCCAGACAGGGCTGGCAGGAAAGGAGCCAGGGCATATGTCGGGGCATCTCAAGCTTTGGACAGGTATAGGGCTTTACATTTTGGTAAGCGGGGCTGCGTGTGGGGAAACTCGAAGGGATCCTCCTATTGGGAGCGCTGGAGGCGATCCGCCAGTTCTGAGCATGGCTTCGACGAATCCAGAGTGCCGGCCCATCCCTGCGGAAGGGGGTGGGGAGGGAGGAGAGGAAGGGGGAGGTTCTCTGGGCTCAGGCTCCACCCGGCCAGCAGTAGTGCTCGCTCCCGAACAGCAGTTTCAAGATCGCCAAATCCTCGTTGACTTTGCGGATCAGGTGGTGATCCCTGCCTATGAGCAGTTGGCAGCCGATACCCAAGCGCTGTCGCAAGCCATCCAGGCCTTTGTCAAAGATCCCAATCCGCGGACTTTAGAGGCGGCCCGCCAAGCTTGGTCTGTTGCTCGCATTACTTGGGAGGAAAGCGAAGCTTTTGCCTTCGGTCCGGCAGCCTCTTTGGGGCTAGATGCAAACTTGGACGAATGGCCCCTGAATGAGGTGGAGGTGCTGGAAGTTCTAAAAAGTGGGGATCCTCTCGCCCCGGAGATTGTGGCGGACTTAGAGAGCGGGCAAAAGGGATTTCATGCCGTTGCTTTTTTGCTTTTCGGGGTCGATAACAACAAGTCCCTGGAGGACTTTACAGAGCGGGATCGGGAGTATTTAGCTGCTGTTAGTTCGGTTTTGGCGGATACGGCGAAAAATTGCTCAAAAGCTGGACAGAGGGGGTGGAAGGATTACCTCCCTTTCGCGAAGGATGGGTGAGGGCAGGCGAGGGCAGCAATAGCTATCTCACGCTGCAAGCTGCTGCTGAAGAAATAGCCCAAGGTATTCTCGGCATGCTAGACGAGCTGGGCAACGTCAAAATTGGCGAAGCCTTTGCCCGGCAAAATCCTTTTCTCTTGGAAAGTCGCTTTGCCCACCATTCGCTGCCGGAGTTTCAGGCTAATGTGCGCAGCGTTCAATATGCTTATTTGGGTGGATTTAGAGATAGAAAAGGCCGCGGACTGAGTCAATTTGTCCGGGGCATCAACCCCGATTTGGATACTCAAATCCAGGCGGAGTTTCAGGCAGCAGCAGCGGCTCTCCAAAGGATCCCTGCGCCTATTGAAAAAAGCCTTTGTGATGCCAATGCTCGTAGCTCCTTCACCGCTGCTATAGAGCAAATCCAACGCGCCTTTGACAGCTTTTCTCAGGGAGTTGTGCCTCTCTTGCAGCAGTAGATCTCAACCCTGGCCCATAAAACGCTAGCCCGATGTCCACAGCCTATGCGTCGTGTCTTAACAGATCCTGATGCTGGTGGTGGGATCCTTTTGGGTGGGGAGTGTTTTGGCTCTCCAGACTGGATCCCAGCCATTGCCCCCTCGAGCGGGCGGGGAAACAACCCTGTGGAACCGCACCTCAACAGCCTACGGGCAACCGGCTCCTAACTTAGATCCCCGCTGGGCCAGGCTGCATGCTCTGGGGGACATTGCCTTTGAGGCCAGCTTCGTAACGGCCCCAGCACCCGTTAACCCCGGCTTGGGGCCTTTGTTCAACAACAACTCTTGTGCCGGCTGCCATGTCAAAAATGGCCGTGGTCAATCCGAGAAAGGACAGCGGGTGGTTAGGGTCAGCCAAGCTAGCCTCTCTCAGGTGGATACGGTTGCTGCTCCCAAACCCTCTGGATGGGAAGCCATTGCTCCTCATAGCAATACTCTTCCTGTGCCCGGCATCGGCACGCAAGTTCAAGAAAAGGCCGTTCGGGGCTATTGGCCAGAGGCCGAGGTGGAGTTGCAGTGGGTAGAACA
>DVDX01000052.1 GCA_015295985.1 Synechococcus sp. M44_DOE_062 | reverse complement strand
GTTGATCCCTACCTTTTCCCCGCAAGGGGAGAGTGGTGAATGGGGTGACAGGCTAGGAACTGTCCCAGCGACACCTGGGAAGAGAATGTGGGTTTACTAGACTGTAAATGTAATTTTCTATGACAACTGCCGCCGCTTCTGCTACTCCCACTGCTCCTGAGACGACGCTGCTGAACGTTTGGCAAATGCTGGCGGAAGAGTTTGCCAGTCAGATTGCCCTACGGGATCCCCACGCGCAGCCGGTTTTCGAGATGTCTTATGGAGAGCTGTTTCGCCGCATTCAAACCCTAGCGGCTGGCCTGCAGGCTTTGGGCGTTCGCCCTGGGGATCGGGTGGCCATTTTTGCTGATAACTCTCCCCGCTGGCTGATGGCCGACCTGGCCACGCTGTTCACGGGAGCTGTGAATGTGCCCCGCAGCGCTGTGGCGGATCCGGGTGAGCTGGGCTACATCTTGCGCCACTCCGGCAGCACAGCCCTGATTGCTCAGGATCTGAAGACCCTAAAGCGGATCCAGTCAGATGTGCAGGAGCTGGGCCTGGAACGGCTGCTGCTGCTTTCCGATGAGCAAGAGGCAGGGGTGCTGAACTTTTCCCAATGGCTGCAAAAAGGGCGGGAGCATACCTACCAGCCCCCCAAGCTGGAGCGAGCCCAACTGGCCACCATCATCTACACCTCTGGCACTTCCGGTCGGCCCAAGGGGGTGATGCTCAGCCACGGCAATCTGATGCACCAAGTGGAGAACTTGGGCGTGGTCGTACAGCCACAACCGGGGAATAAGGTGTTGACCATTCTGCCCACTTGGCACTCCTATGAGCGGGCTTGCGAGTATTTTCTCCTCAGCCGCGCCTGCATGTTGGTCTATACCAGCCCTCGCTTTATCAAACAAGATTTTCAACAGGAGCACCCTCATTTTCTGGTGGCGGTGCCCCGGATTTGGGAAACCGTTTATGAAGGGATCCAGCGGCAATTCAAAGAGAAAAGCCCCCTGATGCAGCGGCTAATCCGCACTCTGATGGCCGTGAGTGAGAGCCATGTGCTCTCTGGACGGATAGCTCGCAACCAGTCGATTTTGCACTACGGAGTCAGCCTCTGGGTGCGCCTACGGGCTCGCCTACAACATTGGCTGCTCTGGCCCCTGCACCGGCTGGCCGATGTGCTCATCTACCGCAAGGTGCGACAGGCGTTGGGCCCCAATTTTCAACATGCCATCAGCGGCGGTGGATCCCTGCCTGCCTACCTGGATCTGTTCTACGAAGTTGTCGGGATTTCCATCTTGAATGGCTACGGCCTCACCGAGACTTCGCCGGTACTGTGCGCGCGGCGTCCGGACAACAATGTGCGCGGTACGGCTGGCCTCCCTCTACCGGGGACGGAGTTTCGCATTGTGGATCCTGAAACCCGACAGCCGCTGCCCTCCGGCCAAAAGGGGTTGATCCTGGCCCGTGGCCCGCAGGTGATGATGGGCTACTACAACAACCCCGAAGCCACTGCCAAGGTGCTCAGTTCTGACGGCTGGTTTGAAACCGGGGATCTGGGCTGGCTCACCCCCGATGGGCAACTGGTGATCACCGGCAGAGCCAAGGATGTCATCGTCTTGCTCAACGGGGAGAACATCGAGCCCCAGCCGCTGGAAGATGCTTGTCTGCAATCTCCTTACATCAGCCAAATCGTGATTGTCGGGCAAGACCAAAAGAAATTGGCTGCCCTCATCTACCCCAACCTCGATGCCCTCAAAGCCTGGGCTGCCGAGCAAGGGATCCCGGTTGAGGAAGCCGAGCTGCTGGCCCAGCCCCAGATCCGCACCTTGATTTTGCAGGAGGTGCGCCGCCGCATCCAAGAACGTCCTGGCTATCGACCCGACGAGCAGATCGGCGACTTTCGCTTCTTGCCGGAGCCGCTGAGCGTGGAAAACGGCCTTATGACCCAGACCCTGAAGATCAAGCGCAACCCGGTGGCCGAGCGCTATGCCCACCTGATCCAGGAGATGTATCCAGCCTGAGGGGCAGGCCCGCCTAAGTTTGGGATCCCCGTTGTTGCTCCAAGTACCGCCGGAACTGCTCCGGTGGAATAGCCCCTCGGTAGGCCCCACAGTAGTAGAGGGTGAGCACCGCCTTGTAGGCCCAGTCAGTTGGCACCACATCCGGGAAGGGGCTGGGCAAAGTATCTGCTTGGTTGGTGGCGCAGGCTTGCAAAATTTGCTCTGTGGTGAGCTGTTCTGCCAAGTCTGGGGGGAGTTCCCGCAGGTTGGCTTGGGCCAAAGCCGCCCCGGCCAGGCTCAAGCTGGAGAGGGCTGCCCCCACAAGAGCTGAGGCGAAGAGGTGTTGCATTTTCATAGCACTCCGTGCTGTGCAGAGCACAGACAACTCGAAGAGGGTTAACGAGGGATCATAAGAGGGAATCCCTTCTCCAGGGTAGTACGGACGAAAAGGGCGTTTGGATCCTGGACAGAACGCCTCAGCCAGTCTGTTCCCAGATTAAGATGCAAAAAAAGCTCAGGGAGCAACAATGACGGTGTCCCCAGAACCCCAAGACAAGCCGGAGGGCAAAATCAGGTTTGTGCAGCAGGCTTTTGTGCTGAGAGCTAGAGGCCGATGAGTGTATCCAAAGGGCCGAGTTTTGACGGCGTGGATCCCCCGGATCCCAAGCTGATCGATGCCTGTGTGCATTGCGGGTTTTGCCTGACCACCTGCCCCAGCTACCGTGTCATTGGCAAAGAGACAGACTCGCCGCGGGGGCGGATCTATCAGATGGATGCCCTCAACCAGGGGCAGATTACCCTTTCGGCGGCTACGGTTTCCCACTTCGACAGTTGCTTGGGCTGTTTGGCCTGTGTGACGGCCTGTCCATCGGGAGTGCAGTATGACCGCTTAATTGCCGCCACCCGCCCGCAAATCGAGCGCAACTACCCCCGCAGCCTTTGGGATCGGCTTTACCGCCAGTTCATCTTCTCGGTGTTTCCCTATCCGGCGCGGCTGCAACCGCTGCTGTGGCCCCTCTGGCTGTATCAAAAAATGGGGATCGGCGCCTGGATCCGAAAGGGGCTGGAAAAGGTCTCCCCACGTTTGGCGGCTATGGAATCCCTAATGCCTCCCCTGGAGATGGAGCAACTGCTGCCCAAGCGCTACCCGGAGCGGATCCCGGCGGTGGGAGAACGCCGTTTTCGGGTGGGACTCATTTTGGGCTGTGTGCAGCGCCTGTTTGCCCCACAGGTGAATGAGGCCAGCATTCGCGTCTTGACCCACAACGGCTGCGAGGTGGTGATCCCGCCTGTCCAGGGCTGTTGTGCGGCCTTGCCCCACCACCAAGGGCAACTGCGCCAGGCGGAAACCCTGGCCCGCCAGATGATCGATGCCTTTGCCGATTACGAGTTGGATGCCATTCTGATCAACGCTTCCGGCTGCGGGCATACCCTGAAAGAATACGGCCACCTATTGGCTAGGGATCCCGACTACAAAGAGAAAGCAGTCCGATTTGCTGCCCAAGTCAAGGACATTCAGGAGTTTCTCGCTCAGGTGGGGTTAACCGCTCCCCTACAGCCGCTGCAGCCGGAGCCCCTGGTGCTGGTCTACCAGGATGCCTGTCATATGCTGCATGGGCAACGGCTTAGCCAGGAACCTCGCCACCTGTTGCGGCAAATTCCAGGGTTGGAGCTGCGGGATCCCGTCGATGCGGCCCTCTGCTGCGGTAGCTCCGGCGTCTACAACCTGTTGCAACCCCAGGTGGCAGACGAGCTGGGATCCCAGAAGGTGACGAACTTGCTCAACACCGGCGCCCAGGGGATTGTCTCCGCCAATATCGGCTGCCGCCTACAAATCCAGAAACACCTGCGGCTACAGGGCAAAGCCGGGATCCCGGTCTATCACCCGATGGAATTGTTGGATCGCGCCCTTACCGCTCCGCAAGGCTTTCGCGAACAAGCTACAGGGACTTCTTCGGGTCAAGCAGAGGTAGCCGAGGCAATTGGCTAAATCGATGGCCTCCCACTCCACTTCTCTCGCTCCTTGCCAGTAGGCTATTCCATCAATAGGCGCAAGTCCAGGTGGGGCTGCCACAGATCCGCCAGGCGCTCCAGCAATTGCTCCCGCTGCTGAGCATAGTGGCCCTCCAGCTCTGGCAAGGGATCCCAGCCTTTTTGTCGGCGCAGCCAGTTCAGCCATCGTCGCCGCCACAGGTGATTGTCAAAGAGGCCATGCAGATAGCTGCCCCAAATCCGGCCTGTGGGATCCCGCCAGCCCAGGTTCTCTTGGTCGAACACCGGCAAACAACCCGAGGGATCCGCCTGGGTGGATCCCTGATGAATTTCGTACCCCTGGATGGGGGCCAGGGCAGGCCATCGGCTTTGGGTCTGCACCTGCTGGGTGACCTTGGTGGGTTGTAAAACGGTGGTCAAAGGGAGAAAGCCCAGCCCCGGATAGGTGCCGGCGATCCCCTCCCAGCCTTCGGGATCGGCGATGGTTGTTCCCAACATTTGCAGCCCGCCGCAAATGCCGACAATATGGCCGGGGTATTGGCGCAGTTGCTCGGCCAAGCCGGTCTTTTGCAACGCGAACAGATCGTTGAGGGTGGTTTTGCTGCCGGGCAGGATGACCACATCCGGGGATCCCAACCTTTGGCCAGGGTAAACCCAGCGCAGATGGACGGTGGGCTCGGCCAGCAAGGGGTCAAAATCTGAGAAATTGGCCACCTGGGGCAGACGAACCACAGCAATCTCCAGGCACCCCTCCCTCAGGGCTTTGCGACCGACCCGATCTTCCCAAAGCTGGGGACTGGCCTCAATTCCCATCGAATCCTCTTGGGGCAGAACCCAGTCCAGCCAAGGCAAGACCCCAACAACTGGGATCCCGGTGTAGTTTTCCAGCCAATCCAGGCCGGGCTGCAACAGTTCCCGCGAGCCACGAAACTTGTTGATGACAATGCCCCGGATCAAGGCCCGTTCTTCGGGTTCCAGCAGTTGGAGTGTGCCCACCACATGGGCCAGCGCCCCACCGCGGTCGATGTCCGCCACCAGCCACGTGGGGGATCCCAAATGCAAGGCAACCCGCATGTTCGCCAAGTCCCGCTGTTTGAGGTTCACCTCTGCCGGGCTACCCGCCCCCTCGCAAAGGATCCAGTCGTATTGCTTTTGTAAGCGAGCAAGGGCTTCTTTGACCGCTTGCCAGGCTGGCGCAAACCAGCGCTCGTAATACTCTCCAGCGCGGTAGGTGCCCACCGCCACTCCGTTCAAGACGATCTGGGAAGTCAGGTTGCCCTGGGGCTTCAGAAGAATCGGGTTCATTTCCACCGCAGGGGGGATCCCGGCGGCCCAAGCTTGCAGAGCCTGCGCGTAGGCAATCTCTTTGCCGTCTGGGGTGACATAGGCGTTGAGGGACATGTTCTGAGCTTTGAAAGGGGTAACCCTTTTTCCTGCTTTCTTGAGAATGCGACAGAGGGCCGTTACCAGCAGGGTTTTGCCCACGTGGGAAGAAGTTCCCACCACCATCAAGGATCGACCTGAACAGCTCACCCCGGATCCCTCACCCTTGGTTTCTGGTTGTTGCCATTCTCTCCGCGGCCAGCCCTGCCAAGCCAGGGCCTCCGTTGGCAAAGGCGACTCCATGATTCCTCAGTTTCCCAGAGCAACGCGCCCTGCTGATGCCAAGAGCCAAAACCTCAGGTCTGCCCGGGATCCCAAAGGCTTGCGCTTTTGCGCTCTCGACCGGATTTTGAGCTGGGGCAGATGGATTCGAACCACCGAGTGGCGGGACCAAAACCCGCTGCCTTACCGCTTGGCGATGCCCCAATTCACATTGCTTAACCAGCTTAATCAATTTAGCGATGCAGCTTTAGATCTGTCAACGGTTGCGGTGGCCTCCTGTGTCGTGGGGAAGCTGAAGCTCTTCGCTAAGCTCAGAGCCGACATCAAAGGGGTTCACAGGGAGAATGCGGGCTGCTTCGAAGAAATAGGCGCGGATCTCCGGCCCAAAGTAGATGACGTCCCCACTCCTCAAGTAGTGAGTGGCCACCCGTGTGCCGTTGACAAACACCCCATTGGTGCTGGACTGGCCCTTGCGGTTGCCGTCGATCAGGCAATAGGTAAACCCTGTCCGGTTGGACTTGGTGGGCACCCGCACCAGGTAAGCGTGGCGACGCGAGACAAACCGATTGACGATCTGGATGGCGTTGGAGGGATCCCGTCCAACTGTGTAGATGCTCTCCCTCAGGACGTAGCTGCAGGGGCGGACAGGATGGCAGATGGATAGGGTGAACTCCGGATAGGACACCGGCTGTTCAGGGACTTGAACGAACAGATCTGCCGGAAGATCAAAGCTGCAGCTAGAAGCAAGAGTATCTTCCCCACCAACCGCCGTGGTAGAGGTAAAGAAATCGTCGTAGCTATGTGTCAACGGTCTTCCCCCTTCAACGCTCAACCGCACTTACAGTAGCTCGGCTTTCCAAATCCACTGACTCCAATTCCAGGGTTCCCCAAAACCGCACCGGTTTTCTAAAGAGACCCTAGTCTTGGCAGTCCGGCGGAAAACCCACAAGCTTTAGTGTACTGTACTATACACCATGGACAGCCTTAGAGACATCCCCTTTCCCGAAAAATTTTGGTTTGGCCTTAGGTCGAGCCCCTTGGTTTTCAGGGATCCCTTGGGAGCCACAGCCTCAGGCGGGCTATTCTGAGTAACAGGTTTTTAACCTTGAGGTGAGGGTGTGACGGAGGCCCTGCTGCGTCGGTTGGATGTGGCTACAGAAGCTGCCCTGGAGGCAGGGGCTCTGCTGCGCAGTTATGTGGGGGGCACCCTTGCCATTGAGGAGAAACGTCCGGGCGATTTGGTGACTGCAGCGGATCGGGCTTCCGAGGATCTCATCTTAAAAATCTTGAGGCGGCACTTCCCCGAAGATGTCATCTTGACCGAGGAATCAGGCCAGCAGGGATCCCCGGAGGGCGCCTACGCTTGGATGATCGATCCCCTGGATGGCACCACCAACTTTGCCCATGGCTACCCTTTTGCCGCCGTCTCCATCGGTTTGCTGCAGGGGCGGGAGCCGATTTTGGGGGTTATTTGTGACGTTTTTCGCGGGGATCTGTTTCGCGCCGTCCAAGGAATGGGGGCCACCCGCAACCGTCAACCCATTCGAGTCTCCACAACGGCTGAGTTGTCTCGGAGCCTGCTGGTTACCGGCTTTGCCTATGATCGTCGCGAAACCCCCGACAACAACTACGCCGAGTTTTGCCACTTTACCCATCTCACCCAAGGAGTACGGCGCGGCGGATCTGCAGCTCTGGATTTGGCCTATGTGGCCACTGGCCAGTTGGATGGCTATTGGGAGCGGGGCCTCTCCCCTTGGGACATTGCCGCAGGGATCGTCCTGGTGCGAGAGGCGGGTGGCAAGGTGACTGCTTACGATGGCGGCCCGGTGGATGTTTACAGTGGTCGACTGTTGGCCAGCAATGGCTGGTTACACGCTGCTCTGCAAGAAGAACTGGCCCAGGTGCGGCCTTTGCCAGTCTCCTTTCCCATGCGGCGGGATCCCCACCCAACCTAGAAAAACCGGGAAAGCTCGCCAGGTGAACGAGTTGAACTCAAGACAGCAGTAGTTGAAGAATAATCAAGAAGACCACAAAAAATCCGTGTCGGGCAGGGTAGATAGAAGATTGGTTAGCAAGCTCCACAGAAAACAGCGACATCGCTGCCGGGCGGCACAGTTCGGCTTGGCTCTCATCTTGGGAGCGATGGCCCTTGGGGTCACCCCTGCTGGCCCCAGCTACCCTCAGCCGGAACAAGGGAAGGTTGCCCCCACCGAGCAAGTACAGCCCCCCGATTCCCGTTGGGCCCAGATCCAGGCCCGGGGGCGCATTCGGGTTGGCTTGGATCCCAGTCTGGGGCCAGCCTATCTCTACACCGACTTGGAGCGACAAACCTACGCCGGCTTCGAGTGGGATATCCTGGAGGCACTTGCCCAAACCCTTCAGGTGCAGGTGGATCCTATCTATGTGGCCTGGAGCGAGCAGTTGGCGGCCTTGCAAGCGGATGAGGTGGACTTGATCTGGGGAGCGCGGGAAGCTTTGGGCTTGGATCCAGAGCAGTTTCTGGCCACCCGGCCCTACTACCTCAGCCCGCAGCGCTTGGTGGTACGGGATCCCTCCCCCGCCTCCGGGCCAGAGGAACCGGCCATCGAGACACTATCGCAATTACTTGGCCGCAAAGTGGGCATTGTAGTTAACAGTACGGGGGCAGCCCTGCTGGAGGCGTACAACGAGAGGAGGGGCAACGCCATTCGTCTCTTTGCCACCAGTAACCCTGAGCGCTTGTTTGCTCAGCTACAGGCTGGCCAGTTGGATGCTGTGCTGGTCGATCAGCCCGTTGCCGCCCTGAACCTGCGCCAAGCCGGATCCCGACTGCGCCTGGTGGGGCCGCCCTTGTTCCCCATGCCTCTGGTGGGAGTGGTATCCTCTCGGCATCCTTCCCTCAAGGAAGCTGTGGATGCGGCGATCGTGATCCTGACCGAAAACGGAACCTTGCAGCAAATCTTGGAGAAGTGGCAACTATGGGATCCAACTCTGATGTCCCCCGCCTCAACCGAGGGCTAGCCCGCTACGAGACCGACCATTTCGCCATCTTGGGCGTCCCTCTCACCACCGACTCCAAGGGGATCCGGCGCGGCTACCTGCAGGCGGCCAAGGCCCTCCACCCGGATCGGTTTGTGGGGGATCCCGAAGGTGCAGAACGCGCCAACATCCTCTTTGCCAAGCTGGTCAACCCGGCCAACGAAGTGCTGACCAAAGAGCGGGAGCGGGGGGAATACGAAACTGTGCTCAAAATGCGGATTAAACGCCTTTTGGAGACACCGCCCCCCGACCTTTGGCCCTCTGGGGAAGCTGTCAAAGGCTTGGCCGAGCGCCCCGATTGGCAAGAAGAGTATGTCAGGCGGGTGGAGAAGCTGGCCAAAGAACAATACAGCTCCATGGAAACCCTGCTGGAGAAAACCGAGCAGTTGAGCGAGCTGAACCTGGCCTATTTGTTGCTCAAAGCCGGCTACCCAGGGATCCCAACTGCTTCCCCCAGCCGCACCACCTTGGGAGGGATCCCGGTGCCATCCCCCACCAGCTCTCCTGTTGCTCCGCCCACCCGTCCCCCTGTTCAGCCTGTTCCCACCCCACCGCCTGCCCCCAAGTTCAGCCCTGGGGAAACCCGCTTTATCCAAGCCTTGGGCATGATTGAGCGCAAGCAATACCGGGATGCAGTGCAATATCTGAACTTCGCCATCAGCGCTGAGCCCAACGTGGCCCGCTACTACCTGCACCGGGGCATTGCTCACCTGAAGCAGGGGAATGCCGGCATGGCCAAAGCAGACTTTATGCAAGCCAGTCGCCTAGAACCTGCCAACGCCGAGTTGATGGCAGAAGTGCGCCGTTGGATGCAGCAAGTCACCACCCAGCAGCCCGTTCCCGTCCCCAAGGACTCCGTCCCGCCAACGCGAGTGGCCAGCCGTCAAACGCCACAGGCTCAGAAAGTGGTGCCGCCTCCCCGCAAAGAAGACAACGGCGGGTTCTTGAGCCGCCTCTTCGGCAAGAAAAAGTAGACAGAGCTGCCCTTAACGCGCTCCTCCCAGCACCAGCAGCGTGACCAGGGATCCCGTATTCCAGAGGCTGTGCAACAGGATGGGAGCCAGCAGGTTGCGGCTGTGGCTGTACACCACCCCCAGCACCACCCCCAGCATGGTTAGAGGCAGCAGATCGGAAAGGTTGAGGTGGGCAAGGGCAAAGGTGAAGGCGCTAAGCCCAATGGCGGCCCCCATGGGCAGGTAGCGGCTTAGGGTAGGCAGCCAAAAGCCCCGGAACAGCACTTCCTCAAAAACAGGGGCACAGACAGACACCACAGCCAAAAACACCAGCCGCGCCCCCCAGCCGTGGCTATCCAGCAGCAGGGGCAAAATGGGATTTCCTCCCCCCGCCTGCGGTAGCAGCAATTGCGAGAGCGCCGCTGCCAGCACCACCAAAGGCAAGGCCACCCAGTAGCCACATAGCCCCCACAGTAGCCAAGGGCCCCACAACCGCACCTGCAGCACCCTCTGCCAGCCAGGGTAGGTGTGCAAGAGACGGTACAACAACCCCACCCCCAGCAAAGCGCCGGAATTGTAAGTGAGAAACAGGGCCACCGCCTGCTGCCAAGGGCTGAGCTGCTGTGCCCCCAGGCCAAGAATGATGGTGTAGAGTCGAGGCACCAAAGCGTTGAGGGCGATAAACCCCAAAAACCAGCCGGTCAACACCGCTTGCGCCCCGATCCCCGGCCAAGGCACTTCCCAAGCAGCGCCCAGGAGCGGACGTTTGCGCCAAAGACTCCAGCCCAGCCAGCCCAACAAAAGCATCAACCCCAGCAGCGCCCCCAGCACGGGGATCCCACCCACCACCGCCAGTCGAAACAGAGCCGCCAAGGCCAATTTTTCCTGCTGTTGGTTGAGGGCATTCAGGCTGTCGCTGCGCTGCTGCAGTCGGTAAAGCTGTTGCAGGGCCACCGCCTCAAACCAGCCATCCAGATGATTGCGGATCTGCACTTCCGCTTCTGGCCAGATGCGCCGCGGTCTTCCCCACAGCCCTTGCAAAACCCGCGCTGCCCCCTTTTGGCTCGATTCCAGCTCCATGGGACGTTCTGGGTCGATGATCTGCTGCCATTGCTGCTGAGCGGCCTCCAGATCTTCTTGGTAGGCATAGAGCAAGCCAAGGCGCAGCCACAGTGCATCCAGCTCCGTCTGCAAATCTTGCATGGAGGCCAAAAGGGCGGGATCCACCTCTGGAGATTGGGCCAGTTCTGGGCTGGCCGCCTCCGATTCGCCAGCAGGGGTTAAACGGGCCAGCCGTTTCAAGCGTTTCAGGCGTTCGGTGTAGTTATCGGCGGTCTGCTGATAGCGATTTTGGGCCACCTTGAACACATCCTGACCCAAAAGCGCCCGCGCCAGATCCTGATAGCGGGGATCATCCAGAGTGCGGGAAGCCTGCAGGGCAAGATTGGTTTGCAACAAATCCAACTGCGTTTGGGGCGGCGGCTGAAACCAACTGCTGGAAAGAGAAAGCCCGACAATCACAATGGCCAATAGGCTCAGCAGGTTGAGGATCCCACGGCGAACAGAAAGCCAAGCAGAGGCAGGGTCGGCAGAGGCTGCGGCTTCGGAGTGAGACATTGCGGCAACGGATCCAACTCAAGCGGGTTATATCCTATCCTCTGTATTGTCTTGGCGGAATGGAGTTGTGACTACTGCTTTGCCCTGTTGTCACCGTCGCTCCAGCCAATAGCGATAGATGGGCAGGCCCAGTTGTAGACAGTGCCACTCCCGCTCGGTGGGAATGCCAAGGGGATTGGAGTTCAAAGGCCCCTGGTGGGGATCCCAAAACTGCGGATGATCCAAAAATCGAGCTGCCATTTCTTCCGCCACCTCTTGGATGTCCGATTGCAGGAAGACGGGGCTGCCCGGTCGCAGCAGCAGAGCCAGATCCGCCACCAGTTGGGGTTGGACAATCCGCCGTTTGTGATGGCGTTTTTTGAACCAGGGATCCGGAAATAGGATGGTCACCCGGCTGAGATCCCCCGGCGCGAACAGATGCCGCAGAGAGACATTGATGTTGGCAAACAGAAAATGGACGTTATCCAGCCCCAGCTCATCCCGCCAGGCATTGGCCCGTTCCACCAGCGGCTGCCGAATCTCTACCCCCAGGAAGTTCCAGTCGGGCTGCTCCTGAGCAAGGCGCAGCAAAAATCGTCCGCTCCCTGTGCCGATATCCAGGTGAAAGGGCTGCCCCAGCCGCCGATATACCCGCTCCCAATGGGGTGGGGGGGCAGGCTGCTGATACTGTGCCTGTAGGGGATTGACGTGCTGCCGCACCCGCTGACCGAGGCCCCTCTGCAATGGGATCCCTGCCCAGAGCTGAGGAAGAGAGTGTTCTTTCTGCTGCAAGTCTGGTTTCATAGAACACCTCCTGCTGCAAGCACCCAAGCCAAACGGTGGATCCAGTCCCCACTGAGGGTATCCGGGCTACCACTGGATATCCTCAATGATTCGCCGCAGGATGTGGGCAGAGTGGTGCAGTTGCTTTCGCTCGATCTCAGTGAGGGACATAGCCAGCGTGCGTTCCACCCCCTGCCGCCCAACCACTCGGGGCAAGCTGAGACAGACCTCTGGCAGGTCGTACTCTCCTTGGGTGAGGCTGCTGACCGTCAAAACGCGGTGTTGATCCCGCAGCAGGGCTTGGACAATTTGTGTTACCCCCAACCCGATGGCGTAGCTGGTGGCCCCTTTGCGGCGGATGATCTCGTAGGCAGCATTGCGCACCCGCTCGAAGATATCCCCCAAGTGGGCGGGATCCCATTCTGGCGAGAGTTCTCCAATCGGGGTACCGGCGATGTTGACCTTGCTCCAGACGGCCACCTCGCTATCCCCATGTTCGCCGATGATGTAGGCGTGCAGGCTCCGGGGATCCACCCCTAGGCGCTCCGCCAAAAGATAGCGGAAGCGGGCTGTGTCCAAAACCGTTCCCGACCCAATCACTTGCCCTGCCGGCAACCCCGACAACTTCAGGGAAACGTAGGTCATGATGTCAACGGGATTGCTTACCACCAGCAGGAGCGTGTCGGGGCAATGGGCCATCAAAGCTGGGATCAAGCTTTTGAAGATCTCGACGTTGCGCTGCACCAAATCCAAGCGGGTTTCTCCAGGGCGCTGTTTGGCTCCCGCCGTTAAAATCACCACGTCTGACCCGGCACAATCGGCCAGCTCACCCGCCCGTACCCGCGTCGGCTCCACAAAGGGGATCCCATGCACCAAATCCATCACTTCCCCTTCCAGCTTGTCGCGGGCGATGTCGTGGATCACCAGCTCATCCAGGGTATTCTGGATCACCATCGCGTAGGCACAGGCCATGCCCACCTGCCCAGCTCCGATGATGGATCCCTTCAATAGGCGGCAAGAGACTGGCCCTTGCAAGGACTCTGTCCCGCTAACGCGAACGGATTTCTGCTCAGGAACGGTCATGGATCCCGCGGCTGCACTTCCTCTCTAGCTCAAGCTTGCCTAAGTCAAGGGAAAAACAGCAACTCCCCGCAGGAGAGCTGAGGAGATTTCCAGCTTCAGAGGAGATTGAGAGTTGATTGCCCCGGCGGCATGGATCCCCAGGCAAGCATCTTTAGCTTTTTCAGAATAATTTTAATAACCCCTAACCTCACTGCTGAGATAGCCGCTGCCAAAGCTGCCGAGGAATACACTCGTGAGGACACTTCAGGGACTGAATCTGAGCCAAATCTTCCGGTAAGTAATGTAAGGCTACCCGCGCTGCCGGATCCAAAAGGCTACGCCGCCGTTGATCCCATTGTTCGGCTTTTCCCAGAAACACATCCAGCCAGCCATCTCGCTCTTGGTAGCGAATCCTCAAAGCAGAGAGAGAAGGCAGAGCAGAGGAAACCTCCTTGCGGTAGAGCCGAAAACCCTGCTCCAGACTCCAGCCCAGCCACCACTGGGGCGCCCATTGCCCCAACTGCCTACACCACACTCCCGCCTGAACCTGTTGCCATGCCATACTTGCCCTCCGCGACCTGTTCTCCTGAGGAGACTTAACTGCAAATCTTTAGCAATTGCCATTTGGGTAAGCACTCTACCAGACCCCCACGGCTTACTGCAAGTCTCTATCAAAGAAAGACCCCATTGTACTGGTACAATATTGCAAACTAATCTCAATAGAGTTATGCTGTTACCCGGTTGAGTGGTGGAGTTGTATCCATCAATCTTCCTCTCTTGTCTTGGACATGCTAGGGACCCATGCGGGCAGGACTGGCCATCCTGGCCTAGCAGGGATCCCTTTTCCGGGTCTAGCTGAGGTTCTGTGCTAATGAGATTGATTTCAACTACAGGAGCATAGTTTCTGCTCAAGTTTGTCGATGTACGGGCAGGGCACTGGGGGGAACAAGGGCTGAGGGTTGCAGCTTCTTCACCTTGAAAACGGCAGCGCAGAGTCTTTTACGTCGGCAGGATAGGCTTTTTAATTGACCTGCAAGAGTTGCTTCAAAGAATATCCTGGAAAGCCCCAAAGACCCTGCTAGCCCTGGGATCTTTTGTACTGAGCGATACAAACACTTCTTGTACAATAACCATATCAGTTCACAAAGATAGCCCCTGTCTCCTGCAGATCGAGGCAATGGTCGCCGGAGACATCGTTGACCAGTCGCACTTCTACGGTGATCACATTCAAGGGATCCACGCTTACCCTATAGCCCACAGGAGCCAACATCGGCGTGTTGATGGCCATGCAGTTGGGGATCAGCAGGTTGCTTAGGCGCAACGTTTCGCCCGCAGGCAGTTCCGAAACCTTCTGGCGGGGATCGGTAAAGCCGTATTCCAAGGGCAGACCTGTGCGATTGCGGATCACCAGCTCTGCAGGTAGGTTGGGGTTAAAGCGGGCCACGGGGCGATCGAAGACCGATTGACCGACACCCACAGGTAGGCGCGGCAACGGCACAGTTTGGAAGGCGGGCTGAGCGACAGCACGGCCCTGTCCAGCAACCCAGGCTCCCAACAGGGCCGCCATCATCAAGCAGATTCCTTTGCTTCGTTCTGCGTACCTCATGCTTCTGCCTCAGAATGCGCCTTGTGCAAAGCCGGCATCCCATGCCAGGCCAAAAAGTGCTTCTCCTTGCCTGCTTGTATTGTCCCCAAAAATGGCTGGATGGGCCAGCAAGGCAGCAAGCCATGGGGTGAAAAACAGCCCAGCAGAGAAGGGATCCCTGCTGGGTTCAGGGGGTGGGCGAAAAGGGAAACTCAGCTCAGCAGCCGGCGGGCAGTGTTGACCACGTTCTCCACCGTAAAGCCAAACTTCTCCATACACACCGGGCCGGGGGCGGAAGCGCCAAAGCGATTGATGCCGATGGCCACCCCTTCAAACCCCAGATACTTGTGCCAGCCGAAGGTGCAGCCTGCCTCAACGGAGACGCGCTTGGTGACGTTGGGGGGCAGAACCGAATCGCGGTAGCTCTGGGGCTGGGCCTCAAACAGCTCCATACAAGGCATGGAGACCACCCGCACCGCTCGGCCTTCCTGCTTCAGTTGGGCCGCAGCTTTCACCGCCAGCTCCAGTTCAGAGCCAGTAGCAATCAAGATCAGCTCTGGATTGGGGGCATCCACCACCACATAGGCCCCCTTGGCTACGCCTTCAACAGAGGTGCCTTCCACCGGGTTGACGGCTTGCCGGGTGAACACCAGCACAGAAGGGGTGGTCTTGGCTTCTAAGGCCACCTGGTAGGATCCCACCGTTTCGCGGGCATCCGCCGGGCGCAGCACGTAGAGATTGGGAATAGCCCGTAGCGAGGCCAAAGTTTCCACCGGCTGGTGGGTGGGGCCATCTTCTCCCAAGGCGACGGAGTCGTGGGTCATGACGTGCAGCACCCGCACCTGGGAGAGGGCCGACAGGCGGATGGCAGGCCGCATGTAGTCGGTGAAAATCAAGAAGGTGGCGTCGTAGGGGATGAGACCGCCATGAAGCGCCATGCCGTTGGCAATGGCTCCCATGCCGTGTTCCCGCACCCCAAAGCGGAAGTTGCGCCCCTCGTAAGATCCAGCCTGAAACTCTGGGATCCCCTTTAAATAAGTCATGTTAGAGTGGGCAAGATCTGCGGATCCCCCCAACAGTTCCGGCACCGCTTTGGCCAAGGCATTTAGACAAAACTTGGAGAGGTTACGGGTGGATTCTCTGCCGGTTTCGGCAATGGGGGCTAGGGCCTCTTTCCAGCCCACAGGCAGTTCCCCAGCCATGATGCGCTTGAACTCGGCGGCCTCTTCGGGGTAAGCCTTCTCGTAGGCGGCGAAGCGCTCGTTCCACTCGGCCTCAGCCTTGGCCCCTTTTTCGATGGCCTGGCGGAAGTGGGCCAGCACCTCGTCAGGAATGTAAAACTCCGGCTCCAGAGGCCAGCCCAGGTTTTGTTTGGTGAGCTTCACCTCTTCCGGCCCCAAAGGCGCCCCGTGGACACTCTCGCTGCCGGCCTTGTTGGGGGATCCGTAGCCAATGGTGGTCTCGACAATGATCAAAGAAGGCTTGTTGGTGACTTCCTTGGCTTTTTGGATGGCCTCGGCGATCCCCTGCAGGTCGTGGTTGCCATCGTCTACCTTTTGCACATGCCAGCCGTAGGCTTCGTAGCGTTTGCCCACATCTTCTGTAAAGGTGATTTCTGTGCTGCCATCGATGGAGATGTGGTTGCTGTCGTAGAGCATGATCAGCTTACCCAGTTGCAGGTGGCCAGCCAATGAAGCTGCTTCGGAAGCCACCCCCTCCATGTTGCAGCCATCACCCAAGATCACGTAGGTGTAGTGATCCACGATGGTGTGACCGGGCTTGTTGAAGCGGGCGGCCAGATGGGCCTCGGCAATCGCCAGCCCAACAGCGTTACCCACCCCTTGCCCCAGCGGGCCAGTGGTCACCTCTACCCCCGGAGTTTCAAAGTTTTCCGGGTGACCGGGGGTTTTGGATCCCCACTGGCGAAACTGCTTGATGTCCTCTAGGCTTACATCAAAGCCGGTCAGGTGCAGCAGCGCGTACTGCAGCATGCAGCCGTGCCCCGCCGAGAGCACAAAGCGATCCCGATCCACCCACTTGGGATTGCGGGGGTTAAACTTCATGAACTGCTGCCACAACACATAGGCCATGGGTGCTGCTCCCATTGGCAGGCCGGGGTGGCCGGAGTTGGCCTTCTGAACAGCATCCACCGCCAAAAAGCGAATCGTGTTGATGGCAAGTTGTTCCAGAGAGGGAGGAGCAGCGACAACCATGTGGGATCTCTATCGCTCGACATTCGCTTTCCAGTATGCCGCGTTTTGGGTCGTGCTTCCGAGGCGGTAGGGCTCAATTGGGCCGGGAAATTGGCTTTGTCCAAATTCCAACGGGACCAAATGACAGGCTAAGCTAGACGACATCGTCGCTGCTGTTTTGTGCTGGAGCGCTTCTTTGGCCGTTGTTTCTTCTTCTCCTGGCGGCAAACCCTCCTGGCTGCGGGCTAAGGCCCCACAGCGGGTGGGATCCGTCCAGCAACTGCTGCGGGACTTGGGCCTGAACACGGTTTGCGAAGAGGCTTCCTGTCCCAACTTGGGGGAGTGCTTCGCCAACGGCACCGCCACCTTTTTGATCATGGGCCCGGCCTGTACCCGCGCCTGCCCTTACTGTGATATCGACTTCACCAAACGCCCCCTGCCCCTGGATGCCACTGAACCCCGGCGGGTGGCGGAAGCCGTAGAGCGCTTGGGATTGCGCCATGCGGTGATTACGTCAGTGAATCGGGACGACCTGCCCGATGGGGGAGCCAGCCAGTTTGTTGCCTGCATTGCCGAAATCCGCCGCCGCATGCCCCAGACGACCATCGAAGTTCTGATTCCAGACTTATGTGGTAACTGGCAGGCGCTGGAGCAGATCTTGGCGGCCCGACCGACGGTGCTCAACCACAACACCGAAACGGTGCCCCGCCTCTATCGCCGTGTGCGCCCGCAGGGGAATTACGAGCGCTCCCTCAAACTGCTGGAGTTGGCACGGCAATGGGATCCCGGCCTGTACACCAAGTCAGGGGTGATGTTGGGCCTGGGAGAAACCGCCGAGGAGATCTTGCAGGTGATGCGGGATCTGCGTCGGGCAGGGTGTGACATTCTCACCTTGGGCCAGTATCTGGCCCCCAGCCCCAAGCACTTGCCGGTGGAGCGCTATGTCACCCCAGAGGAGTTCGACCATTGGCGACAGGTGGGAGAGGAACTGGGCTTTTTGCAGGTGGTGTCTTCGCCCCTAACCCGCAGCTCCTACCATGCCGAGGCTGTGCAAGAGTTGATGCAGCGCTTTCCCAGGAGGAGATCCTGAGCGCTGGGGCCTCGCCGGCTGCCCGGCCTTGTGGGTTGCGCGAGAGAAGAACCCTACTCTGAGATTGACTCAAGGCCGGGTTTTGGGGCGGCTACAACGTCAGGGATCCCACATTTTGTTCTAACAACTGGGCCAGATCCTGCAGGAAGGCTGCCGCATGAGCCCCGTAGATGACCCGGTGGTCACAGGTGAGGTTCACCTGCATTTGGGAACGGATGGCAATGGCTTTTTCCGGTGTCGCTACTACTGTGGGGCGAGAAGCGCCGATGGCCAAAATGGATCCCTGGTTGGGGGGCAAAATGGCATCGAAGCGATCCACCCCAAACATGCCCAGGTTGGAGAGGGTAAAGGTGCCGCTGTTGTACTCCTCCGGCTGCAGTTGCTTGCGCCGCGCCCGCTCCACCAGATCCTTCCAACGGCGGGAGATCTCGTACAGGTCGAGCCGGTTGGCTTGCTTTAGGACAGGAGTGATCAGCCCGCCATCCTCCATGGCCACCGCCACCGCGATGTTGATATCGGCTTTGTAGTGGATCCCGCCCTCTGTGTAGCTGGCATTGAGAAGGGGGTGCTTCTCCAGGGTCATGGCCACGGCTTTGACCAAGAGAGCCGTTAGGGTGACCCCTTTGGGCTTCACCTGTTGGTAGAGGTGATCCAGGTTATCGGTGGTGATGGTATAGCCCACGTGGAACACCGGCACGCCAAGGCTGGCGTTCATGTTGCGCACCACCGCCGCTTGTAAGGTGCTGAGGGGAACTGTTTCCCCCAAGGGGATAGCTACAGGAGTTGGGGGCGTAGCGGCTGGGGCAGAGGGGGCAGCCACTGCAGGAGCAGAAAGGGCCGCTGCCCGCTCCACGTCTTCGGCTACAATGCGACCGTTGGGGCCGGAGCCGCGCACGGTGCGCAGATCGATCCCCAGGCTCTCCGCCAGTTTTTTCGCCCGTGGGGAAGCCAGGATCCGCTGGGATCCCGATCCATTTTGGGGAGTGGGGGTGGGAGCAGGAGCAGGGCTGGCCGCTGGAGCTGCGGGAGAGGGTGCCGCAGGGGGAGCTCCGGCAGAGAGGGCCTTGGCTCTTTCCTGGGCTTGGGCCACTTCCGCTTCGCTTTCGGCAATTAGGGCGATGGGCGCGCCCACCGGGGCCGATGCTCCTGCCGGGATGAGGATGCTGGCCAGGATGCCGCTGTGGAAGGACTCCACGTCCATGTCCGCTTTGTCGGACTCCACCACCAGGATGTTTTCTCCTTTCTCCACGCGGTCGCCGGGGTTCTTAAGCCAGGTGACGATCTTGCCCGTTTCCATGGTGGAGCTGAGGGCCGGCATGGAGAGTTCGTGGATCATCGATGGGGATGGAAACACAGCAGAAGAGATTTTAACCCAGGAGACGGGATCCCCGCGCACGTCTCTGGGCCGGCTTTGGGCTCACCGGGTGCCAGCCGCTTCTGCTTCGGCCACCACCAGCAGGGTTTTCAGCAGGGAATCGGGGTTGAGGCTAATGGAGTCGATCCCTGCTTGCACCAGGAAGCGGGCGAAGTCGGGGTAGTCGCTGGGGGCCTGCCCGCAGATGCCAATCTTGCGGCCATGGCTTTTCACCGTCTGAATCACCTGGGCAATCATCCGCTTGACGGCCTCGTTGCGCTCGTCAAAAAGATGGGCCACCAGGGCTGAGTCGCGATCCAGGCCCAGGGTGAGCTGGGTGAGGTCGTTGGAGCCGATGGAGAAGCCGTCGAAGATTTGGCAAAACGCGTCGGCCAGGATAACGTTGCTGGGCAGTTCACACATCACGTACACCTGCAGACCGTTTTCCCCCCGCACCAGACCGTGGCGGGCCATCTCCTCCAGCACCTTGTGCCCCTCTTCCGGCGTGCGGCAGAAGGGGATCATCAAGATCACGTTGGCCAGGCCCATCTCGTCGCGTACCCGCTTCATGGCCCGACACTCCAGGGCAAAGCCCTCGCGATAGCGGGGATCCGTGTAGCGGGAGGCCCCCCGCCAGCCGATCATCGGGTTTTCCTCGTGGGGCTCGTAGCGGGATCCCCCCAGCAGGTGGGCATATTCATTGCTTTTGAAATCCGACAGCCGCACGATCACCGGCTTGGGATAGAAGGCGGCGGCAATGGTACTTACCCCCTGGGCCAGCTTATCCACGAAGTATTCCGGCTTATCGGAATATTGGGCGGTCAGCTCTGCCAGGCGAGGCTCCTCCTTCACCGCCTGCTCGTAGTTGAGCAAAGCCAGCGGGTGGACTTGAATGTGGTTGGCGATGATGAACTCCAGCCGCGCCAACCCAACTCCATCACAAGGGATCCCGCTGAGGCCGAAGGCTTTTTCGGGGTTGCCCACATTCATCATCAGTTGGGTGCGGGGACGGGGCAGCTTCTCCAGGGGGATCTCCCTCACCTCATAGGACAGCAAGCCGGGATAAACCCGCCCTTCTTCTCCCTCGGCGCAAGAAATGGTGATGGGCTGGCCGGAGCTGAGCACCTGGGTGGCGTTGCCGCAGCCAACAATGGCCGGGATCCCCAGCTCGCGGGCGATGATGGCCGCATGACAGGTTCTGCCCCCCTGGTTGGTGACGATGGCACTGGCCTTTTTCATGATGGGCTCCCAGTCGGGATCTGTCTTCTCGGTCACCAGCACCTCGCCGGCCTGGAACTGATCCGAGCGGCGCACGTCCAGGATGAGCCGCGCCGTGCCCTGGCCGATGGCCTCGCCCACCGCCCGCCCCCGCACCAGAGGTTCAGGCCGCGTCTCCGGCTGGGTGAAGCGATAGGTGGTCAGCCGGTTGGCCGCTTTTTGCGATTGCACCGTTTCGGGGCGGGCCTGCACGATAAACAGCTCCCCGGTGAGGCCATCTTTAGCCCACTCGATGTCCATCGGCGTGAAATGGCCCCGCTGTGCCGAGTAATGCTCCTCAATCAAGCAGGCCCACTGAGCCAACTTGAGGATTTCCTCATCCCTGAGGGCGTATTGCTTGCGCAGGCTTTCGGGGACAGCCACGTTTTTGGTGGAACGGGATCCCCCCTCGTCGTAGACCAGCTTCAGGGCCTTGCTGCCCAGCTTGCGGGAGAGAAGGGGTCGCAGGCCCCGCTTGAGGGTGGGCTTAAACACCACATATTCGTCGGGGTTGACGATCCCTTGCACCACGTTTTCCCCCAGACCATAGGCGGCGGTGATGAGCACTGCGTCTTTGAAGCCGGTTTCCGGGTCGATGGAGAACATCACCCCTGAGCAGGCCAGGTCGGAGCGCACCATCTTCTGCACCCCTACCGAAAGGGCCACCTGAAAATGATCAAAGCCCTTGATCTGGCGGTAGGAAATGGCCCGGTCGGTAAACAGGCTGGCAAAACAGTGGTGGCAGGCGTTGAGCACTGCCCGCACCCCATGCACGTTTAAGTAGGTCTCCTGCTGGCCGGCAAAGCTGGCATCCGGCAAGTCTTCTGCCGTGGCGCTGGAGCGTACTGCCACATCAGTGTCGGGGCCGTAGCGCTCGCACAGCTTCTGGTAAGCTGCCGTGATGGCCTGCTCTAGCTGCGGGGGGAAGGGAGTTTGCAAGATTAAGGTGCGGGCAGCCTTGCCGCAATGGCGCAGGTTGTTTACATCCTCAATGTCCAGATCCCGAAAGATCTCGCGCAGTTTTTCGTCCAAACCTGCAGAGGCAATGAACTGGCGATACGCATGGGCCGTGGTGGCAAATCCTGTGGGCACCTGGATCCCTTGTGGAGCCAACTGTTGGAGCATCTCCCCCAGAGAGGCATTTTTCCCGCCCACCTGGGGGATATCTTTCAGCCCCACTTCCGTCAATGGCAAGACCAAAGGCAGCTCTGACAAGAACGGATGTTCTTGTTGAGGCCGAGATCCCACAGTTGCTCTGTCCGACATGTCTTGCCCCCCTCTGCGAATTGAACCTTTGCACTCGAACCCATTGAGCCCCCTGTAATCTGCAATCGATGGATCGATGTTGTGGTGACACCCTTGTGGTGATTGCGTGCGAGAGAAAGACTCCCTTCCGGCCAAAAGTCGGCCCGGCTTCTCCCGATGGGCTTTACTCTCACTCTACTGAGGTTTTTTCTCCGGCTGAGATGCCCAGAAACTCTAGAGGGAAAGGCTCCGAAGGGGATGAGACAAACAGGATTCCGGGGAAGCTGCCTCTGGGAAGTTGCTACAAATCTTTGCCCTTTTTTACTTCAAGCAAAAATAACAAACTGCCACAATGCAAAAAGACAGTTTCAGCAACGGGGCAAATCGGTCGGGCATGGAAAGCCACCAGGATCCGCCGGTGGAGGTTCGACAGGTAACGGTGACCGAGAAACAGCAGGGATCCCGACTGGATCGGGGCTTGGCGGAGCAACTCCCGGATCTATCTCGCTCGCGCTTGCAGCGGCTTATCCGCGAGGGACAGGTTTGGCTCAACGGGCAACCTTGTCTGGACAAAGACCACCCCCTGCAAGCGGGGGATCAGATCGAGGTGCGGATCCCGGCGGTTACCCCCTCGAGACTGGAGCCGGAGCGGATCCCGCTGGACATTCTCTACGAAGATGACGACCTGATTGTGCTCAACAAACCCCGCGATCTGGTGGTGCATCCGGCTCCCGGCCATCCCAGCGGCACACTGGTTCACGCGCTGCTGGCCCATTGTCCCTGCCTGTCGGGCATCAACGGTGAACAGCGTCCGGGCATTGTGCATCGCCTCGACAAAGACACCACCGGTGCGTTGGTGATCGCCAAACACGATCAAGCCCACCAGCATCTGCAAGCCCAAATTCAAGCCAAAACTGCCCGGCGCATCTATTTGGGGGTGGTGTTCGGTCGTCCGGCCCAAAGTCAAGGCACCGTCTCTGCCCCCATTGGGCGGCACCCCGTGGATCGACAAAAGATGGCCGTCCTGCCCCCCGGCCAAGGGCGAGCGGCGGTGACCCACTGGCAGGTGCTGGAGCGCCTGGGCAACTACACCCTAATGCAGTTTGAGCTGGAGACGGGGCGCACCCATCAAATTCGGGTTCATGCTGCCCATTTGCGCCTGCCGATTGTCGGGGATCCCCTCTACACCCAAAGCAAAACCAGCCCTGTCAAACTGAGCGGCCAAGCCCTTCACGCTTGGAAACTCTCCTTCATCCACCCGCGCAGCGGCCAGCCGATGCACTTTACTGCCCCTCTTCCCGAGGAGTTCGAGCGGCTCTTGCGGCAATTGCGCAGCCAAGTCAGATGAAGCGTCGCCGTGGCCGTTCCCGCCTTGCAGAGGGATCCCCCTGATTCCATCCGACGGGATCCAGGTTGCTCCCTGCGCCCGAAAAGTTTCAGTCTTCAGCAAACCTTTCGAGAAGTCGGAAGCGCTTTTGCCGGGTGAGTTGTTTAGAATGCGCTCATCCTCACAAAGTAAGCAATGCTACGCCAGTTAGAGCGGGTTTTGAAGCTGGATATGTTGCTACGTTCCGGGCAAAGGCAGACAGCCTCTTCGCTGGCCAAAGCTCTGGAAGTGAGCGAACGAACGGTTAGAGCGGATATCAACTTCCTGAAAGACCGCTTTCAAGCTCCCATCAAAACCAACCGCGAAAAAGGATATCACTACACCGATCTGGAGTGGCGGTTGCCGACAATATCTCTCACCAAAGGGGAACTGTTTGCCTTAACACTGGGGGCCAGAATGCTGGAAGCCTATGCGGGATCCGCCTATGCCCCACAGTTGCGCTCAGCGATTGGGCGGCTGGCTCAACGGCTCCCAGAGCAGGAATGGCTGGATCTGCAGCAGGTGGCCGATGACCGGCTCATTTTTCGCGCAGGAGCAGAAACCCATCTGGATTGGGAGATTTGGCAGCAGTTGGAGGATGCCTGTCGGGAAAAAAGGCGAGTGTGGATGCGCTACCGCACCGCCAGTCGGGGGGATCAAGTGTCAGAACGAGAGCTGGATCCCTATCTGTTGCACATCTACCGGGGGACGAATCCTTATGTCATCGGCTGGTGCCACAAAAGACAGGAAGTGCGCTGGTTCCGGGTGGATAGGATTCTGTCTCTGAAAACGCTGCCGGAGACTTTCGAGATCGATCCCAACTTTGATCCCAAAGCCCATATGGCGATGATTTTTCAACATGAGGCGGGTGGGATCCCTCGGCAGGTGGGGATTTGGTTTGACGCCCAGACAGCCCCCTTTATTCGGGAGCGGCGCTGGCATCCGACCCAGGTGATTGAAGAACAGCTGGATGGATCCCTAATTCTGCGCATGACGGTGCGGGGGATGAACGATGTGAAGCGCTGGGTATTGGGCTACGGCAGAGGGGCGAAAGTGTTGGATCCGCCGGAATTGGTGGACATGATGCGGCAGGAGATCCGCGACATGAGCCAGCAGTATATCGACGAGGAGCTATCCCCATGAACGAACCCCAATTTTGGGCCAAGACCGGACAGGGACAGTTCCGAGAAAATGGCCAACCTCTGTATCATCCGGTTCTCTGTCACCTGGCGGACACAGCCGCCGTGGCCATGGAGATCGTGAAGACGTACCTCAGCCCGGTTGCTCGCCGGCAGCTATCGGCAGGTTTGGGGCTGGAAGGGGATCCCTTGGTGCGCTTTTGTGGCTTTATGGCCGGGTGTCATGACCTGGGCAAAGTCAGCCCTGCCTTTCAATTTCAAGTCAGCCAAGTAGGGAAAGCCCTGGTGGGAGCCAATCTCTACGATCTGTGGCGCAGCTATCCCACTACCGGACAAGAAACACCCCACGGAACCGTTACCGCTGCAACCCTACCCAGCTTTTTGGAAGAGCTTGGCCTGCAAAAGAAACTGGCCCGAAGGTTAGCAGAAATTGTGGGTGGTCATCATGGCTTTTTTCCGACATCCCAGGATATTCAAGGTCTTTCCTCAGATGATGTCGGTCGAGGAGTTTGGATCCCATTTCGTCGGGAGATTTTTAGACAATTGCGAGATTTTGTTGGGTTGAAGACAGAGGAGCTCCCCGACCGCTGCAACAACGCTGCTGCCATGATGTTGGCCGGCCTGACAACAGTTTCCGACTGGATTGCTTCCAACCCTGAGAGTTTTCCCTACGCCAACGATGAACCCTTCGAGACTTACGCCGCAGGGTTAGCTGCAAAAGCCCAACAAGCCTTGAAAGCCCAAGGTTGGGTCGCGCCCACTACGGGTGCCCCTCTTGCTTTTCAAGCCCTCTTTGACTTCATCAGCGAGCCTCGGCCCCTGCAATTAGCGGCCATTGACCTAAAGGACAAACTGGCCCCGCCCTGCTTGATCATGGTGGAAGCCTCAATGGGGGAAGGTAAAACCGAAGCAGCGCTCTACCTGGCAGATCACCTGCAGCATCAAACCGGAACCGGCGGTTTCTACATGGGCTTGCCTACCCAAGCGACCAGCAATGCCATGTTCGAGCGCGTCAGGTCATTTTTGCAAAAGCGCTATCCCGATGCTGTAGTGAACCTTACCCTCAGCCACGGGGCAGCGGCTCTCAAAGAAGATTACCTAGATACCGTCTGTCGCCTAGAGCAGGTTTACGACCAAGAGGGCAAGGGGGTTTTCGCCAGCGAGTGGCATACGGCCCGCAAGCGGACGCTGCTCAGTGCCTACGGCGTGGGTACCCTCGACCAAGCTTTGATGGGGGCAGTACAAGCACGCCACCAGTTTGTCCGCCTATTTGGTTTGGCGGGGCGCACGATTATCCTAGACGAAATCCACGCCTACGACCTCTACACGAGCACCCTGCTGGAGCGGTTTTTGGAATGGGCGGCAGTACTGGGATCCCCGGTGATTGCCCTTTCCGCTACCCTGCCTGTCAGCACCCGCCAGCGACTACTGGCTGCCTACGCCAGAGGCTGCAATCAACCCCCGCCCAATCTCCCTGCTGCCAGCTACCCTCGCATTACGATTTTTGCCTCTGGAGAAGCTCTAGCTCAGCCTTTTGAACCCTCAGATCATGTGCGCCGAAAATTAGGGATCCGTTGGGTCAAAGATGGTGGGTGGCCTGAGGAACTCTCGCAAGTGCTGTCTGGATCGGGTGGATGCGTTGCCATTATCTGCTCAACAGTGAATCGCGCCCAAGAAGTTTTTCAGCGTCTCCAGAAGTATTTTCCAGTAGAGGAGCTGGGCCTATTTCACGGGCGCTTTTTGTTCAAGGATCGAGAAGAGATTGAGAGAGAATGCCTGGAGAAGTTTGGCAAAAACGGCTACTGCCGCCCTTCTCGATTCATTCTGGTAGCAACCCAGGTTATTGAGCAAAGCCTAGACGTGGACTTTGATTTAATGATCAGCGATTTGGCTCCCGTTGATCTTCTTTTACAACGCTCTGGACGGCTGCACCGCCACCAACGCGACAAGCGGCCATCTGAGTTGGCTGCCCCTTGTTTATGGATTGTGGAGCCAGCCTTAACCGGTGAGGGCAAAGCTGACTTTCAAGAAAGCGGCCATATCTACGATCGCCACGTTCTTTTGCGCAGTTGGCTGGCTTTGCGACAGCACCACTATATACAACTGCCTGAGGAAACCGATGCCCTAATCGAGTCAGTATATGATCTGGAAATGCCTGTTCCCAAAGAATTAGAGACAGTTCATGCTGAGGATTGGATTGCCTCTTTGGAGAAGTATAAAACTGAAGAGGAAGATGCCAAAAGAGCTCAGGCCAATGAGGTAAAGATTCCACCACCCTATTCTGATGCGAAACTTGACCACTTCACTCGGCTGAAAAAAGAGGATGACGAAAGTACTATTGCAGCTGTCACCCGACTTGGCCAGCCTTCTGTAGCAACGATCTTTCTACAACAAGGTAAGACTGGCTTAGTTTTTCCCGGCACTCAAGAGCGGGTGGATCTCGAAAAAGAGCCCAGTCTAGCTATGATTCGCAAGCTGCTGGCCCACAGCACCCGCATTTCCTCTAGCGGGGAGCTTGTGAAGAAGCTGCAATCTCAAGAGAACCCCAAGACTTGGACATCTGCCTTGTTGCGCAACTGTCGCTATGTTGTTTTGAATGCCAGAGGGTGGGCTCAAGTAGACAACTGGCGACTGCAATTGGATCCCAACCTTGGAGTCACAGTCAAGAAGATTAACAGCTAGCACCTGGGAGGAACCTATGGCAGCTCAATCCTTTAATCTCACAACAGAAAAGTAGATCCCTGTGATTGACCACAATTTTCGCATTCGGGAATTGTCTTTAGCTGAGTTGTTTAGAAGGTGGGAGAGCCTGCAGGAGATTCAAGGAGATAATCCACCTACTACCCTAGCACTCTATCGTTTCCTATTGGCAATTATGCACCGAGCCTATCAGGGGCCAAGAGATGCAGATCACTGGAACGATATTTTTCAAGACAACGGCCAGAAAGTCATCGACTACCTAAAAGATAAGCAAGATTGTTTTGACCTGCTTCATTCTGATCGTCCTTTCATGCAAGATAAAGCTCTAACTCTAGAAAAACCCGTATCTATCCACGCAATCCATACTATGAGCAAATCTGAGGTATTCTCTCATGAGCATGAATGGAGTGGCTACAGCATTTCCTTAGCAGAAGCTGCTCGACTGCTGGTGCGTCTACAGGGGGTGGATATTACCAGCACAAGAGCCTCTTATGTGGGGCAAGATAGCGGCAATCGATCTGCCGTAAATACTCCAACGATTAATGCTGCCAATGTTCTCCTCAGGGGGAAGAGCTTAAAAGAAACACTGATGCTAAATTTGATGCAGTACAGCCCAGAGAATGAGATACCCAGTGTGGTATCTAGAGAAGATCTACCTACTTGGGAAACTGAAACTGGCTACAGTGGCCAACCTAAAAAAGAGATTCCCAAAGGATACATTCACTATCTAACCTTTCCCTGGCGGAGGCTACGGTTATTTTCAGAGGTCGCAGAGATGACGCGAGTGAAGCAACTGGTCATCACCATGGGTAATTCCTTACCCGATAATGTAGAGGCTCGACAGTGGGAATGTGGCATTGCCTATCGAGAAGGAAAGCCAGTGCGTCTATCTCTGCACAGACAGTTGTGGCGCGATGCAGACAGTTTTCTCTTGACGGCTGGCAAGCAAACTCGTCCCCGGATTGTAGACTGGCTGGCTGAACTCAGATCAGAAGAAATGATTAGTGATACAGTTGTATTTGAAATATTGGGCATGAGTGCCGATCAGGCTAAACCTCTGGGATGGAGCTCAGTTCGATTCTCAGCTCCAATTCAATTTGTTACAGACTTAGAACTGGCACAAAGCCTAAAAAGTGCCATTGCAATTGCTGAGAGTCATCAACAAATCTTTCGCTCTTTCAAAGGTAGTCCTTACTTTTCTCTGGCAGAAGTCCTCAAAAATGGGGAGCCTGAAAAACTAGCCAATGCTCTAGACGGAGAATCTCGCTACTGGGCAACTCTCGATCGCGCCTTTCCAGAACTGCTACATGCTTTGCCTCAAGACAGTCAAACTGGGTCTGATGGGATCACCCGCTATGGCTTCAAGACCTTACCTGCCTGGACTCAAACTGTCCAAACTGCTGCCCGCCAAGCCTTCGCTGAATCCATAGAATCTATTCGCAACTACGAAGCTAGGGCTGCAGCCTTGCAGACTTTAGAGCGGAAACTGGCAGATCTCCGCCTCAGCCCGGCGGAAAAGAAAGCCCAAAAACAAAAAGCCACAAAGAAAAATCCAAGGAAAGAGCAAGCTGTTTCTAAGCAGGAGACTAAGTCATGACCAGAGTCCAGACTTTATCACACAATCGACTGGAGCGGGCAACAAGGTTTTTACAAGCAATTCAGGAGCGCGTCAAAAATGACAACGGCACAAGAGCCGCCTTTAAGCGGGCACTCTCTGGCGAAACTTACCATTTGCGGAAGGTTTACCCCTTTGTACTGCCCTATTTGGAAGGCATCTCCGAATGGCAACAGGATATCTGGATTTTTGTGGCTTGCCTCTCGGTTTACCATGACCAAGACGTGGAACCGGATCCCAGTAACTTTGCAAAAAGCTGTCGCGAACTGCAAGACAGCGCTGAACCTTCCAAAGGTCCAGAAAAAAGATTTAAGTCTCTTCTTGAGGCAGACCTTGACTATATTCAATACCCGATTACGGCTTTGGTGCGACAAATGAAAAGCAAAAGCGATAAGAAGATTTCTGTCCACTACCCCGCGCTAATCGCTGATCTTTTCTTATGGAATCATCCTAATCAAATTGTTCAGGATAGATGGGCTAGAACTTTTTGGAAAATATCTTCTTCTGAATCTGGAGAGAAAAAGGAGGTTGATGATGCAGTTTCTGAAGCAATTGATGAGGTTGAAACCGATAGGTAAGAAGTGAAAGCCAACTTAAAACAGCTTTGTTCCTAGCTAGATCATCGAGAATCTTCGGATCCCGTAACCCAAAGGAGAAGTTACCATGCAACGAAACAAAGAGAAAGAAACCATGCGACTGGAAATTCACCTGATCCAAAGTTTCTGCCCTGCCAACCTCAACCGAGATGAAAATGGAATGCCTAAGTCTACGGTATTCGGTGGTCGTCCTCGGGCGCGGATTTCTAGCCAGTGCCAAAAACGAGCGGTGCGACTTTATTATCAACAATACTCAGATGTGAGTGCAGATCAGTTTGCTTGTCGCTCTCGTTTGTGGCTGCCCAATCTAAAAGCATTACTTGTCCAGAAAGAGATTTCCGAAGAGAAGGCTGAATTGGCAGCTAAGCTAGCCTTGAAGCATTTGGGGGCAGAAGAAGACCCGAAAAAGCCCGGTAAAACAAAAACAATTCTATTTTTAGGTTATACAGAGCTGGAGGCCATTGCCAATGTCCTAGTTAAAAACTGGGGAGTTGTTTCTCCTGGTCTAGCCGGGAATAATCCAGAACTGCCCAAAGAGATTGCCAAAGCCATCGAAAGAGCTCTGACTGATACAGGCAAGCCGGGCGACGTGGCTTTGTTTGGTCGTATGATGGCCTCGCTGCCTACAGTAAATGTTGATGCTGCTGTTCAAGTAGCCCATGCAATTAGCGTCAATGTCTTGCAACAAGAGTTTGATTTCTTTACAGCCGTAGACGACCTGGGCAGCAGTGAGGACACCGGAGCCGATCACATGGGTGAGACTGGGTATAACAGCTCGACTTACTATCGCTTTGCTGTTCTGGATAAAGAACAGTTGATTCATAACTTGGGAGGAACTGAGCATCTGGGATCCATTGTCAAAGCTTTTGCTACGGCCTTTGTTCATGCCGTTCCCAGTGGACATCAAAATGGGTTTGCAGCTCACACTCGGCCTGCATTGGCGATGATGGTAGTTCGCAAAGGTCAGCCTATTTCCTTGGTGGATGCCTTTGAAGATCCAGTTGCTCCCAAAGCAGGGTTGAGCTTACTAGAAAATGCCGTTAAGGCTCTGGATACTCACTGGGGAGAGCTTATCAAGATGTATGGGGAATCTGATGTGAAGTATAAGGGGGTTGTCACTCTCGATAGGCTGTCCAGCAGGTTAAACGTGCTCAAGCCCAACCAGGAAGATTCTGTGGAGAGTCTTACACAGAAAGCTCTCGAAGCTCTTGATGTTGTTGGTATCGGTCAGGAGAGTTAGATTCATGTCCACACTCCTAATGCGGCTGCGTGCTCCCATGATGAGCTGGGGCGACCACAGCCAGTTTGACTATCGCGATAGCCGTCGTGAGCCTACCAAGTCTGCCGTAATCGGGATCCTCTGTGCCGCACTGGGGCGTCCTCGCTGGGAACCTGTCGGTGATCTGGCTGCTCTCAAAATGGGAGTGCGAGTCAATAAAGAAGGGATCCTGCGCAAGGATTTCCATACAGTGCAAAACAACATGCACGATGGGGATAAGGCTAAAACTACTATCAGCGAGCGCTACTACGTAGCAGATGGCGATTACTTGGTGGGATTGGAAGGGAATCCGGATTTACTCAGAGCTTTGGATGAAGCTCTTGAAAGACCCTGCTGGCAATTGTTTTTAGGCCGAAAAAGCTTTATTCCAAGCCGCTCTGTGCGAATAGGGGTTGTGGAGCAACCCTTGCTGCAAGCTTTACGCCAGCATCCTTACGAGTGTTCCAGACGTGAAAAGCGTCCATCTCAACTTCGTTTTGTGTTGGAAGTTTCAGATAGCTTGGATATTCGTCAGGATGTGCCTTTGAGCTGGCAGCCGCGGCGCTTTGGTCGTCGAGCCGTCAAGACAGAATACTATGCACTCCCGGAGGCAATATGTATCTTTCCCGGCTAGTTCTCAACGAACGACAACTCTTGGTACAGAGGGATCTTAGCAATGCTCATGCTTTGCATCAGCGAATTATGCATGGTTTTCCTGATCAGCCTACCCAAACTCCTCGATCCGATTGGTGCATTCTCTATTGTCAAGAACCGGATGGCTACACTGTTTTGGTACAGTCTGCAATTCAACCCGATTGGTCTCGCCTGCCAAAGGGCTATGTCCAAAGGGATCCAGAGGTGAAAACCTTTGACCTGACAGCAGAAGTTCTGGCCAAGGGAAAGTGCTTTCAATTTCGCCTGCGGGCAAATCCCAGCAAGCGAGACAAAAAGACCCGCAAGATCGTCGGATTTTTTCGCTCCGCAGATCGATGGGAGTGGCTACGTCGTCAGGGCCAGCAGCATGGATTTGAGGTGTTAGCTGTAGAAGAGATCCCATCGCCCAACATCTTTGGGATCAAAAAGGAGATCCCTGGGCCAGTTCGCATATACACTGTGCTGTTCCAGGGCATATTGCGAGTAACCGATGCCGAGGCTTTGGTTAAAGCGGTGCAGCAAGGGATTGGGCGAGGGCGCTCTTACGGCTGTGGGCTCTTGTCCTTGAGTAAAATCAGCCGTTCTGTCTTTTAGAAGAGAACCTCTATGGAGAACAAGCCGGTTACAACAAATCTACGATCTATTCCAAAAGTTCGGGACAGCATTAGCTATGTCTATGTAGAACGATGCCGTATTGAACAGGATGCCAGGGCTGTTGCTGTCTTACAGGAGGATGGGAGGTATGTGATCCCTTGCGCTAGTTTGACGACCCTGATGCTAGGCCCCGGAGCTGTAATTACTCATGCCGCCATCAAGAACTTGGCAGATGGCCTATGTTCAGTTCAGTGGGTTGGCGAAGATGGGCTGCGCTTTTATGCCAGTGGATCCCATCCTTCCAGTAGTGTAGAAAGGCTCTACCACCAGGCCAAGTTATGGGCAGATCCAGCTCAGCACCTGGGAGTGGTTCGGCGTATGTATGCGTTTCGATTTACCGAACCTCTAAGGGATGGATTGACTCTTGAGCAGATCCGCGGCCTAGAAGGGGTGCGAGTGCGAACGGTTTACAACCGATTAAGTAAAGAAATGGGGGTGAAATGGAGAGGCCGAGACTACAAACTCAAAAAATGGGAGCACTCCGACCCGGTTAACAGGGCTCTTTCTGCTGCTAATGCCTGTCTATACTCTGTTTGCCAATCGGCCTTAAACGCTGTGGGCTACTCAACCGCGCTGGGGTTTATTCACATAGGCAAGCCCTTGTCTTTTGTGTATGATGTTGCGGATCTCTACAAAACAGAGATCACAATCCCCGCTGCTTTTAAGGCTGCATCCGAAGCACACTCAAATCTTGAGTCGAGAACCAGGCAACTGTGTCGGGAGAAGTTTGCAGAACATCGATTAATGCAAAGAATTGTAGATGATGTTGATGCAATTCTAGGGTTTAGAAATACCAAGGACGAGGCTGATCTTGTGGGATCCCTTTGGGATGACAAGAAAGGATCTGTTGAGGGGGGAGTGAGCTACGGAGAAGAGTTAGATGAGGAAACGTCGGTCTGATGGTGGTTTTTATTTTGGAAAGCGTCCCAGCCAGCTTAAGGGGTGATCTAAGCCGCTGGCTGTTCGAAGTAAAAGCAGGGGTGTTTGTTGGCCGAGTCTCAGCCCTGGTTCGAGAAGAACTATGGGCACGGGTGAGCAGCAAAATTGGCAATGGCTCGGCGCTGATGATCTACTCCACCAACTCGGAGCAGGGATTCTGGGCTAGAAGCATCGGGGATCCCTCGCGGCAGTTAGTAGACATAGAAGGGGTGCTGCTGGTCAAAACCTACTAAAATCGGCAAAACTGGAAGTGTTGTCCCCACACACGTGGGGGTGAACCGAAGGCTGCAGCCCAGGAGCGCCAAAAAAACAAGCGTTGTCCCCACACACGTGGGGGTGAACCGCCCAGGAAGGCAGGAGCCCCCCGTGGAACTCGTGTTGTCCCCACACACGTGGGGGTGAGCGGCAGAGAATTAAGACAATCTCATGTCTACCGGGATCCCTAAGTTGGATGGGTAACACTGAAACTAGGTCGCAGAAGCGGCGCGTAGCGCAATCTCAAGGAGCCGAACATGAGCAAGAGCTTGCTGGAGCAATTGCGACAGATGACTGTCGTGGTCGCTGATACGGGTGACATCAATGCCATCGAGAGCTTCAAGCCTCAAGATGCCACCACCAACCCCTCATTGATCACGGCTGCAGCCCAAATGCCTCAGTATCAGGGCATTGTCGATGAGACCTTGCTCAAAGCTCGCCAAGAGGTGGGATCCAAGGCTGAGCCGAAAGCTGTGGTGGCCCATGCCATCGATCAATTGGCGGTGGCCTTCGGCGTCCGCATTTTGTCCATTATCCCTGGGCGCGTCTCGACCGAGGTGGATGCCCGCCTCTCCTACGACACGGAAGCTACGGTCGCCAAAGCCCGTCATCTGATCGAGCTGTACAAGGCGGCAGGAGCGGATCCCAACCGGGTGCTGATTAAGATTGCCTCCACTTGGGAAGGGATCCGAGCTGCCGAGATCCTGGAAAAAGAAGGGATCCACTGCAACCTCACCCTGCTGTTTGGCTTACACCAGGCCATTGCCTGCGCCGAAGCGGGGGTGAAGCTGATCTCGCCCTTTGTGGGCCGCATCCTGGATTGGTACAAGAAACACACGGGCCGGGAGAGCTACCCTCCTGCCGAAGATCCGGGGGTGCAGTCGGTGACCCAGATTTACAATTACTTCCGCAAATACGATTTTCCAACAGAGGTGATGGGGGCCAGCTTCCGCAACATTGGGGAAATCATCGAGTTGGCCGGCTGCGATCTTCTCACCATCTCACCGGCACTGCTGGCGGAGCTGCAAAACACCGAGGGTTACCTGGAGCGCAAGTTGGATCCGGAAAAAGCCAAGCAGATGGATATCCCCCGCCTGGTGATGGACAAAGCCACCTTCGACCAGATGCACCGCGAAAACCGCATGGCCTCAGAAAAGCTGGAAGAAGGGATCCAGGGCTTTTCGAAAGCGTTGGTGGTGTTGGAAAACCTGCTCACCGAGCGGCTACACAAGCTGGAGGGCAACAAGGTGGTGATTACCCATGCCGCCCAAGACGTGTTTCGCGTCTACGACCTGGATGGGGATGGCTACATTACCCGCGAGGAGTGGATGGGGGCGGATCGCGTCTTCGATGCCCTCGATGCCAACCAGGATGGCAAGATCACCCCGGAAGAAATGCTGGTGGGGCTGGGGGCAGCCGTTTACTTGAGGTGAGATGCTTTCCCAGTCTCAAGACCCGACCCAAGGCCCCAGGGGGGAGCGCTTTCGCCACATCGGAGATGGGGTGGCCGCCCTGGAGGCGCAAGCCCGCCTGTGGATTGCCCAGCGTTTGCAAGGGATCCCTTACAATCCGCCACCGGGGCCGACAGCCAGGCAGGTGCTGCATTGGATCGAGACGGATCTGCTCCCTCGCCTGCAGCAAACCCCCCAGGAGCTGGATCACCTGCTGCAGGGGCTAAACGGCGGCTACGTGCCCAGCGGCGCTTCCGGCGCCCCCACCCGAGGTCGGGTGGATGTGTTGCCCACAGGGCGCAACTTCTACTCGGTGGATATCCGCGCCATTCCCACCCCAACGGCCTGGCAAATTGGCTCGCGGGCAGCAGAGCGGGTGGTGGAGCGCTACGTGCAAGAGCAGGGGGAGTACCCCCGTTGTTTGGGCCTATCCGTTTGGGGAACCTCCACCCTGCGCACCGGCGGCGACGATTGGGCCGAGGCTCTGGCCCTGCTGGGGGTGAAACCCCGCTGGGATGGGGGACGGGTGGTGGATATCGAGATTCTGCCTGTGGCCGTTTTGGGGCGTCCCCGGGTGGATGTAACCTTGCGCATTTCCGGCTTCTTCCGCGATGCCTTTCCCAATCTGATCGCCCTATTTGACCGAGCCGTGCAGGCCGTGGCCGATCTGGAAGAGCCGGAAGCCGATAACCCTTTGCGAGCTCAGGTGTTGGCCGATACCGACTACTGGCAACAGCAGGGGATCCCACCACAAGCAGCGGCAGAGCGGGCGCGGCTGCGCATCTTCGGCTCCAAGCCGGGGGCCTATGGGGCCGGCCTCCAGGGGCTGATCGAGGCGCAAAACTGGGAAACCGAGGCGGATCTGGCCCGTGCTTACCTCAACTGGAGCAGCTACGCCTACCGAGCTGAGGCTGAAGGACAACCCGCCCCCGAAGCCCTGCGGCGGCAGTTGGCCCACCTGCAAATTGTGCTCCACAACCAAGACAACCGCGAACACGATCTCCTGGACTCGGATGACTACTACCAATTTCAAGGGGGGATGGTGGCTGCAGTGCGCACCCTCCAGGGCCGCAACCCCCAAATCTACTTTGGGGATCACGCCCGCCCCCACAACCCCAAAATCCGCACCTTGGCAGAAGAAATCGACCGGGTCTATCGCTCCCGCGTGATCAACCCCAAGTGGATCGCCGGCGTCAGGCGCCACGGCTACAAAGGCGCCTTCGAGATGGCCGCCACCCTGGACTATCTCTTCGCCTACGATGTCACCACCCACGCTGTGCCGGATTTTATGTACGCCGGGCTGGCCCGCGCCTACCTATTGGATCCCCAAGTCCAGGAGTTCCTGCGATCCCACAACCCCTGGGCGCTGCGGGACATGAGCGAGCGGCTGCTGGAAGCCCACCAGCGGGGCTACTGGCAAGAGCAGGCCCCAGAGCTGCTGCCCCAGATCGAAGCCCTGATGCTGGAGATGGAAGCCTACCTGGAATCCCGCCCTCCCGTGGCGAAAGAAGGTTAAGTTCTGCTAAGCTTTTCTCATCCAAACCAGTTGAGGAGGGATCCCAGGCCATGAGCAAAGCCGAGCTGTTGCGGGAGATTCTGGGGCCGCTGCTGGAGGACTACCGCTACTGGTTTGAGCGTTCTCGCCGCTTTTTGCAGGAAGAAACCTTGGAATTGATCAGCCCAGAAGAGCAGCAGTCCTTGCTGGAACAGGTTTTGGCGGCCCAAGCGGAGCTACAGGTGGCCGAAACGCTTTATCAGGCGTCTGATCAAGAGGTTGGCATCGACCCTGGGCTGATGGCAAAATGGCATCGCCTGCTGATGAAATGTGCCGAATTGGGCCGTCAATTTCGCCAGATTCACCCCTCCTCTGACCTGTGATGCTGCAGATTCTCTACCTCATCGCTTTTGTGGCCATTGCCTTTTTGGCCCTGCGTAACTTGGTTGCCAATGTCATCACGTTGGGCGTGGAAGAGCGCAAGGCCTCTCCCCGTCGTGCCCGCAAGCGGATCCCTCACCCAGAGCTGCTGGATGAAGATGGCAACCTCACTGAAGAGCCTCTGCTGGTGATTCGCTCGGCCAGCTTGGAAGAAGCCCGCAGCCGTTTGGAAGATCTTTATTCCGGTTCGCCGGACGAAGATTAGGTTAGAGAAGTTTCTTGGGCTTCCTCTCTTGGAGCGGCTGCAGTAGCCCAGGGAGGTGCTGCGCGCCATTTGCCCAAGGGTCTAGTGGGCGAGTCAACCAAGATGGGATCCGACTTCAACGTGGAAGCTGTACTGGAAGCGGTGCTGAGCAAGCTGAAGGTTTTGGCGGAGACAGGGCAAACCTTTGGCCAGCCGATTACCATTGGCGAGACGATCATCGTCCCCTACATGTCCCTGCATTTTGGCTTGGGTGGGGGAGGGGGTAACTTCGGCAAAACCGCTTCTGGCTTTCGCGGCAACGGTGGGGATCCGGCCAGCCTGTTCGGGGGAGCGGGGGGCGGGGTGCGCATCGAGCCGATTGGCTTTCTGGTGATTCGGGGGGAACGGGTGGAGCTACTGACCACTGCCCAGAAGCCCGACCAGTGGAATCAACTGAGCGAGACGCTGGTGCCCCTATTGCAGCAGTGGCTGCAGAATCGTGGCGGGATCCCATCCGACCGGCCCAGCTAACCGCGAATGTGAAGGCGGGATCCCTGGGGGGAGGGTTGCACCTCAATGCGGTGGGGGAAGGCATCCTGCAGGCTGGGGATGTGGGTAATCACCAAGATGCAGGCAAAGTCCGGGGCGATGGCGTTGATGGCGGCCAGCAGTTGGGTGCGCCCGGTGGCGTCCTGGGATCCAAACCCCTCGTCGATGATTAAGGTTTGCAGGTCAGATCCCGAGCGCTGGGTAAGCAGGCGGGACAGGGCCAGGCGAATGGCGAAGTTGATGCGGAAGGCCTCTCCACCCGAGTAGGTCTCGTAGGGGCGGGTGCCGTGGGGATCGGCGATGAGAATGTCGAGGGTATCGCAAACAGGGGCGGAAGCATCGCGTAGCGAGAACAGCTTGGCCGCTCGCGTCGGCGTTGGGGGGCAATAGCGTCGCCCGGAGCGCTGGGTTACAAATTGCAGGTGCAGGCGGTGTTGGGTGAGGCGGGCCAAGATCTGGTTGGCCTGGGCTTCCAGCTCCGGCAGGACATTTTCGACAATCAGGGCGGGGATGCCGTTGCGACCATAGGCATTGGCCAGCTCTTGGTACACCTGCTGCTGGCGGCGGGCCTGCTGCAGTTGCTGTTCCAGCTCGGCTTGTTCCGCCTGCTGTTGAACCGCCTGTTGTAGCCGTTGCTGGGCGGCCCCTATCTGAGACAGCACCTCATCCAGTTGCCGGCGGTGCTCCTGCAGGGTTTGGCGGATCTCTTCTAGGCGGGCTGAGGAAACGCTGGGTTGCTCGGCCAGTTGTCGGTGAAGCTGTTCCAGCTCTTGGGTGGCTTGGGCCAAGTGCTGGCGGCTTTCCTGCAGCCGTTGGGATAGGGCCTGGGTGCGGGCTGCTGCCTCCGGCAGTTCCTGGCGGGCCACCTGTAGGGCTTGCAGGCGGGCTGGCCAGAGTTGCGCTTGGGCCAGTTCAGCCTTCACCTGCTGGTGTAGGGATCCATCGTAGCCAAGGTGGTTCAGCGCCTGTTCGTTCGCGCGAGCGGCGCGTAGCGCTTTCTGGGCCAACCGCTCCGCCAGGTGAGAATCCGATCGCGCTAGCGGGCCGGAGTCCTTGGATACCGCCTGTTGCAGGGTTTCCAGTTGCGCCTGTAGGGATGCGATTTGCTCGCAGAGGTGAGAGCGGCGCTCTTGGGCCTTGCGGAGTTCCTGAGAGCGGCCCAGGGCCCAGCGCCAGCGCTCCAGTTCTCCCCGTTGTAGGGCGTGCTCGCGCTCGTCATAGCCCAATTGTTGTAGGGCCTGCTGGATTTGCTGGAGCTGTTGCCGAGCTTCTTGGGCGTAGGCTTCCCTGTCGAGGATTTGCCTTAACTCTGCCGCTTCTGCTTGCCAGAGCTGGATTTGCCGACGGCGTTCCTGCTCGGCTTCCCACTGCTGTTGCAATCGCCCTTGAAGGTGTAGGCGCTCATCCCAGGTGGCCAGTTCTTGGTTGAGACGGCGGTATTCTTCTTGCAAGAGTTCAATCTCCCGGTCGGCCACCGCCAGTTGTTCGCGGATAACAAACAGTTCGCCGGCAATTTCCTCTTGACGCTCGCGGTGTTTTTTCAGCACCACATCCCGCAGACGCGGGCTGAGGGGACGGGTGCAGAGGGGGCAAGTCCAGTTGCGACGGCGTTGCGGAGCCATAGAGCCGGATCCCTGCGGCTCTGGGGTTGGCATTGCGGGGGATGACTCGGCAGGTTGACCGGCGGAAAATGGGACCGGGGATCCCTCCTCTTGTCCTGCTGCCTCCTCGACAAGGGCCGTCACTCTGGCCAAAGGGGGAGTGCCCTGATCTCGTTCGCCGCGCGGAGCACTTTGAGCGGAAAACGCCTCTTGACCTTCCTCCCAGGTGGTCGCCAACAGGCGGCAGCGTTCTTCTTCCTGCTGCCACTGTTGCTGGAGAACCCGCTGCCGTTCCTGGAGCTTTTGCACGAATAGCCGTCGTTCTTGGACTTTTTCCAGCACCCGCTGCTGGTAGAGACGCCGTCGCTCCAGCTCTGCCAAGGCGGCCTCTCCTTCAGCAATTTTCTGCTCCAGTTGCTGCTGCTGTTGGGACAGGGCTTCCTGGCTTTGCAGTTGCTGGCTGAGAAGCTGAGCGCGGGCTTGCAGGCGTTCCCGCTCACGGCGGATTTGCTCTTGCCAATGCTGTTGCTGCTGGAGAAGGGCGGCGGCTTGAGCTTGGGCTTGGTTCAGGGCCTGGAGACGCTCTTGAGCTTGCTGGTAGTGGCGCAGGCCGATTTCGATGCGCTCCTGTTCTGCCAGCAACTGGGCATCGGCTTGGGCCTGGGCTTGGCAGGTGGCCAACTCCTGTTGCAGCCGTTGCATCTTGCGCAGTTGCTGCTGTTGCTGCTCCGCTAGCTGGGCCTGCAGCTTTTGGCGTTCTTGAAGCAGATGTTGCTGTTGCTCGAAGAGGTGGTGGAGATGGCGATCTTGGGCCATCAGGGCTTGGTAGCGTTCGTAGCCTGCCAGGATCTCCTCACTCTGGGCAATCAGCTCTTCCAACTGGAGCAGGTGCTGTCGCTGGGCGCGCCACTGTTGCTCGGTGTGCTGGAGATTGGCGCTGAGCTTCTGTAAGTGTTGGGTGAGGTGTTGATGGCGTTCCTGCAGGGTGCGGCGATGTTCGTAGAGGCGCTCTAGGGCTTGCAATTCCTGCTGTTCCTGGGCTAAGAGTTGCTGCAGATGGGTTTGCCGTTGTTGAAGTTGCTCCAGTTCGGCTTGGATTTGGCCAACGGGGGCCTGCTGTTGGTTGAGCTGCTGCAAGCGCTCTTGGAGCAGATCAGCTTTGAGCTTGGCACCGCGTGCCCGTTCCCGACAGCGCTCGGCCAGCAGATCGTACTGTCCCAGCTTGAGCATGTCGGCCAAAATTTGCTTGCGCTCGCCGGGGCGCTTTAGGGTGAAGGCATCTGCTTGTCCTTGTCGCAGATAGGCAGAGTGAATAAAGGTCTCGTAGTTAAGGCTGAGCTGACTTTGAATGGCCTGTTGGGTAGCGCGCATGCCGCGGCGGGTTAGGCTACGCCAGCGAGGTTGGCCCTCGGTTTCTCCGGTTTGAATCTGCCACTCCAGGGATCCCTCGCCCGATAGATGACGGCTGCGCAGGATGCGGTAGGTTTGTCCCCGCGAGCGGTAGATCACCTCTACCCAAGTTTCACTGGCCCCTTTGCGGATGAGATCGCTGTCGTTGCTGGCCCGGCTTTGTCCCCAAAGGCCCCAAGTGAGAGCATCGAGCAGGGCAGACTTGCCCGCCCCATTGGGGCCACAAATACAGGCGGTATGGATCCCACGCAGATCCAAAACGGCATGAGCGTAACAGAGAAAATTGTGCAAGGTTAGGCGAACCGGGATCACAGAAAACTCTGAGGGGCTCTGGTTGCCGGAAAAAATGGAGTTGAGCCATTTGATCCAGAGTATCGCGTCAGGAGTGAGGAGTGAGAAGCGAGAAGTGAGGAGTGAGGAGAGAGGACACTCCCTTCTCACTGCTCTCCGCTCTTTTCTCTCTGGAGAGGGGATCCGGTCGCAACAGCCGCTGACACAGTTGGGCGATCTGGGGGGGGCTGGCCTCATCCAGCCAGCGGTGAAAGGCTTGGGATTCCTGAAGGCGGCCCATCAGCAAGGTGGGGATCTGCTCCGGGCTGTCCAGTTCCGCCAGCCACTGCCGGGGAAAGCCGGTTGCCGCAGCCAGCTCGTCGGGATCCCGTTGGCCTGCCTGCCACTGTTGCATCAGCCAGTTGATGCGGGCGGGGAGCTGCTCCCAGCGGTGGCCAGAAGCGGCCAGGATCAGCGTTCGGGGCTGTACCTGTTGCAGCAGTTGCGCCAAGTCCGCCGGTAGCCAGGGCCAGCGGGCCAGCACCAGCTTTGCCCCTTTGGGTGGTGGAACAAAGTTCTCGGCCTCCTGCCCGTTGTAATAGATGGCCCCCTGCAGCGAATCCGGCAAGGGTTTCTGCCGAAAATCTTGGATCTGTAGGCGAGGGGCGGAAATGGTGAGTGCCTGCCACTCTCCCGAAGGGCGCACTGCCAGCACTTTGCCCTGCCAAGGCTCTCCGCTCCGGTCATCCGCTTGCAACTGTAGGGCAATGTCCAAAGCTTGGCATTTTTGCCAACGCTCCAGCTCTTCTCCGGCTTGCCAAAACCACAGGGTACGGGATCCCGGTGAGCCTTGGAGTTCAAACTTGAGATGGCGGCCATTTTGAGAAACCTCCAGCTTGCAGCGGCTGGGGCGGACGTTCATCAGGGCTACGATGGGGTTAGGGTTGCCGTGCCCAAAGGGCTGCAAAAGCTGCAATTGCCGATACACCTCATCCAGCTCTGCCACCCCGTCCCGGCCCTGAGAGGCCAGAAGCTCCCAATCGATAACGATCTCCACAGCTAAGGTGCGAGCCTGGTGATCCGGGCCAACCCGCGCGGCCAGCTCCCGCCGCAAAGCCAATTGCACAGCGGCCAGGCAAGAGAGATCCACTTGGAGCCCGGCTGCCATGGAGTGCCCACCTCCCCCCAGCAACAGGGGGCGCACAGCCTCGATGGCCTCCACCAGGTTCACCCCCGGCAGGGAACGACCTGACCCGTAGCCCCGTCCCGCCGCTTCATCTTTGGCAATCAACACCGTTGGGCAGCGGTATTGCTCCACCAAGCGCGCCGCCGCGATCCCCAGAACCCCTGGGTTCCAGCCGGCTTCGGCCAGAACAATGGCTCCTTCCCGGGCCAGATCCAAACTCTCCACCTGTTGGCTGGCCTCTTGGATCACCTGCTGGGTGAGGTGCTTACGCTCCTCATTGAGGGCAACAAAGTGTTGTACCAGGGCCTGGGCGCGCTCTGGATCGGGGGTGGTCAGCAGCTCCACCGCCAGGCTGGCATCTTCCAGACGGCCAATTGCATTCAGCTTGGGAGCAAGGCGAAAGCCAACATCTTCGGCTGTTGGCAGCACGGATCCCTTGGGTTGGGTCTGATCCAACAAGGCCCGCAGCCCCAGCCGCTGGGTATTGGCCAGCACCGACAGGCCCCGCTGCGCCAAGTAGCGGCACTCCCGCTGCAACACCGCCACATCGGCCACAATGCCCACCGCCACCAAATCCAGGTGCTGCTCGACACCAGGGATCCCTAGCGCTTGGTAGAGCGCCTCCACCAACTTGTAGGCCACTCCCACCCCCGGCAAGAAGCGCAGTGGATGTTCAGCCGGCAGCCGCAAGGGATTGACCACCGCATAGGCAGGGGGCAAGGGATCCGGCAGCGTGTGGTGATCCGTCACGATCACATCCACCCCTTGGGCTTGGGCCATGGCAATTTCGGTGGCATTGCCCATGCCGCAATCCACCGTCAGCATCACTTGACAGCCCTGGGCCAGCACCTGCTGCAGCCGTTGAGGGTTGAGGCCGTGCCCCTCGGTGCTGCGCAGCGGTATGGTGAACCGGACTCGGAAGCCCAAGGGTTGTAACGCCGAGAGGAGGAGACTGGTACTGGTGACACCATCGCAGTCGAAGTCCCCCCAAATGCACAGGGTCTCTCCCCTTTCCCGTGCTTGCAGCAGCCGCGCCACCGCCCGCTCCAGATCTGGCAGGGATCCCGGCGGGGTGGGGGAGTAGTGTTCGGGATCCACAAAGGCCCGCGCCTGCTCCCAAGTGTGCAGACCCCGCAGAGCCATCACCTTGGCCGCATACTTGCCGTATTCCCGGCTCAGCTCCAGATTGAACTGGGGGGGAGTGGGCAGCAGCTCCCAGCGGTGCGGAGTATCTTCGCGCCAGCCGTAGTCCATGCAAGCTAGGCCGACCCCTTGGCCGACAAGAGTAGAACTTCTCAGGAGCCTATCAAAAACGGCCCAGGGGGGAAATGGATCCCAGAGGAAAGGGCTGGGGATGATGGGCTACCTCTTGAACCCTACTGGCAGCAGTGAGAAGCCACACAGCAGGCGGAAGGGTGCTCGTGATTGTGGGTAGCACAGGCTTCGCTGCAGTAGAGTTGACCTTCGTAGCGATAGCCTTGGCTGCTCTCGAAGCTGCAGTTGCAGTGTTCACAGGCGCAACGGACAAGGGTGCTGGCAGACATGATTTTCTCTCCTTCTTTCTCGTTTTTTCCTAGGGATCCTTTTGCTTGAAGATCCGCGTCTCTACACCCTAGCGGTTGCTCGGCAACGATGCTGAAACAAGAATCAGACTCATTTGCGTCTATGGCCATTCCAAATCACGGCAACACTCCCCTCTCCCTTTGGAACAGAGGCTGGGGGTGAGAGCCCGGGAAATCTTCTCAGATGGATTTGACCGGTCTGTGCGCCCCTTTCATAGCCCTACCTGTGCCCCAGTTCCCGACGGATGCTCGCCGGATCCGGCTGAGGTTAAGAGAATCCCATAGCCCCCCGGCCCATCATTGACTATGATGCGGGCGTGAGGTGTGAATAAGTACCTAAACGATGGCAACCCAACGCATTTGCTTTGCTCAAGTCTCAGATGTCCACCTGATGCCCGAGACGGGGTGCCGCTGTTGGTGGATGTCGGATTCCCCTCGCCGCCAGTTGGAAGCAGCCGTTGCCCATCTCAACCAAGTGCCCGATCTGCGCTTTGTGGTGTTTACCGGAGATTTGGTGGATCAAGCGGATCCGGAGAGCTTTCACTCTTTCCAGGAGATTCTCGCCCAACTGCGGGTGCCCTATTACCTCAGCCTGGGCAACCACGATATCGACACCCTGGGGAGAAAGGGACGCTTCAACCGAGATCAGTTTATTCGTTGGTGCCAAAGCCAATTTCCCCTGTCCCCGGCTCCCACCGGTTACGTCGATTACAGCCTTTCCCCTCTGCCCGGGATCCGCTTGATTGCCCTCGACGCCAGCTTAGGACGCTTCCCTTTGCCTCAGGGCGTGCTACGCCCCTCCCAACTGCACTGGCTGGACGAACATCTGCAAACGGTGCCGGAAGAATGGCTGATCCTGCTGATCCATCAGCCGCCCTTCATTGCTCCCACCCAAATGGATGCGGTTTTGTTTCGCAAGTACCGGCTCCTCAGCGAACCAGCCTCGGCGCTACACGCTCTTCTGGCCCGTCATGGGCGGGTGGTGGCGGTGTTGAGTGGGCATCTGCATGTGCCGAAGGTGTATGTCCGCGATGGGATCCCTTACCTGACGGCACCTCCTCTGGTAGGGCCGGTTTCGGCTCTGCGGGTGTTTGAGCTGGACGTGAACCCACGGCGAGGGGTGTTGCGCTACCACTGGGTTAAGTTGCCGGAGTTGGATCCTAGCCCCCTCTGGCACGGCTTGGTAATGGGGATCCGACGGGATCGCTGGGGACAAATCCCGCTTCGGGCCAAGGGATCCCGCTCTCTCCCTCTGCCGGCTGCTGCTTGGTAATTAGAAACTCCTAAAGCTTGACCGAATTAGTGTAGATTTAGAAAGCAAAGATCGTGGAGTTCAGTGTCTTCCCCCCATGACGGAAAGCCTCTCTTCTTCTAGCCGCTGGGAGCTGGCGGCCCAAGCGCTGCGGGAGCAGTATCAGCCTCAAGTGGTATCTCTGAGGGAACGGTTTGAGCCTTTGTCGGCAAGCGACCTGCTGGCCTGGGCGGTTGAAGAATTTGGAAATGGGCTGGTGCTGGCCTGTAGCTTTGGCCCGGAAGACCTAGTGCTGATCGATCTACTCACGGCAATTAACCCTCATGTCCGCGCCTTTTTTCTGGACACCGATTTTCACTTCCCGGAAACCCTACAACTGCGGGAACAGGTGTTGGCCCGCTACCCCCACTTGCAACTGGAGATCTTCAAGCCCCTGCTCACCCCGGAAGAGCAGGCGGCCCAATATGGGCCAGAACTGTATCGCTCCGATCCTGACCTCTGCTGCAACATCCGCAAGGTAGAGCCCTTGAATCGTGCCCTGGCCGGTTGCACCACTTGGATCACGGGGATGCGTCGGGAGCAATCCCCCACCCGCGCCGATATCGGCAAGGTGCAGTGGGACGGCAAGCGCAACCGCCTCAAACTCAACCCGCTCGCCGACTGGACAACTGGCCAAGTTTGGAAATACATCCTCGCCCACGGGATCCCTTACAATCCCCTGCACGATCGCCACTACCCCAGCATCGGCTGCATCCACTGCACGGCACCTGTTGAGCCAGGGGCGGATCCCCGCTCTGGACGCTGGAAGGGCACAAGCAAGACTGAATGTGGCTTACACACCTAACCCATGACTGCTTTCCCTGTCCTTGAAGTGGCTCAGTTTGAAGTTACCGCTGGCTCGGAAGCTGCTTTTGAAGCCGCCATCGCTCAGGCTTTCATTTGTTTGCAACAGACCGACGGCTACCAAGGGCACCAACTGCAGCGCTGTCTGGAGCACCCTCAGCAATACCTACTGCTCGTTCAGTGGGGATCCCTGGAAGCCCATCTGGTCAACTTCCGCCAATCGGAAAACTTTGTCCGGTGGCGCGCCCTCATCGAACCCTACTTTGCTCGTCCACCCCAGGTGCTGCACTACCAGTTGCTGACGGGATCCCCTTTTTGATTCTGAAATAGCATACCCGTCCACTTTCCACCCAGGTTAATCCCAATGGGACGGGTTAGATGTGATATTATCGATTTCCGACCTTCAGGCAGATGCGCAGCGGCATCGCTCATGGGGGCTGTTAACTCAGTGGTAGAGTACCACCTTGACACGGTGGGAGCCGCTGGTTCAATTCCAGCACAGCCCATGTCCTTGACAGAAGCTCACAAGACTCTGCTCTGGGATCAGGTTACAGCGCGGGGCCGAGCCATCCCTTGCAGGTCTTGTGAAACTGGGGATCCCTTCCCGCCACCAGCTCTATTGGTAGATATGGGCCGCTTTTAACATGTGGTAAGTGATCAGCAATTGAGTCAAGGCCAGGGGGTAGCTCTGGAGCAGCTCGCCGGTGGTGCCGATCAACTGGCCGATGTTGGGGTTTCCCTCTAAGCTGCAGAACTTGCCCAGGTAAGGGATTTCCTTACAGAGCATCCGCTCCAATTCGATCACTTGGCTGGCCGTAGCGTGGGCGTCAATCTGCAAAACATCGACAGGCTTGCCCATATCCCGATCCAAGTCCAAACGAATGGCAGAGCCGAGGTGATTGTCGCGGGTATTGAGGATCTGCCAAAAATCTGGGTGAGGAATGGTGGGGCGCAGCACCAAGCGTGCATTCAGCAATACTTCGTCTTGGTTGGATCCCTCTTGGGGTGGGTAAAAGGTAACCACCACATCGGCCCATTGGCGCTGTGGACGAATAAAAGCTTCTGAGTCGGGTTCGCGCTTTTTTAGCTCTTCTCGAACTTGCTCTTCTGTGTATCCGCGCTTGCGGGTGTCCCGCTTAATCTTCCAGAGGGCGCGTAGATGTTCGGGGGGGGCCAAATAAACCTTGACATCGTAGCTATCCCGCATGCCACGGGTAAAGTAGCCCAGCAGCCCTTCGACAATCACGTATTTGTTGGGCTTGACGTACTCTGGGGGGTCAAAGGTGCCGGTGCTGTGGTTATAGACGGGCTTTAGGATCGGCTGGCCGGTGCGCAGGAGCGTCAGGTGTTGCTGAACGATATCCAGGTAGTTGCAGTCGGGATGGAGGGCTGTAATCCCCAGTTCAGCACGTTGTTTGCGGTCGTAGCGGTGGTAGTCGTCGGTGCAGATGACAGTAACGTTTTCTTCCCCCAAGACTTGGGCAATGCCACGGGTAAGGGTGGTTTTTCCGGCAGCACTATCGCCAACAATACCCAAAATAATCGGGCGCTGAGCCACGGATCCCTCTCCTGAATTGTGAACCTGGGGCAGAGAACTCGGACAACACCAACTGCTCAAACTTTGTTTCGACCTGCAGCCGCGAGCCAGAAACAGAGAGAGTGCTACGCACCGCTAGCGCCAGCACCACTCGGCCAACGAAGGTAAGTAAACATTATCCGCTCTGTGGGATATTGGGGCAAGCGAATGTTACAGTTCTTTCCAGCCATACCCACTCCAAGCCCGGGTAGGTATGCCCTTTGCCTGACAGGGATCCGCACCCAACTCCAGAGATCCCCACCGCAAGACTTAAAGATTGAATGCCCACAGCACCCCGACGTAAGGCCAGAGCGCTCTCACTCCATTGGCTAGTAGCTGGGAACCCGGTTGTATCGGCATTGCAGAGCAACATGTTGAACTCATCCACAGGCAACTCGCAAATTGCCCTGGATCCCTATACTGGGGTAGGAGCACTGGAAGGCATTGGAACAGCAAGGGTAGCATTAGGTCAGACTGCTAGAGGGGGAAGCAACCGATGGGATTGTTCGATCGGGTCAGCCGGATTATCAGATCCAACATTAACGCGCTGGTCAGCAGCGCCGAGGATCCGGAGAAAATCCTGAACCAGACCATTCAGGATATGTCCGAGGATCACTACCAAATGCGGCAAGCGGTTGCCCAGGCCATTGCTGCCCAGAAGCGGATAGAGCGGCAGTATGAGCAAGCGCAGCAGAGTGTTGACGAGTGGCAAAGACGTGCCGAGTTGGCTCTGCGCAACAACAACGAAGCCTTGGCTCGCGAAGCACTGGTGCGCAAGAAAACCTTTGCCGAGACTGCCCAGAGCCTGAAGCGGCAGTTGGATGAGCAGACCAAGCAGGTGGAGGTTCTCAAGGCCAACATGACCAAGCTGGAGAGCAAGATTGCTGAGGCCAAGACCAAGAAAGATATGCTGATTGCTCGGGCTCGCGCGGCCAAAGCTTCTCAACAAATCAACCAGGTCATCGGGCGGGTGGACGCCGCCAGTGCCTTTGCTGCTTTTGAGCGCATGGAAGAAAAGGTGAACTCCCTAGAAGCTCAATCGGCAGCAGTGGCAGAGCTGGCGGTGGACAATTTGGAAAACCAGTTTGCCGCTTTGGAGGCGGGTGGCTCGGATGTGGATCACGAGCTGCAGATACTCAAGGCGTCGATTCAGGGTCAGTTGCCCTCTGGGGAGGCAAAGTCCTCAGGCCGACCTTCCACCGCAAGTGAGAGCGAAGTCGATCTGGAGTTGGAAAATTTGCGCAAAGAGATTGACCAGCTCTAATAGGTGGAATGTTGCTCTTCCCTGGCTCTCAAGGCTCTCCTTGTTGCTGAGCTGAGTTTGGGCTGGGGGGTGGTAAGCTAGCCAACAAGGACTCTGACAGCCCCTCTGCTGGCCAGCAGGGCTAGATCTGTCAGTAAAGCGTTCTACCTCAAGTGGCGGGGATCCCCTTGGGGTAATTGGCCTGTGAAAGGGCCAGGGCCTGCTTCCAGCAGGGTTGGGGTTAGTTTACCTACGGTTTTGTGAGAGAACAAACGGAGATGACAACAGCGAGTATTAAGCCTCTCTTGGATGCCAAGCAACTGTTGCAGGCTTATGCATCTGGCCAACGGGATTTTTCTGGCTCCAACCTAAGCGGGGCGCAGTTGAGTGGCGCGAACTTGAAGGGCATCATCCTGCGAGATGCCGACTTGAGTGGGGCCGATTTGCGTGAGGCGGATTTGTCGGGAGCAGATCTCTCAGGAGCCGACCTGCGCGGAGCCAAGCTGCGACGGGTAAACCTGATTGGGGCTAAGTTGGTGAAGGCGGACTTGCGGGGGGCCAACCTCTACCGGGCCAAGTTACTCAGGGCTGACCTCAGCGAAGCCGAGCTGAGCCGGGCCGATCTGCGGATTGGGGCCGATCTCCGCGGAGCCATCATCACCAACACCCATTTTCGCGGTGCCCTCTACGACGAGTACACCAAGTTCCCGGATGGCTTTAACCCCACAGAGATGGGTATGTAGCCGGGGCTTCCCTTAGGGGATCAGGTTCTGCCACAGTTGGGCCATGCCTTCGGCAGCTGCCACAAAGGGTGGGTTGTGCAGGTCGGGCTTGTTGTAGCGCAAGGGATCCCCTGCCAGATCGGTAACCCTTCCCCCTGCCTGTTCCACGACACATTGGGCAGCGGCAGTATCCCATTCCATGGTGGGGCCGAAGCGAGGGTAGAGATGGGCGGATCCCTCGGCCACGAGGCAAAGCTTCAGGGCACTGCCCACAGATTTCACTTCCAGGGAGCCACAGCGCTGTTGTAGCTGCTCAAGAAATTGCTTCGTCTCCGGGTTGCTGTGGGAACGGCTGGCTACCACTTGTAAGGGTTCTTGGGCAGAGGGGCAGGCACGGATGGGCTGTTCGCAGAAGCGGAACGGAGTCCTTTCCCTCTTGTGGGCCCCCAGTTTTTGCGCAGCCGCGTAGGTGAGGCCCAGAGCTGGGGCATGGACGACTCCCAAGATGGGGATCCCTTCCTCAATGAGGGCGATGTTCACCGTAAACTGGCCGTTGCGCTGGATAAACTCGCGGGTGCCATCCAAGGGATCCACCAGCCAAAACCGCCCCCACTGTTGCCGCTCTGGGTAAGGGATCTCGCCCGATTCTTCCGACAGCACTGGGATCCCTGGGGTCAGGTCTTGCAAGCCTTGCAGGATCAGGTGGTGGGAAGTTAAGTCCGCCTCGGTGAGGGGGGAGCAGTCGGCTTTGTAGCTAACCTGGATCTGCTCCTGCCGTTCGCACAAGCGGGATGGAGTTCTATAGACCTCTAGAATGGCTTGCCCGGCTACTTCTGAGAGACGGCCTACGCGGGGCAAGAGATCGGCTAGGTCTTGCATGGGTAAACACTTCGAGGTTGAGAGTCGCTTTAGGTCAGGGTGAGATGCCTGGGCTATTGATCGCGCCAGCGGGACGGAGTCCTTGAAAAGCCTTTGGCCGCCTGCATTATTGCTCGGCAACGCTATTGCTATGCCTACAGCACCCTGACGGGAACCGCAACGCTATTGCTATGCCTACGGCACCCTGACGGGAACCGCAACGCTGACGCGAGGACGCGAGGACGCGACGACGCGACCAACGTTTTGGGTGTGGGCGCAGTCTTCTAGTTTGAATTGAAATGACTATAGCTGCTTCAGCGGGAGCCTTGAGATGAAAGCTGGGGAGACTTGGAGATGTTGGGTGGAGCCGGGAAAAGCTTGCTGCTAACATACCGCTTCAGGACAGACCAGGACAGACACAGCTAATGCGCTCGTACTAGGATGGTTAAGGTACGCAACCCATCTGAGGAGAGGATCCCAGCGATGTCAGCAACACAAGGCGGGCATTCTGCCCGATTGGGCCTGTGGCCCGCTTACGCAACTGGCCTGTGGCTGTCTAGGGCGGTGTTGCTGCTCTGTGTTTGCCTTAGCTTGGTGGTGTGTGCCTGTTCCGCAGGCTCTAACCTACGGGCCTACAGGGATCCCAGCGGGGCCTTTGCTTTTGCTTACCCCAATGGCATGGTGGCGGTCAATCTTGGGCCGGGGAAAGGACCGGTGGTACTCCTGCGCGACCTGGTGTATGAGACCGAGAACGTCAGCTTGATGATTGCCCCGTTTGACAAGGGGGAGACGATTGCCGATTTGGGCAGCCCGGATGAGGTGGGGCTGTTGGTGGCGGAGAGGATCATAGCTCCTGAGGGATCCGGTCGCTCGGCCAAGCTGTTGGCCACCGAAGCCTTTGAGCGGCAGGGGCACCCCTATTATCTGCTGGAATACCAAACCGACCTGGGATCCCAGCTTCGCCATGAGGTGGTGACGGTAACCGTGCGGCACCATCGCCTCTACACGCTGACGGCCTCTACCCAAGAATCCCGCTGGCCTCAGGTGCAGGCTGCTTTTAGGAACGTGGGCCATTCTCTGAATGTTTCCTAAAGTTTTTCCTTGAGGATTTTCTCAAGGGGTTGAACCGGGTTGGACGGACTTGGGTAGGTTAAGCTTGAGCCCTTTGAGGCTGAGTCATGGTCATTTCAGGTGGGGGTGAGAGGTCTGGGCTACTGAGAGCCTTGGTGTTCTGTGGGCTCGACGTTTTAGGTGTGGGTGCAGTGTCCTAGCTTGAATGGAAATGACCCTACCTACGGGCTCCAGCCGGCCCATCTGGTGCTAGAACGGTAGTGTTTTGAACCTGCGGAGATGGGATCCCCCCCTGTTGGGCTTGCTCTATGACCGTGTACGTGGTTCAGATCAGCGACCTGCATTTGTTTGCCAAGCCCCATCACCGGCTGCTGGGGGTGGACACAGAAGCCTCTTTTCTACAGGTGCAAAAGGCCATTGCTGCTTTGGATCCCTTGCCCGATCTGCTTCTGCTTACCGGAGATCTCTCTCAAGATGGTAGTGCAGCATCCTACGCCCGTTTGAGAACCCATTTGCAAACTCTCCCCATCGATACTTACTGGTTGGCGGGCAACCACGATCGCCTGCATACCATGAACCAAGAGCTCCACGCCGAGCGGCTATTTGGGGACAAGAGCTTCAGCCGGGAAAATTGGAGCTTTATTTTACTGAACTCCCTCGTGCCCGGCAAAGACAGCGGTTACCTGACGGATCGCACGCTGCTGTGGCTGAGACAGGAATTGCAACGGAGCAAAGCCGCCCAACACCATGTTTTGTTGGCCTTGCACCATCCCCCTTTTTCGGTGGATTCTGCCTGGCTGGATCAAAGCGCCCTGCAGCAGCCGGAGCGGTTGTTTGGGGTTCTGGACGAGTTCGACCACATCCGCCTTGTTGTATTCGGCCACATTCACCAAGACTTACATCGCCGGCGGGAGGGGGTTGATTACTTGGCTTGTCCCTCAACCTGCGTGCAATTTCGTCCTAAGAGCCCCCAGTTTGGCCTGGAGGTGATTCCCCCTGCCCTGAGGCAGATACGGCTGGAGCGAGATGGCAGTTTCAAAACCCAGGTTCAACGGGTGGGAGCTGCTCTGCAACGCCCCAACCTAGCCCTGAAGGGATATTAGCAGCTCTCTTCCTCTTGAGCCTCTGCAGGGGGTAACCCGATGGCCTGCCCCAAACAAAGGCTGGCCCCCAGCAAGGCCAACCACCCCGGCACCACCGACAAGAGGGCCACCACGGCCACCAAGGTGTTGTTTCCCCCCTGCAAAAGGCTGTAGAGCAACATCGGCAGCGTGAGAACCCGCCCACCGCCGACGAAGAAGGTGAGCAAAAATTCGTTCCAAGAGATCAAAAAGGCAAATACCGCCCCAATGGCTGCTCCAGGGGCAATGAGGGGCAACGTCACCTGCCACCACACCTGCCAGGGATCCGCCCCCAAACAGCGGGCCTGCACCTCGTAGCCGCGGTCGAAACGGGCGAACACACTGCCCATCACCAAAGCCATGTAGGGAAGGGTCGGGATCAGATGCACCAGCACCACCCCCAGCAGGGTACCGTCCAGCCGCAGGCGAATCAGCACCCCTTGGATCCCCATCAATACGGCCAGAGGAGAGGTGATGACGGGCAACAGCAACAGCAGGCGCAGCCAGGCAGGCACGGGATGGGTGCCCAAAACTCGCCCTGCCGGGATCCCCACCCCCAGGGCCAGCAGGGTGGTGAACAGGGCAATTTGCAAGCTCTGGCCGAAGGCTGCCCAGAATTGGGATCCCCGTCCTGCGAACGGAAACAGCAGTTGCTGCCAACCGGCCAAGCTCCATGCCTGCGGCAGGGCATCGGGAAAATACCAGGCCCGCGTGAAGGCCCAAAGAGCCAGCACCCCAAAGGGCAAAGCCCAAAGGAGGGCCACTCCGGCCACCCCAAGGCGGAGCAGGGATCCCCCAATCCATCTGTGGATGTGGCGTCCTTTCACGGCCTTCTCCCAGGACTCCGTTCCGCTGATACGACCGGCAGTTGCCAAAGGGATCCCCTGGCCGCGAACAGCCCTGCCATCCAACTGACCACCGCTGCTGAGATGACCAACAGGATCACCCCCAGCGCCACCGCCTGCTGCCGCTGCTCTAGGTTAATGTGGATGAAACGCTGGTAGATCAAAACCGGCAAGGTGCGGGGGTAGGTGGGCCCCAAGAGCAAGGGAACCTCAAAAGCGCTGAAGACAAAACCGAAGATGAGGATCCCGGTGGCCAGCAGTCCTGGCCTGAGCAAGGGCAGCGTCACATGCCAAAACGTTTGGGTGGCAGAAGCTCCCAGCAGCCGGGCCTGTTGCTCCAGTTCCGATCCCATCCCGCGCAGCAGTGTTAGCGCCACCAAAGCAGCAAACGGGATCTCCTTCCAGAGCCAGTAGAGCAACACCCCCACGTAGCCACGGTCGTTCACCCACAAAGGAAAATCCTGATCCGAGGCAATCCAACCCAGTTGGAAGGCCAGCCGCGCCAGCCAACCGCTGGGCCCTAGCAACAGCAACATCCCCGTCACCCCCACCAAATGGGGAATTGGCAGTGTCAACTGGCCAAGCCAGATGGCCCACCCCCCCAGCCCCCGCAACAGCAGCGCCAGTCCCAGCCCCAAAACCAGCGCCAGCCCCGTCGCCAACAGAGCAATTCTGAGGCTGAGCAGCAGGGATCCCTGGACTTCCGCATCCCATAGCAGATCCCCATACCCCTGTAGAGTAAACTCCCTCTCACCCAAGCCGTAGAGGCCCACACTCTGAGCCAGGGCCAGCAGCAGCCCACCGCCGTAGAGCAGACCCACCAGCCCCAACGCCGGCAAAAGCGGCCCATACTGCTGGAATCTCTTGAGCCCCACCGGCCCTGATCCCTGTCCATTTAAGCTATTCATTGTATTCATTGAGCCAGCCCTAAAAGTTGCCTCACGAGGGAATTCAAGATGGGGGCAGATCCCTCCTTAAGAGAGGAAAGAGCAGTGAGTAGTGAGAGGAAGTATCCTCACCCCTCTTATTCCTCCACACCGCCAATGCGACCAACCCTTGGGATCTTTACATCTTTCTTATGGAGAGAACCCTAGACCAGATTAACCAACGCATTGCCAAGGGCCAGGTGCGGGTGTGGACGGCCCTAGAAGCCAAGGCCAAGTTGGCCACCTTGGGGCTCCAGGAAGCCTTTGAGCAGGTGGATGTGATCACCACCGGCACCTTTGAGCCAATGGAGTCTTCGGGAGCGATTGTGAACCTAGGCCATACGGATCCGCCTATTAAGATTCGTCAAGCTTGGCTAAACGGAGTACCGGCCTATGCTGGATTTGGCGCGGTGGATCTCTACTTGGGGGCAGCCCAACCCAGCGAGCAAGCGGATCAAGCCTACGGGGGCGGCCACGTTATTGCCGACCTGGTGGCGGGCAAGCGCGTCCATTTGCGGGCCATTGGCCAAGTAACCGATTGCTACCCCCGCGCCGACTACGAGACCACCCTGACCCGGGATCAGCTCAACCAGTTTTACCTGTTTAACCCCCGCAATGCCTACCAAAACTTCATCGTTGGGGTGAACGGCGGGGATCGGCCTTTGTACACCTACTTGGGCCTGTTGGAACCGCATCTGGGCAATGCCGTCTATTCCAACCCGGGAGAGCTGTCCCCCTTGTTGAACGATCCCCTTTTGCGGCGGGTAGGGATCGGCAGCCGCATCTTTTTGGGGGGTGGCATTGGCTACGTCGCCTGGGAGGGCACCCAGCACTTTCCTCTGCAAAAGCGATTGCCCAACCAAACCCCCATCGGCCCGGCGGCCACCCTGGCCCTGATTGGAGATGCCAAGCAAATGCAGGCGGAATGGGTGAGGGGCTGCTACTTCCGCAACTACGGCCCCAGCTTGATGTTGGGGGTCGGGATCCCCATCCCCATCCTTGCTCCTGCGGATTTGGAGGCCATTGCCATTCGGGATGAAGAACTGGTGGCACCGGTGATTGACTTTTCCATTCCCCGCCGGGTGCGGCCCACCTTTGGCTTGGTGAGCTACGCCCAACTCAAATCCGGCCAGATCACCCTCAATGGCCGCAAGGTTCGCACTGCTCCCCTGGCCAGCTTGCGCCGCTCCATGCAAGTTGCCGAAATCCTCAAACAGTGGATAGAAAGCGGCCAGTTCACCCTTACCCAACCCGTCGCCCCCCTACCCCTGGATCGGGAGTTTCTCTCCCAAAACCCTCTCACCTAAACGGATCCTAAATCCCCCTCTGCCAAACAGCCTCTCCAGAGGAAGAGACCAGCCCAATCCCAATTCGAGGCTGAGAAACGTTCAGGCTCGCTTCGGCAGTGACAGATCCGCCCCGGAATTGTGGGAAGAGCCAGGGAACCAAATTGACATTCTCCCTCGCCTACAGGCGAAGGATTCTCTCTCAGGTTGCGGGAGAACTCCCACTTCCTGTTCGCGTTAGCGGTGCTTAGCACCCGCTACACCACCCTTGCGTAAACAGTGGTGGGGGATGCCATAACCCCAACTACTGGGATAAACTCCCAGATACTTGCTTGAGCTAACGTTGCGCCATACCCTAGCTGGCGGAACTCAGGGTAAGTTATAACAGAAAGCCGCCGTAAACGGCGGGGCTTGAAACCCAATTCTTAGG
>DVDX01000072.1 GCA_015295985.1 Synechococcus sp. M44_DOE_062 | reverse complement strand
CCCAAATGCTCTGGGTTTGACCCTGTTCTATCACCTGGCCAAGAGAGTCACAGCGCCAAGATCCATAACGACAAGGGCATAACTCAAGCCCAAGTTAAGGAATGCTCACCCAACTCAGCCACATCCACTAGGGCTAGAATCCAAGACCCCTTTCTCTCTCCACCCATAGCGTCAGCGCGGATCCCCACAACTCTTCTTGCGCTTAAGCGAAAGATTGCTGTAGTCAATGCTGCCTTTTGCCCGATGGAGGAGAAAGTTGATAAGGGATCCCCAGAGGCGCGTCAGGGGATGATCTGGAACTCCAGGTTGTAGGTTTGGAGTAGGTTTATGGTTTCGTGATCGGTGATGTTGGTGTCGGCCAGCTCCAAGTTGTAGAAATCGATGAACTCTTCGTGGTCAAAATAGGGGCCGGCATGCCAAGTGCCCATCTCCAGTTTGATAAAGCGATCCCCAGGCACCCGAAAGGCTTGAATCTGATCGACATGCAGCTCATCGTCAGGGGGTGCAACACCAATAAACCACTCCTTGCCATTCAGGGATCCCAGGCACTGGGTGCAGCGGATGTGGTGGGTGATCTGAGTAAACTTGAGACCCCGCCGAGGCAAGCGCATGAGGTAAAAGCGGGGCTGCCCTTGATTCAAGGACAACTGAGCATCTTGACTGTCGAAAGGTTTGTGATCGGGAGTGGGGCAAATGACCTGCCCGTAGGGGGCAAAGCTTTCCGGTTCAGCGAGGTGGGCCTTCAGTTGGCGCAATTGGCTGGTCACCCTACTCTTCTCCTCTGTGTCTTACCGAGACTTCTTGGTCAAGTTTCTCTCTGAGAAGGGATCCCTGACAAACTCAAGCTCCTCAAGGCTGCAAGTACAATGGGGAAACCTGCCAGCATTTAGCAGGGCTCATGGCGATGCAACGGGACTTACAAGAGCTGCTCATCTCCCCAGCTCAAGTGCAAAACCTCTCTCAAGTGCCAGTGGCTTGGTTGTATCGGCCTCGGCCCGTTCGCCGCTTTGAAGATCGCCTGCGCCAGTTCTCCGCCTTCTGGGATCTCCTGCGCCTGTTGCTGACGCTGGATTTGTTCTTGCGTTTCTTGACCTTTTGGTCAGAGGGATCCCTGCTTACGCTGGTGGGGCGGATCTGGATCCCTGGCCTGCGCGCCACGTGGGCCACTTGGCCGGTGGAATGGGGGATCCTGGCGGCCATTGCCGCCCTGGGCCAAGCCTATTGGATTTTCCGCAGCCGCCGCATGCCGCTGCTGTTGAATTTGCTGGGGGAGGTGGATCGCTACAACCGAATCATCCAGGCCATCCACGTCAACGACCAGTTGGTGGAAGCGGGCAACCCCGAGGTGAAGCTCGCCCAGAGGGCTCAGGTGAGCGAAGCCCTAAAACTGACCCGGGCCGATCTCATCCGCGCCTTGAAAACCGAACGGATCTTGCGGCAAAACGAAGACCTGATCGAGCAGCAGAGCGAGTTTTTCGGCGACAACTTGGCAGCTTTGACGGCTCTACAGGTGAGCGAACAGGCCAACGAGCAGGGGCGAATCCTGGAGGCTGCTTTACAGGTTGCTTTACAAGTGCGCTCCCAAGTCCGCCGTTTGCAGGAGCGAGGAGCCAACCAAGCCCCAAGTAGGGATCCAGACGAGATCGAGGGAGACGGGCAGGATACAGACGGCAACTCAGATGGGCAGTGACTGCGTCTCCTTGCATCCTGGGGTTCTAAAGAAACAATTTTTTCTGGGGTTTTATGACGCTCTGCACTGTCAAGAAAGGACTCCGTCCCGCTGACGCGAACGGCTGAAGGCGGTACACTGGGGCTGGTCTTGGATCCCTCGGTCATCTGCGCACCTTTGATGAGCCTTTTGGCCCGCTCCCTCAACTACGCCCAGAGCCACAGCGACACGCTGTTTCAAGCTTTTGTCCAACACCTGCAACTGGTGGCGGTGCCTTTGGGAATAGGGCTTCTGTTGGGCTTGCCACTGGGCTTTTTCAGCTCCCGCTCCCAGATGCTTTCTCTGGTAGTGATCAATGCGTTTAGCAGCCTGCGGGTGATCCCCAGCTTGGCCATTTTGTTTTTGGCCATTCCTTATTTCGGCCTCAGCTTTCGTTCGGCAGTCGTTGCTCTAACCCTTCTGGCTTTACCCCCCATTCTGATCAGCACGGATGTGGCTTTCCGCAGCCTTGAGCCAGCTCTGCGGGAAGCTGCCCTAAGCATGGGCATGACTGGTGCCCAGGTGTTGCGGCACGTGGAGATCCCTTTGGCCTTGCCGGTGATCTTGGCCGGTGTTAAAACGGCTACCATTGAGGTGATTGCCAGTGCTACCCTAGCAGCGTTTATCGGCGCGGGAGGGCTGGGCACTTTTATTACCCTAGGGTTTGCCCTCTACGACAACGCCATCCTGCTGGTAGGGGCGATTCCGGTGGCGCTTCTGGCCATTGCGGCAGAAGTTGGCCTCGGAGCTTTGCAGCGGGCTTTGGAACCTCCCCAAGCCTAGGGTTCTGCGAGGGATCCCATGCCGTCTTCCTCTGGTTCTTCTGAAGTGCGATCCCGGTGGCCTTTCCGCTCCATCCCTTTGCGGGTGGCGTTGCTGCTGCCCCTGCTGCTGGCAGTGGTGGGGGGAATGGGCGGGGTAGCCTATCTCTCCTGGCGGGCCGGGCGACACCTGGCGCTGCGGTTGGCAGAGCAACTGAGGCAGGAAGTTACCGACCGCACCGAAGAGCACCTTGCCAGGTATTTGCAAATTCCCCTTCAGATCAATGCCCTCAATCGGGGTGCAGTGAGGGGGGGACTGCTGCCCGATTTGACAACCCCCAGCCCAGCCGGTCTAGAGGTGCTGGAAGCTCACTTTGCCCGCCAGTTGCAGCCATTTCCCGAGCTGAGCTATGTCGGCTTTGTCTCGGCTCAAGGGGGGTTTGTGACCGCCCGCCGTCACGCCGATGGGTCGATCTGGACTTACCACACACCTGGCCTCTTGCCGGGATCCGCCCAGGGCTGCCAACGGGATCCAGAGACAGGGGATCCCACAGGGCTCACTCGCCAGTTGGGCTTTGTGGATCTGAGACGGTTGTTCTGGTTTCCCCAGCTCCTGCAGTCGGAAGGGATCCGCGATACTTGGGTGGCAACCCGATTTTTTGCCGTTCGCGCCAGCGGGACGGAGTCCTTGTCTCCTGCCCAGGCTCTGGAGCGGCTGATCGTGACGTCCCTATCCCTGACCGACTCGGAGGGGCGGGTTTACGGCAGCTTGGTGGCTGCCTTGTCCATCGGGCAACTTCAAGCCTTTCTGGAACAGCTAGAAGGCCGTTCTCCCGGGGGGGTGAGCTTTCTGCTGGACGAGTCAGGACAGGTGGTGGCCAGTACGGCGGGGCCTGCTCCCCATCCGCTGCTGGTGGCCGTGCAAGAGCAGGTGGGCTCCTGGGGGACGGCCTCTTCCCAAGATCCGCTGCGCCTCGTGGTTGGAGGGATCCCCTACTGGGTGGAGGTGGAGTCCATCCAGAGTGAAGGGAGGCTGGGCTTTTATTTTGTGCATGGGATCCCAGAAGCAACCCTTCTGGCCGAAGTCCATCACAGCGCCCGACAGGCTGCGCTGCTGGGGGGTGGGCTGTTGCTGAGCCTGCTGGGGACAGGGATCCTTCTCGGCGAAGCCCTCTCCCGTCCCCTGCGCCGCCTCACCCAGGTGGCAGAGCAATTTATCCAAAGCGGCTTCCAGCCCTGGCCCCCTTTGGATCCCGGCCCCATCCAGGAGGTGCAGACGCTAACCAAAGCCTGGCAGCAGGCGGCAACAACTCAGCAGGCCCTGCTGGATCGTCTGTGGCAGCAGCAGCAAGAATACCGCGCCGTGGTGGAGCAGCAGACGGAGCTCATTTGCCGCTTTCGGCCCGATACCTGCATCACCTTCGTCAATCCTGCCTACTTACGCTTTTTTGGCTGTCAGGAGCAGGAGAAGCTGGGCACCTGCTGGCGGGAGCGTTTGCCGGCAGAAGAGCGGGAGGCAGTGTTGCAGGCTTTTGCCGCCCTCACTCCTGAAAGTCCCTTTTACAGCAGCGAGCGGGAGTACCCCGGAGAAGACGGCCAATCCCGCTGGATTAGCTGGGTGGATCAGGGCATTTTCGACAGCCAAGGCCGCTTGGTGGAGATCCTATCCGTGGGACGGGAGATCACCGAGCAGAAACGGGCAGAACAGCAGTTACAGGCCCTCAACCGGGAGCTGGAAGCCCAGGTGGAGCTGCGCACGGCCAAGCTGCAACGAGCCTTGCATTTTGAGGGGATGCTGCGCGCCATCAGCAGCCGGATGGTGGTCAGCCTAAACGAGGGGGAAATCCTGGAAGAAGTGGTCAAAACCCTTGCCGAAGCGCTGAGCCTAACCTGCTGCCAAATCCTGCTGCTTAAGGACTCCGTCCAAGTAGCGCCAACAGAAGACGGGTCAACCTGGATCCCGGGCTATTGCTACTCCCCCCTTCTCTCTTCTAAGGCGGCTCAGGGTGGCGGAATGGATCCCTTGCATGGCCGAGACTATGCCAGCGACCCGGAGTTCCTGCGCCTGCTGCAGTCCCATTCTTCCTCACAGCAGAAATGGGAAATCCACTGCTGTTGTCGCCTAGAAAAAGAAGGACGCTGGGTGCGGCTGCTGGTCTGCACCCTTTGGGACAAAGAGAAGCGGCTGGGAGCTTTGCTGTTGGAGCGGCTTCCGGAGCAAGAGTTTTCCGAAGACGAGATTCAACTGGCCTATCAGGTGGCCAACCTATGTGCCCTGGCCATCCGCCAAGCCCGTCTGTACCAAGCAGCCCAAGCGCAGGTGAAGGAATTGGAGCGGCTGAATTTGCTCAAGGATGATTTCCTCAGCACCGTCTCCCACGAGCTGCGCACCCCCATGACCAATGTGCGCATGGCCTTGCAAATGCTGCAAATGACCCGCGATAACCCCCAGAAACAGCAGCACTATTTCAGCATTGCCCTGAAAGAATGCAACCGGCAAATCGAGTTGATCAACGACCTGCTGGATATGCGACGGCTGGAAGCCGGGAGGTATCTGCTGCAGCCGGAGGAGATTTTTCTGCCTCGGTATTTGCAAGATTTGCTGGCCGGGGTTCAACCTCTGGCCCAGGCTAAACATCAACACCTGCAACTGTACCTGGAGGCAGGGATCCCCTTGCTCTGGGCTGACCCAGACGGCTTGGGCCGCATCTTGCGCGAGCTGCTGCACAACGCCATCAAGTACACGGATCCAGAGGGATCCATCCACTTGCGGGTTGCCTCAGAAGGGCAGGGGATCCTCTTCGTCTGCAGCAACAGCAGCGAGATCCCAACGGCAGAGCTGCCCCGCATCTTCGAGAAGTTCTACCGGATCCCGCAATCAGATCGCTGGAAGCACGGCGGCACCGGCCTGGGGCTGGCTTTGGTAAAGCAACTGGTAGAGCACATGGGGGGGAATATCTCTGTCAGCAGCTCGGACGGATGGACCCACTTCCAAGTTTGGTTGCCCCAAGGTGAGGATTCTGCTCCACCATTGCCTGCAACGTCGGATTCCCAAGAGAGAGAGGCTGGGTGACGCCTATCCCGGCAAGACTTGTTGCTGCCAGAGGGCCTCCAGTTGCACCGTGTATTCGGAGTTCACGATGGGCACTGCCCCGGCAATGGCCTCTTGAATGGGGATCCCGGCAGCAGCCTCCAGTTGGGCAAAAGCTGTTTGGTAGTCGGCAGACAACCGGCTGACATCGATGAGCGGCAGATCCCCCCAGACCTCTGGCTTGAATTTTTCCAGTTGCCCCTCCGGGCTGGCCAAGACCTCTGCCAAGACCATCGCCCCCCAAGGATTGGCCGCATTGATGGGAATGGCCGTGAACGAGGGATCGATCAAGCTGGTACCCGGGATCCCATAGGGGGTAGTGCTGGGGGGAAATTGGCCGTTGCCCTTGCGCAAGATCACCTGATCGATAAAGGTGGGGATGAGCCACACTTCGCCGTTGGCAAAGAGCTCCGCCAGGCGGGCAAAGGTGGGTGGGTAGGTTTGGCCCTGTCTCCACAGGAAGGGATCCAGCTTTCTCAGGTATTCCACTAGGGCAGGGGATTGTCGCGCCCAGAGATCGGCATCGAAGTCCGGCCCGCTGTACTGGGCATAGCCCCCGGTCACACCGTAGAAGGCACTCAACAAAAAGCGGCTGCCATGAAAATCCGGCGGGGCCACGTAGGTAAATCGCCCTGGATTGGCCTCGGCCCAAGCCAGCAGTTCGGCGTAGCTCTGGGGGGGATTGGGCACCCGTTCGGCATCATAGGCCATCAAAAAGTAGTTGCCGGTGTAGGGCGCAGAATAGCCCTCGGTGGGCAGGCCAAAATCCGTTTCAATATCGGCGGGATCATAGAAAGGCAAGCTGGGCAATTTCTGAGCAAAAGGGCCGTAGAGCAAATTCCCTTGCTTGAGGGTGCGGAAGTTGTTGCCGTTGATCCAGATGAGATCGATGCTGCCACCGCTGCGCAGCCCGGCTTGAACTTCCCCAATCACTTTGTTGACTGCTTCAACGGTATCCGTGAGCGGGATCCGGTTCAAGCGAATGCCATAACGCTCCTGCAACTGGCTTCTCACCCAGCCATCCACAAACCCATTGATGGCCTCACTGCCGCTCCACATGGCCCAATTGACGGAGCTGCCCCGCGCCCGCTCCAGAATGTCTGCCCAGCTCAGGGATCCCAGATCCACCGTGTTCTGGGGGGTATTCTGAGCAAAGGGAGAGCCTTGACTCAACGCCCAAGCCCCCAGGGATCCCAGGCCGGCCAACACCTGCCGCCGCTTCCAGAAAACGCTTTTGGGTTGCATAGCCTTGCCACCACCCCCATCAAACTTTCAGCTAAAACCAGATTTAACTCAAACTCTCCCCTCTTCCTTTGGGAAAAGGGCTGGGGGTAAGGGATCCCCGCCAATCCCCACAGACCACAGAGCCTCTGGTGGCAAATGGATCCACACCGCCTGCCCCGGTGCAAACACCTGATGGGGAGCCACCCAAGCCTGCAGACTGCCCCAAGGGGCTTGTAAGGTCAGCCGTCGCTGGGTACCTGCAAAGCGTTCCGCCATCACCTGGGCCAAGAAAACATTGTCGGCTAAGCCGGGCGGCTGGGGAAACACCTGCACCTGTTCCGGGCGCACCGTTAGCCGCACCTGACCTTGGAGGGGCACGGCACTTTTCAAGCGGATCCCGTCGTTGAGGCGAAGCTGATGGCCCTCCGCCTGTGCATCGAAAAAATTGACCCCGCCAAAAAAGCGGGCAATGCGCTCGGAGCGCGGCTGCTGATAAAACTCCACAGGGGATCCCACCTGGTGTAGCTGCCCCTCAAACATCAGGCCGATGCGTTGGGCCATGGCTGTGGCTTCTGCTTGATCGTGGGTAACCAGCACCGTCGTCACCTCTGTTTCCGCCTGCAACTCGAGGATAAGGGCCTGCATCTCTTGGCGTAGGTTGGCATCCAGGGCCGATAAAGGTTCATCCAACAGCAGCACCTTGGGCCGAATCACCAAAGCCCGCGCCAAGGCCACCCGCTGCGCTTGTCCGCCAGAAAGCTGGCTGGGCCGACGCTGAGCAAATCCGGCCAATTGCACCCGCTCCAGCATGCGCAAGGCGGCAGCCTCCCGCTCTGCCCGGGGAATGCCCCGCATTTTCAGGCCAAAAGCGACATTCTCCCCCACGCTTAGGTGGGGAAACAGGCGGCTGTGTTGGGACAGCAAAGTCACGCCGCGCCGTTCCGGCGGCAGAGGGTTGAGGGGGATCCCATCCAGCCAGATTTCCCCCCGATAGGGCAAGGGATCCGGTTCCAGCAGGCCGGCGATGAGATTGAGGGTGGTGGACTTGCCACAGCCGGATGGCCCCAGCAGGGCAAAGATCTCCCCTGCTTCCACGCTCAAAGACAAATCCCTGAGGACAGGGATCCCTCCCTTGTGGAAGCGTTTGCTGAGATGGCGAAGAACAAGGTGGCCCATGCGCAGGTTTCGACCCAGCACACTTTGAGGAAGAGAGCAATGTCCAGGCGGGAAAGGGGATCCCTTTCTGCAGAATAGACGAGGAGAGGAGCAAACCCTGCCCATGGGCTTCCTAAGGTCGGCTGGCCGCAGTTGCTCCACCCCTTTTGCTCATCCGTTATACAAGCGGGGCGAGGGTTTTCTTCCCAGACACTCAGGAGCTGAAAGTTAGCAAATGGAACAACAACCTAGAACAGAAAGTATCGTTGTGCCATGGGCAGCACCTCTGCCGGCTCGCAGGTGAGCAGCTCTCCATCGGCCCGCACTTCATAGGTCTCTGGGTTCACCTCAATGCGAGGAGTGGCAGTATTGAGTTTCAAATCCGCTTTGCCGATCTCACGGCAATTTTTGACTGCTACGGCCCGGCGCTGGATCCCCAGTTTCTCGGGGATCCCTAACTCCAGAGCCGCCTGGGAGACAAAGAGCAGGCTGGTCTCGGTCAAGGCGCGGCCAAAGCTGCCAAACATGGGGCGAGGGTACACCGGCTGCGGGGTCGGAATGGAAGCATTGGGATCCCCCATCTGGGCGTAGGCAATCAGGCCCCCCTTCAGGACGATTTCCGGCTTAACTCCAAAAAAGGCCGGCTTCCATAGACACAGATCCGCCAGCTTTCCCACCTCCACCGACCCGATGACGTGGCTGAGTCCTTGGGCGATGGCGGGGCAGATGGTGTACTTGGCTACGTAACGCTTGGCCCGGAAGTTGTCGTTGCGGCTGCTGTCTTGTGGCAAAGGCCCCCGCTGCACCTTCATCTTGTGAGCCGTCTGCCAAGTGCGGATGATCACCTCCCCCACCCGGCCCATGGCCTGCGAGTCGGAAGAGATGATGCTGAACACCCCCATGTCATGCAAGATGTCCTCGGCGGCGATGGTTTGGGGACGAATGCGGCTTTCGGCAAAAGCAATATCCTCCGGCACGCTTTTGCTCAGGTGGTGACACACCATCAGCATGTCCAGGTGTTCTTCAATGGTATTGCGGGTAAAGGGGCGGGTGGGATTGGTGGAGCTGGGCAACACGTTGGGCTCAGAGGCAATGCGAATGATATCGGGAGCATGCCCACCCCCAGCTCCTTCGGTGTGGAAGGTGTGAATGGTGCGGCCATTGATAGCAGCGATGGTGTCCTCCACAAAAGCGGACTCATTTAAGGTATCGGTGTGGATGAGGGTTTGGATGTCGTACTCATCCGCGACCTGCAGGCAGCTATCGATCACTGCCGGCGTGGATCCCCAATCTTCGTGGATCTTGAGTCCACAGGCTCCTGCCTCCACCTGTTCCCGCAGGGCTTCGGGAAAAGCCGCGTTCCCCTTGCCAAAAAAGCCCAAATTGACCGGAAACCCCTCCGCTGCCTGCAACATTTTGCCCAAGTTCCAAGCTCCAGGGGTGCAGGTGGTGGCGTTGCTGCCGGTGGCCGGCCCGGTTCCGCCGCCCAAAAGGGTGGTCACTCCCGAAGCAATGGCAAACTCGCACAACTGCGGGCAGATGAAATGCACATGGGCATCGATCCCTCCCGCCGTCAGGATCAGGTTCTCCCCGGCAATCACCTCGGTGCTGGGGCCCACCACCATGCCCGGCGTCACCCCTGATTGGATATTCGGGTTGCCGGCCTTGCCGATGCCAACAATGTAGCCCTCCCGGATGCCCACATCCGCCTTGACGATGCCCCACCAGTCCAGGATCAGAGCATTGGTGATTACCAGATCCAAGGCCCCATTGGCGCGAGTGGCGGTCGGCGATTGCCCCATGCCGTCGCGGATGGTTTTGCCGCCCCCAAACTTAATCTCCTCGCCGTAGGTGGTGAAATCCTGTTCCACCTCAATGATCAGTTCGGTGTCGGCCAGGCGTACCCGATCGCCCACGGTGGGGCCATAGTTGCTGACATATTGGCGACGGGGAATTTCTAGGGTCATACGGTGGTATCTGCAAAACGGCTGCCAGGGTTCTACCACATATCCCCACCCAGGGGATCCCTTGCTGTCTATTGTCCAGTTCCAACCCTTCATGAGAACGGATTGGGTTGGCTGAAAATTCGTTACATATATTCACATCTATGATCAAAAAAACGATCGCCAATCGACTCCGACCTCGATGGGACAAGGGATCCCTCGTTTAATTATTGTGAAGCAACCGAGGGCCTACAAACCCTGACCTATAATGCCTTGTAAGTCCTGCCCTGGGGAAATTTTCTGCCAAGGGCTGGGGATGCTTCGTTCCTTGTCGCAAGAGAGGAGTTCTTGATGACAACTACGCCAAAGGAGCGAGAGCCGAAGGTCAAGGTGTCGGTTGACGTGGATCCGGTTCCCACCTCATTTGAGAAATGGGCCAAGCCGGGCCATTTTGACCGCAGCCTATCCCGTGGCCCCAAGACCACGACCTGGATCTGGAACCTCCATGCTCTTGCTCATGACTTCGACAGTCACACCAGCGACCTAGAAGACGTTTCTCGTAAGATCTTTTCCGCTCACTTCGGCCACTTGGCAGTGGTTTTCGTCTGGCTGAGCGGCATGTACTACCACGGAGCTCAGTTCTCCAACTATTCTGCTTGGCTGGCGGATCCGATCAACGTCAAGCCCAGCGCCCAAGTGGTCTGGCCCATCTTTGGCCAAGAGATCCTGAATGGGGATGTGGGCGGCGGCTTCGAAGGGATCCGTATCACTTCTGGTCTGTTTCACCTCTGGCGGGCTGCCGGCATCACCAATGAGTTTCAACTCCTCTGCACCGCTATCGGTGGCTTGGTGATGGCCGGGTTGTGCCTGTTCGCCGGCTGGTTCCACTACCACAAGCGGGCTCCCAAGCTGGAGTGGTTCCAAAATGTGGAATCGATGCTGAACCACCACCTGGCGGGCCTGCTGGGGCTGGGTTCTTTGGCCTGGGCCGGTCACCAAATCCACGTGTCCATTCCCATCAACAAGATGTTGGATGCGGGCGTGCCGGTGGATCAGGTGCCCTTGCCCCACGAGTTCATCCTCAAGCCGGCCCTGATGAAGGAGATGTTCCCCAGCGTGGATTGGGGCATCTTCAGCGGGGTGGTGCCCTTCTTTACCTTGGATTGGGGCAAGTACGCGGAGTTCCTCACCTTCAAGGGTGGCCTGGATCCACAGAACGGTGCCCTCTGGCTGACCGACCAAGCCCACCACCACTTGGCCATTGCCGTGCTCTTCATCGTGGCCGGGCACATGTACCGCACCAACTGGGGCATCGGCCACTCCATTAAAGAGATCCTGGAAGCCCACAAAGGCCCCTTCACCGGCGAAGGCCACAAGGGTCTGTACGAAGTGCTCACCACCTCCTGGCATGCCCAACTGGCCATCAACTTGGCCATGGTGGGATCCCTGAGCATCATCGTGGCGCAGCACATGTACGCCATGAACCCCTACCCCTACATGGGCATCGACTACGCCACCCAGATCTCCCTGTTCACCCACCACATGTGGATAGGCGGCTTCTTCGTGGTGGGGGGTGCTGCCCATGGGGCCATTTATATGGTGCGGGACTACGACCCAGCGGTGAACCGCAACAACGTGTTGGATCGGGTATTGCGCCACCGGGATGCCATCATCAGCCACCTGAACTGGGTGTGTCTGTTCTTGGGCTTCCACGCCTTCGGCTTCTACGTCCACAACGACACCATGCAGGCCCTGGGCCGTCCGCAGGACATGTTCTCGGACACCGGGATCCAACTGCAGCCGATCTTCGCCCAGTGGATTCAGTCGCTGCACACTTCGGCCATTGCCAGTACGGCTCCCTACGTGGGTGCTTCGGTTAGCCCCATCTTTGGCGGCGACGTGGTGGCCGTGGGCGGCAAAGTCTCCATGATGCCGATGGTGCTGGGCACAGCGGACTTCATGGTGCACCACATCCACGCCATGACCATCCACATCACGGTGCTGATCCTGCTCAAGGGGGTGTTGTTTGCCCGCTCCTCTCGCCTGATCCCCGACAAAGGCAAGCTGGGCTTCCGCTTCCCCTGCGATGGTCCGGGCCGTGGCGGCACCTGCCAAGTCTCCGGCTGGGATCACGTGTTCTTGGGGCTGTTCTGGATGTACAACTGCATCTCCATCGTGATCTTCCACTTCAGTTGGAAGATGCAGAGCGACATCTGGGGCACGGTCAACGCCGATGGCACCATTGAGCACATCACCGGCGGCAACTTTGCGGCCAGCGCCGTCAACATCAACGGCTGGTTGCGGGACTTCCTGTGGGCGCAGTCGGTGCAGGTGATCAACTCCTACGGCTCGGCGCTGTCGGCCTATGGCCTGCTCTTCTTGGGCGCTCACTTTGTCTGGGCCTTCAGCCTGATGTTCCTGTTCAGCGGTCGCGGCTACTGGCAGGAGCTGATTGAGTCCATCGTTTGGGCCCACAACAAGCTAAAAGTCGCTCCGGCCATTCAACCCCGCGCTCTGAGCATCATTCAGGGTCGGGCGGTCGGTGTGGCCCACTACCTGCTGGGCGGGATCGTCACCACCTGGGCGTTCTTCCTGGCACGGTTTGGCGCACTCGGCTAAGGCAAGGAGGAATAGAAAACCATGGCAACCACAACAACTCGTTTTCCTCAGTTCAGCCAAGACCTTGCCAGCGATCCCACCACTCGTCGTCTGTGGTATGGCATCGCCACCGCTCACGACTTTGAAACCCACGATGGCATGACGGAGGAACGGCTTTACCAAAAGCTGTTCGCCACCCACTTCGGCCATCTGGCGATCATCTTCCTGTGGGCCTCTGGCAACGTCTTCCACATTGCCTGGCAAGGCAACTATGAGCAATGGGTAGCCAACCCCACCGGTGTTACGCCCATCGCCCACGCCATCTGGGATCCCCAGTTCGGCAAGGCAGCGGTGGAAGCCTTCACCCAACCCGGGGGCGGCGGCCCCGTCAATGCGGCCTACTCTGGCCTGTACTATTGGTTCAACACCATCGGCCTGCGCACCAACGGCGATCTCTACACCGGCGCGATTGGCTTGCTGTTGTTGGCGGCGGTATTTCTGTTTGCTGGCTGGCTGCACCTACAGCCCCGCTTCCGTCCCAGCTTGAGCTGGTTCAAGAACGCCGAAGCCCGCCTCAACCACCACCTGGCTGGGTTGTTTGGGGTTAGCTCCCTGGCTTGGACTGGTCACTTGGTGCATGTCGCCATCCCCGAGTCCCGCGGGCAGCATGTCGGTTGGGATAATTTCCTCACCACTCTGCCCCATCCGGCGGGCCTGAAGCCCTTCTTCACCCTCAACTGGGGGGTCTACGCCCAAAACCCGGACACGGCCAACCATGTTTGGGGCACGGCAGAAGGGGCAGGCACGGCCATCCTCACCTTCTTGGGTGGCTTTAACCCCAACACCCAGTCCCTGTGGCTGACGGACATGGCCCACCACCACCTGGCCATTGCGGTGATCTTCATTGTGGCTGGCCACATGTACCGCACCAACTGGGGCATTGGCCACAGCATCCGGGAGATCCTCGGTGCCCACAACCCACCCAAGGGCACTCCCTTCGGGGGCCTGCTGGGAGAAGGCCACAAAGGTCTCTACGACACGGTCAACAACTCCCTGCATTTCCAGTTGGCTTTGGCCCTGGCCTGTCTGGGGGTGGTGACCTCGCTGGTGGCGCAGCACATGTACGCCCTTAACCCCTACGTGTTCATGTCCATGGATCACACCACGGAAGCGGCTCTTTACACCCATCACCAGTACATTGCTGGGTTCTTGATGGTGGGGGCTTTTGCCCACGGGGCCATCTTCCTGGTGCGGGACTATGATCCTGAGGCCAACAAGAACAACGTGCTGGCGCGGGTGCTGGATCACAAAGAAGCGATCATCTCCCACCTCAGTTGGGTATCGCTGTTCTTGGGCTTCCACACCTTGGGGCTGTACGTCCACAACGATGTCATGCAAGCCTTCGGCACGCCGGAGAAGCAGATCCTGATCGAGCCGGTGTTTGCCCAGTTCATCCAGGCCTCCCACGGCAAGATGATCTACGGCATGGATGTGTTGTTGTCCAACCCCGACAGCCTTGCTTCTACCGCTTGGCCCAACTACGGCAACGTGTGGCTGCCCGGCTGGCTGCAGGCCATCAACGATCCCAATGGATCCCTGTTTCTGCCCATCGGCCCGGGTGACTTCCTGGTGCACCATGCCATTGCGCTGGGCTTGCACACCACCACCTTGATCCTGGTGAAAGGTGCGTTGGATGCCCGCGGCTCCAAGCTGATGCCGGATAAAAAAGACTTCGGCTACAGCTTCCCCTGCGATGGCCCGGGTCGGGGCGGCACCTGCGACATCTCTGCCTGGGATGCCTTCTACCTGGCCATGTTCTGGATGCTGAACACGATCGGCTGGGTCACCTTCTACTGGCACTGGAAGCAGCTTGGGGTTTGGAGCGGCAACACCGCCCAGTTCAACGAGAACTCCACCTACCTGATGGGCTGGCTGCGGGATTACCTCTGGGCCAACTCTGCTCAGTTGATCAACGGCTACAACCCCTACGGTATGAATAACCTGGCGGTTTGGGCCTGGATGTTCCTGTTCGGCCACCTGGTGTGGGCAACTGGGTTCATGTTCTTGATCTCCTGGCGCGGCTATTGGCAAGAGCTGATCGAGACCTTGGTGTGGGCGCATGAGCGCACTCCCTTGGCCAAGCTGATCCGCTGGAAAGATAAGCCGGTGGCCATGTCGATTGTGCAGGGTCGTCTGGTGGGTCTGGCTCACTTCACGGTGGGTTACGTGTTGACCTATGCGGCCTTTGTTATCGCCTCGACAGCCTCCCAGTTTGGCTAACTTGTAGCCCGGTTAGTAGCTGTCAATAGATGGCACGGATCCCTCGCCCATGGGCGGGGGATTTTTATTGGGTTGACTCAGGTGACCAGAAAGTTAAGTTTCACAAAGTCGCGTTGACTTTTTGCTCAAACTAACCGTAAGGTATCGCTAGATGAGAATCTTTCTCAAGTATTTGTGAAGGAAAGATTGTTATGCTTACTGCTTACATCAGTAAGAGTGCATTTAGGAGTCTATGCGTTGCTGCTCTAATGGCACTGGGATCCAGTTGTGCGGATGCAAGTAACCCTGTAGCTCTTGTCCCTGAGCAGAACTTTCTCTCCTTACCAGCTAGCAGTACTAGCAATAGTTTAAATTTCTCCTTCTCTGAACCAATTTGGAACGATTTATCTTTAACGCCGCAAGCTGAGAACGATCCAACACTTGAAGAACAGAGAGTTGGTAGAGTCTTCCCTCATAATCATCCATATACTGCAATGTGTTTGGGAGCCTTTGGTGGAGGCTGTAGGTATACGTTTGACTCTTACATTAACAGACGCCCTTTAACCTTAGAAGGACTTTTTGCTAGCTGTGCCGTGGGAGCCGCAACTGCATTTTGTGTAGATCTATTAAGTCCCTTTTAAGGTATAAGTAGGAGGAGTAAGGAATGTCAGATTCAGTATCAAGAACCAATGTAAGCCTGAAGAAGCTAGTCAACTTTTTGTTAATACCTGCAAAAAGATTGTTTTACAGCTCAGCAATTACTGCTTTAAGTATTGCTACTGTAGGCTTTGTTCTTTGGATTGTGGGATTTCCTCAAGATCCCTCACTTCTGAGGTGCCTGTTTATTGCTCTCCTTTTTCCTGACCTGATATCTTGGGGATTAGATAAGCTCTCACAACACTGGAACCATCGACACTCAAAATCAATTGTATCTGCTTCAACTCCCCTCATTTCCATAGTGGCTTTCTGGGTGATATTTTGCCGTTGTCCACTCAATGTTATTTTGAGTGACGGCCATTGGCGTATATTAGCACTCCTTCTACTGTATCCTGCCTATAAAGTGTTCGGTACTTTCTGGGAGATCTTGAGATCTGAAAACAGTAAAACAGTGTAAAGGTGAAAGCCGTTGATCTAATCCATTGCACTAAACTTAAACGAGATCCCTATTATTTTGGGATCCCTTAGCTTGGCTAGGGGATCCGTTTTTCTTGTGGGTTGGTAGAGTGGGAAGGATATCAAAGCGGGAGAAAGTCTTTTGAGTTACGACGCAGTGGTGATTGGGGCCGGGCACAACGGGCTGGTGAGCGCTTGCTATTTGGCTAAGGCGGGGCAAAAAGTGCTGGTGCTGGAGCGCTATCACACCGTTGGTGGGGCTGCCATTACGGAAGAAATTCATCCAGGCTTTCGCGTGTCGGTGGCTTCCTATTCCTGTAGTTTGCTGCGACCGGAGATCATCCGCGATCTGCGCCTGCCGGACTATGGCTTTGAGGTCTACGCCAAGCAACCTTCCTACTTCATGCCCTTCCCGGATGGGCGGCACCTCTTCCTGTATGCCGATAACCGGGCCAAGAGCAAGGCGGAAATTGCCAAGTTTTCCCACAAAGATGCGGAAGCCTACGACCGCTGGGAGGAGTTTTGGGATCGGGTGAGCGAGGTGGTGGAGCCAACCTTGATGCAGCCGCCGATTTCACTGGGCCAACTGGCGGATCGCTTTGCAGCCGCCGGGTATGAAGACGATTTCCGCCGCATCATGCTTCTCTCAACCACCGATCTTTTGGATGAATTCTTTGAGTCGGAGCAAGTCAAGGCGGCAATGGCTCCCCAATCTTTGATCGGCACCTCAGCCGGGCCGATGACTCCGGGTACGCCCTACATTTGGCTAATCCATGCGGTGGGTCGGGCCATTGGCTCACGTGGGGTCTGGGGCTATGTGCGTGGTGGGATGGGGGCCATTACCCAGGCCATGGCCAAAGCAGCTCTGGACTTGGGGGTGGAGATCCGCACTTCCGCTCCAGTAGCGGAGATCTTGATTGAAGGTGGGCAAGCCACTGGAGTCGTCCTTGAATCGGGGGAAACCGTGCGGGCGCGGGCAGTTCTCTCCAATGCTCATCCCCAGATCACCTTTTTGCGGCTCTGCTCCCCTTTGCCCCCAGACTTGCGCGACCGGCTGGAGCGGCACTACCGCACCTCAGGCCCGGTGTACAAGCTCAATTTGGCCTTGGAAGAATTGCCTCGCTACACAGCGGCCCCTGCTGAAGTGCCCCCAGAAGTTGTCAGCTCTGCCACAGTGGATATTGCCCCCTCGGTGGCTTATCTGGAGCGGGCTTGGGATGACTGCAAATACGGGATCCCTTCCCGGGATCCGTTTATCGAGATCTACAGCCAATCCCCCACCGACCCGACAATGGCTCCCCCAGGCAAGCACATCCTCTCCTGTTTCTGTCAATTTGTGCCCTACCAACCCAAAGGGCGAGACTGGAACGATGGCCTACGGGAGGAATTTGCCGATCGGGTGATCGACAAGATTGCCCAATTTGCCCCCAACATTAAAAACGCCGTGATCGCGCGGCAGATGTTGTCGCCCGTGGATCTAGAAGCCCGCTTCGGCCTTGTGGGGGGCAGCATTTTTCACGGGGAAATGACGCCGGATCAAAGCTACAACCTGCGGCCCATCTCCGGCCTGGCCGACTATCGATCCCCCATTCCCGGCCTTTACCTCTGCGGTTCAGGGGCACACCCAGGAGGCGGAGTGACCGGGATCCCTGGCCACAACTGCGCGCAGGTGGTGCTCAGCGATCTACCCAAACTCTGACCGATGAAAAGGCTAGGCCAGAGCGGATCCCTGGCTGGGGATCAAACGGGCTGGCTGGATTACAGGCGCACCTCAGTTCCCTCAAAAAACCCACGGATGATCAAAATGCTCCCTTCCCTAGCTGCAAGGTTGTTAGTGGGGAACTCCTGTTCTAGGAACCACTGGCCGGAGATGCGCTCGGCAGAGGTTGCTGGGTCGAAGACAAGGCTTAAGTTCCCCCTTTGAACGCTACCCCCTATGTCAAGCCGGTTAAACGGCCCTGATAACTGTGCTCCGGCCAGTGTGCGGAAGACGAAATCTCCTGTGGTGGGCACAATGCCTTGAAGGATAACGGGCTCGAGGTTGCTTCCTTCCACAGGCGAGCCGGGTAAGGTACCCGTAGAGCGCTCCGTGCGCAGGGAGAAAAAGTAATCAAAGGCTGTTGGAGCATCCGGACGATCAGGAGCTGGCAATTGCGGTATCGGTGTGGGGAAAGGTCGCGGCGGCGGGCTGACCTGCACGAAGTTGAGAACTGTGCTGACGTTGGCCGGGTCAAACTCCGCTTGCACACGACCGTTCAACAGGCGTCGGATACGCACCAACTGATTGGGCAAGATATTCGGTCGAGTCGGATCCGGGGCAAACAGCACCGACTGCATACCCACCTGGGCAGGACTATAGACAATCTCCGCCTGGTTGGGCCGGAAGTTCAGGCGGGCAAAGAGAGCCAAGGCATCCTCCGGAGTGCCATCGCCCGCAACGCCCCGCTGCCGCACCACAAAGCTGGCGGAGAAGCTGCCGGTTTGAAGAATGGCGGTGACAGGCCCTTGAGGTGGAGGAGGATTAACAAAGCTTCCTGCTGGTGGGTTGCCGTTAGGGCCAGGATCTTCATAGAGTACCCCTGTGGTAGGGACAATGAGCGAGGAATCTCCTTCCAGTACAACTTGGTTGCCATTCCGGCTAACCAAGATGCGGCGCACTGTGAGGGTCAAGACGGTGCCTTCTCTGGTAGCTCTGAAGGTGGTATTCACCCGAATGCGCTGGTCGTTGGGGAGGGTCGAAATTGCAACCAGCCCAGCGATATTAAATTGCGTAGATAGCCTGCCGTCGTTGGGGCCAAAGGCAGTGATATTCACCAGCGGTGTGGTTTGCCCAATTTGAATGGCCAGGGTGCTGGAGCGAAGGGTGGAGTCGATTGTCAGCTCACTAGCTGGAATCTCGTTCACAGGCAAGATCCGGGCTTCAACATTGGTAATTCGAGCCTCACCGCTTCCTTGGAAGGGGTTGGTGCGCACAGGGATCCCGTTGTCAAACCTCGGATTGACGTAGTCCAGCCGCAGGCTAGTGGTCTCCAGCACCGAGCCAGGGGTAAAGCGATACTCTTGAGCCGAGACAAAGGCAGCCGGATCCACCTGGACAGGGCCAGGCAAGGTCGGGGACTCATTGACTTCACCGCAGCCGCCTAGCAGCAAGACTCCACACAAAACCGCCAAGGAGCGACTTTTAAAGCTCATAAACCACTTCCTCACACACCCTAACCTAGGCAAATGCATGCACAAACGAAATAGAACGAGCGGCACCTAGCACAGACGCTACGGGTAGGCCTACTATCCCTGCTCGAAGCTATGATACACCACAGATAGAGGATGGGCCATTCCCAGAAAATTTCTTAGATTGGCCTCGTCAGCAGGTTGACAACGCCCCAGGATGCAGTAGAACTAACAGCAGGCAATTCCCCCTTATCAAACGGGATCCCAAAGGCAAAAACTGCTTTGCAGGCTCCAGTTGGATCCCTGCCGGGCGCTGCCCAAGATATCTGCTGTGGTGTGAGTGAGTGGAGACTTTTTCGATGAGACGACGTTCTGGCTCAGCCCTTGGTGGCGGCCTCCCTCTTTTGGCAACTTGCGCTTCGCTTGCGCTGGCTGCCGGTTGCAGCAGCGAGACCACCAGCGGGGTGCCGCCCTTGCTGGCTTCTAACGGTGCCACACCTCCTCCTGTGGCCGTTGCCCCTACGATCGCGCCCAATCTCACTCCCATCACCTTCCGCCCAGGGCCGGACTTTGCCCCCATCACCCCGCCGCCAATTCAGCCAGACCTGCCGGATCCGCCCAGTCTAGGGCCAGGTGGAGAGTTCAATCTTTTGCTGTTCCAGCCGCCAAGCCTTCCTGGCATCCCCCCAGTGGGATCCGCTTTCGTAACCCTCACTCTGAGAGGCTTGCTTGCTCCAGGAGTGATAAGGAGTGTAGAGCTTCAGTTTTTCAACATCAGTCGCGGTACGGATATTACCGGCATCTTCTTCCCAACCGCAATTGAGCAGTTTAGAAATACTCTGATAGGTCGAGGCAACAGCTACGACGACAGAATCAACGGGATCACGCTCACCAACGGGTTTACTTTCCCAGCTGACCTGGCTGCTTACAATGCCAATGTTGCTGCAAGGGAAACGGTTTTGGTGATTGTGGTCATTCGAGATGCATTTGGCCAAGCTCTGAGGCTGGAAGCGCGGGCCCAAGCCACCTAAGCTAGAGCTGAGTAAAGCTGTTTGAGTTTGCTGTATCTACCTTGGGTGCCACGAGAGAGTTTAATGGCAGGAGGATGAGGGAATGAGAACGGGAAAAATAGCTGGGGTTTTGGCTTGCCTGTGTTTGGGCTTGTTAACAGCCTGTCAACAGACTAGAGAGGGGAATCCAATCAGCTCGCTGCCGGGGCCGATTATCGGCGTGCAAAACCCAAATGTAGAGCCTGGAGGAACGGGGGTAGGGCTGCCATCCACTCCCCCCATCGGATCTGTCCCCCCAACTCAGCCCAGCCCTCTTGTTCCGCCCCCCGTTTCGGCACCGACGATCCCTCCCCTGCCCAGCCCGAACCCCTCTCCCAGCATCATTGGCTTACCTCCAGGCCCCTTGGCTGCCCCGACGTTTACTAAGAGCTTCAGTCCTTCAACAACTTCAGTAGGTGTTCCCGTAACCCTAAGCTTCACAATCACCAACAACTCAGGGATCCAACTGACTGGCCTCAGCTTTACAGACAGCCTGCCTGCAGGGTTGGTTGTTGCCAATCCGCCCAACCTCACCAACACCTGTGGTGGCACAGCTACTGCGGCTGCAGGCGGAGCCTCAATTGCCCTGAGCGGTGGAACACTGGCTGCCAATGCAACTTGTGCAGTGACTGTTCGGGTTGTTGCTTCGGCTTCGGGCACCTATACAAATCCACCAGTAACTCTTACCAGCGCCCAAGCTCCTGCTGTTCAAAGCGCACCTGTTAACCTGTCAGTGAACCCGGTTGCTGCTCCATCGTTCGCCAAGAGCTTTAATCCTTCCTCAGCAGTTGGTGCCCCTGTAACTGTAACAGTTAGCTTCACGATTGTTAATAACTCAGGAGTTCAATTAACCGGCCTCAACTTTGCAGACAGCCTGCCTGCAGGGTTGGTTGTTGCCACTCCGCCCAATATCACCAACACCTGTGGTGGCACAGCTACTGCGGCTGCAGGCGGAGCCTCAATTGCCCTGAGCGGTGGAACACTGGCTGCCAATGCAACTTGTGCAGTGACTGTTCAGGTTGTTGCTGGGACTCCAGGCACTTACGTCAATCCCCCTGTAACTCTCACCAGTGCCCAAGCTCCCCCTGCGCAAAGTGGGACTGTAACTCTTGTGGTGGGGACACCTTCTCTGGTTTTCAGCAAAACATTTCCACCTGGACCTTCTCCAATTAATAGTTCAGTACCTTTGACCTTTACCATCACCAACAACACAGCTACTCCTCTGACTGGCCTTGCCTTTACAGACAACTTACCTACTGGGCTCGTTATTGCTAATCCTCTCTTTTTCAACAATACTTGCGGTGGTGTACTTAACGTGGTTGCGGGTGGAACGTCTATTGCTTTCTCGAATGGGACTCTAGCTGTTGGCACTACCTGTACGATTTTAGTGAACGTTACTTCTGGCACAGCAGGTACGTACATCAATCCTCCTACTACACTCACCAGCAATGAGGCAGCCCCAGTGATAGCGCCGCCTGTGAGTGTGACCTTCTTCTAGCTCGCGGCTGTGGCTTTGAGGAGAATCTAAAAACACAGGGTTAGGATGCGGCCACCACACAAGGGATCCGCATCAACCTCAATCAATCTGGCCGAGCAAGCCGGCTGCCCAATCCAGGAGGGCGTTCACTGCTTCTAGGTCTTTCGCTTCCGAGTACAACCTCAGCAGAGGCTCGGTGCCGCTGCCGCGAATCATCACCCAACTGCCGTCGGCGAGGGTGAACTTGTGGCCATCTTTGTCGAAATGTTTGATCACCTGCTGCTCCAAAATCTCAGCCGGGGGATCCATTTGCAGCCGCTGGAAGAGCTGGGTTTGTTGATTTTGATCCGCGAGGTGGAGATCGCGGCGCAGGTAAACAGAGGTAAACCCTTCCCGTTCCTGCAAAGCCCGGTAAAGGGCGCTGAGGTCTTGGCCTGTTTCCGCAACGGCTTCGATGAGATACAGGGCCGAAAGTAGGGCATCCCGTTCGGGAATGTGGCCCAGGTAGCCGATGCCGCCCGATTCTTCTCCGCCCAACAGCACCTGGGTGCTCACCATGCGCTCGGCAATGTACTTAAAGCCCACCGGCATTTCCGTAACCGGCAGGCCGTAGTGCTCTGCAACTTTGACAAACAGTTCGGAGCCGCTGATGGTTTTGACGATCTCGCCCCGCAAGCCGCGTCGCCCAGCCAGGTGGTCGATCAAGATGGGGATCAGAATCTGCGGGCTGAGGAAATGGCCCTGCCCATCTAGAGCAGCAATGCGGTCGGCATCCCCATCAAAGACCAAACCCATCTTCAAGGGGGCGGGATCCGCCGCGATGATCTGAGCGGAAGCTTGCAGGTTTTGCGGCAAGGGCTCAGGGGGAAATCCCCCAAACAAGGGATCCCGGCGGGCCTGCAACTCAATGACCTTTTCCCCCAACAGGCGGGTGAGGCCCCCCGCTCCTGAGCCAAACATGACATCCACCCAAATCTTGGCCGGGGATCCTTTGAGCTTTTCCAGATCCACAAAGCAGCTGAGCTGAGCCAGGTAGCCGGGCCAGGGATCCCAAGGATGAATGGGGGCCTTGCCGGATCCCAGAGGTTGCAGGTGGCGCATGTCCTGCTCGATGGCGGCGGTGACTTCCGGTGGCACGGATCCACCAAATCCCCCCTTGACCTTGAGGCCGGAATAGTGGGGGGGGTTGTGGCTGGCGGTGATCACCAAAGCGCCATGACAGCCTCGCTCTTTGGCACCCCAGCTAAAAGCTGGCGTTGGGGCCACTGTGGTGGAGAGATAGACCGGGATCCCCAATCGAGCCACCACTTCGGCGGTGTGGGCGGCAAAGCGTTCCGAGAGAAAGCGGTTGTCGTAGCCAACTAGGATCCCTTCGCCGGGGTAGGTGCGGGCCAAGACTTGGGCGCTGGCCTGGGCGGCAACGGTTAAGTTTTGGAAAGTAAAGCCATCGGCGATGACGGCTCGCCAGCCGTCGGTGCCAAAACGGATCGGGGTATCGGCCATGGTGGTGTTGCGGTGGGTGCTGCCGCTTCAAGTCATAGCACGAGGTCGGAGTTGCGGGGTTCGGTCTGCTCTCAACTCCTATCGAGATGGGATCCCACCTCGCAAGGCCGAAGAAACGGCTACAGTAACCTGGAAAGCGTTCCGCTCCTGTGTGCCATGACTCAGCAACTGACTCTCGACGGACTGGGATTGGGATCGAAGGAGGGATCCCGTCTGGGTCGGGTGATTGTGACCGATTTGCAGGGGGAGATGCAGCGCTCCTACCTGGAATATGCCATGAGCGTGATCGTGGGGCGGGCCTTGCCGGATGTGCGGGATGGCCTCAAGCCGGTACACCGCCGCATCCTCTACGCCATGCACGAGCTGGGCCTGACGCCGGATCGTCCCTACCGCAAATGCGCGCGGGTGGTGGGGGATGTGCTGGGGAAGTATCACCCCCACGGGGATCAGGCGGTCTATGACGCGCTGGTGCGCATGGTGCAAGACTTTTCCAGCCGCTATCCCCTGGTGGCGGGACACGGCAACTTCGGCTCTGTGGATGATGACCCACCGGCGGCCATGCGCTACACGGAGTGTCGGCTGGCGGAGCTGAGCCACACGGCGCTTCTGGAGCAGGTATCGGAAGCGATCGTCGATTTCATGCCCAATTTCGACGGATCCCAGGCAGAGCCCACCGTTCTTCCAGCCCGCCTGCCCATTTTGCTGCTCAACGGCTCTTCCGGCATTGCCGTGGGCATGGCCACCAATATTCCACCCCACAACCTGGGGGAAGTGGTGGATGGCCTGTTGGCTTTGATCGATCATCCCGACCTCAGCCCTGAGGAACTGCTGCGGTGGATCCCAGGGCCGGATTTTCCCACCGGCGGCCAAATCCTAGACAGCCAAGGGATCCGCGAAGCCTACCTCACCGGGCGCGGCTCCATCACCCTACGAGGCGTAGCCCGATTCGAGGAGATCCAGCCGGGCAAAGGACGCCACCGCCGACCCGCCCTGATCATCAGCGAGTTCCCCTATCAGGTGAACAAGGCCGCCTGGATCGAAAAAGTGGCCGAGCTGGCCAACCAGAACCGCATCAGCGGCATCGCCGATCTGCGGGATGAGTCGGATCGCAGCGGCATTCGCGTGGTGGTGGAGCTAAAACGGGAGGCCAACCCGCAAGCGGTTTTGCAGCAGTTGTACAAGCTCACCCCTTTGCAAAGCAACTTTGGAGCCATCCTGCTGGCACTGGTGAACGGGGAACCGCGGCAGCTTAGCCTCAAGGAAATCCTGCAACACTTTTTGCAATTTCGCGAGGCCACCCTCAACCGGATGTTTCGCGCCGAACTGCAGCGGGTGCAGCGCAAGGCAGAAGAGGTGGCAGGGATGTTGCTGGCGTTGGCGGATCTGGAGGGGGTGATCGAGCTGCTGCGGCAAGCGCCTGATAGCACCACGGCCAAAGCCCAACTGCAAACTCGCTTGGGCTGTACCCCCCAGCAGGCAGAGACGATTTTGGCTATGCCTTTGCGTCGCCTGACGGGATTGGAGCGGGAACGGCTGCACCAGGAACACGCCCAGTTGCAGACCCGCATCGAAGAACTGCAGGGGCTCCTCAGCGACCGCCGCAAGCTCTTGAATTATTTGAAAAAAGAGCTGCGACACCTGAAAAAGACCTTCGGGGATCCCCGGCGTACCCAGATCCTCTCCGCCTTGGAGCTGGAAGCGGAAGTGGCCCAAATCCCCAGCGGCGAAGAGACGGAAGAGACCCACTTCTTGCTGCAATTCACCCGCAAAGGCTATGTGCGCCGCCTACCTCTGCCTGGCCGTCGCTCCCGCAGCAACCCCGCGCAACGGGAATGGGGGGAAGACCTGCTGGTTGGCCTGGAATGCGTCACTCTGGAGCAGGAAATCTTGGTGCTCACCGCCGGCGGCAAAGCTTTTACCGTGCCCATCGAAGGGATCCCCCTCAGCACCGGCTCTTCACGGGGGGTACCCCTGCTCACCCTTCTCCCCAACCCTGAGCCAATCGTTGCCACCTTCACATTGGATCCCAGCCCCGGCGAGGCCGGTTTGGTGGTGCTCAGCCGGCAGGGGCGGATCAAGCGGGTGGCCCTGGCAGAGTTAATGGGCCTTACCCAACGGGGATCCACCGTCCTCAAACTGAAAGAGGGAGACGAGCTGGGCTGGGCAGCCCTTTGGGATCCCGGCCACCAAGGCTACAGCGTCATTCTGGCAACTTCAGGGGGACGGGTGCTGCGGCTGGATGTCCAACAGATCCCTCTGATGGGTCGGGCAGCTATGGGATCGCCAGCCCTGCGTTTGGGGCGCACCGAGCAAATGGCTGGTATGGCGCTGCTGCCCCTGCAAGGGAGCCTGGTTTTGGCCAGCCGGTCAGGCTATCTGAAACGCTTGCCTCTGAGCGAGATCCCCACCCTGGAGCCGGGTCAAGTGGGTGTGCCGGCCTTTCACTTCTCTGACCGAGGGGATGGCCTGGTGGGCTTGGTGGGTCTTCCCCCAGATCTGGAGGGGCATTCCCATCTGCAACTGGATGTGCTCACGGAGTCGGAACGGATGTACTCCTTCTCCCTTGCCGAGATCCCACTGCAAAGCCGATCCGGGGGCGGATCCCTGTTGGTCAAAGGGGAGCGGGTCAGGGAGTTGCGCCTGTTTTGGCCGCAGTGGTTGCCGGAAGGCGAGGCGGGATAGCTACTGCCGCTAGGATGGAGAGCCTTCCCCAGGCGAGGCAGCATCGGTTGGCTGGGATCCGGGATCCGTCTCCGGCACTTCGGGATGGCGAACGGGCTTGGGAAGGGTTCCGCCCGACTTGAGAACCAAGCAGCGCACGGTTTGGTGCAGCTCCTCCAGCAAAATGCTGATGGCAGAGCGGAAGTCCCGGTGGTCATCTCGCATTTGCTCCAGCATGGCGCGGATAACTTCCTGACAATCCTTCAGGATGTGCTGCTGCTGGGCCACAATCTGCACCAGTTCACTTTGTTCCTTGAGCAACTCCCGCAGACAAGAGCGCAGCTCATCCACTTGGTTCTGCCAAAGGGCCTGCCCTTCCCGCAACTCCATTACGCTGGTGCGCAAATCGGCGGTCGAATCTCTCAGGGCTTCGCTGTGGCGGCGCTGGGCTTCCAGTTGCTTTTGCTGCTCTTGCTGCTGCTGGCGCAGCTCAGAGTTGGCCTGCAAGTTGGCTTCCGCTACCCTAAGCAATTGAGCCAAGCGAGCCTCGGTAACGGCCCAGCGCTCTTCTGGCGACAGAGATCGACCTCGGCCAATTCGTCTGCAGAAGTACTTCACAGTCGCTGCACCCTATGCCCAACTCTTTACACTTTTTTAGTCAAAGCGCCGCAAGACATCAGCCCAAGAAGAAGCTTGTCCTTCGGGCTTTATCCCGGCTGTTTTTTGGGTTCATCCCATCATAGCCATAATACCGGATGCCGAATCCAGAAGTTCGGAAGGCGAGGCTGCCCCTCTCCAGGGATCCCAGTCGTTCTTCTAGGATGGTGGAGAGTTTGGATATAAAGAAACCATGCCTTCACTTGCAAATCAGGTGGTGCTGATTACCGGCGCCTCTGCTGGAATTGGGGAAGCCGTCGCTCTGGAGGCGGCCAAACGAGGGGCTCGCTTGGTGCTGGCGGCCCGTCGGGAGGGGCTGCTGCGAAACGTCAAGGACTTGGTGGAAGGTCGGGGGGCGGAGGCGCTGGTGGTGCCCACCGACATGGCCGATACGGCCCAGGTGGAGGCGCTGGCCCAAAAGGCTCTGGATCATTTTGGCCGGGTGGATATCCTGGTGAACAACGCTGGCTATGGCCAGATGGGGCCGGTGGAAGAGGTGGATGTGGCGGCCATGCGGCGCCAGTTTGAGGTGAATGTATTTGGCCTGCATGCTCTCACCCGTGCCCTCTTGCCCCAAATGCGGGAACGGGGCAGTGGCCGCATCCTCAACCTCAGCTCGGTGGCTGGCCAGATGTCGATGCCCTTCAGTGGCGTTTACAACGCCACCAAGTTTGCTGTGGAGGCCCTCAGCGATGCGTTGCGGGTGGAGGTGGCCCCCTTTGGCATCAAGGTCATCTTGATCGAGCCGGGGCCGGTAGCCACCGAGTTTGGCCGCGTGGCGGAAGAAACCTTTGCTGCCGTTGTCAACCCCAATGGCCCCTACAAAGCGATCTTGGACAAGACTGCCGAGCTGGCCAGCTCGTTTAACAAAATGGCCTGGCCGGTGGAAAAAGTGGTGGAGCCGATCTTGAGGGCGATGACGGATCCTCACCCTTCCGACCGCTACACCGCTTTCACAGGGGGCAAGGTGGCGTTGGGGCTGATGCGGCTGCTGCCGGCCTCTCTGGCCGACTCTATGTGGCGGCGCGTCTATGGGCTGGATCGGCTGGGATCCCCTGGCTCGGCCTAATTGCAGGCTTGTGGCGGGCAGGGATCCCTCAAGATCTCAAGCCCATCGAGATCTCCTCGGTGCGGGGGCAGGGTTGTGCCTTCCAGGATGGACAGGTTAAGTTTGTTAAAGGACTTTTAATAACCGGGTGTTCCGCTTCCCTATGAACAAGCCTCTATCTCCCCAGCGCTGGTTGATTGCCCTCATGCTGGGCTTTTGTCTCTGGCAGGGATCCGGCCTGGTGCCTGCCCATGCAGCCTTGGCCTCGGCCCTCACTTACGATCGCTTTTTGCACTACATCGAGGAGGGGCGGGTTACGGATGTGCGTCTCACGGACAACAATCTGGTGGCAGAAGTTACGGCTGTGGATCCCCAGACCCAGCATTCCACCCGCTATCGAGTAAACCTGCTGCCCAACACCGTACCGCAACTGGTGGATCGCCTCACCGAACAGGGGATCGAAGTGGGCGTGGTGCCCACCCGCAATGGCAGCGCCTTCTGGGCGCTTCTGGGCAACCTGGTGATCCCGCTGTTGTTGTTGGGGGGGTTGTTCTTTTTTCTGCGGCGTGCCGGTGGCGGAGCGGGCGGCCCTGGGCAGGCGATGAACTTCGGCAAGTCGCGGGCCCGCTTCCAGATGGAAGCCAAAACCGGCGTTAAGTTCGACGATGTGGCCGGCATCGAAGAGGCCAAAGAAGAATTGCAAGAGGTGGTCACCTTCCTGAAGAAGCCGGAGCGCTTCACAGCGGTGGGGGCCAAGATTCCCAAGGGCGTGTTGTTGGTGGGGCCGCCGGGGACGGGCAAAACCCTTCTGGCCAAGGCCATTGCCGGCGAGGCAGGAGTGCCCTTTTTCAGCCTTTCCGGCTCTGAGTTTGTGGAAATGTTTGTCGGGGTGGGGGCCTCTCGCGTGCGGGATCTCTTCAAGAAGGCCAAGGAGAATGCACCCTGCATCGTCTTCATCGACGAGATTGACGCGGTGGGTCGCCAGCGGGGGGCCGGCATCGGCGGTGGCAACGACGAACGCGAGCAAACCCTGAACCAGTTGCTCACGGAGATGGACGGCTTTGAGGGCAACACCGGCATTATCGTGATTGCCGCCACCAACCGCCCTGATGTGTTGGATGCCGCTCTCTTGCGTCCGGGGCGCTTCGACCGCCAGGTTACGGTGGATCGGCCCAGTTTCAAGGGGCGCTATGAGATCCTGCGGGTGCATGCCCGCAACAAGAAGCTGGCGGAAGAGGTCAGCCTGGAGGCGATTGCCCGCCGTACCCCCGGCTTTGCCGGCGCGGATCTGGCCAACCTGCTCAATGAAGCGGCCATTTTGGCGGCCCGCCGTCAGCGCATGGCCATCACCAACCAAGACATTGACGACGCCATCGACCGCATCACCATCGGCCTGACCAAGCCCCCGCTGTTGGACGGCAAGAGCAAGCGCCTGATCGCCTACCACGAGTGCGGCCATGCCCTGCTAATGACGCTGCTGCCCCATGCGGATCCCTTGAACAAGGTGACCATCATTCCCCGCTCCGGCGGCGCGGGTGGCTTTGCCCAGCAACTGCCCAACGAAGAGCAGATCGACTCCGGTATGTATAGCCGCGCTTGGCTGCTGGATCGGGTGGTGGTGGGCTTCGGCGGTCGGGCGGCTGAAGAGATTGTCTTCGGCTACTCGGAAGTGACCACCGGAGCCAGCAACGACCTACAGCAGAACACGAATCTGGTGCGGCAGATGGTGACCCGCTTTGGCATGTCCGAGTTGGGGCCACTGATGTTGGATCCCCCCAACAACGAGGTATTCTTGGGTGGCGGCTGGATAAACCGCGTCGAGTACTCGGAGGATGTGGCCGCCAAGATCGACCGCCAGGTGCGGCAGATCCTGGAGAGCTGCTACCAGAAGGCCAAGCAGATTTTGCTGGAGCACCGCCCTCTGCTGGATCGATTGGCCGATACCTTGGTGGAACGGGAAACCCTGGACGGCGACGAGTTCCGGGCAATTGTCTCGGAGTACGTGCCCATCCCGGAGAAGGTTGGCCTGCCCACTCCACTCGCGGAAGCGGGACGGAGTCCGAAGCTGGTCTAAGGGATCCCATCTCCATTGCCGGATAGACGACTTGGGAGGGTGGTTGTTGGGGCTGGATCCCGGCAACTGCCCTTTTTTCAGCAGGTTTTCTGTTGCGTCGGGTTGTCTCATGCGCTCTTCTCTCTCTGCTTTGCCGGTTCACCTCTATCGCTGCTTGAGCTGCGGTCGGGAAGGGCTGACCCAAGCACCAGGGCGAGAGCAGGGATCCGCGGCGGATCGGGTTTATTGTCCCAGTTGCGGCCAGATTTACCCCATTACCGCTTTTGGGGCTGTGGATTTTATCGGCAGCTCATCGGACTTGCGTCTCACCCCGGCCCAAGCCATTGCCCATCTGCCTGGGTTCGCCTGGGGCTACGATCGCCTCTGGCGGCCCTGGGCTCTGTCGTTGCTGACAGGAGAGAGCTTTGGCAGTGAGCGGGAGGGTCAACTGCTGGCCGAGCTGGTGGGAGAGGAAGATCCCATCTTGGATTTGGGCACTGCCGGGGGGTACTGGAGCCGCTTGCTCCTGGCCAGGGATCCGCAACGAACGGTGATCGGCCTGGACAATGCGGCAGGGGTATTGGCGGAAGCCGCTCAACAGGCGCAGCCCCACTGGCAGCACTACAGCCTGATGCGGGCCCGGGCCGAACAGCTTCCCCTCGCCTCTGGAACTTTTGGGGCGGTGATCAGTGGGGCAACCTTGAACGAAGTGCCTTTGGATCCCTGTTTGCGGGAAATTGCCCGTGTGTTGAGACCGGGAGGAGCCTTTGTCTCAATGCACAGCCAGCAGGTACAGGGATGGGGGCAGATGGTGCAGCAATGGCTGGAAGCCACCGGCCTCCATTTTTTCTCAGAAACCCAGTTGCGCGAGCACCTTCAACAGGTGGGGCTGCAGTTGGAGCGTTATCTCAGCTTGGGTTGGGTGGCCTTTGTGCGGGCGGTGCGCCTCTGAGGATGGCTGAGCTAAGTTGTGCAGTGGCCATTGACTCGATGTCGGAGCCATCCCCCCAATCCATGTCGCGTCGATCCCTAGCTCCCCTCTTCCACCAAGAGAGGGACTGGGGGTGAGGGCGCACTCTATGGGATCCACTCCAGCCCAATGCCAAAGCTAAACTCCCGGTCCAAGGTCGAGTTGCGCAGGCTATAGCGAGCAGAAAGACGAAAGGAAGGGCTAATGGCATAGGCAGCAGTGATCTCTGCCAGGGTGGCCTGTCCTTCTTCTGGCTCCTGGGGAGCAACCCAACTGTAGCTGCCGGTCAAATCTGCAGCTCCGGGAGCCAGGGCCAAAACGGCAAACGCCCCGTAGCTAACTCCGCTGAGACTGCGGTTCTTTTGTTCCAAAGTTCGATACCCCAGTTGTGGTGCCAGATTAAAACGGGAGCCCATGGGGGCCAGAAAGTAGCGCATCTCGGATCCGTACTGGCGCACTTCGGGATGTTCAGAAGATTGGCGATAGTCACCGCTGAGGGTGAGGCGATCTCCCAGGCGCAAGTCCTGCAGGCTGATTCGCCAGTGCGAAGAGGACTCAAAGCCGGCCTGCAAGCGCGTGGGCAAGACGGGGGTGTTGCGGATTTCTTCCAGGAGATTGGGCGGGTTTTGCAGCCAGCGGCGCAACACGGGGCTGTCTTCTAAAATTCGGTCATCCAAGCCCAAATCCAAAGCGGCTGAGAGGGTGGCCGGCAGCGGATCTGGAATGCTGGCTTGCGTGGAATTGGCCCAAACTGGCCACCCAGGCACCAGTCCAGCCCAGAGGAGCAGCATACCTAGGCGAAGCCCTTTGCCAGACTGTCTCACCACCTGCAGCCACATTCATCGCCTCCCTACTGTAGCGGCTTTCCGAGAGATTCTCCACACACACAGGCAGAGCCACAGGGCGGCAACAACACCTCAAAGACGGCTCAGCGACAGCAGAAAGCCTAGCTACTCCGGCTGTTGGCAACCACCCGCAAGCGCTCAACCAATTTTTGCAGTTGCCGTTCAAATTGCAGACTTTGCCGCTGGAGCTGACTGACTTTTTCACAGCTATAGAGAACGGTGGTGTGATCTTTTCCCCCAAAGTAATCGCCAATTTTGGGCAAGCTGAGGTTGGCGTAGTGGCGCATCAAAAACATGGCAATTTGCCGCGCTTGGCTGATGTCGCGCTTGCGGGAGGATCCCAGTAAACTTTCTCGGTCGATGCCAAATTCTTCACAGACCACATCGGTAATCATGTCGGCGGTGATCTCTTTCGGCTCGCTGGGGGGATTGAGGATGGGCTGAATCGTCTCCACACTCATCGGCAAGCCGGAAATGGAAACATAGGCGACGGCGCGGATCAGGGCGCCTTCCAGCTCGCGGATGTTGCTGGTGTAGGTGGTGGCAATGTACTCGATCACCTCGGCGGGCAAGTTCATTCCCTCGTACTCGGCTTTCTTCTTCAGAATGGCCATGCGGGTTTCAATATCCGGCGATTGAATTTCGGCAATCAGGCCCATCGAAAACCGAGAACAGAGGCGTTCCTGCAGACGAGGGATCAGATGGGGAGAGCGGTCGGCGGCCAGCACAATCTGCTTGCCGGACTCGTGCAAGGTATTAAAGGTGTGAAAAAACTCCTCTTGGGTGTACTCTTTGCCTTCGATAAATTGAATGTCATCCACCAATAAAATATCTACATCCCGATAGTGCTCCCGGAAAGACTGCATGCTGTCTCGCCGGATGGCATCGATTAAATCGTTGGTAAACCGTTCGGTGGACACGTAAAAGACTTTGGCCTGTGGATTTGCCTCTAGCTGGTAGTGGCCAATGGCCTGCATCAGGTGGGTTTTGCCCAGCCCTACCCCGCCGCAGAGAAACAGGGGGTTGTAAGCCCGTCCGGGCTTGTCTGCTACGGCCAAGGCCGCTGCGTGGGCCATGCGGTTGTTGGGGCCGACCACAAACCGTGAGAAGGAATACTTGGGGTTGAGATCCGACGCCCGCATCGGCAGGCTGCCGCCGACTTCCAGTCCTAGGGTGGTGGAGGCAGGTAAGCTGCCGGCTCTGCGCGATGTTGGGGAAATGGTTCTTGAAGGAGGTTCTTCCTCGACCGGAGCATGGGGGGAAACGGAAAACTCCACCTGCAAAGGGATCCCGGCCACCCGCTGCACAACCTCGGTGATGGTGGAGGCATAGTGCTTTTGCAGCCAGCCCCGCGCCCATTCGCTGGGGGTACAGATGGTGAGGCGGTTGTCCACCAACGATTCAGCCCGCGCCGTTTTGATCCAAGCCTCGAAGGTTGGACGGCTGAGCTGCACCTGTAGGTGCCCTAAAGCTTCATCCCAGAGCTGATCCAGGGAGATGTCCACACCACACACTCAGAGCGACACATGGAGAAGAGCCCAAGGGGAACAGCGGCTGCTCCCTCGACAGGGGCTTTAGGATCCCCAATTTAACTGCTCGGCGCGGGGTGGCCAATCTAGCAATTTTCCATTGAGTCTGCTAAGATTAACCACCTGTGATCAGTTGCCAGCAGGCTGAATGGCAGTCTGGTCAGCTCTGGCAAATGATCTTGGCTTCATCGGTTGGCTTCTCACCATGACTCAGCGTACCCTTCGTGGCACCAATCGCAGACGCATTCGCGTCTCTGGGTTTCGGGCCAGAATGCGAACTGCAACCGGGCGGCAGGTCTTGCGGCGACGGCGGGCCAAGGGGCGTTATCGCCTGGCGGTTTCCTAAGCCCTTGGGCTAGAGCTTTGATTGGTCTCGGTTTTTTGGAGCGTTGCAGCCCAAAACGGGTGGACTTCCCTCGGTGCCCAAATGTTGCCTGCTCCTCATCGATTGCGGGATCGACGAGCTTTTCAGGCGCTCTATCAGGGAGGCCAACGTCGTTCCGGTGCAGGCTTAACCCTGCTGTTTCAGCCGATGCCGGCGGGGTGTGAAGGGATCCCCAGCCAGGTGGGACTGGTGATCGGCAGAAAGGTGAGCAAATCTGCCGTAAAGCGGAATCGGCTGCGCCGCCAGTTGCGAGAAATCTTGCGCCCTCTATGCCCAAACCTGAAACCCGGCTACCGGCTGCTGTTCATCTCCAAGGCAAACCTGCTGACCTACCGATGGCCGGAGCTGAGGGCAGAGGTACATCGTCTTTTACAAAAGGCCGATCTGCTCGTCAGCACAGAGGCAGACTCAGATGCCAAGCCGTCCTAGAGACTTGAGCTGCACAGGTTTTTGCTACCCATGCTAGCCTGTTGCCATCATCTGCCGGTGGTCACGCTAGATATGGGGTGTCATGTACGTCAAGCGGATTGAGCTGACCCGATTTAAGTCCTTTGGTAGCACGACCTCGATACCCCTGTTGCCGGGGTTCACGGTTATTTCCGGCCCCAATGGCTCCGGTAAGTCTAACATCCTGGATGGGATCCTGTTCGCGCTGGGATTGTCATCCTCACGGGGGATGCGGGCAGAAAGGCTGTTGGATCTGGTGCATTCCGGCAGCCTCAACAGCAATCGGCAGGTGGAAACCCATGTTTCCGTCACCTTTGAGCTGGGGCCGGGAGAAGAGGGTCAGCCCAGGGAATGGAAAGTCAGTCGCCGGCTGCGGGTCAGGCCCGGAAAGGCTGAGGATCCCACTCGCGATAGCGGGACGGATTCTCTCCCCTACACCAGCACTTTCTACATCAACGATGTGCCCTGTACCCTGAGCGAGCTGCACGAACAACTGGAGGCGATGCACATCTACCCCAACGGCTACAACGTCGTTTTGCAGGGGGATGTCACCAGCATCATTTCCATGCACCCCAAGGAACGGCGGCAGATCATCGACGAATTGGCCGGGGTGGCCACCTTCGACCGCAAGATCGCCCAGGCCAACAGCAAGCTGGAGGCGGTACGGGAACAAATTGAGCGCTTTCGGCTCATCGAACAGGAATGGCAAGCTCAAGGAGAGCGGCTGCTCAAAGAGAGCGAAAAGGCCCAACACTATCAGCAACTGCGGCTGCAGTTGCAAACGCTGGAGCAGCAGCAGCAGGTGTTGCTTTGGCGGCATTTGCAAGCCCAAGTGGAAGAAACCCAAACAGCCATTCAGCAGCTTCTGGAGACTCAGGAGCAGGCCACCGCTCAGGTGCAGACCTTGAGCGAGCATTTGCAACAAGCCGAAGCCGCCCTGACCGAGTTGCAAAGCCGCATCCACGCCCTTGGAGAGGAGGAATACCTGCACCTGCAAGCCCAGATTGCCGCCGCCGAAACACAACGGCAACAGGTCAGCCAACAGATCGCAGGCTGGCAGCAGGAGATCGAGCAAGTGCAGCGCCTACACCAGGAGCGCCAAACCCAACAGCAGCATCTGCAGGCGGAGCTGGAACACCTGCACAGTCAACAGGAGCAACTGGCCCAAGCCCAGGGATCCCTGCAGGCCCAGGTTCAGAAAGCCCAAATCAGCCTAGAGCAGAGCCGCGAACAACTGCGCGCCCTAGCCCAATCTGCCGATGCCTGGGTGAAACAGCAGCGCTACCTCACCCGCCACATTGAGGAACTCCGCGCCGAACAGGAGCCTCTCCAACAGGAGCAAATTCGCCTGCAAGAGCGACAACGGCAACTGGAACGGCAAAGCCAAGAGATCCAGGCGGAGATCGCCCAGATCGAGGCGTGGCTGGGATCCCACCTGGCCCTCACCGCCGAGCTGGAACACACTTGCCGACAGTCGGAAGCTCAGGTTCAGACCCTGGCCCAAGAGCTGGCGCAACTGCAGGCCGGCCTGGAGCTGGATCGCGCCACCCACGAGCGCCTCACCGTCGAGCTGCACGCCAAGCAGCGGCAACTGGACAAATGGGAAACCCGCCGCCAAGTGTTGCAAGAGTCCCAGGGATCCCGAGCGACCCAAGCCATCCTGAGTGCCCGTCTGCCGGGGGTTTTGGGGTTGGTGGCCCAGTTGGGGCAGGTGGATCCCCAGTATCAACTGGCGCTGGAGATCGCGGCAGGGAACCGGCTGCACTTTGTGGTGGTGGAAGATGACACCGTGGCCGTGAGCGCCGTCAACTTTTTGAAGCGGGAAAAAGCCGGACGCGCCACCTTTTTGCCCTTGAATAAGCTCCAGCCCACCCGCCCCCCCAGCCCCCTGAAATTGGACGGCCTGATCGACTACGCCATTCGTTTGGTGCGTTTTGAAGAGCGCTACCGGGATGTGTTCGGCTTTGTGTTTGGCTCCACCCTGGTTTTCCAGAGCCTGGAGCTGGCCCAGCCCCACATCGGCAAGCACCGTATGGTCACCCTAGAAGGGGAATTGCTGGAAACCTCAGGAGCCATCACCGGCGGCAGCAGCCCACAGCGAGCTGGGATCCATTTTTCTGTCGGCGAACCCAAGGGCTCTGTCTCGCTATCGCCATCGGAAGAAGAAGCCTTGCGCTCCCGCCTGGCCGATCTGGAAGAGCTGCTGGCCGCCCTCACTCCGCGCCTACAAGCAGCTCAAGCCCGCGAAAAACAACTGGCCCAAGCCCTGCTGCTCGCCCGCCAGGACGCCTTACAAGCCCAGCAATATCTGGAGCGTCACCAAGCCGATTGCCAAAAGCAACAGGCCCGCCTGCAACACCTGCAGGGATCCCTGGCCCAACTGCAAGCCGAAAGCCAACAAGCCCAGCAGCGGCTCGACCAGATTCAACTGCGCTGGGATCCCTTGCAACAGCGCCTGGCCGATCTCACCCTCAAGCTCAGCCAACTGGAGGGATCCCCGGTGAACCAGCATTGGCAGCAACTGCAGCAGACGGTGCAGCAGCAGGAAAGTCGCTTGGCAGAGCTGCAGCAGCAACTGGCCCAACTGGAGCGGCAACAGCAGGAGAACTCCGGCCAACAACACCTGAAACAGGCCCAAATCCAGCACCACCAAGAGCGCCTGCAAGAGAGCGAACAGCGCCAAGCCCATCTGCAGGAGCAGATCCTCCAAGCCCAGGCCACCCTTGGTTACATCCAACAACACCTTGCCGAGCAACGGCAACAGATAAGCCAAATCGAGGCCCGCCTCGCCCACCTGCGCCAAGAGCGGGATCGGCAGGAATTTCAACTGCGGGCCCAACAACAGCAGATCCAACGCCTGGAGTGGGAACGCTACAACGCCCTCACCCAACAACAGGAAAAAGAGGCTCTGCTGGCTCAACTGCAAACCCAACTGCAAGCGGTGGCCCAAGAGCTGCCGGATCCGCTGCCCAACTTGCCCGCCACCCTGACCCTAGACGAGCTGCAACGGCAAAAACGCAAAACCGAAGATCAACTGCGTTCCCTGGAGCCGGTGAACATGCTGGCCATTGCCGAATACGAACAGACCCAAGCTCGCCTGCAAGATCTCAGCGCCAAACTGGAAACCCTGCACCAAGAGCGTACCGAGTTGTTGCTGCGCATCGAGAACTTTTCCACCCTGCGTCGGCAAGCCTTTTGGGATGCCTTTCATGCCGTCAATGGCCATTTTCAAACCATCTTTGCCCAACTTTCTGATGGGGATGGCCATCTGGAATTGGAAAACCTAGAAGATCCCTTTGCGGGCGGTCTAACCTTGGTGGCCCACCCCAAAGGCAAGCCGGTGCGCCGTCTCAGTGCCATGTCGGGAGGAGAAAAATCGTTGACAGCCCTCAGCTTTATTTTTGCTCTACAGCGATTCCGCCCTTCCAGCTTTTACGCCTTTGATGAAGTGGATATGTTTTTGGATGGGGCCAACGTAGAAAAATTGGCCAATATGATCTGGCAGCAATCTCGCCAGGCACAGTTTTTGGTGGTCAGCTTGCGCCGTCCTATGATCGAAAAAGCCGAGCGCACCATTGGTGTAACCCAGGCTCGTGGTGCTTACACTCAGGTGATCGGCCTAACCAACCCCACCCCCCACGTCGGCTGAAGCATCAAACAAGGGGCAACCGCAACTGCGGGATCCCATCCGGATGGCCATCAAGAGAAGTTAGGCCATAGCCAGTAGGCATAGTAGCGCTACAACGACCACTGCCTCTGCCCCGGTGCTACACTCTATTGGAAAAACAAACCACCTCTAGACAATTTTTATGAACATACGAGTTCGTCTAGATCCAAGTCGGCAACCGGTATTGATCCTAAGGAGAATTCCAGCAGCACTGCCAATAGCAATGGCACTTCTGTTTTTGGGAAGCAATGCCTTTTCTCAAACAGCACAATCACCGAACAACGGGAGATCTGAGGTAGAAGCTTTTGTGCCTTTGCTTCCAGTTTTGCTGGCTTTGCCTGCTACCACAGCGAGAACTTGGGCTGCACAAGCCTCGCCATCGTCAGCCACCACAAACTTGAGCAGCGCTGATGACCGTGCGGCTATAGAGCGAGCTGTACTTGCTGACCCACTGATCAATGAGGAGCTTCGGCAAGTGGCAGCCCGAGCGCCCAGTGCCCCAGTCATACCTCTGGAAATCGGGGCAATTGCCACTGTCGAAAACTATGCTCTGGCCAACGTCTCTGGTGGAGTTGGCGATCTTCCGGTTATCGAAGGCTATTACCTGCTCAAAAAACAAAGTGGTCAGTGGATTGTGGTGGAGCGGGCAGGTGAGGGGCCGGGGCCAAGCATTGGTAAGAGTTGGCTTTTGTCAGTGCTGGATGTGCCCGAAGGTGTCATCAGTCAGCTAATCAACACACTCCGCGCCACCGGGAACGAGGTTGAGATGGATGACGCGGTGTACACCGATATTCCCATGCCTTGCATTACGCAGATAGATGATCCCAATCCGCCAACCAATGTGCGATTGGCACCCGCTGCAGTCGTAGGAAATGTCATCGATCAATTGCCCAATGGTGCTGAAGTGCGGGTTATGGAAGTGCTCAACGGCTGGCTCAAAATTCGCCGACCCCTGGTGGGCTGGGTGTCGATGGATCTGACGCGGGTGTCTTGTGATAGTTCCCCGGCAGAGGTGCAGAAAAATCTAGAGATCCTGTATTCCCTAGAAGGGGAACTGGGCGTAGAAGCCACCGATACTTTGGTGCGATACCTCTATCGAGGTGCAAAGGGATCCTTTGCCGAAGTGGCGCTTGGCTATTTCAACGAGCTTGCAATCAATCGGTTCTATGCTTTGGTGGCAGCGTTGGACAAGCATACTGAAGAGGTGCGTCGTCAAGTATTGCAGCAAGCGATCACAGCAGGGATCCATCCGCAAACCAGGGCAAACTTTGAGCAGGAGATCGCGCAGAGTGAGACTCTCTCCATCCCCCTCTCACCCACCCTCAAGACCTGGAAAAGGTTGAATCAAAACTAAAGTTAACTCCAATGGTACTTGGTGATGCTGCTGATCCCAATGCTGGCCTAACGGTTAGCTCTGTCGGAAATGGCGCCCAGAAAAGGGTTCTACTCTTTGCTGAAAAATCGCGATTTGGCGAGAAGAGGTTGTTGTGGATAGCATTCTTTCTGGAAAAAGGTCGTGTGGTTGAGATGAGCCAGTCTTCCCTGCTATGCTAGCGCTTTTAAACTAACTCAGGCATCCGAGCTTCTTCCTGATTGCACTTCAGCAGTGGGATCATTCTGATAAGTTGGTTTTGTACACAGATGTTCAATTTGCCATGGCTGCTCTGACTCTAGATCTATCTCCTCTGACAACCCTCAGCCGAGCAGATTTTATCCGGCTTTGTGCCGCCAATCCTGAGCTGAAGCTGGAGCGCACTGCCCAAGGAGAATTGGTCATCATGTCTCCAACCGGTGGGGAAACGGGCCACTGGAACGCCGAAATCACCACGGACTTAACCCTTTGGAATCGGCAATCGGGCAGAGGGAAAAGCTTTGATTCTTCCACCGGATTTTCCTTGCCTTCAGGTAGCGACCGCTCCCCCGATTTGGCCTGGATCCCGATTGAAAAGTGGGAAGCTTTGGATCCGGAAACCCGTCAAGGTTTTTTGCCCTTGTGCCCCGATTTTGTGGTGGAGATCCTCTCGCCCACCGATTCTTGGAGCCAAACTCAGGCCAAGATGCAAGAATACATGGATAACGGCTGTCGGCTGGGGTGGCTGCTGGATCCCAAGGCCAAGCGGGTGATGATCTACCGACAAGGGCAAGTGCCGGAATTGGTCGAGGATCCGGAAACCCTATCAGGAGAGGACGTGCTGCCGGGCTTCACCTTGCCCATCCGCAACATCTGGTCGGCTTGACAGGCTGTAATTTCCTAAGATTGGCAATTCCCTATGCCTACACATTGACACTCCTCATCAGACTGGCAAGCTGGGGCACTAAAAACCACACTGGAGAAGTCTGGCCGGAGAAGTTCAAATCGAAGGTGCGCTGTCCCTCACCTGTTCGTGCCCGGCAGGATCTACCCCTTAGACTGGTGCCTTGCGTGCAATTCTGGCGAGGCTGGGATCTTGGCCAGGCTGGACAAGGCCCACCGCTGCCTTTTGCGCCTGCTGGACTTCCTGCAAAAGCTGCAAGTAGAAAGTCCGTCGTTCCCAATCCAGATCTCGGAGCCCACAGCCCGGCTCTCGATGGTGCAGGCAATCGCGAAACTGACAGGTGCCCAAGCGATCCCTTACCTCCGGGAAGCACCGTATCAACTGCAAAGGATGAACCGGCGGGATCCCTTCGCCGGCATTGAATCCGGGCGAATCGGCGATCCAACCGCCTTCCGGCAAGGGAAACAGCTCCACATGGCGGGTGGTGTGCCGCCCATGGCCCAAGCGTTTGGAGACGACCTGAGTAGCCAGCCGAACGTCGGGCAACAGCCGATTGAGCAAGCTGGATTTGCCCACCCCGGAAGGGCCTGTCACCACCGAGATCTGATCTCGGCAACACTGTTGCAACTGGGGGATCCCAGCTTGGGTGTGGGCACTGACCACCAGAGGCTCATATCCCCACCTCTGCAGGCGCTCTACCCAGGTTGTCGCCACCTCGGGATCCACGCAGTCGCATTTGTTCAGCACCACCTGAACCCGCAGTTGGCTGGCCTCAGCTTGCACCAGCAGACGGCTGAGGGCATTGGGCTCAGGGTCGGGCTCAGCTAGGGCCACCACCACCAGAACTTGGGTCACATTGGCAATAGCGGGTCGAGGCAGTTGAGTGCACCGCGGCAGGATTGCCTCGATCACCCCTCGCTCTGGCCAGAGATCGGCGGCAACAGGCGGCAACCGCACCTCCACCCAGTCTCCCACCATCACCTGCTGACCCGTTTTTTTCAGCTTGGCCCGACCGGTACAGAGAATCTCTGCCGGGGTGGGCTTTTGAACTGGAAACCGAGCCGGGATCTCCGGAAAAAGGGCGGCCAAACTCGGATCGATGCGCACGCGATAAAAGTTGGCCTGCGCTGCTCGCACCCAGCCAGTACAACTGGATCCCGGATCCCCTTTTCCTTCTGGTTTCACCAGGTTCATGCTGACTCCGGTGTGCCGCGACGCACCCAGAGAATGTGATGGCCTTCGGGGGCAGCCGCCTGTCCCTCAATCCGATGCCCGGCCATGGCTAGGCTATTGGGCACCTGCTCCAGGGGTTCTCCTGCATCCAGCCACAGCTCCAGCAGTTCTCCAGGAGCCATGCGCTCCAGGCGCAGCTTTGCCCGCACGTAGTTGAGTGGGCAAGGGATCCCGCGCTGGTCAAGGACAAGCTTGACCTCTTCCGACGAAACAGCCTCTGCAGTCATTCTTCCTCACGCTCCCGGTTGCCGGGCATCTGGGCCAGCCCCCGCAACAACCCACTCAAGAAACCATCCCGCTTATTGATGCGTTCTCCGTGCAACTCAGCCAAGCGCATGAGCAATTCCCGCTCTTCCGAGCTGATGCGGGTGGGGATCTCCACCACCAGCGTGATCTGGTGGTCACCCCGAGACATCGGGTTGCCAATGCGAGGTACCCCCTTACCCTCTAGGGTCAGCACTGTACCCGGCTGGGATCCGGCTGGGATGGTCAGCTCCACCTCTTCCTCTAGGCCGGCTTTCGAGTCCACAGTGGGCACAGAGACCTTGGCCCCCAAAATGGCCTGCAGATAGCTCACCCGCACCTCCGAGAGAATGGTCAGGCCATCTCGCTGGAAGTCGGGATCCGGTTCCACAAACAGGTAGACGTAGAGATCCCCAGGGGGGCCACCGCGCCGACCGGCATCGCCTTCTCCGGAAACCCGCAAACGGGTGCCACTATCCACACCGGCTGGGATGTTAATGCGCAGTTTCTTCGTGGTTTGGGCCAAGCCCTCGCCATTGCAGTTGTAGCAGGGCTCCTCCAACACCTGACCACTGCCACCACAGGTGGGACAAACTGAGACCTGAGTAAAGTTGCCAAACGGCGTGCGGGTTGCCCGCCGCACCTGACCACCGCCCCCGCAGGTGGGGCAAGTTTTCACCTCTGTACCGGGCTTAGCCCCGCTGCCCCCACAGACGTTGCAGACTTCCAGGTGGCTGATGCGAATCTGCTTTTCGCCGCCGAAGATGGCTTCCAGAAACTCCAGTTTCAGGTCAAAGCGCAGATCATCACCCCGTACCGGCCCCTGGCGACTGCGGGCATAGCCAGCTCCCGCCCCTGCAAAGTTGGTGAAAAAGCTCTCGAAAATGTCGGCAAAGCCACCCATCCCCGCAAAATCTTGGAATCCACTCGCTGCCGCGGCGGCTCCACTCAAACCCGCCTCTCCAAAGCGATCGTAGCGAGCTTTCAGCTCATTATCAGAGAGCACCTCATAGGCACGGTTGATTTCCTTGAAGCGCTCCTCGGCGCCTGGCTCCTTGTTGACATCCGGGTGGTACTTACGAGCCAACCGTCGATAGGCGCGCTTGATCTCCTCTTTGGAGCTATCGCGGCTAACCCCCAAGATTTCATAGTAGTCACGAGCCATAGAAGCGCTTCAGAAAAAGCTAAAGATCAAAAGAAGATCAAACAACCAAACACGCTTGAGCTGCAACTTGTCAGGCAACACAACTGCAGCAAGCCTGCAAGGCACCGGAGCCGGGGGAGAGCAGTTACCAGGAAGCCCTAGCGAGCTCCGTAGATCTCGCTACCCATCTCCAGAAGGACAGCCCGCAGCTCTTCCATTGCGTTCCGTAAAGTTGCTAAGTCTACGTTATCATTTGCCAGCAATGCCCTCAATGTGCCCGCCACCTGAGCCCCCCGCTGGATTCGAGCTTCGCTGAGACGATTGCCATGCTCCTGCAGGGTTTTGTCGTAGTTGTAGAGCAGGCTGTCCGACTGGTTGCGGGCTTCCACCAACTGCCGTCGGCGTTGATCTTCTTCGGCATAAGCCTCCGCTTCTCGGCGCATCCGCTCGATCTCGCTGCTGCTCAGGCCACCGTTATTGGTGATCTTGACGCTCTGCTCGATCCCCGTCCCCTTTTCTCGGGCTGAGACTTTCAAGATCCCGTTGGCATCGATGTCAAAAGAGACTTCGATCTGGGGCACCCCACGGGGAGCAGGCGGGATCCCGGTCAGTTGAAAGCGGCCCAAGGTCTTGTTGTCTTTGGCCATGGCCCGCTCTCCCTGCAGGACGTGAATCTCCACCACACTCTGGCCATCGGTGGCAGTGGAGAAAATCTGGGTTTTGCTGGTGGGGACGGTGGTGTTGCGCTCGATGATGCGGGTGAAGACTCCCCCCAGCGTTTCCACCCCAATGGAGAGAGGGATCACATCCAGCAGGAGCAGATCTTTCACTTCTCCTCCCATCACCCCCGCCTGAATGGCAGCGCCGAGGGCCACCGCCTCGTCCGGGTTGACGGAGCGATCCGGGTTTTTTTTGAAGATCTGCCGAATCTTCTCCTGGACAGCGGGAATACGGGTAGAGCCACCCACCAGCAACACACGGTCAATGTCTTGGGGGGAAAGACCAGCATCCCGCAACGCCTGCTCTGTGGGCTCCACGGTGGCCTCCACCAGATCCCGCACCAACTCCTCAAACTTGCCGCGGGTCAGCTCCACTTCCAGGTGTTTGGGCCCCGAGTCGTCGGCAGTGATAAAAGGCAGGTTAATGAGCGTAACCTGAGTGCTGGACAGCTCAATTTTGGCCTTCTCAGCAGCCTCCCGCATCCGCTGCAGGGCCATGCGATCCCGTGAGAGGTCGATCCCTTCCGTCTCCAAAAACTGACGGGTGAGCCAATCGACAATTCTTTGGTCGAAATCATCCCCCCCCAGGTGGTTGTTGCCGGCGGTCGCTTGCACCTCGAACACGCCGCTGCCCAGTTGTAGCACCGAGACGTCGAAGGTGCCGCCACCCAAATCGAAAACCAGAATGCGCAGGTCTTGATCTTGTTTGTCTAGGCCATAGGCCAGGGCGGCTGCTGTCGGCTCGTTGATGATGCGCAACACCTCCAGACCGGCAATGGTGCCCGCATCTTTGGTGGCCTGCCGTTGGGTATCGGTAAAGTAGGCGGGAACGGTGATCACGGCTTGGGTCACCGGCTCCCCCAGATAGGCCTCCGCATCGGCCTTCAGCTTTTGCAGGATCATGGCGGAGATCTCCTGCGGAGTGTAGGCGCGATCTTGCACTGCCACTTCCACCATGTTGTCCCGACCGGGGATGACCTTGTAGGGAACCCGTCTCCGCTCATCTTCGGTCTCGGCAAAGGTGCGGCCAATGAAGCGTTTGATGCTGAAGATGGTGTTTTCCGCATTGGTAACCGCCTGGCGCTTGGCCAGTTGGCCTACAAGGCGGGTGTTGTTCTTGGCAAAGCCGACAATGCTGGGGGTAGTGCGCCCTCCCTCGGCGTTGGTGATCACAACGGGCTGACCACCTTCCAAAACCGCCATGCAACTGTTGGTGGTTCCCAGGTCAATCCCGATGACTTTACCCATAGCCCCCTCTTCCCCTGCACCAAGTCTCAACCCAAGAACGCAATTCCACGGATCTTAAGAGCATTCTGCCCAGAATCCCGCAGAAACCTTCAGACAGTGCTTTTGGCTCCGTAGCTCTACTGTAGCGTTTCTGAGACTGCTCTGGTTCTGCTTGTCAAGGTTCAAGTGAGCAAATTTGGCTAGGAAGGTTGGGGGTTTTGGGGAGAGGCAGGAGTGCTCTCCGGGCCGGGTTCGCTGGTGGCTTGGGCAGAGGGGGAAGGTTCAGCGCTTGGGTTGCCTGCCGAGACGGCTACCATGGCATGACGGATCACCAAGTCCCCCAACTTGTAACCCGGCTGATATTCGACGGCTACCACATCTTCGGGATAGTCTGGGCTGGGCTGACGGGCTATGGCTTCGTGCAGGTTGGGGTCGAAGGGTTGCCCCACCGATTTCATGCGGGAGACGCCCATCTTTTTCAGAGATTCCACCAGCAGGCGATAGACGCTTTGGTAGCTGTTGTGCAGCTCCCGCTCGCGGTCGGTTTCCAGCTTCAACTGCTGCTGAGCCCGCTCGAAGCTGTCCACAACGGGCAAGATTTCCAGCACAAACTTCTGCCGTTCTTTTTGGCTGAACTCTTCTTTTTCCCGCTGGGTACGCCGCCGGTAGTTTTCAAAATCGGCGTAAAGGCGCACATAGGCGTCTTCTTTCTCTTTGAGTTGCTGGCGGACGACTTCCAATTCGTGCTGGAGCTGCTTGAGAGCTTCACCGGGATCTGGAGAAGGCTCGGCACCGACTTCTGGGGAGGAGGTACCGGCCTCTGCTTCGCTGTCTTCCAAAATCAGCTTCTCCAGCTCTGCCTCTACGTCGATCTCTTCTTCCTGTAGTTCAGGATAGGTATCTTCTGGGACCATCGGTTGCTTCTCTTCAGCAGTCATGGGTGATGTCGGCGAGTGTGAGCAGTGAGCAATGACTTGGATATCCCCAGTTTGGCAGTTTTAAAACCGCCGCTGCACTCAGCCAAACCGGGCTCTGTGTTGATCGTATTCTACCGGGTTCTCTTTCAGCCAGTTTGTTGGCTAATGGTTGGCTAATGTCTTTCCTATCCAACCAGCAGGCGTTCCCGTGGCCGACCTAAGCAATCGGGAAAGTAGATCTTGGCCAAGTCGGGAATTAAGCGCCAGTTGGAGCTATGGATGGGTTGAAGGGGGGAGTGGGTGCGAATGTAGTCGACCAGAAAATCGCGGATGCTAGCGGCTGAGATCCACAGGGTTTGGGCTTCTTGGAACATGCTGTAGCCGCCGCCGCCGCCAGCCCGGTAGTGGTTGATGGCCAGGCGAAAGGTCTGGGTCGGTTCCACCGGCTGTCCGCGGAATTGCAACGCAACCAGGCGCTTTCCTTCGGGGCGGGTGAGATCGAAGCAGTAGTCGATGCCGTGGTAGAGGTCGAAGGTGTAGCCGCGGGCTTCGGGGGCCACGACGGCAGCAGGATCGGCGGGAAGGTGATCGGGATCCAATTGGCGAAAATAGCCGGCGGTCTGTTCCAGAGCCCGTCGCAGAATGTCTCCGGTGATCTCCAACACGCAGAGGGTGTTGTCGTAGACGGTGAGGCTGTAGGCATCTTGCAGGGAGATGGGGCCTGCCGACAGGCCGGCGCTGCTGCAGATGTTGACCAGGGAGAGCTCTGCCGGAAATCCCGCCTCCCGCACTGCTTGCAATTGGGCGTGGTGGAGCAGCTCCGCCAGAGGGTTAGCCCCCAAACGGGCTGCCAGACCGCCACTATAGGCAGAACGGGCCTGGCCGATGGGCTGACGGATGTAGCGCAAGGTGGCTTGATGGTAGGGCTCTGTCAAGGCCAAGAGTTCGGGATCGGGAGGGATCCCTGCGGCGGAGAGGAGCTGTGCGCTTTTCCCAAGGATTTGCCAGCGGCTGCCCTGGCGCTCCAGCTCCAGGGATACCTGGGAGAGGTGGCTGCCCCAATAGCCGGGCTGCACCACCAGAGCTTGGGATCTCCCCAAACCGGCAATGGTCTGGTGGGTATGGCCAGAGAGGATGACGTCGATGCCGTCCAGCTCGGCCAGCGCCAGCAGTTCGTTTTCCCCTGCCAGGCTTTTGTTGCTGTACCAGCCGGAGCGATCCGGGTTGTGCCAGTGCTCAGGGGTACGCAGAGGGGGCAATTGGTTGGGGCCGCTGTGCAGGATCAAGATCAAGACATCCACCTGAGGTCGCAGCAGCGACAGGTAGTGGCGGGCAGTCTCCAGCAAGGGGGCAAAGCGTAGGCCCAAGATGTAGTCCGGGCGCTCCCAGGTGTCGATGCGGGGGGTGGTCAGCCCCAACAGGCCGACGCGAACCCCAGCCAGTTCCCGGATCAGGTAGGGCTGGAAGAGGGGATCCCCATTCTGGCGGAGGATGTTGGCACAGAGCACCGGACAGCGGAGATCGCCGACAAAATCCCGGAGAACCTGAAGCCCAAAGTTAAAGTCGTGGTTGCCGGGGGTAAAGGCGTCGTAGCCTAGGGCGTTGAGGGCATGGGCCAAGGGGTGGGGAGAGACGCGCTCCACCTGCGCATAGTAGGTGCCCAAGGGGGATCCCTGAATGGTATCGCCGCTATCGATGAGCAAGACGGGATCCTCACTGACAGCTCGCACGCGCTTAATAAGGGTGGCCAGCTTGGCTAGACCGTGCTCCGCAGGGATCCCGGTGAAGTAGTTCCAGGGATGCAGGTTGGCATGGAGATCCGAAGTGTGGAGAATTGTTAATCGCATTCTCATATCGTAGCCAAACTTGGGGCTCCAACCCAAGCTCGTCAGCCCAGCAAAAACAGCACCTGCACACAGCCCACCAAAAAGCCGAGGAGGCCGCCTAAGTTGACGATGGCCTGGAGTTCTTGGCGCACGATCTGCTGGATGGCTTGCTCCAGGTCAGCAGGGGAGGTGGCGTTGACTTTATCGGCAATGACCTGATCCAAGTTCAACACCGGGATCACCTGCATCATCAGGGATTCGAGATCTCGTTCTAGGTAGCGCTCCAAGACCAGAGCTAGGTCGGCGCTGATCTGATCGATGGAGGTGATCAACGCCTTGGAGTTGCGCAGGCGTCCCAACACCAGGCCGGCCACTTTTTCCCAATCGATGCTCTCCCCCAGCCCCTTGATAACCTCTGGCCCTTGGCTGCGCAAGTAATCTTGGATCCCGTCGCGGAGGGCACGGCGCAACTGACGCACGGCGGAAACCGGCAGGTTTTGCAGAGAGAGGTTCTGCAGGATCTCGGTCAGGCGGCGGGGGGCGTTGATGTCTTTGAGCAGATCTTCCAAGATGGCCTCTGCCCCTTCCGGCTCTTCCAGACAATAGGTGCGCAGGCGCAGCAGGGCATTTTTCAGGCCGAACAGGTTGGCCACCACCCAATAGGAGCCGGTGGCCCGTTCACGAAACTCCTCATCCAGGGATTCGATGTTGCGATCGGTGAGAAAGTCCACCAAGTTCTGCCGCAACACCTTTGGGGGCAGCGCCTGCTTCAAGATCCACTCCGAGAGCTGCTTGGCCTGCTCGGCACTGAGACGCAGCTCCAGCAACACCTGGTCGAACAGTTGGTTAATCGGCCCTTCCAAAAAGGTTTCTTGACGGGCCAGCACCTTCACCAGGCGGGGCAACGACTCGTTAAACAGGTCGGCCAAAATGCGCGCCAACACCTGGGCGGTTTGCTGCTGTTGCTCAGGGTTTTGCAGCCGATCCAGAGCTACCCCCAGCAGCCAGCGGATCCCAGCTTGCATGCGCTCGGTTTGCAGCAGCTTGCGGGCTAGATTGTGCAGCTCCTCCGGCGTGAGCAGGGATCCCATAATGGTCTTGGCGATCTGCTTGGCCAGACGGGGTTGGTTCTGCGGGATCAAACCAGGGGTGAAGGGGATGCGCCAGCCGAAAACCCGATAGGGGCGGTAGGGCCGGAACAGCATTTTGATGGCAATGTCGTTGGTGAAATAGCCAATCACCAGCCCGGCCAGCGGGGGCACAACGTAGATCCAGAAGGCCATGGAACCAATGAAGGGGGCTCTCTTCTACTCTACCGAGCTGCCCCAAGTCACTTCAGCCAGCCACGGAGCAAGAGAGCTGCCTCTAGTCCTGGAAACACTGAACTTTACTGAAATCACTGGGGTTTGCCAAACTCAAGGCAAGGGATATTGTAATTGAAAGATCTTCCAGATCCTTGAGTCGACCTCTGGGTCGCCGGGAAGTGAAGGAAGTAGGGGCTCTGAGAGTTTTTCTCAGGGCTTTGCGGGATACTGCAGTCCTGTTTCTCAACCAATAGGACGTGATCGCTGTTTTCTAGAGCAGTTCTGTGTGGCTGCGCCACGCAAGCGAACAGGAAAGTTCAGCGTAAATGTATCAGCGTCGGCCAGTTCATTGAAAGTTCATTGAATGATCAGGCTGTCGGTCAGTTCCAGCTCCACCAGCGTATTGGGCTGCAGCGTCACCACCCGGTCGATATTGGTACTGCCTGCTGCAGCGCCGGCCAGACTGCCGGCCAAGATCGGCAAAAAGCCCCATCCCCCCGTGAGAATCCCCAGGGCCAACCCACCTGCTGCCCCATAGCCTGCCCCGCGGGCTACGGTTGTGCCGACATCGGCGTTGCGATCCAACCCGACTGGTAACGGCGCAGACTGGCCTCTCACCAAGTAGGTGGAAGAGCCGATGGTGAGGCGGTTGGCTACAAAGCGGCTGCCGACAACCCGCTCTTGGGGATCGGCGCTCTCCGACTCCCGACCAGGAAACTTCAGTTCTCGGTAAACCGGCTCAAAGGTACCCCACACCACACTCCCTGCCGGGATCACCACCTGGCCAAAGCGATCCATCACCGGCTCGGAGACTTCCAGGTGGCCGTTGATGGCCTGGTAGGGCTGGAAGGTGATGGGTCGGTAAACCGTAAGGAGAATACGGGTGCCGGCAGGCAGCTCACCCCGCGTAGCTCCGGAGAGATCCCCCCCTGGGCTGCGGTCAGGCCGACGTTGATAGGAATAGGCCTCGCCTTGGGGGGGTTGTCCACCTGGAGCCACTGGAACGGGCACTACCGGGATCGGATCCAAAACCGGAACCGTGGGATCCAGCGGCATTTGCGGCACCTGAGGTACCGGTGGCAGGGCCGGTGGGGCGGCAGAGGCGGGGGAGGGCGGAGCGCTCAGCAAGGGCAAGGTAGGGACGGGATCCCCTCTGGGGGGCACCGGCTGGGGGGTGAATTCAAACTGCTGAGCGGCAACGGGGGCAACAGCACCGGCCATCAACACCCCACCCAACACCCCCCAAAAGGAACTCCTCTGCAACAAATGCAGGAACGGCTGCAAGGTTGAGCTCATGGATCCCATCCGGTCACAACTGGCAGTAGCTTAACATCCCGACTGGCTCGTGCCCACTAGGGGTAGTGTTCAGTAACAACTCAATTGCTCTTAAAGCACCATTAACAGCCGTTGATGGGATCCCCCTTCCCTAAGGGCTAGGAGAAGGCGAAGGCTCCCCGCCAGGCTGTGGCGTGGGAGTGGGTGTGGGGGTCGGTGTTGAAGTCAGGGTGGGTGTAGCTTCCGGCGTGGGTGTGGGAGTAGGCGTCGCTACCGGTGTCGGGGTCAGCGTTGGTGTTGGAGTTGGAGTGGGCGTCGCTACCGGTGTTGGGGTTGGTGTCAGGGTCGGCGTGGGTGTCGCTGCTGGTGTCGGGGTTGGTGTTGGAGTCAGTGTGGCAGTGGGCTGGGCGGCCTGCACCTGGAAAGACCACTGCTGGATGGTAGTGTTGCCGCTGGTATCGGCAATTTGGACGGCAATCAAGGTCGGTCGATCGGTGGGCAGAGGCTCAGCTGGGGTGTAGGTAAAGCCGGTGCGGGTGAGCTGGGCTTGGGCGGTGACATCCACGTTGTTCACCAGCAAGGTAAAGCTATTGAGGTCGATTCCCTGGTCATCCTGGAAACGGGCTGAGATGGAGGGACGAGAGTTGTCGGTTAGGGATCCATTGGGAGGGGCCAGTTCGCTGATGGTGGGGAAGGTGGTGTCGGTAACCCGTCCGATGGTGATGGTTTTGTCCGGCAACTGTACCAGGGTCACCAGTCCATTCCGCTCCAGGCGGGCAAAAACAGGCGCTTCTGAGGCCCGGTCTTGGCTGCGGAAGGTGTAGCTGCCCTCGTATTGCCCTGGGCGGGTTTCCTGCAGCGGCAGGTTGTAGGCAATGCCGGGGATGGAAAACGATCCCTGCGCCCCTGGGGATCCCAGCAAAAACACGGTAATGGTATCCCCTGGGTTCACGGATCCCAGCTCTTCGCGGGCGAAGAAGGTTCTCACTTCTGGGGCGGCGGGCAGCGTTTCCACCAAAGGCTCAATGGGAATGTCCGGCGTGGCCAGGGGTTCGGGCGTAGGGGTGACCTGGGCAAGGAGCTCGGTGCGGATCCCAGGGCCGGGGATGGCAGCCCCCACCGGCGGATCCAAATTGGGCACTCGACCCACCTTGGCCAGCGCTTGGTAGGTAAGAGCAGCCACTTCCCCCCGCGTGGCCACGGCCTGGGCATTCAATCGGGTGGGGTCGGGGTAGAGCACCAACAACCCTTCCTGAACCGCTGTTGCGATGGGGGCGCGGGCAAAGTTGGGAACCAAATTGGCATCACCGAACGCAGATAGGATCGCGTCAATTTGACCGGCATCTTCGATGAGCCTGCCGTTGGTAGCTGCACGGGTCAGGACGGTGATGGCCTGCGCACGGGTGAGCACATCATTGGGTCGAAAAGTGCCATCCGGAAAGCCGGAAACAAACCCTGCTGCTGCCGCCGCGCCGATGGAGGGAGCCGCCCAACTGGGAATTGGATCGGCAAAGGAGCGCACAGGAACGTTGGTATCTAGGCCAAAGGCTTTGGTGACAATAACGGCAAATTGGGCACGGGTGATGGACTCGTTGGGGCGAAAGGTGCCATCTGGGAAGCCACCGATGATCTGTCGTTCATTCAATCCAGCGATGTACTGGGCACCCCAATAGGTGCTGATATCGGAAAGTTGGGCCCAAGCGGGATCCCCAAGCCAGGCCAAGCTGCTGCAACTGATCACCAAAGCCGCAGTCTTCCAACCCTGCCAAAGGGAAAGCTTACGCATCGTTCACACCTCAGGTTCTTGGTACGGGATTCACGGTCTCGGATCCCCACTCTTGGCTGGGAGAGGCCATAGAAACTGGCCGGACAGAAGAGTCGGAGAGGATATCCAAACCGCACATCCAGACGAGGAAACCTTCCGAAAAGTTCTATTTGGCCGTCGGTTTCGCCAACCTTTTAGGGGGCAGGATTGGGGTAGCGCTGGTGAACCGCTTCGATCTCCGCCAGGATCTGCGGGGACAGCTCCACATCCAGGCAACTGAGGTTCTCTTTGAGTTGGGTCAGGCTGGTGGCCCCGATGATGGTGCTGGTGACAAACCAGCGGCTGCGCACAAAGGCCAAAGCCAACTGGGCCGGTGTCAGACCGTGCCGGCGGGCAATTTGCACATAGGCGGCCACCGCTTCTTCCACATTCGGCTTGCGGTACCGCTGGCCAAAGCCTTCAAACAAGGCCAAACGGGATCCCGGCGGCTTCACCCCCCCCAGATATTTGCCCGTCAGCAGCCCAAATCCGAGCGGGCTGTAGGCCAGCAAGCCCACCTGCTCGTGGCGGCAGACTTCCGCCAGGCCCATTTCAAACGTGCGGTTGATGAGGCTGTAGGCATTCTGAATCGAGACCACCCTGGGCAACCCCAGTTGCTCGGCCACCTGGCAGAACTTGCTCACCCCCCAAGGGGTTTCGTTGCTCAGGCCGATGTAGCGAATGAGACCCTCTTGCACCAATTCCGCCAGAGCCTGCAACTGCTCGGCAATGGGAACGGTGGGCCGCTCCTGGCTGGGATCGTAGGCAACGCCCCCAAACAGGGGCACGTAGCGATCCGGCCAGTGGATCTGGTAGAGGTCGATGTAGTCGGTTTTCAGGCGTTTGAGGCTATCGGCCACCGCCTGCTTGAGGTTGTCGCGGGTGATGGACAGGGATCCGTTGCGAATCCAATGCCAGGGCCGACCGGGGCCGGTGATCTTGGTGGCCAGGATCAGGCGATGCCGCGGTTGGTGTTGCAGCCACTCGCCGATGTAGCGCTCGGTGGCTCCCTGGGTTTCCGCCCGCGCCGGCACCGGATACATCTCGGCGGTATCGATGAAGTTGATCCCGTGCTCCACCGCGTAGTCGAGTTGTTCAAAAGCCTCGGCCAGAGTATTTTGCTGCCCAAAGGTCATGGTGCCCAGGCAGATCTCCGAAACTTGCAAAGGGCTGTGGCCAAGCTGGCGGTAGCGCATGGGGAATCTCCATCTAGACAGCACGCCAGTCCCCATTCTGCCCAAAACCTGTCGGCCCACGGGATCCGCCGCTCTGCCCCTATTCCTACCTCGGTGCGGATCCCAGCAGGGGAACGTACTCGCGGTAGAGCTGCCCCAAAATTTCCAGACCAATGCGGGTGCGGCTATCGGGGGGACGAGCCTCAATGGCCGCCTTGACTTGTAAAATCGTGCCCACCGGATAGGGGGAGCGCAGCTCCTCCCGCTTGCCCAAAAACACATCGGTGAAGTAGTCGATCAGCCGCTTGACTTCCCCCACGTCCTTGCGGGAAATGTCCATATCCAAAACAGTGGTCAACTTGGCCCGCATGGCCTGAAAACTTTGCTGGCTGGTGTTGAGGGCCACCCGTTTGGCGAGGCTATCCACCACAATTTGGGTGATCTTCTCTACATTTTGAGTCACAATTTCTCGATGGCGGGCGGCAAAGCGCAACTGAACCTCATCCAGAAATCGTTCTCGTTCCAGAATCTGGATGCCCTGTTGCTCCAAATCCACCCCATAGCTCTGCAATTGCTTGTACTGATTCAAAACCCATTGGTTGTAGAACGAATCCGCCAAAACCCGCCAATAGCCGATGAGGGTGGCCTCGGCAAAGGGAACGCTGACCAAATAAGCTTCGCTGGTGATCTGGCGCAAATGCTCTGTCAGCTTGTCTCGCTCCTTCTCATCCAAGTAGGAGGTGCGCGGCACCCAAACTGCCCCGTACTCGCTTTTCACCTCTCCGGGCAGGGATCCGAAGAGGGTGTCAAAAAACTGATGAATGCTGAAGAGAAGAAACTTTCCCGGATCCTGAAGGCGGGTGAGCAGTTCCTGTTTTTTCTCCTCCTGATATTGGGCCACCAACTGCTGGGCCTCGGTGATCTGGCCGCGAGCCACCTCCACATCTTGCCGCAGCTTTTCAATCTCTTCTGAGCTCACCATCTCAACGCCGGCAGGCTCCCGTTCCCCGCTGAAATAGCTGCCCCCCGGCCCGGTGCCCCCAATGCCCACCAGGGGAGCGTCGCTGTCGTTGTTCAGGGTTAGAAGGCGAGAAAGAGCCTGAAGCCGAACTCGCCCACTGGCAGAGCGTAGGGATCCCAGCTCCACCGGATCCCCACTTTCCCAACCGTCCAGACCGCCGATGCGGTAGAGCGTGTAAAAATACTTGCTGAGTAGAAGCGCCAGCAGATGCCTGTTTTTGACCTCGTTGTACTCTAGGTAGGCCCGCAGACACAGTTGGAAGGCGATGTTGGGCAAGCTGCGACACACCCTCATAATCTGGGTGTAGACCCTCTGCAGGTGAGGCCGAAAGCTGCGTGGGATCGCCTCGGGCCGCAGGCCGCGCAACAAGAACTCTTGCTGGCGCAGATCTTGAGGGGTGAAGTAAAAGCTTTCTTGCCAAAGCAGCTCATCCAAGTCGCGGGCAAAAATCGATTTTAAATGATCAATAATTTGCACCACAACCGACTCGGTGAAGGCCGGGATAACCTTTTCAATGTGAAGCTGATCGTAAACAGAGCGCAGCCGCTCGCTGCGGAAGCCTTCGATGGAGATCAGCCCCTTCATGGTTCCGATCCGACCGTCGCTCAGCAGGAACTTATAGACCACTTCGGCAGTGGCCCCTGGGGAGAGAACGGGAGTTCCCGTCAAGTCGGGGCAGATTTGCAGGGGGCGTAGCAGGCGGCTGGTTTCGCTGACGCTGAAGCAACTCCAAGCTGCCGGGTTTAACACCACCGATGATAGGGCGGCCAACAATTGCTTTTCGTCCAAGTCCTCCAGCCGGATTTCTCCCCTGGGAACTTCGCTGGGTGCCGGGGGCGAAGTTGCCTGTGAATCCTGAACGGAGGGAGGGGATAAGGATAGGGGAGATGTGCTCATGCGGCAAAGGCCGTTGAATCTTAAAGTTCACTCTAAACGGGCGAAGGATGGACGAGTGTGATCTGTATCTCTGTATCCAATGGCAGTCTCTCAAGAAGAATCTGCCCAGAATCCGCCTCGCGATGATCTGCTGCCATCAGTATCTGGAAACGGTTAGCTTTTGGGTAGCGTGCAACCACGGTTTTGGGGATCCCCAGATCGATACGCAACCTTGGCTCCGATGGATGAGGCTGCTGAGGCTTTCCCCATTGTTGTGAACTGCTTGCCGAGCTGGTTTTCCTGCTGCAACCCCTAAGCTACGATGAAAGATCTGCCTACCGGTATGGGCTATCGGGCTGGAGTTGCGTTTGGATGGGTTTTGACTTTGGGATTGGGGTGCAGCGGTCATGACGGCCATTTTGATTGTTGACGACGATCCCACAATTCGGCTGGTGTTGAAGCGATCCCTGGAGCGACAAGGCTACACCGTGGAGATGGCCAGCAACGGTTCCGAGGGGCTGGAGCAAGCCCACCTGCTGGTGCCGGGGCTGATCATCTGTGATTGGATGATGCCGGACATGGATGGACTAGAGGTTTGCCGACGCATCAAAGCCAATCCCAAGTTTTCCACGACGTTTTTTATCTTGCTCACCGCTCGCACCGAGGTCGAAGACCGTATCCAGGGCCTGGATGCCGGAGCAGATGAGTTTCTGAGCAAGCCCATCGACCCCAATGAGTTGCGGGCACGTGTGCGGGCCGGGCTGCGCTTACACCAGCTCAGCTATGACCTGCAGCAGCAAACGGCCAGGTTACGGGCAGAATTGGCAGAGGCGGCCAGCTATGTCCGTTCTCTCCTGCCAGAGCCGGTCTATTTCCCCGACTGCAAAGTGGCTCTCGAGTGGCGCTTTTTGCCCTCCCAGGAATTGGGGGGAGATTCGTTTAACTATCATTGGCTGGATGAGGAACACCTGGCCATCTACCTGCTGGATGTGTCGGGGCATGGGGTGGGATCCGCTCTGTTGTCGGTGTCGGTGATGAACCAGTTGCGCACTCAAGGCTTGGCCGATACCGATCCCCGCCAGCCGGACGCGGTCTTGCGTGCCCTCAACCAGTCTTTTCAAATGGGATCCCACCATGAGATGTACTTCACCCTTTGGTACGGGGTTTATCAGCCGGGATCCCGTCTGCTCTCTTTTGCCAGTGCCGGCCACCCACCTGCTCTGCTCATCCAAGGTCAGGATTCAATCCTGCTGAAGACTGATAACCTGCCCATCGGCATTTTGCCCGACCTCACTTTTCAAAGGGATCAAGTACGGATCCCGGAGAACAGCCATCTCTACCTGTTCAGCGATGGAGTTTACGAAGTCATAAACCCGCAGAGAGAACTCTGGGGGCTGAACAATTTGATAGCCCTGCTGAGCAAGAGCGCTGACGGTGGCCTGGATCAGGTGATCCATGAGGCCCAATCCTTTCAGGGGCGGACGGACTTTGAAGATGATTTCTCCCTGCTCCGCATCAGCTTTGGTTAGAGGTGGGTTATGGCTATTTCAAGCCGCTTTGAGGCGTTCGCGCTAGCGGTGCGGTTCCCGTCAGGGTGCCGTAGGCATAGCACTGTCGCGCTAGCGGTGCGGAGCACTGTCGCGCTAGCGGTGCGGAGCACTGTCGCGCTAGCGGTGCGGAGCACTG